>CAVZNF010000010.1:0-11148 GCA_963776565.1 uncultured Gaiellaceae bacterium
AGGCGCAGGCCTCGGACGATCCGCGAACGCGGGCTCGCACGATGGTGCAGATGGCGACTTGGGCGTTGGTCGGCGGATACGACAAGCCACGTGAGCAGCGTGATGCGTGGCGCGCCGAGGCGCGTGCGGTCTTCGAGGCGATCGGGGACGACTACGGGTTGGCTCTGTACTGGTGGAGCGTGTCCATGGAATCGTGGTTCGGGCTCCGCTCGCAGGAAACCAAGAGGGCTTGCGAGCAAGCGCTCGAGCACCTCGACGCGGCTGGTGCTTCGGGGAGGCGCTTGGCAATAACCGTCCGAAGCAGATTGATCGCGGCGTACGTCTATGTGCCGCAATCCGTCGACGAGTCGCTCCAGGGAATTGAGTCGCTCGGGGCCGGAGATTACGGCCTGCTGGCGCAAGCATGGGAGCGCGGCGTCATCGGTCGACTCTGCGCGATGAAGGGAGACTTCGATCGGGGCCGCGAGCTCGTGCGAGGGGCGCGCCAGGCCTATCTCGATGCGGGGATGATCCAGACGGGCGGGGGGATCGCGATGGGCGAAGCCCACGTCGAGTGGCTCGCCGGCGATGACGCCGCCGCGGAGAGCGTCCTTCGCGAAGGGATCGCTTCTCTCGAGTCGATCGGCGACCGAGCGTTCTACCCGACTGCGGCTCTGCAGCTCACAACGATCCTGTATGCGCAGGAACGCTACGAGGAAGTGCGTGAGTGGTGCGCGAAGGCGCGTGCGACCACGGGTGACGACGATCTCACCAACTTCCTCGATCTCGACCTGCTCGAAGGGCTTCTGCTCGCCCGCGAGGGGAGGATGTCCGAGGCCGAGGAGGCAGCGGCTCGTGCGATCAGGCTGCTCGAGAGGATCGAAATGAACGCGATCGAGGTCTATGGCCACGGCCACCTCGCCGAACTCTTCGCGTTGGTGGGCCGAGCCGACGTCGCCCGCGAGCACGGGTCGAAGGCGCTGGCGTTAGCCGAGCGCAAGGGTGACGTCGCTTCGGCGGCGAGACTTCGCGAATGGCTGGCTGCCGCGGGTGTCGGAGTAGGCTGATCGCCGTCGCCGGGCGCTGCTAACGTCGCTCCATGGAGACCGAGTTCCGCCAGGAGGAGATCGAGCGCCTCATCGCGCTCGAGCGGAAGTTCGGCAAGGAAGGGCTCACCTTTGACGACGTCCTCCTCCTTCCGGCCGAGTCGCACGTCCTCCCGAACGACGTCACGACGATTTCACGGCTGACACCGTCGATCTCGCTGAACATCCCGGTTATCTCAGCCGCGATGGACACCGTGACCGAGGCGCGCCTCGCGATCGCACTGGCGCGGGAGGGGGGTCTCGGCATCGTCCACCGCAACCTCTCAATCGCCGATCAGGTCGCGGAGGTAGACAAGGTGAAGCGCTCCGAGTCGGGGATGATCGTCGAGCCCGTGACGCTTCGGGCGAGCGACCTCGTCGCCGACGCCCTCGAGCTCATGGAGCGCTACCGGATCTCAGGCGTGCCGATCGTCGACGACGAGGGTGTCCTCGTCGGCATCCTCACGAACCGGGACCTGCGCTTCGAGACCGATACCTCACAGCCCGTCTCCGCGCTGATGACGAGCAGGGACCTCGTCACTGCCCCGGTCGGCACGACGCTCGCGGAGGCCGAGGCGATTCTCCATCGCAACAAGATCGAGAAGCTTCCGGTCGTCGACCACGAGGGACGCCTCACGGGTCTCATCACGGTGAAGGACATCTCGAAGCGGATCAAGTACCCGGATGCCACAAAGGACGACCAGGGACGCCTGCGGGTGGGCGCGGCGGTAGGCGTCGGCTCGGACGCGATGGAGCGTGCGGCCGCCCTTATCGACGCAGAGGTCGACGTGCTCGTTGTGGATACCGCACACGGTCACTCGCACGGCGTCTTGGACGTCGTTCGCAAGCTGCGAGCCGAGCACGACATCGAGCTCATCGCCGGGAACATCTCGACCGGTGACGGTGCGCTTGCGCTCGCCGACGCCGGAGCCGACGCGGTCAAGGTTGGCCAAGGTCCCGGCTCGATCTGCACGACCCGCGTCGTCGCAGGGGTAGGGGTGCCACAGGTGACCGCCGTATACGACGCGGTGCAGGCGCTCGCCGGCCAGGGCATCCCGGTCATCGCCGACGGCGGGGTCCGCAACTCGGGTGATATCGCAAAGGCGATCGCGGCGGGCGGTGACGTCGTCATGCTCGGCTCGATGTTCGCCGGCACAGACGAGGCCCCTGGAGAGGTGATCGTCGCGCAGGGCGAGCGCTTCAAGGAGTACCGCGGCATGGGGTCGCTCGGCGCGATGAAGGCGCGCTCGTTCTCCAAGGACCGCTACTTCCAGGGCGATGTCGAAGACGTCGAGAAGCTCATCCCCGAGGGGATTGAGGGACGTGTCCCGTACAAAGGCCCGCTCTCTCCGATCGTTCATCAGGTCGTCGGAGGGCTGCGCCAGTCGATGGGCTACTGCGGCGCGGCCACGATCGAGGATATGAAGACACGCACGCGCTTCACGCGCATCACTCCGGCGGGACTGCTCGAGAGCCACCCGCACGGAGTGACCATCACGAAGGACGCTCCGAACTACCGGCGCTGATGGCGAAGGTCGTCCCGCTTCCGACGTCCGAGCCGACGCCGGAAGACCGCCCTGTGCTCGTCGTCGACCTCGGCGGGCAGTACAGCCAGCTGATCGCGCGGCGCGTGCGCGAGGCGCGGGTCTACTCGGAGCTCGTCGGGCACCGGCTCACTGCGGCGCAGGTCGCGGCACGCAACCCCGCAGCGCTGATCCTCTCGGGCGGACCTGCCTCCGTGTACGCGGACGGCGCGCCCGACCTCGATACGGAGATCTTCTCGCTCGGGATCCCGACGCTCGGCATCTGCTACGGCATGCAGCTCATGGCGCGCGATCTCGGCGGCATCGTCGAGCGTACGGAAGCGTCCGAGTTCGGCAAGGCCGAGCTCGAGGCCGGCGAGTCGGAGCTCTTCCACCACCTGCCGCCCGAGCAGACCGTCTGGATGAGCCATCGCGACTCGGTCACGGCGCCTCCGGCGGGAGCCGAGGTCACAGCGAGCTCTCCGTCGACCCCGATCGCCGCGTTCGAGGATCGTGCGCGCCGCCTCTACGGCGTGCAGTTCCATCCCGAGGTCGTGCACACGCCGCACGGCCAGGAGATCCTTAAGAACTTCCTCTACGAGGTTGCTGGCACGCCGCCGACGTGGACGCCCGCGGCGGTCATCGAGGAGCAGGTCGCGCGGATCCGCGCCGCCGTCGGCTCAGAGCGTGTGCTCTGCGCGCTCTCCGGCGGAGTCGACTCCGCGGTCGCTGCGCTCCTCGTGCACAAGGCGGTCGGCGACCAACTCACCTGCGTCTTCGTCGACCACGGCCTCCTGCGCGAGAACGAGGCCGAGCAGGTCGTGGAGACGTTCGGCGGCCACTTCCACGTCCCGCTCATCCACGTGCAGGCGCAGAAGCGTTTCCTCACTCGCCTCGCCGGCGTCTCCGACCCCGAGGAGAAACGCAAGATCGTCGGCGAGGAGTTCATCCGCGTCTTCGAGGAGGAGGCACGCGGTCTCGGTGACGTGCGCTTCCTCGTCCAGGGGACGCTCTACTCCGACGTGATCGAGTCCGGCGGCGGCGACGACGGAGTCGCCGCGCTCATCAAGTCGCACCACAACGTCGGCGGACTTCCGGCCGACATGAAGATGAAGCTCGTCGAGCCGCTGCGCCTCCTCTTCAAGGACGAGGTGCGCCGCGTCGGCGAGGAACTCGGCCTTCCGGAGCGGATGGTCTGGCGCCAGCCGTTCCCTGGCCCCGGGCTCGCGATCCGGATCATCGGCGAAGTGACCGAGGAGCGGCTTGCTGTGCTCCGCCGGGCCGACGCGATCCTGCTCGAGGAGATCCGGCGCGCCGACCTCTACCGCGAGCTCTGGCAGAGCTTCGCCGTGCTTCCCGCGATCCGCTCTGTGGGCGTGCAAGGAGACGAGCGCACCTATGCCTATCCGATCGTCATCCGCGCGGTGACCTCGGAGGACGCGATGACCGCGGACTGGGCGCGGATCCCGTATGAGGTGTTGGAGGCGATCTCGAACCGCGTCATCAACGAGATCCCCGGTGTGAACCGGGTCGTCTACGACATCTCGTCCGAAACCGCCGGCGACGATCGAATGGGAGTAGCCTGAACCCCCTCGCGGGGGTCGCTGCTGCGCTCGCGACGGCCGATTCTGTCTCTATGCCTGATGCGTCAATCTGTTCGCTGTCGCGCCGCCTGCGCCGTTCCCCGCGGGGCGTACGACCGTGGCACATCCTCGTTCTACTGGTAACGCTGGCCGGCGTAGCCGCTGCGCCGGTGTCCGCGAGCCAGACGCTGGAACGAGATGTGACGAATGTCCGACTCGCGGTGAATGCGAACGGGGAGGCCATGGTGACGTACACCCGAGCGAACCGACAGGTCAGGCACGTTCTCGCGTGGGGTGCCGTCGATGCCATCGCACCCGATCCGAACGTCCCGCAACAACAGTTCAAGCTCGACTACACCGGTGGCTGGGGAAAGTACCGCAAGTCCGACTACTGGCGACGTTTCAAGAACGTGTGCCGAGCGTACAGCGGACCGCCGCTCGTCTATGGCGTGGCCGCTTGCACCACGCCGGACGGCACGCACTGGGCGCTTCAGAGCTGGCAGCGCATCCAGCCCCTTCGAGGGGTCGCGCCTTTCCGTCCCGGCCAAATGGCATGGGAGCTTCACCTCTCGCACTGGTCGAAACCGCTCGCGGAGCTCCAGGTCTCGCGGAACTGGACGTACGACGGGACATTGCAGGGATTGTTCGGGAGACTTCTCTACGAGGGAAAGCCCGTCCACGGGTTCAAGACCCCGACCCGTGGCCGAAGCGACCGCAACGCGCGGTACGTGTACATCGATACCTTCAACTCCGCATACGGTCCCGGCTGGAAGCGCGATGGTGCGAAGGTGACGCACATCGGCAACGGCGGCTTCTGCTACAGCTTCGCGCCTCTCGTCCGTCCGCCACCGGGGTACCCGAGCGTGCCTACCGTGTCCGGCGTGGGGGAGCGTCATCGCGTGACGGCGATGGGGCCCGGCGTGACGCCGGACGTCCAATGGGAGGGTGCGGCCCTCGGCCCGTACGATCCCGAAGCCGACAAGGCCTTCAACTCGCTCTTCGACTCGCTCCTCGCCGGCGACAACGTCTGCAAGCCTGAGCGCTGATCTGCGCCGAGGAGCGCTAGCGGATTGAGAAGCCGCTGATGCCCTCGGCCGTCTCGTCAGACACCTCGACCCGGTCGACGTGCGCGCCACGCGGGCCTTCCCGACAGAACGCTACGAGCGCGTCAACGGCTCCCCGCTCTCCCTCGAACACTCCCTCGACCGCGCCGTCGCCGGTGTTGCGCACCCAGCCGCTGACACCGGTACTCGACGCTCGCCTCCGAATCGAGTCGCGGAAGAAGACTCCTTGCACGAGCCCGCGAACGACGACGCGACGGCGGACGGTCACAAGTGAACGATGCCCTGCGGGTCGATGTCGACGTCGACCCGATCACCAGCTTCCGGGTGATCGACCGCTGCGACAGCAGCCTCGAGCCGACGCTCGTCGTCGAGGCCAACGACGAGCCGGACAAGTGATCCTGTCCGGGTGACTCGCTCGACCACGCCGTTCCCCTCACCCTCGGCTCGTCGCACGCTTACGGCTTCCGGCCGGATCACTGCATTGCCCTTGACGTTCCTGAGACCGAGGAAACGCGCGGTGTCGGCATCGTGCGGGTGCGCCCACAGCTCGTCCGGCGTTGCGACCTGCACGACTCGCCCCGAACGCATCACGCCAACGCGATCGCCGAGCGTGAAGGCCTCGGTCTGGTCGTGCGTGACGTAGATCGCGGTCGATCCGAGCTCCTCGAAGATGCGGCCGAGGTCGTCGAGAAGCCGATCGCGGAGCCTGCGATCGAGCGATCCGAGCGGCTCGTCCAGCAGGAGGACCCGAGGCTCGGGCGCGAGGGCGCGCGCGAGTGCCACCCGCTGCTGCTCTCCGCCGGACAGCGATCCGACGGGGCGGCGGTCGAATCCGGCGAGCCCGACGAGCTCCAGGAGCTCACCCGTCCGAGCGGCGACTAGCTCGGGCGAGTCTCCCCGCATCCGCAGCCCGAACGAGACGTTCCCGAAAACGTCGCGGTGGGGGAAGAGCGCGTGATCCTGGAAGACGAGCCCGATGCCTCGTCGGTGGGGCGGCACGCCTGCTAGATCCGTCCCATCGAGCAGAACTCGCCCCGCATCGGGTGTCTGCAGCCCGGCGATCACCCTGAGCAGGGTGGTCTTGCCCGATCCGCTCGGGCCGAGGATGGTGACGACCTCGCCGTCAGCGACAGCGAGCGACGCCCCGTCGAGCGCGGCCGCGCCGTCGAACCGGACGCTGATCCCCTCCGCGCGGAGCATCGTCAAAACCAGCTGCCTCGTCGTGCGCGCAGCCGTTCGACCGCGAGCACCGAGACGACCGTCACGGCCATGAGCACGACCGCGAGGGCATAAGCCTGCGCGACGTTCTGCTCGCCCGGCCGTCCCAGGAAGCGAAAGATCGCTACGGGCAGCGTTGGACGGTCCGGACGCGCGAGGAACACGGTCGCGCCGAACTCGCCGAGCGAGATCGCGAACGCGAAGCCGGCAGCAACGGCGAGTCCGCGCGAGACGATCGGCAGGTCGATCTCCCTTCGCACGCGCCCGGGCGACGCTCCCAACAGGGCTGCGGCCTCGCGTTGGTGTAGATCGATCGATCGCAGGGTCGGGGCCACGATCCTCACGACGAACGGGATCGCGACGAGCGCTTGCGCGACCGGCACGATCCACGGCGCGGCTCGGAAGTCGAGCGGATCGGTGTCGAAGGCGATGAGGAACCCGAGTCCGAGCATCACGGCCGACACACCGAGGGGAAGCAGCACGAGCCCGTCGAGCAGCCGCGATCCGCGCGTGTCTGCTACTGCGAACGCGGCGAGACCACCGACGATCACGGCGATGACGGTCGCAGCGGCGGCGTAGACGATCGAGTTCACGACAGCTTCCCACGGCGCGACGAGCAGCACGCTGGTCGGTCGGCCGAGCGCGCGGTAAGCGTCGAGCCCGTATCCGTCGCCTGCTGCGAGCGACCGTTCGACGAGCACCGCGAGCGGCAGACCGAGGAAGAGCGCGAGCCCGCCGAGGCTGAGCCCGACGATCAGCCTGTCGCGCGTCGTTCGTACCCGGCGAAGCGTCTCGCGCTCCGACCGAATTGGTCCGGGCGAGACGAGTCTCCGCTCCAGCCGCGTCGCCACTGTCACCGCCGCGACGACGCACGCGAGCTGCACGAGCGAGAGCACGGCCGCAGCGCGCAGATCGAACAGACGGACAGCCTGGTTGTAGATCTCTGCCTCGATCGTCGCGTAGCGCGGGCCGCCGAGAATCAGAACGATCCCGAACGACGTGAACGAGAAGAGAAACACGATTGCCGCCGCAGCTGCCAGAGCGGGAGCAAGCAGCGGCAGCGTGATCTCCCGGAATCGTGCGGTCGGAGACGCGCCAAGCGTTGCCGCTGCCTCAGTGACCCGCCGGTCGAGGCTGGCCCAGAACGTGCCGACGATCCGGACGACGACCGCGACGTTGAAGAAAGCGTGCGCGATCGAGAATCGGCGCCCATCCGCGCTCGATGCCGTCGGGGAGGATCGCCACGAAAGCGAGCGCAACGACCACCGTCGGGAGCACGAACGGGACGACGACGAGCGCGCCGACCAGGTTGCGTCCGCGGAATCGGTAACGGCCGAGGACGTAGGCCGGGGGAAACGCGACGAGGATCGTCAGCGCGGTCGACGCGAGCGCCTGCCACACGGTGAACCACACGACCTCGCGCGTCAGCGGATCGGTGAGGACGTCGACGGGGGAATCTCCCGCCCCGCGCAGTCCGCGCTCGACGATGGCCGCGAGTGGATAGAGGAAGAAGAGCGAAAGGAACGCGAGCGGAACGCCATAGGCGATGGCCCGCCAGGCGCGGATGCTCACCGAACCACGGTGTCCGTCCACTCGTCGACCCAGCGCTCGCGGTTCGCCTCGATCTCGGCGGGTGGGAGTTCGAGGGGGTGTTTCGGCACGACGGCGAACCGCTCGAACTCCGGAGGCAGCGTCGCATCACGGCGAGCCGGGAACACGAACATCTGCAGAGGGATGTCCTCCTGGAAGCGCTTCGAGAGCATGAAATCGACGAGCTTGCGAGCTCCGTCCGGGTTCCGCGCTCCCCGCAGCACCCCGGCGAGCTCGATCTGCCGGAAGCACGTGCTCGCCACGACGCCGGTGGGCGCAGCGGCCGGTCTCGGATCGCGGAAGATCACCTCGGCGGGCGGGCTCGATGCATACGAGACGACCACAGGCCGCTTGCCCTTGCTGCCCGCAGCGCCGGAGAAGCGCGCGTAGTAGGCGTCCTCCCAGCCGTCCACCACGAGCACGTCGTTCGCGCGGAGCTTGCGCCAGTAGCTCTGCCAGCCCTCGCCGAACTTTGCGATTGTCGCGAGCATGAACGCGAGGCCCGGCGTCGACGTCGCGGGATTCTGGACGACGAGAAGCCCGCGGTAGCGCGGCAGCGTCAGGTCGGCGAGCGTTCGGGGCGGCGCCAGCCCGTGGCTCGAGAACCACGTCTTGTCGTAGTTGAGGCACACGTCGCCGCGGTCGATCGGAGTCGCGCGATGCTCGGGGTCGAGGGTGAGCTCGGGGTCGACCTCCGCGAGCGCCGGCGGCTCGTACGCCTCGAAGACGTCGCCGTCGAGAGCGCGCTGGAGCAGGTTGTTGTCGACGCCGAAGAGCACGTCGCCCTCTGGGTTGCCTGCCGTCAGCAGCGCTCGCGTCACGACCTCGCCGGCGTCGCCGGCCTTGAGGATCTTGAGCTCGAGGCCGCTCTCGTCCTCGAACGCCTTCTTCACGGCCGGCGAGATCGCGAACGCGTCGTGCGTGACGAGCACGACGTCGGTTGGCGGCTTGTCGCTGCCGCCGCAGCCGGCGACGCTGAGAAGCGTGGCGATCAGGAGCGCCGCGGCGACCTCGCGGAGTGGCCGTGTCAAGGGGCACCCCTCGGTCTGATGGCGAGGAGGACACCGTCGTCGACCGAGATGCGAGCTTCCTCGGACTCGAAGACGTTCGAGACTCCGCGACTCGAGCCAGGCTCGAGCGTCTCTCCGCGGAGTGCGTAGGCCAGACCCTCGGTCGTCACGCCCACCGCCGGCCCGTTGACCGCGAGCAGTGTGAGGAGGTCGCCCGGCTTCCCGCGAATCGTGCGCCGGTTGCGAACGACATGGACGTGCGCCTCGCCGATGCTCGCGTCGATCTGTGCGGCGGCGTAGCGGTTCGACCCGAGCAGCAGGAGCGTCGCGAGCTCGTGGTCGAGCCGCCCACCTCGGGACGCAAGGACGAGGATTCGTCGCGGGCTCATCCGCATCGCGGCGTCGAGGGCGAGCTCGAGATCCGTCGCGTCCTTCTCGGCAGGGTGACGATCGATTCGTACGCCGGCTGCCTCGGCAACCGCGACCGCCTCGGCGCGAAGCCGAGTCGAAGTCCCCGACGGCGACCGCGACCTCGAGGCCGAGCGCCAGCGCGTGTTCGAGGCCCTTGTCGGCGGCGATGACCGGCACGCCGAGCGGAACCGCGAGTGCCGAGCCCGGGGCGGGCGGGTCTCCGCCTGATACCACCACCACGACCTCTTCAGACACGCCTTCCTCCGCTGGCATTACCCAGATCAGGTTCTGCGGGTCGGCGGCGCTTTAGTCCGCCCTCTCAGCCCGGCTTGCCCGAGCTCCCCGTTACGTCCGGATAATCGTAGCGTGGCTGCGCGTGAGCGGACCGGCCGGCGCACGCTGGCAGGCGTGACCTCGCGCGGTAGGCTCGCGCGACAGTGACGAACCCGTCGCAGATCAGGCGTAACACGATCCTCCTCGCCCTCTGCCTCGTGACACTCTCCGGTGTTATCCAGCTCGCGGTCGCCGTCGCGACCATCACGCTCGTCCTCGTCACGGGCATCGAGTCGATCCTCGGACTCGGGCCTGCGATCTTCCTCACGGCGGGCGCGCTCGCCGCACTTCCCGCCGGACGCCTGATGGATCGCCTCGGCCGCGTCCCGGTGATCGCCGGCGGCTTCGTGATCGGAGCGGTCGGCTGCGCGCTTACGGCTCTCGGCTGTCTCGCCGACAACGCGCCGCTCGTGATCCTCGGCTTCATCGGCGTCGGAGCGATGAACGGCGGCGTCCTCCTGGCACGGACCGCCGCGGCGGACATGTACCCGCCGGAGAAGAAAGCGAGAGCGATCTCCTACGTGCTCTTCGGCGCGCTCTTCGGCGCGGCGCTCGGTCCGCTCGTCTTCCGGCCGCTCTTCGCCGGGAAGGATTTCGAGCTGGACACGCTCGTCATCCCTTGGTTCGTTGCTTCCGCCATGGCGCTCGTCGGGCTGATCATCGCCCTCAACATCCGCCCCGATCCTCGGACGATCGCGCTCGAGCTACAGGCGGCGGACCAGGCAAGCGGCGCTCCCGAGCCGGCTCCGGCGGCTCCTCTCCGAGAGATCCTGCGCCGTCCCGGCGTGCCGTCCGCGGTGATCGCCGCGATCGCGAGCTTCGCCGTCATGGCCGGCGTCATGAACCTCACTGGGTACATCGTCGTCGGCCATCACCACGCGCAGGCCGACGTCTTCACCGTCATCAGCCTGCACATCGTCGGCATGTACGCGCTCGTACTCGTCATCGGAGCGCTCGTGGATCGCGCTGGACGGCGGCCCACGCTTCTCTGGGGACTCGCGATCATGGCCGTGTCGACGGTGATGCTCGCCTTCGCCGAGTCGATTGCCTGGATGTCCGTCTCGCTCTTCCTGCTCGGGCTCGGCTGGAACCTCTCGTACATCTCGGCCACCGCGGAGCTCGTGACCTACGCGACGCCGGTCGAGCGCGGTCGCCTCGTCGGCTTCACCGATCTCGTCGCGGGCCTGACGGCCGCTGCGCTTGCTCTTCTCGGCGGCCTTGCGTACTCGGAGTGGGGTGTCGTCGCGATCGCCGTCGGCGCGACGCTCGCGGTCGTCGTCCCGGCGCTCGCGATCCTCACGCGGCGCGCACCGACCGCAGCGCCCGAGCCGGTCGGATAGCGCCGATTCGTT
>CAVZNF010000011.1:0-227656 GCA_963776565.1 uncultured Gaiellaceae bacterium
ATCGGTTCGATCCCGATACGCTCCATGGCTCAACCACGCCGTTCTTCACCGAATCGAAGGACTGAGACACGACGCTCTCCGCGCTGTTGGTCAGATTTGGTCAGATGGCGGACTACACACCAAACGCGGCAGTTAGCCGAGCCGCGATGTCGTCCGTGCCCCGCGCCTCTTCGAACTCGTGCGCGTAGATGTCGAGGGTGATTGATGGGCGGGCATGACCCATCTGGCGCGCGACGCGTACAGGATCGAGTCCCTGCCGCACGAGATGGCTTCCGTAGGTGTGCCGCAGGTCGTGAAAGCTGAGTCTGGGCAATCCAGAGCGATTCAAACCGGCCCCGCTCGCGGCCTTGTCGAGGCCTCGGGTTGCGACGTTGCGATAGTTGAACGGCGTTCCCTCGGACGTCTCGAAGACATAGTTATCGGGCCCGGCACGTCCCGCTGAGAACGCCTCTTGCCGGTGCTTACGCAGTCCGTCGGCCAGCATCGGGAGAAGGACGATGTCTCGGGCGCCGGCGCGAGTCTTCAGCTTCTCGACGCGCGGCGGCTTCGTCCGAGAGCCACGCGTGAGTTGGCCGCGGACGTGGATCACGCCCATATCGAAGTCCACGTGCCTCCACTGAACAGCCAGGAGTTCCTGAATGCGCATCCCCGTGTAGGCGTCGGTCGCGATCAGCGTGCGGTACCGGTCCGGTGCATGCGAGATCAGCATGACGCCTCGGTCGAGGCCGCCCGCCTCCGTCGTCGACGATGGCGTAGACGATCAATGCCGGGATGATGCCCCGGGAAAGAGTCGGGGCCTGTCGGAGCGCTCCGACCTTCGCGACGAGAGCTAGAGACGCTGCCGCAGCAGAGCGCATGGGCATGCAAACCGGGAGCGCCTTCCCGCCACAGCACTTTCAGATGCGCGAGGTGCAGGAATGTCCCTTGATGGTTGCCGACAGCGTTGAGGCCGGTCGCCTCTCCTCTGCCTGCAGTCGGAACGCTTCGGGGCGGCTGGCTCGTCCTAAGGCGTAACCGTGAACGGCCGCATCATGTCGTTGTCTTCGTGCTCGACGATGTGGCAGTGGTGGACGTATGTCTGCGGCGCACTCACGCCCTGCGGGAGCTCGAACTTCGTCCGGATGGTGGTGAAGTAGCCGGGGTTCACTTTGACGGTGTCCTTGAAGCCGCGTTCGGTGGGGTCGGGCGGTTCCATCGGCCCGGTCGCGTACGGGCTCGGGTCGATCCCGCCGGGAACGCCGTGCAGACCCTCGTTGGCTTCCTCGTAGCCCTGCACGTCGAAGGGCGTGCGGCCTATCACCTGGAAGGTGACCAAGTGCATGTGCATTGGGTGGGTGTCCGCGGTCAGGTTGACGTACACCCAGTCCTCGATCGCGCCGACCTTCGGCGTCTCCGTCACCGGCCCCTCGTCGAAGTGGACGCCGTCGAGATTCAAGAACCAGGTCGGCTCGTCCACGTCGATCTCGTTCAACGTGATGTAGCGCGTACGGACCGGATCGGGTAGGTCGGCCTTGCGCCCCGGCAGGCTCGACGGGATCGAGCGCGGGCCTGGCTGGCTGACCGACGTTCCGACGCGGATCTGCATGACCTGCTCGAGCGAAGGGGCGGGGGTCGCGACGGGCTTCCGGGGATTGTGGTTCTTCAGCACCAGTCGAGCGCCCGGGAACCTGCTGAAGTCGACCAAGACGTCCGCGCGTTCGGCAGGAGCGAGCACCAGCTCCTTCACCGGCACCGGCTGATCCCACATGCCGCCCTCGGCGCCGATCTGCCAGAAGCTCGGACCGCCGATGTCGAGGTTGAGAATGCGCGCGTTGCAACCGTTCAGGATGCGGAACCGGTACATGCGCGGCTCGACGTTCAGGAACGGCCACACCTTGCCGTTGACGAGCATGACGTCGCCGAAGTACTCGCCGATCCAGGTGGCTCCCGGGATGCCGCTGGTCGGATACAGGAAGGTCCCGTCTGGGTTGAACTGGCGGTCCTGGACGACGAGCGGGATCTCGTAGGCGCCGCCCGGGATGCCGATTGGATTCGGCTCACCACCGGTGTCGTGCTCGTCGCGGACGATGTAGGCGGCGGCGAGCCCTGCGAACACGTTCAGCCGAGTGGCACCAAGTCCGTGGTCGTGGAACCAGAGCAGCGAGGCTGGCATCTGCGGCTTCTGGTTCGTGTAGTGGACGGACTGCGTATCACCGGGGCCGAAGCCGTTCGGGGTCACTGCCGGGTTGCCGTCGCTCGCGCCCGCGACGAAGCCGCCGTGCAGGTGGGTCATCAGCCGCACCTGATCTCCGAGGGGGGTCAGCCGCGTGTCGACTGGAATCCAGTCTGGATAGATCTCCGGCAGATCGTGTGTGAAGTCGATGTCGAGCGGGGTGCCGCTCTGGGCGACCACGGCCATGCCGAACGAGCCCGATTGCCCTATGAGACCGGAGCCGTCGTCGTAGGCCCATAGCTGAGTCGGCGGTAGCTCTGGATGCAGCTTCCGCGCGATCTCGGTCTGGGTGAAGGAATACTGGTTGGCGGCGCTCGGAGTTGCGACCACGACTCCGGCGCCTGGCAGCGGCACCGGCTCCAGATACTTCGTCAACTTGCCGCCCGGCGCCGCGCTTGCACGCGGGGTTCCTGCCGTCCACGGCAGCACCAGCACGGTGCCAGCACCGACCCCGTAGCGCAGGAAACGACGGCGCGTCATTTCCTTCATCTCCCCCTCCTTCACCGCAGTCGTGCAGATTTCAGTCTGGACTCAATCGAGCGACCGGTCAAGGATCGTCACGGGGAGGTCTGCATTGTGCCGTCGGGGGTCGTATGAATAACGGCACGGATGGGTGCATCAGGTGTGCGTGACTGAGTCTGGCTACAGAGATCAAGGCGTGTCGGAGTGGCCGCTCTCCGTGAGGCCCACGAACGCGGCGACGGCGGCGCCAACGGCCTCGATCGGCTTCGACTCGGACGAGTCCGACCGCCTCGCTGTTAGCGTCGACGGCGAGCCGTAGCTTTTTCCTTTCTTCGAACCGAGCACCATCGTCGCCGCCCCGAGCGCGATCATGACCGGGCCGTCCTCATTGCTCGACCCACGGGCCTACGCCACCGATGCGGTCGACCGTGATGTGCATGACGTTGCCGGGCGGAGGATTGTCCATCGGCGGGAACTTCACGTCAGGGCCGAGGTACACGTAGGCGAGATGCTGCAGCAGCTCGGCCGCGCCGCCCTCAACGAGCCGCGCGCGTCCGTGAACGACGAGGTATTCCTTCAGCCCGGGCGGGTGGATCTCCGTGCCCTCGATCGAGAGCGCGACCCGGGGATCACGCATGACGTTCTTCAGCTTGCGCTGGTCTGCCGCGAGGTGACCCGAGACGATCTCGTCGTCGTCCAGTCCTACCCAGACGCACGACACCTGTGGTGAACCGTCGGAATTCAACGTGACGAGGTGCGCCAAAGATCCGAGCTCGAACAGCCTCAGCGCGCTGTCCGGGAGCCTCATTGTCTGCCAGCGTCCGCGTAGCGATCCGGCAGCTCAACCACTCGGGTCATGCTCTGCAGTTCACCCTGGGCAGTCATGACCTCCCGGAGAGCCGACTCGTCGCTCGCACCCGGAATCGATACGACGACGCCTCGTTCGAGGTCGTACAGGCTCGCGGTGACCACGTCTGCAGGCTCCATTCGCGGGATTGCGCTGAGATCGATTCCCTGGCGGGAGTGAAACTCCGTACGAACGACTCCAGGACAGAGGACTTGAACCCGAACTCCGGTACCGCGAAGTTCGCTGGCCAGCACCTGCGTGAAGGTCAGGAGGAACGACTTGCTTGCTGCATAGACCGCACGACGTGGAAGATGCGGGTTGTCCCAATCGCCGCTGAAGGCGAGCAACGAGGCGACATTGACGATCGCACCCTCTCCTCTCGCGACCATCCCTGGTACGACCGATCGAGTCACGAGAACTGGGGCAAGGACGTTCAGGTGCACGAGCGATTGCGCCGTTTCGAGCGGAAGGTCAGCGAGTGGCATGTAGTGAGATAGCGCCGCGTTGTTAACGAGGAGGCCAACCTCGATGTCTGCGATCTCGGCGATGAGCCTGTTGAGCTGAGCTTCGTCCGCGAGGTCGGCGGCGATCGCTCGTGCACGAATGTCGTGGTCGTCAGCGAGCCTGCGAGCGAGCGCATCGAGTCGGTCAGCCCGCCGCGCGACGACAACGAGGTCCCATCCGTCCCCCGCTAACCGTTCGGCATATGCCTCCCCAATCCCGGACGACGCGCCCGTAACAAGTGCTAGCCGCCTCAAAGCTTCCTCAGCTGGTTCGCTCGGACGCACGCGAAGCGCCTGATCATGCGTCGCGCTCGTCATTCATAGCTCGACCTCCCGGCGACGACTTGCGGATATATGGATCTCGCTTCGGCGTCCATCCTATGACGCCTCGCGAGGAACGGCACGACTGGCGGCTAGAACGTGGTCATCGCGAGCACAGCTGGTGAGCGACAGTGCATTTCTTGCAGCTCGTCGCGGCGCAGTTCCCCCAGGCGCGCTCCGACCGCCTCTACTGTATTTGCGTAGAAACTCACTTCCGTTCGGCGACACGCGCACGACGACCGGACGGACTCGCAAGCTCTGTCCTCGTGATTGCAACTCACAGGACGGAAAGCACCGCGAGCGCGCCGACGCAAAGCGCAAGGAGCACAATCGCAAGCACGGCAAGAACCGTCCCGACACGATCGTTCGCGTGCTCGCCCATCAGCGTCCGGTCGCGGCTGATTCCCACGGCGAAGACGAGGATGGGTAGGAGCAGGATCGCATTCAGCGCCTGGGAGAGGTACAGGATCGGAACGAGCGGCGCCCCAGGGATTAGCACGATCGCGCTGGCGACAGCGATAACGACCGCGAATGTCCCATAGAAGACGGGAGCTTCGTGGATCGGGTCGTCGAGTGCGGCCTCCTGCCCGAGGACCTCACTGACCGAGTACGCGGTCGCGAGAGGCAAGATCGAGGCCGCGAGGACGGAGGCCCCGAGAAGGCCCGCGCCGAAAAGGACCGAGGCAAATCGTCCGGCGAGCGGTTCGAGGGCACTGGCGGCATCCGTCGCATCGTTGATCGACGTCCCGTTCTTGTAGAGCGTGTCCGCGCAGGTGACGACGACGAAGAACCCGATGACTCCGGTCATTAGCGCACCAGTGACGACATCGATCCGCTCGTAGCGCAGATCTGTGACAGCGAGCTTCTTGTCCGCGGCGTAGGACTGGATGAAGGCGAGCCCCCAAGGGGCCAAGGTCGTTCCGACGGTCGCGGTGATGGCGAGGAGACCAGCTTGTGTCGCAGGCACGCTCGGCACGACGAGCCCCTTTGCAGCGGCTCCCCAATCCGGTCCAGTCACGAACGCCGCGACGACGTAGGTCGCAAGGAGCGTCGACATGAGCAGAAAGACGTGCTCCACCCGATGGAACGACCCGAGTAGGACGAGCGCCGAGATGCCGACGGCAGCCACGGGGACGGAGGCGTAGCGGCTCACCCCGGCGAGATCCAGGCTCGCTGCCACACCGGCGAACTCGGCGCAGGTCGTGCCGATGTTCGCGACCAGAAGCGCGAGCACTCCGAGTGCCGCGAGGCGAACTCCGTATCGCTCACGCATGAGACCGGTCAGCCCCTGTCCGGTGACGACGCCCATGCGCGCACCGAGCTCGTGGAAGAGGATGAGCGCGAGCGTTGCGAGGTTGAGGACCCACAGAAGCTCGTAGCCGTAGTCGGCGCCGAGGATCGAGTACGTGGTGATGCCGGGTGCGTCGTCGTCCGAGAGCCCGGCTAAGAGCCCGGGTCCGACCACGGCGAAGAGTACGAGCAGCGAGCTACGACGGAGCATGGCGACGGAATCGAAGGACGCGCCCGAAGCGGTGGCGCGGATGGCTCTCCGGAACGCTGGCCTCGAGCTCTCGTGCTCTGGCCGCCGCATGCGGTCGGATCCGAGCGTAGAGCCGTGATCTTGCGTGGGGCGGGAGCCGTGCACCGAGCTCTGCAAGCTCCTCGTCGGTCAGCGTGTAGACGCGTGAGGTGGGAGCGTCGAGCTGAACCGTGTGTCCACGCACCGATGTGAGGTGGAACTCGTTCCAGGGGATGACCTTGGAAGCCGCGTGCCGCGCGAACACACCCAGACCAAGGCGACGCAGCAAGGGCGCGGCCCCGATGTCGACTCCCACCACTCGAAGCTCGCGATCCCGCCACACGAGCTCGATGTCCGCGACCCGCGTCAGCCGCCGCCCGCCAAGCTCGAAGATCTGGGTGTCAAGGACGTCGCGAGCCAGCAGGAGCTCGTTGCCGGAAAGCTCGTCTTCGATCGGATCGGCCGTGATCACGACCTCTTCAGAGACCGAAGCGACGGCCGACCACGGCACCCGACGACGACTCCGGCGTCCGACTCGAACCCGTAGCCCAACAACTTGCGCATCCGTCTTGCCGAGCACGACGATCAGGTCGTCGACCTTTCCGATCCTCGTCCCGTCGGCTCGTCGAACTGCACGCCCGAGCTGGTCGGTGAACACGACGCGACCTTAATCTCTCGCTCGACCCACCGTTCTCCGTTCCCGGCTCTCCGGGCATCGGTGGCCGCCTGACCGCGCTCTTGGCTAGTCTCGCCCACCCGCGTGAAGCTCACGTTCCTCGATTCGCAACCTCGCCGCCATCTCGGGACAGTCGCCGCACGTATGCCGTCGTCGCGCTATGAATTGTGGTCGGAGTGGCGACTTGTTCCTAAACATCCTCGTCGGCATCGACGGCTCACCCTCCTCGCAGCGTGCGCTCGAGTATGCAATTGAACTCGCTCGAGCAGACCGAGCACGACTGACCTTGATGACGGTCGCACCTCCGGCTGCGAGCTTCATCATGCTCGCTGGCGTGATGCCGGACGCTATGGGGGAGGAGCTCGACAAGTGGGCTCAGGGACAGCTCGCCGACGCAGTGCGCACCGTCCCCGACGAGCTGGACGCACACACGGTGCAGGGCAGGGGGCATCCCGGCCCCGAGATCGTGAAGGAACTCAAGCGAGGCGGCTACGACTTGATCGTCCTCGGCTCCCGTGGTCGCGGGCGAACGCAGGAAGGGCTCCTCGGCAGCGTCAACGGCTACGTCCACTTCCACGCACACGTGCCGCTCCTCTCGGTGCCGGACGAGACGTAGATCACTGCCTCGCGCAGGAAGCTCGCCGGAAGCAGCGGGAGACCGAGCGCGAGGTCGCGAGGCTCTGAGCTGGGACGGGAGGGCTACTGCCTGGAGATCGCCTCACTGCGGAAGATCCCGACCAGCGCGAGGGCGAGCTGAACCGCCGACTCCGCCTGCGCTTGCGAGATCGGCTCGATCGGCGCGTGCCGGTCGGTCTGGTTCGTCCACAGCAGGTCGAGCATGGCGACGACGACGTCGACAGGTGTGACGGTCGCGCCCGTCGACACCCTGGAGTCGCGGTCGAAGATGCAGTCCCACTTCCCGGGTGCATCGCGAAGCGCGGCAATCACCTTGCCGAGAGTCGCCTTCGGGTCGTTGGGCAGCACGATGGGGATGGCGCTCTCCTCGACCGCCTTGATGGCTTCGCTGTACGCCGTCGTCGGATTGGGGTTGCGGCCGTACGCCGCGTCCCAGGCCGCTGAGAGGTGCGCACCCTCCCGGGTCTCTTCGTCGGTGAGGCGTGCAAGCGCGGCCGAAGCGGCAGGATCGGTGCGGCGTTCCAGGCGGTAGTTCGGAGTTCCTTCGATCCGGCCCACCCGCCACGCCGCCCCGGATTCCAGGAGGGCGCGCTCCAGGTCATCAGCAATGGTCGCGCTGTTCTGGTGGTACGAACCGAGAAGGATGTTTCGCAGCGCGTAGTCGACGACGTCCACGAGCAGCGAGGGGTTGGCGGCGCACTGGTCCAGGAGGCTCTTCGCAGCGCTCCGCTCGCCATGCCGCCAGTTGAGTGTCAGATGCAGGTTCCGCTCCAACTCCTGCACGAAGGTCCGCCGCCGATTCCCCATGGCATCGGTGACCTCGTAGCCCTCTCCACGGACGAACGGCCCGAGGAACTGCATCACGGACGACTGCGCCCACGGCGGGAAGTCCGCCGACTCGGCAGGGGACTCGGCGGCCGTAGCGGCGGGACGGTTACGGCGCGGAAGGGACACGAGCACCCGGCAGCGTAGACACGACTGCGTCGATTGAACCGTCGCACGCGTCGATTGAAACGACGCACTCGCGATACCACCATCAGATGCCGAAATCTCGAAATGCCCGACCGGGCAACGCTAACGCCGTCACCACCGGAGCACAAAGTGAGGCCGGCATCAGGCCGGTAGCCCGAACGCAGAAGCGCCGCCTTTTGCGTCAGATCGGCCTCAGTTCTGCCGACCTCGACGGGATTGGTAAGGCGCTCCTCGACAACTGGGCGCGCAGCCAGGCGAAGGTCGACCTGATGGACAGGCATTTCGAGCGGAACGGGTTCCTCGATCCCACTGGCGAGCCGGTGGCCGCCACGAAGGTCTACTTCACCGCCATCAACAGCTCGCGGCTCGCACTCCAGCGACTGCGCGAGCACCTGCACGCGCGCGACGTGTCGCCGCTCCCGGCACTCGAAGGCGAAGGCCGTCGCTTGCGGCTTGAGGCTGCCGAGCGCCGCCTGCACTCAGTGCAGTGAGCACGACACTCGATACGGCGCTCGATGTGCTGAGCGGCCTCGTGCTCGAAGACGGGCGGCGCTGGGGCGAGGCCGCCGCCGACTTCCAGTGGGCCGACGCGGAGGCCGTTCTCGACGCGGAGAGCGAGACGCCGTACAGCTTCTTGACCCGTGCCCGCGGCGGCGCGAAGACGAGCGACCTCGCGGCGATGGCGATCGCCTCCATGCTCGCGCAGCTCCCGCCCGGATCGCGGCTGTACGGGCTGGCCGCCGATCGTGATCAGGGCAGGCTGCTCATCGACAGCATTCAGGGCTACGCGACCCGCACGCCCGAGCTTCGGGGCGCACTCGATGTTCAGGCGTACCGGGTGGCGGCGACCCGGAGCGGATCGCTGCTCGAAGTGATCGCGGCCGACGCTCCAGGCGCGTGGGGACTTCGCCCGGCGTTCCTGATCGTGGACGAGCTGGCGCAGTGGGGAGCGACCCCGTCGGCGCGACGACTGTGGGAAGCGGCAAGCACTGCGATCGCGAAGACGTCCGGGAGGCTGGTCTGCTTGACAACCGCGGGCGATCCGGCTCACTGGTCGCGGAAAGTGCTCGACCACGCGCTCCAAGATGCTCTGTGGCGAGTGAATGAGGTCGCAGGTCCAGCGCCGTGGATGGACGCCGAGCGGCTCGCCGAGCAGCGCCGCCGCCTGATGGAGTCGTCGTACCAGCGTCTCTTCGAGAACCGCTGGGTCTCATCCGAAGATCGGCTCACGAGCGAAGACGACCTGCTCGCGTGCGTCACGCTCGATGGCCCGGTCGCGCCTGAGGTCGGAGTGCGGTACGTCGTCGGCCTGGACGTCGGTCTGAAGCGCGACCGCACGGTCGCCGCCGTCTGCCACGCGGAGCGCTCGGTGAACCTCGACGGCGCGCTGGTCGGGACGAAGATCGTGCTCGACAGGATGGAGGTCTGGGCGGGAACGGGCGCGAACCCGGTGCAGCTCTCCGAGGTCGAGGCGTGGCTTGTGGAGGCGGCATTCGCGTACCGCAGCGCGACCGTGAGGGCCGATCCCTGGCAGAGCGTCGGATCGGCGCAGAGGTTGCGCAGCCGCGGTGTGCGCGTCGAGGAGTTCACCTTCAGCGCGTCGAGCGTCGGGCGGCTCGCATCGACGCTGCACCTGCTCCTGAAGAACCACCAGCTCGCGATCCCCGACGATGAGGAGCTGCTGGACGAGCTGCGGAACGTCCGGCTGCGCGAGAGCAGTCCCGGCGTCGTTCGCCTCGATCACGACGCCGACGGGCACGACGACCGCGCGATCGCCCTCGCGCTGGCAGCCTCGGCGCTGCTCGAACGCCCGTCCGGACTCGGGGACGCGGAGATCTACTACGAGCCGAGCACGATCCGGGATGCGGGTGGCTACAACGACGCGCCCTCCTACGACTGGGTCGGGTGAGCGGGAAGCTCTAGCCGAGCCATCGAGTCCTGGCTGCCTGCAACTCCTCGTCGGTGAGAACCCCGCGCTCGTGCATGTGCTCCCGGACTCGCCCGCACTCCTCGAATCCGTCCTCCGAAAACGCGAGCGAGGCAGCTCGAGAGACCAGCCAGGACTCGAACGCCCCTGCTAATCGCGGCCTTTCGCCGCGCACATGGTTCGGGGGACACGGTTGCACCAGAACCATCGGCTGACTCGCCCGAGCCCCTCACGGAGCGACGTCTCGACCGCTGCGGCTTTCCTCAGCCCGTATCGACCGCCATAGGTATCGGCACCAGGCGAGGCAGAGGTCGCCGAACCACGGATGCCAAGCTGAGCGGCCGAGATCGAATCCCTGAGCTGGAGCGAGATGAAGTTCATCTTTGCGATCTCGTACGCGCGGGCAATTCCGAAGTCGCCTGAGAGTTCGTGGAGATCTGACATCCGTCTGACACGCCTCAGAGAGGCGTTTGTTCATAACGGTTTCCGAGCGACCTCCGACCATGCATGCCGGTCTCCCGTTGCCAGGCACCCACCTCCTCGCGAGGTTCGACAACGCTGGGGCTGCCCGCGGAGGGCCGGTCGTCAGGCCGCGACGAGAGCGCTGAGCCTCGGGATGCCCTCGCGGAGCTCGCACCGCTGCCAGCTGTCGCCACGGTCGCGGCTCTCCCACAGCTCTCCGTTCGCGAGCCCGGCGAATAGGCGCTCGCGCGTCGCGACGAGCGCGTACGGCATCGCCGACAGCGGATCGGGCAGTCCGCCCGCTAGCGCTTCCCAGGTGCCGTCGCGCCTGCGGAAGACCTTCGCCTGGGGATCGCCGCGTCCGTGTGCCGCAAACGGCCCGCTGCTCGCGGAGACGTACCACAGGTCCGGGTCCTCAGGATCGACCGCGACGGACCACGTGTAGTGGCGATCGCGGCCCTCGTCAGCGGGTGTCCAGGTGCTCCCGGCGTCTTCGCTCCAGGCGGCTCCCCCTCCGCCGGCTTCGTACGCGCGCCCACGCTCGCGCGGATGCCACGCGAGCGAGTGCACGTCGCGCTGCGCGCCCGGCCGGTGGTCTTGCCAGGTCTCGCCGCCGTCGGTCGACCGCATCAGCCCACCGAGCTCGATGCCGGCGAGGATCGTGTCCGCCGCGTGCGGGCTCGGCGCGATCCAGCGCACGTGCGATGTCCAAGGACGCGGCGGAAAACTCCAGGTCGGCCGAGACGGGAGCTCGAGCAGGCCGGTGAGCTCGCGCCACGTCCCACCTTTATCGTCGCTGCGGAAGAGCGCGCTCGGCTCGGTGCCCGCGTAGACGGCGCCATCCACAGCGCTGACAGCGACGGAAAAGACCTGCTGCTCGGCGAGACCGAAGTCGATCCACGTGCGTCCCCCGTCTGTGGTCTTCCGCACGCCTCCCGCGCCGAGTCCCACGTACACGGTGTCGGGATCGTTGGGATCGAGCGCGAGGCACTGCGCTGTGCTGTCGCGCAGGGAAGACTCGCCCTTCCAGCCGTTGGGTGTCTCGTCGAGGCGGGCGAACGACGTTCCGGTCGTCGCATACAGACGTGCCATACGTCCATGCTGCCTACGTGTAGATGCCTCGCCGAGCGGGTACCGAGTAGCCATGAGCTCGGTGCCCCGGGTCTGCTCCGCCTGCGGCGCCGCCTCCGCCTGGGACGCGCGCTTCTGCCAACAGTGCGGGCGCGCGCTCGACGAGGCGCCGCGGTACTACGGTGTGCTCTCTCCCGGACCTGCCGTCGTCCTCGGGTGCGTCTTGCTCGTCGCAGCCGTCATCGCGCTGATCGCCGGGAGCGCGATCGCGGCGATCGTGCTGCTCGCGTTCGCGGTCATCGTCTTCGTCTTCTTCTACCAAGCGGCCAGGCGCAATCCCGACGACCAGGTGGCGCGCTCGATCTTCTCCTCGGGCGACCGCCTGCGCGGTTGGATGAGGTTCGCGATCGCGTCAATCGCTGCGTGGAGTCGTGCCGCCCGCGATGTCGTTCGGCTGCGCCGCGAGTCACGTTCGTTCCGCCGTGAGCGCGAGCCGATCCTGCGCTCGCTCGGTGACGCGGTCTACAGGGACGACGAGCCGCTCGTGAAGACGCTGCTCGAGCGAATCCGCGAGATCGACCGCGAACTCGAGAAGCGCGAGGAAGCCCGCGCGCAGGCGCTCGCTGTCGCGCGCCGTCACGTCGAAGATGAGCGCGGGGCCGCTCGCGCGACGCAGCAGTTCACCGTTGACGACCCCGCGACGAGCGAGAAGCCCGAAGAGGAGTAGCAGCGACGACCTACGGGAAAGCCGGCACGAACCTGTCCGGCTCGAGCGCAGACGCGCACTGTCGCGATGTCCGATCGCGTAGGAGGCAAGGACTCGTTCTGGTGGCTACGCCCAACGGGCTCCGGTCAACTCACATCTGCGCGGGGAGACACAACAAGATGGATAACCGACCGCCCTCGCGTCCACGCAATCAGCCCGAGCGCCTCGAGGCGTTCCAGCGTCCATTGAAACGCCGCCGCCTGCGCCCCTGATCCGTACCGCCTGCGTATGTCGAAGGCGAAGCCCGTCGCGTGCACACCTGCATCTGCCGCAGCGCCCGGATCGCGCGGAGTGAGCGTCGCCGCACTCCCGTCGTCGTAGGTCGCTCGTGTGACCGCCAGCGGGCGCTGTTCGCCGCTCAACTCGTAGACCTTCCCGGTGAGATACGTCAGCAGCCGCGCAGCGCGGGGACGGAGCGCGACATACGTGTCCGTGTTCTCACCAAGACGCGCCGCGATCCTCTCGAGCTGCGGATCGATCGCGAAGTGAGCCCCGCTGCTGGCCCGTATGGGCACGAGCACGCCGCGCGCAACGGCGATCTCGAGCTGCGGCGTGTCAACGAAGCGGCCACGCGCTGAAGGCGGGTGAAGGACGAGCTCGGCGCTCGGCAGCTGGTCGTGAAGCTTGGCGAGCCGTTCGAGCCGGGCTGGGTCGCTCCGGAAGAGATGCATGACACCGAGCGCGGCGAGAACGCGCCAGTAGTACGTCTGCGAGTCGTCTCCGAACGAGGCGAGCCGCTCCCAGGCGGCTCGATGCAGGGTCGGCGAGGAATCGAAGTAGAGGCGCGCATAGTCGATGCCGTCGTCACCCACGACCGCGTCCACTGCGTCGTCCTGACGCCCCGTGTACGCGCGCACGACGCTGGCGAGATTGCCGATTCCCATGTGGTACGAGACGACGGCGAGATCTTCGCGGCCGAAGACCTTATTGGCTTCGGTTAGGTAGCGCACGGTTCCGGCGAGCGCCTGCTCCGGATCGAAGCGTGCATCCACGCGTCGACGCTCCGAGCGAAGCCGATCGGCCTCTTCCTCGTCGCCGCGACGGCCCGCCTCATTCACTAGGTCAGTGAGCCGGCGACTCGCCTCGAGGTCGACTGGCATGCCGAGAAAGCTTGTCGCGGTCTCAGCGAGGATCTGGGTGAGACCGGACGCATTCTCGGGGTCATCCCCGGCGATCACGTCCGGACGCCCCGCGCTCTCGAGGAGCACGATCGCCTCGACCGTGTCGGCGTCGATGCCACTGCCTGAGACCGCCTTGTCGACGAGGTCGCGAAAACCTGCCGTCCGCTGAGCCGCGCCTAACACCCCGCCGGGACTCTTCTCGAACAGGACGTGGCTCAGGCCGAAGGCGGCGGCCCGCTCGTACTCCCCTGTTCTGCCTGACTCGTAGTCGAGCGGGTCCGGGCGGGCGATCTGGGCCGGCGGCTCGAGAGCGATCTCGAGCTCGAGTGCTTTGTCACCGCGCATGAAGAGCACCGCCGCAGCGATCACAGCCGCCAATACGGCAGTGCCGACGATTCCAATCGCGCCGATCTTCACGACTTGGATAAGCGGTTGAGCACACTTTCAGACTGCCCTACCGCCTCCTCGCGCGTCGGCGGGCTTCAGACAGGGGAGAGACACCGCCCTCTCACGGCAGCGACACGGGTTCGAATCCCGTATGGGCCTTTTGGGGGGTTGTGGCTCCTAGCGATTTCTCTTAGTAGAGCCAAATCAGGGTACGGGTGAGTACGGGTGGGCTCACGGCGTGGGTGCACGGGGGGTGCACGGGATCGCAGACACTGACGGGCGATCTTGCGATCGAGCTGGGCGTGGGCGAGTCCATGGCGCCGCCCCGCCCCGCTCGCGTGCGCCAGTCTTCCGGAATGACGCCTGACGCAGCCCTCCGCGCCGCCCTCAGGAGATCGCTTCAGTGACGGACGCCCTGATCATGCGGGCTCAATCAATGATCGAAAGCACTCTTTCGGATCGTCTGGATCTCAGGGACACCGCGATCCTTCTCGTCGGTTCGCGTGCTCATGCCCGCGCAAGCGAAACGAGCGATTGGGATCTTCTCGCGCTCGCGTCGGATGACCCGCCCCGCGAAACCATCGAGCTGCCGCGAGGCGAGATCGAGCTGCTCGGCCGAGACGGACGTAGAGCACGTGCAACAGTCGATCTCCCCATATGGCAGTTCGAGCTGAGCCACGCTCTGCTCGTCCACGACGGATGGGCCGGAGTCGGCGCGTACTGCGCTGGAGTGGCGACGCAATTTGCGCGCCGCCGGCCGGCACTCGCGAAGGGCGCGTGGGCCGAGTTTCGCCTGTTCCGCAACCAAGCGTTCGCAAGCCTCAACCGCCGCGATGACGCGACAGTGGCGATCACCTCCGCGCTCGCAGCCCGAAACGCGGCGCGCGCCTTCCTACTGTGGCAAGGTCAACCGTATCCCGGTGACAAGTGGCTGCTTGACGTAGCCCGCGATGCAGGCGGAAGTTCGATGATCGATCTCTGTATGACGCTTGTTGACGGAAACCGATCGCGTGCGGAGCGCGCGCAAGCGCTCGGTCACCTCACTACGGTTCTCGAGGATCACATGACCGAGCAAGCTGCTGACTGGGAACTCCTCGGCGACTGGTGGTTCAGTCTCTAGTCGTCCGGGCAGCTCAGTGATCGGATGCTCCCGTTCGCCCGCTTCTCGAGCCGGGTGTCGAGCTTTTCCCACGCAAGCCCGCGCGCGCGTAATCGCTCCTGAACCTCACCGCGCAGACGCTCGCGGAGAGCGTCGGGGTCGATGTCGAGCTCCAGGGCGAGCAGCTCCAGTCGGGACGGTGCTGTCGCGGGATCGTCGTCGACGAGTATCGCGCCGAACTTCGACTCGACGACCCGGAGCGTCACGCACGGGATGCTACGCCGCTCCTCGCAAATGTCAACAACGTGCTCTTGTAAACTTGCAGTTATGACTAATGTGCTAGTAGTTGAGAAGGAGCGCCCGACGACGGTGACCATCGTCGTCGACCGGGAGCTCCGCGACCGGCTCGAGCGTGCTGTCGGTGGTTCCGGGCAGCGACTCGAGCGAAGTGCAAACGAATGTCATCGCCGGGAATCTCATCTGCCACGGCAACACCCCGACTGCTCAGGTCAATCAGTTCGATGGAGGCGAGCCCAACGAGATTGGCGGCAATGCGGTTGGCGAGTGCCCGCCGCGTATCGTGGACAACCCGACCGAGTAGGAATCTGGACAACACTTTCAGCGAGACGCATCGGAGGTACTAGAAGGCCCGCTTCGGCGGGCCTTCTACTTCACGTCCGCCTCGAGCTCCCACTCCTCGATCCGCAGGTAGTTCGCGAACTCGAGTGGCGCTAATACGTTGAGGCGGCGACCTCGTCGTCTGCGAGCCCGACGACTCGTTCGGTTGGAAGGGCTGACTTGCTCTTCCAGAAGAGCCAGATTCCCACCACGATCAACCACAGAGGGATGAAGAGTGACCCGAGAAAGCCGATCGGCGTCAACTGTGTCGCCCCGAGGACGATGGTCGCCCAGGCAAGCCAGCTCGGCAGCATTCCGTTGCGACGCGCGCCGAGACCAGTGGCGAGCAATACGGCCGCCCAAGCTGCATTGAACGTCAGCCAGTCGTAGGAATGGAGTTGGCTGAGCGCGTAGACGGCCTCCTGGTGGCCCTCGTGCGCTGCGTTCGTTGCTGCACCTTCGAGTTCTCCGATGAGTGCGAACCCCGCAGCGCCGAGGATCGCTCCGCCGAAGGCCACCGAACCATGACCGGAGTCGCGGTTGCCACTTCGGAGGCTTCGCTGCAACCCAGCCCCGAAGAAGACGAGCATGAGCGCGACCAAGGGTGCGAGGAGGAGGCCGGAGATCTGATGCTGTCCCCGATTGTCTTTCCACCACGAGAACGTCTCTTCAAACGAGGTCTCACTGTTCGGGATGCTGTACGTCAGGGTGAGCCCACCGGCGAGCAAGAGTCCAGCGAGTACCCCTGCGAGCGGCAGAAAGCGTGCGAAGCGGTCTGAAGGCACGTTGCTCCTCTCTAGGGTGGCGCGACTCTACAAGGGTGTGGTGCGACCCAAAGGCGACGGTTCGACGAAGAGAAGCACTTGACCGTACGGCGAGCATCCAGTTCAGCCCGCCTCGAGCTCCCGCTCCGCGATCTGCAAGCTCGCGAGTCGGGATCGTCGCCCCGAAAACTGAGGTTGGGGGCGCAGGCGCGACAACCTCTCCGTCGGCCCCCGGAAGTCTTTCGAGCCCCCTCGGTGTTACCGGTGCGCGGGCCGACCCTCCAGTTGTCGCGCCTGACCTGCCGACATCAATAGCACTGAGCGAGCGAATTGCCTAGCCGCTGGCTCACACCGCCACTGGCTACCCTCATCACCGTGACCGACGAGAACCAAGCACGGTTCATCGCCGGTGGCCCGCGTCGGGTCAGGCAAGAGAACGAAAGCTTCTGGGCTTTCCTCCTAGGCGGGATTGGGAGTCTGTTCCGGATCGATCGGAGGCTTTAACCTCACGTCCACGCGAACATCCGCGCCGCCCTCGCCGATGTACCCGAGCCGATAGCGCGTGACAAGGCAATCGGCGCGAGTCGGCCGAGCGTCAGCTCCGAGGAGAAGAAGGTCACGATCCGCGTTCCGCTCCGGAACGTCGGCTCCGGACTGGCACTTCTGGTCGCCCCCGAGATGCGAGCGGACGCGCTCTCGCTCGCGGGGAGCGTGACCTCGACTGCGATGACGAGCGCGGTGCCCGCCGCCGAGGTCACGGACATGATCTTTCGAGTTGGGGTTCTCGGACGATGCGAGGCGACAGCAGTTCTGCGCCGAGCTCCACAACGCGCAGCGGTTCACCGTTGTCGCTCGCTGCCGTGACATGAACGGCGAGCAGGAGATCCGAACCGAGGCCGTCATCGTGTACGCCCCGGCCGCAGAGGTCGAAGGGCCGACCTACTCGGGGCGCTGGTCGTTCGGCCAAACATGCCGTTCTCGCGAAGCACGTCTCGGGTCATGCGGAGCCCGAGGAGAATCGCGTCGCCAGGATCGGGGACACGCAGCATCACAGCATCACCGATCGACTTGACGCGGGTGCCACCAGCCGGCAGTTCGACATCCACTGCAGCGCAGAACGCGTCTACGACCGCCACCGCCTGCTCGTCTCCGTGCGCCTCGGTCAACGCCGTGAATCCGGCGATGTCGGCAAATAGGAAGGTTGCTGGCGCGTCACTCACGGTGGCCCCACGGTAACGCCGCCGGCCCGTTCGACGCTCGTCATGTGTCACCGGTCGGCATCCGGCCTCCGGCAAGGTGTGTGCGAGCAAGGCCTTGAGTGCTCGCGAATCGTCCTCTTCGCGAGTAAGGCGGTGGCGGCGGCGAGCGTCTAGCCTGGACGAGTGGGCGAGCAGACGACGAGGGTATGCATCGTCGGCGCTTCTGGAAAGCTCGGGCAGTACCTGGTGCAGCACTCTCTCGATCGAGGCTACGAGGTCGTCGGCGTATGCCGGGAGCAGAGCGTTCCCAAACTAGACGCGTTCAACGAGCGCATGACGATCGTTCCAGGGGCGACGGACGACCCCGAAGCCATCAAGAGGGCCGTCGCGGGGTGCGACGGAGTCCTCGTCGTGCTGGTTCCACACGGAGTGCACGGGTACTCGACGGGCACGGCGCAGGCGGTGCTCGATCACGCGCCTCCAGAGGCGCGACTCGTGTTCTCCTGCGGCTGGCACATCACCCGCGATGGCAAGGACGTGTACTCGTGGAAGCTCAAGGCCCTCGTGAAGTACGGCGGCTGGCTCGGGCGCGTCACCCGCTTCGCCGACCTCGACGACCAGGTGGAGGCGTGCCGGCGGATCTTCGCCAGCGACACACGGTGGACTGTCGTGCGCGGGAGCGACCTGGAAGAAGGCGAGAGCCAGGGCCTACCAGTCTGGAGCCGCCACGTAGGCGACCCCATCCTTGAGAGCAACCTCACGCGCCGCGTGGACTTCGCCTTGTTCATGGTGGAGGCGCTCAAGAACGATGAACTCGTCCACGAGGCACCGGCTATCGTCGGCCGACTCGCACCCTCGGCGCTTGCTCACGCGAACTCGCCGGCGGGCTGACGCGGATACGCCCTCCCCCTCGCGAGGCGCTCAGGCGGCGGGGCCTACTCGTCGGCGTTCCCCGCTCGGGCGTGTCCGCCACTTTCTCTCGCGCGCACGCGCGCGCACGCGTAGAGGAAAGGTGTCGAGGGGGTACCCACCCCCCTGAACGCGTTCATCGGGTCGGGGCCTGGTCGCGGGGGGTACGAGGGTATCCCCACCCCCTGAACGTGTTCATCGGGTCGAGGCCTGGACACGCGCCGGCACCTACGACGGTCTTCGCGTTCCGAGTAGGGGAAGCGCCATGCTGAGAGCCGGTCCGCACCGCGGCGCGATCGCGAGAGGAGCAGCCTAGGCCGCTCCTCTCGCGGAACGGGAGCGCACGGTCGTGCCCGGTCTCCCGGCTTCGCTATTTCGGGCTGAGGAAGCCCTCGAACTGCGCCTTCGTGTTGCCCTTGGCCGGCTGGACGCCCGCAACGCGTCCCCCTCCGGAGAGTCCCGCGTAGGCGCCCGTGGCGCGGATGACTTTCCAGGTGCCGGTGAAGACCGCCCATCCGTCCGGGAGGTCGACGAACCCGACTTGGTTTCGGCCTTCGATCGTGCCCAGCTTTCCGGTGAACGTCCATCGCGGGTCGTTGATGTCGATTGCCTGTCCGTCGCGCATGATGTGGCGCTCGGTCCAGCAACAGAAGCTAGCGGTGCCGGTATCGCGCTTGATTGCTCCCGGCGTTAGCGGGGTCAGGACGAACGACCCATTCTCCTGGATCGCGACTCGCTGCTTCGCCGCGACCGGCCCGGCTGCCGCGACAGCGGTCAGCGTGACCGCCATTGCCGCGATAGCCGCGACTACAGTGACGTTCGTACGCATTTCTCTCCTCCTAGGCTCGATTGACGACCTCCGAGGAGCGTGGTCGCCGGAGCTGAGGAGGAACTGAGGGCGCGCTGAGGCCGAGGCCCAGACCCGCGGCTACCCGGGACAGGTGTAGTTGTCAGGAGATTGAGAAGCCGTCAGCCAGAGGCTTCCCGAGCCGACCGTGATCGAGGTGAGGCACGGCCCGCCTGCGTCCGGTTGAGAGCTCGTGACGTGGATCGTGCGTCTCGGCCCGTTGGCATACTCCTGGCGGAACAGACTGCCGGTCTGCCACGTGTACCACCAGAGCGCACCCAACTGCCCTCTGTCTTCGCCCCAGGCGGGCGAACAGCAGGGATCCTGCTCGAGGATCGTCGGCGAGGAAGGGTCGATGCGAGTGGTCGTTCCGGGACTCCCGTCCTGCCTGATCCAGATGTCATGGCCGCGAGGCATCATCTCGGGCCTCGAGGCGCGCGACGTGCCGAGGACGACCTGTCCATCCCGCTTGGCCGTCCGTGCATCGATCCGATAGAGCGTGGCGTCGGCCGAACCGACGACCCAGACAGCGCCGTAGCCCATGCCGATGGAGTCGATCGGGTTGGAGGCGGGGAACCGCGTCCGCGCCTCGATGCGACCTGTGGAACCTTCGATGCGCAGCACCTGGTAATCGTGTGCGCCCCTACCCACGACCCAGACCGCACCTTTGCCGACCGCGACTCCCGTCGGCGTGACGTCGAGGCGGTACTCGCGCTTCCTCCCGGTGACCGGAATTCTCGTGAGCAGCGAGTGGTCCTGGTCGCCATCGAAGCCGCCGGTGACGAACCACGCACCCGAGGCGTCCGCTGCGAGCACCGGTCCGGCGAACCTGCTGACGTCGACCGGGAAGGGGAGGAACGGCGTCGTCTTCCGGACACGGTTCGTCCTCGCGTCGATCTCGGAGATGGTCGAGCCGTCGTGGTTGTAGACCCAGACGCTGTGGCCGCCTGCCGCGGCCACGACAGGACTCCCCCCCACGGGGATGACGGCGCTCACCTTGTTCGTCCGGGGATCGATGCGGGCAACCGTGTCCCTTCTGGCGAACAGCGGGGTCGCCGCCGCCTTGGCATGCCCGCCGGTGCCGAGAACGGCAACGAGCGCTGCGGCTAAGAGCGCCGCGACGAGAACCGCGGTGACAAGGAGCATCATCTTGCGTCGCTGCAGCGGCAGTGAGCGGCGGAACCCCAGCGCCTCCTCGGCCGCACTGATCAGCGCGGCGCAAGTCGTGTACCGGTCCTGAGGCTCTTTGGCCATCGCCGTGCGGATCACCGCGTCGATCGCTTCGGGTAGTTCGGGTCGGCGAGCTCTTGCGCTTGGTGGCTCCTCCTCCAGATGCGCCCAGGCCACTGCGAGCCGCGAGCCGCGAGCGAACGGGGTCTCGCCCGTTAGACACTCGTAGAGAAGACAGCCGAGTGAGTAGACATCCGTTCGGCCGTCGATCGACCCGCCTTCGATCTGCTCGGGGGCGAGGTAGGCGGGTGTGCCCACAGAGCGGCCCTCGCCCGCTGGGCCGCTCTGCTCGTCTAGTCGTCGGGTCAGTCCGAAGTCGGCGAGATAGACATGCTCGCTCGCATCGAGCAGCACGTTTGAGGGCTTGACGTCCCGATGGACGAGACCTTTCGCGTGTGCCGCATCGAGGGCGTTCGCGATTTGGCCGCAGATTGCCAGCGCGCGCGCTGGCTGTAGTGCGCGCTCCGCGCGCAGGAGCGCCCCCAGATCTGCTCCCTCGACGAGACGCATCGCGAGGTAGAAGCGACCGTCGACGTCCCCTGCGTCGTAGATCGGCACCACGTTCGGGTGCTCGAGTGACATCGCGAGCTCTGTCTCGCGGGCGAAGCGGGCGTGAAAGCGCTCGTCGAGCGCCAGCTCGGGCGCGATGAGCTTCAGCGCGACCGTCCGTTTGAGCCGCAGGTCAGTAGGCGCCGTAGACGACGCCCATCCCACCGCGGCCGATCAGCTCGTCGATCCGATAGCCGACGAACTCGGAGCCGATCCGGATCTCTGTCTGAGTGCTCACGGCATCAGCCCTCCTCCTGGTCCAAGCCTACGCCGCTGCCGGCGGCCTGTACGAGTGTCGTTGGTGGGTCTGAGGCGCCGCTGAGCCTCTGCTGAGCCGAGGACTGGCTGTTAGCGTCGCCGGCGCAGGCAAAGAGAGTCCGCCGGAGGAGAAGACGTGGAGTTCCGCATCCTGGGACCGCTCGAGGTCGTTGAGCAGGGTCGTTCGCTTCCACTCGGCGGCGCGAGGCAGCGGGCGCTTCTCGCACTCCTGCTCACGCGTGCGAACGAAGTGGTCTCGGCAGATCGGCTCATCGAGGAGCTCTGGGCCGCCGAGCCGCCCAGGGCAGCCGCCAACGCGCTCCAGTACCACGTCTCACAGCTTCGCAAGGCGCTCGCTCCGAACGAGGCGATTGTCACTCAGGAGCCGGGCTACCTGATCCGCATCGGTCCGGACGAGCTCGACCTCCTTCGCTTCGAGGCTCTGGTCGAGGAGGCGCGAGGCGCAGAGCCCGAGCTCGCGGCACAACGCCTGCGCGAAGCTCTCGACCTCTGGCGCGGACCGCCGCTCGCCGATCTCGCCCACGAATCGTTCGCGCAGACAGAGACTCTCCGACTCGATGAGCTCCGACTGTTGGCGCTCGAGCAGCGGCTCGACGCCGATCTCGCGCTTGGCCGCTTCGGAGAGCTGGTCGGTGAGGTCCAGGTGCTCGTTCGCGAGCATCCGCTCCGCGAGCGACTGCGGGCCGTGCTCATGGAAGCGCTCTACGGCTCAGGTCGCCAGGTCGAGGCGCTCGAGGTCTACCGCGAGACGCGGCGGATGCTGGTCGACGAGCTCGGCATCGAGCCGAGCCTCGCCCTGCACGAGCTCGAGCAGGCGATCCTTCGCCAGGACCCGTCTCTGACGTCGCGGGAGGCGCCTGCGGCGCCGCGACCGCGAGCAATCATGGTCGTCGCAACCGACCCGGGGCGGCTCGACGACCTCCTCGCGATCGCCGGGCCGCTCGCTCGACGGCCTGCGCGCGAGCTCATCCTCGCTCGGCTCTTGCGCGACGACGGTGAGCTTGAGGCGACGAGCGCCGCGCTCTCCGAACGCCGAGACGCCCTCGCGCAGCAAGGCGTCGCGTCTCGCATAGCCACCTTCACCACGGCCGAGCCCGGAGCCGACGCCGTGCGACTCGCCTCCGAGCACAATGTCGACCTCATCCTTCTCGACGCAGCGGCGGAGTTCCTCGAAAGCGGTCTTCCCGACCAGGATCTCGGGGCTGTCCTCGAGCGCACACCCTGCGATGTCGGCGTGCTCTCAGGGGCTGGAGAGATGTCCACCGGACCCGTCGTGACGCCGTTCGCAGGCGTCGAGCACGACTGGACGGCGATCGAGGTGGCCGCCTGGCTTGCCCAAGCCCTCGGGACAACGCTCCGGCTCCTCGGAACGGAAGCGAATCCCACTCTCGGGCGCCGCGACGCTAGCCGGCTCTTGTCGCGAGCCTCGATGCTCGTTCAGCAGGTGGTCGGAATCGTCACCGAGCCGGTTCTAGTCCGCCCGGGCGAAGCCGGGGTCATCGAAGCATCCCGCGACGCCCGTCTGCTCGTCGTCGGCCTCTCCGACCGCTGGCGAACCGAAGGCCTCGGCCACACGCGACTGGCTGTCGCTCTGGGCGCCGAGATACCAACGCTCTTCGTGCGACGCGGCCTCCGCCCGAGCGGCGTCGCTCCCAACGAGACGCTGACACGCTTCACCTGGACGCTCGGGGCCGAGCGGATCCTGCCGCTCGAGGCGTAGTCAGAGCCCGTTTCTGCCGCTATCAATACTCGTCACGAAGCGTGCGAGTCCCTCTCCTCCCCCGCACGCACGCACGCGTAAGGGAGAGGAGGCATCAGGCGGCGCGGCGCCGTCCGTAGTCGAGCGCCGAGGTTCTCCCGCGCACGCGCGCGCACGCGCAGTAGACAGGCGTTGAGGCCCTACCCCACCCCCTCGACGTGTTTCGACAGGTCGGGGCCTGGTCGCGGGGCACAATGGCGGCACGGTCGGAGCCGTCGCCGTATCGAACACAGGGGAGTGGCTTGCCGTCGTATCCGTCCACGTCGTACGCCCGACCGTCCACACCGTCAGCCTACGCGCCGCCCCCGCCCCGTCCCTCCCCCTCGCGAGGCGCTCCGGCGACGGGGCCTGCTCTCGGAGATGGCCGCTGCGATGTGTGTCCGCAGATCTTCGCGGGCTGCGGTCAGGGTGCAGGGGTCATGCCGTGGCGACCCATCGCCGCTGCAATCGCTGCGAGGTCGGGCGGCTCGCCCTCGGCCGCGTCGAGGATTGCCGCTACCTCGCGAAAGTAGTCGGGGCCGAGACTGCCGGGGGTGACGATCGCCAGCGCCTTAGCGTCGGTATCGCCCGTGTTGTCGAAGCGGTGGACGACGCCGCGGGATATCAACAGCGCCTCGCCCGGGCCAAGCTCAGTCGGCCTTCCCTCAACCGTCCAGGTCAGCACCCCGTCGAGGCCATAGATCGTTTCCTCGTAACCGTCATGGCTGTGCGCTACCGGCACCCTCGCGCCAGCAGGCACGTCGAACTCAAAGACGGCGACCGACCCTCCCGACTGCTCACCCTCAACGAGGAACCGGATCGCTACCTCCCCTACCTTGATCTCCTCAGGAGTGCTTGTTGCCATCGCAGTTCCTCCTCGCCGTTGAGTCCCGCGACCCTACCGTGGCCGTGAGTGGCAAGCGGACTCGGCAAACGCGAGCTTTTGAGTACGTGGCCACTCCCCTCCCCCTCGCGAGACGCTCGGGCGGCGGGGCCTGCTCGCGGCCGGTACGCGAGTGCTAGACGAACTCCTCGGCGTCCGCGTATGCATGTCTGCGATCGACTCGACGCTCACGTTCAACATCTGGCAGGAACCATCGCTCCGCGATGGCAGTTGGCACTACCGCAGACAGGACGACCACTGTCACGAGGAGCGAGAACTGGGTCTTGTCGATGATTCCGGCATTCAAGCCATACAGCGACGAGATCGTGCCGAAGGTCAGCCCCGTACTCATCAAGAGGGTCGCGAACGTTGCGTGACGCGGATCGGCACGGCGGGCAAGCGGGTACACGAAGCCGACCTTCGGAACGATCTTCGCGGCTAGCAGGACGGCGAGTAGTCCGAGGTTCGACCCAACCGCACCGAGTGAGACGTTCAACCCACCCTTGATGAAGAAGAAGGGGGTAAGGAAGGCGAAAGCGACGACACGCAGACGCTTCTGCTCCTCGCGGTGCTCGGCGTAATGCTTGCTCATCACAAGTCCCAGGACGAACGCAGGCAGAACAGCGTGCCCATTCGATGCGTCGGCGAGCAGCATGAGAAGCAGCAGGCACGCGAACACGAGCTTGATCTCGGGTTCGATCACGCGGTCGCCGTAGCGGCCGAAGAACCAGGGCGCGATACGCGGCAGCGCAAGAATGAGGGCGAGCGAGACGGCGAGGAAGATCGGGAACCACACGTTCGGCTTGATGAAGATCGCCGACAGCGCGAGTGCGGTGCAGAGGTCGGTCACGAACGTCGCGCTCATCAGCAGCTTTCCGATGCTCGCCTCCGTCAACCCTCGCTCGACGAGCACTGAGTAGACGACCGCGAGCGAGGTCGTCGAGAGTGCAGTACCCGCGATCAACGATGCTCGGGGGCTCCAGTCGAGGACGAAGAAAGCGACCAGTGACGCAACGACGAAGGGGCCGATGAAGGAGACGACGCCGATGCCGACCGACGCACCTAAACGTTGTCTCATGTAGGCGGGATCGACCTCCATACCAGCTAGGAAGGTGAGGACGATCGAGGCGAAGGCTGCGACGAACGTCAGCCAGTCCTGGCTCTGGAGGTGGAGAACGTTCCCCGCCGCCACACCGAGCGTCAGCTCGATCAGGGCGACGGTCACACCGACTTCCACCGAGATCATGCTCGCGAGGAGCGCGAGCGTCACGAGCACTGCGGCTAGCTCTATGGCGTCCAACCTGGCCTCCTAACTGCGTCGCTACGACAATCAGGTAGAGGCCATCAGCCCTAAGGGCGGTTGAACGCGAGCCTCATCGCGTTACGTGCAACGGTAGCCAACGGAGGCCATGCCGTCCAGGCAGCACCCCCCTCCCGCTCGCGATCCCCTCCCTCCCCCTCGCGAAGTGCTCGGGCGGTGGGGCCTGTTTCCGGGAAGCGCTCGGGCGATGGGGGCCTGCTCCAGGGCTAGTCGGCTTACGCGGGTTCCTCGACAAGCACTTTGCTTTGTGGCCAGGAGACCCGCTGGCGAAGCCACAGAGCCACGTAGACGAGTCCTACGAGGACGGGCACCTCGATCAGGGGGCCGACGACGCCTGCGAGTGCCTGCCCGGAAGCTGCTCCGAACACGCCGACGGCAACGGCAATCGCGAGTTCGAAGTCGTTGGAGGCGACGGTGAATGAGAGGGCGGCAGTCTGCGGATACGGAAAGCCCATCACCCGACCCGCACCGAAGCCGAGTGACCACATGATCGCGAAGTAGACGAGGAGCGGAACCGCGATCCGCACCACTTCGAGCGGTGCAGACGTGATCTCGTCTCCCTGAATGGCGAATAGCAAGACGATGGTGAAAAGCAGGCCGTACAGGGTCAGGGGTGCGATCCGGGGGATGAACTGTTGCTCGTACCAGTCGCGCCCCCGCCTCCGTATACCAATCCGCCTGGTGAGGAAGCCTGCGACAAGAGGAATCCCGAGGAACACGAGCACCGTCCGGGCGACTTGCCAGATGCCGACCTCGAAGCCCTGCGTGTCAAAGCCGAGCCAACTCGGAAGCGTCGTCAAGTAGAAGTAGCCGAGCAGCGCATATGCGGCGACCTGGAAGAGCGCGTTGAAGACGACGAGCACTGCGGCACGCTCCCGGTCTCCGAGGGCGATGTCGTTCCAGACGAGCACCATGGCGATGCAGCGGGCCAAGCCGACGATGATCACCCCTGTCCGGTAGGCGGGCTGATCAGCGAGAAAGAGCCACGCGAGCGCAAACATCAGTAGCGGGCCGACGACCCATGAAAGAAGGAGAGAGGTGCCGAAGAAGCGCCAGTTGCCGACGCCGTCGTCACTCATGCGGCCGATGTCCTCGTAGCGAACCTTCGCAAGGACCGGGTACATCATCACGAGCAGACCGATCGCGATCGGCAGCGAGACAGTCCCGATCTGGAGCTTCGCCAGCCCGTCGTTGAGGCTCGGGATGAGGGCACCAAGAACGAGTCCGAATGCCATCGCGAGCGCGATCCAGACGGGCAGGAAGCGATCGAGCCTCGACAGCTTGTCGATGACGGTCGTCTCGGACGGGGGCGGCGATGGCGCAGGACGGTGGCTAATGGTCTGAGTCACACTCATCGCCGTCTATCCCGACCGCCGCGGCGAGCAGGTCACCGGCAAGCGCGTGCAGCTCAGCGAGCCGCTCGCGACTTGCCCAGTAGCACGTGCGCAGTCCTTCGATCTCGCCCACAACCAGACCGGCATCCTTGAGCACTTTCAGGTGCTGGGAGACGGTGGCCTGGGCAAGCGGCAGCTCGTCTACCAGCTGCCCGCAGTAGCAGGCATCCCGGGAGAGAAGCAGCCGCAGAATCCGAACACGCGCTGGATGACCGAGCGCCTTGGCGAGCAGAGCCAAGTCTTCGTCGCGTCCAACAACAGACGGAGCGTCTGCGATGGCGTTCACCGGACGGCCGCGAAATGGTGGCGGCGCGAAGAGGCGATGCCTGCGGGGACTTCGTGCAGCGACTTCGCGTGCGGGATGTCATGGGGGCAACCGAACACCGTCCCAGCCAGCCGGTAATCAGTCGCCTCGATCAAGTGATCGAGACAAAGACCCACGCTGCAGTGCCGACAGAGACCAACCGCGGGCACGACATCGTTCGCCTTGGCACATTCAAAGCAGTTCATCGCGCAACCCTCCTGGGGATATTTGATCGTGCATCGCAGATGAACGATCACCTCCCCAGACACTTAGGGCATCCGTACTTCGAGGACGAGCGCTCGGGGCTTTCTACGTGCAGGCTGCTTCGCTCGCGGCGCAATCCGAGCGCGAGATGCCGAGAACTTTCCGTAGAGCAGTGCGGGGCGAGTGACGGGCCTAGACAAGCAGTTCGCTGATCAGTCGCTGCACTCGGCCGTCGATCTCGTCGCGAATGCGTCGCACTGTCTCAAGATCCTGGCCAGCCGGATCGTCAAGCATCCAGTCCTCGTATCGCTTGCCGGGGTAAATCGGACAGGCATCGCCGCAGCCCATCGTGATGACCACGTCGGCCGCTTGCACGACCTCGTCGGTCAGTGGCTTCGGAAACTCCTCGGACATATCCACGCCGATCTCGTCCATCGCAGCAACGACTGCCGGGTTCACTTCCTCGCCCGGATCGCTTCCAGCGGAGCGGACGTGAACACGGCTATGCGACCTGAGCTTGACAAGACCTGCCGCCATCTGGCTTCGACCGGCGTTGTGGACGCAGACGAACAGCACCTCCGGCATCTCTTTCACCATCAACCCCTCCATCTGAGCGAGTGCCTTTAGCCGCTCACGTGCAAACCGATGGGCGAGCACAGGAACGAACACGTTGATCTTGCTATCGCCCAGTAGTTCGAGCGACTCCGCGATGTATCTCGCGATCGTCTCTTGCGAGAAGACTCCCGCGAACTCGTCGGAAAGCGCCTCCGCTGCCTGTCGAACATGGTTCTGGGTCACGGGGTCGAGTGTCTGACTCATCGCTGAATACCTCCAACGTCGGGACTCGTGTCCGCCTTGTCAGCAGCAGCCCGCCTTCGCAGCGGGCTGGACGATCGGCAGGCCCTTTCGCTCGGGATCGCGGGTCTTCACGGCCTTGATGATCGCGCCGTGCATTCCGTCGGCCACGTTGTGGGTGAACTCAACGGTGATCTCCTCGAAGCCAGCGGCCTCCAGTCCGGCCTCGTACTCGCCTCGGGAAAGAGCGCCCGCGATACAGCCGACGTAGCTACCCCGCTCCGCTCGATCGGCGGGTGACAGTTCGTCCTCCGCAACTACGTCGCTGATCCCAATCCGGCCCCCCGGCCTGAGTACGCGACCGATTTCGGCCAGCACCGCTGGCTTATCGACCGACAGGTTGATCACGCAGTTCGAGATCACGACATCGACGGAGTTAGCCGGGAGGGGGATCTGCTCGATCATGCCCTTGAGGAAGTGCACGTTCGAGACGCCTGCTTCGCGAGCGTTCTGCTGCGCGAGGGCGAGCATCTCATCGGTCATGTCCACGCCGTATGCCGTACCAGTTGGCCCGACCCTCTTGGCCGAAAGGATCACGTCGATCCCTCCACCAGAGCCGAGGTCGAGCACCGTCTCGCCCTCGTGTAGCTCGGCCACCGCTGTCGGGTTACCGCAGCCGAGCGATGCGAGCACAGCTGCTTCGGGGAGATCGCCGCGCTGCTCCGCGTCGTAGAGCGCCTCACCGAAGTTGGTCGCGTCGGCGTCGGACTCTGAGCAACACGAGCCGCTCCCGCACCCACAGCCGTCTGTTCCCTCGATTACAGCGCGGGCAGACTCCGCGTAGCGGCGGCGCACTTCCTCCCGCAGATCGTCTGCAGTCGTGGTGGTCATCAGCAGCACACACCTTTCAGGTCAGCGACGAGGGCGAGCTTCTCGACGGCATGTCTCTTGAGCGCGAAGTACGCCCACTTTCCGCGCTGTTCGCGCTCAACGAGGCCTGCATCCAGAAGCCGCTTCATGTGGTGAGAAACCGTTGGTTGGGCAAGCCCAAGCGGCTCGATGAGGTGGCAGATGCACACAGGTTCGCCACCGCTCGTTGCGAGCAAGTTGACGATGCGAACACGAGCAGGGTCGCCGAGAGCCTTGAACAACCCGGCTGTCGCCTCCGCCTCCTCGTCTGACAACGCCTCCGCGTTGAGTGGCGCACAGCATTCGATCGTCTCTAGAAGCGCAGTCACCGTTGCAGCCACCCCACCTGTCGTATCGACAGATATGAATATATCGAAGGGAGTCGATATGAGTCAAGTTCGCGGCAGGTGCCAAACGCGAGTCTTATCGTCGTGTGCCCGAGCGCACCGCGATCGCGGAGCGAGGCAGCTGCACTTGGTTGATAGCGACGTTTACCCAGATCCAGGGGACGACAGGCACAGGGCGCCGAGCGCGAGCACGCCCTCTTCGGTGGGCGGAACGATCGGCTCGCGCAGCGTGGCCCAGTGCGCAGACTCGACGTGCGAGGTTTCAACGCCGGTTGGCACCGCACGAGATCAGCGATGCCCGTTCGCGAGCGTATCGGCCGCTGCGAACATGTCGCCGTCGAGGTAGACGCCGTGCGCCTGATGGGCGAGCTCCTCGCTCGCGGCCGCTCCGGCGACGTACAGCGTTGCGTGCAGCGCGACCTCCTGGAGGCCGGCCGACTGGCCGTCGAGTACGCCTGCTGCCGTGCCCGACACAACGACTGCGGACGGGTGAAGCTCCCGGACTGCCTGCACGAGTGACGGCAGCGGTGTGTCGGCTCCGAGGTACCCGATGCGCCACCCGTACGTACGTAGGAGAAGGCCGAAGAGAAGCACGGGGATGTCGTGCTGCTCGTCCTCGGCGCAGGCGAGGACGGCGAGGGGGCCGGAACCGCGTCCCCATCCGCGCGCCATCGCCATGAGCCTGCCGCGAACGACGTTGCTCGCGAAGTGCTCTTGCGCGATCGAGACCTCGCCGCGCTGCCAGCGCTCGCCGAGCTCGTGAAGGTACGGGACGACGACGTCGCGTAGGGCGGCGTCGATGCTGAGGCTCCCGAAGAGCCGGTCGAGCACTACTTGAGCGCTCGGCTCATCGAAGATCGAGAGCGCCGCGTCGAGCTCCGTGGCTGCCTCTGCGAGGAGCGGCGTAGCTCCCTCGTGCGTCTCCGAGAGCGCGAGTCGCGCAGCCTCCGCAGCCGAGAGCCCGCGCTCGAGGTTCGCCCGCATCGCGAGGACTCGCGCGACGTCGTCCGGCCCATAGAGGCGGAACCCGCCCGGCGTTCGGTTGGGCGAAAGTAGTCCGTACCGTGTCTCCCAGGCACGGAGCGACGCAACCGGGACGTGCACGCGGCGGGAGAGCTCGCCGATGCGCAGCAGCTCGAGCCGGGTCTCCGCGCGCGGTGTCACGGCGTGCCACCTCTCGGCGTGAGCTCGTGCTCGTGGACGACCGCCCCCGCGAGACGCGATCGCCGGGCCAGGCGCGACGGCCACCACATCCGCTTTCCGAGCTCGAACGTCAGCGCGGGCACGAGGATCGAGCGTACGACGAACGTATCGAGGAGAACGCCGAACGCGACGGTGATGCCGATCTGCGTCAGCGCGACGAGCGGAAGGACGGCCAGCACCGAGAACGTTCCCGCGAGAACGACTCCGGCCGACGTGATGACGCCCCCGGTCACCGCGAGCCCCTTGAGCATGGCCTCCTTCGTCGGGAGTCGATGGGCTTCCTCACGGACGCGGGCCATGAGGAAGATGTTGTAGTCGACCCCGAGGGCGACGAGGAAGATGAACGCGAAGAGCGGATAGCTCGGGTCCTGTCCCGGAAAGTCGGCGAAGAGCTCGAAAAGGAGGAGGCTTCCGCCCAGGGCGGCGAAGAACGAGAGCACCACGGTGGCCGTGAGCACGACGGGAGCCACGACCGAGCGGAGGAGCGCGACGAGGATCGCGAGGACGACGAGCAGCACGAGGGGCACGAGCAGCTTCGTGTCCCGCTCCACTGCCGCGCGGAGATCGGCCTCCTCCGCGGTCGGGCCGCCGACGAGCACGGAGGTGCCCGCGGCGTTGCGTAGCGTCGCGCGAAGCTCGGGGATGGCAGCGAAGGCCTCCTCGCCGAACGGGTCGCTCGTGAGCGTGACGTCGAAGCGTGCCCCCGGCGTCCCGTACTCGGGCCGTCCGACCGACGCGACGCCGTCGGCAGCGCGCGCCGCCTCGAGCGCGGCCTGCGTCTTCGCGGGATCGCGCACGAGGACGGTCGTCGGCGCACTGGCGCCGGCCGGGAAGGACTCTTCGATGAGGCTCTGCCCCTGAACGGACTCCACCGATCCCCGGAACGAGTTCGCGGTCGTCAGGTTGGCGTCGAGGGTCAGAGCGCCCAGCGCCAGCAGGGCGAGTGCGGCCGTGGATCCCATCCAGACGAGCCGGTGGCGGCGCTCGATCCATGCGCCGAGCCTTTCCCAGACGTCTCGCTCGCGCCGAGGAGTGGACCCGTAGCGCGGCACGTACGGCCAGAAGGCGCGCCGTCCCCCCACCAGAAGGAGGCCGGGCAGCAGCGTCAGCATCGCCGCCGCCGCGACTGCGACCCCCATCGCACCGACCGGCCCCAGCCCTGAGATCGAGTTGACGGACGCAAACGAAAGACAGAGAAGCGCTGCGACGACCGTTCCGGCCGATGCGAGGATGGCCGGGCCCGCGCGGACGAGCGCGACCTGCATGGCCTCGTGCTTGTCCTCGGTGCGGAGTAGCTCCTCCCGGTACCGCGCCGTGATGAGCAGCGCATAGTCCGTTCCCGCTCCGAACACGAGGACGAGGAGGATCCCTCCGGTCTGGCCGTTGATGACGACGCCGGCCTCGGCGAGCAGGTAGCCGAGGCCGCGTACGACCGCTTCGGCCACAAGTACCGCTGCGAGCGGGAGCACCCAGAAGATCGGGCTCCGGTAGATGAGCACGAGAAGGAAGAAGACGAGCGCGACGGTCGCGAGGAGCAGCGTCGAGTTGATGCCCTCGAACGCCGCACTCGCGTCGGCGGAGAAGCCGGCCGGCCCCGTTACCTTCACCTGCATCGAGTCGGGAATGCTGTCCCCGAGGACGGCCCTCAGCTCGGCAACGGCGTCGATCAGGATGTCGACCTCACCCTCGGCCTGGATCGGCACGACCGCCGCCGCCGCCGTCCCGTCACTCGAGTAGCGCGGCGGGGACGGCGACCGGGCGCCTTCGATGTTGGCCTCTGAGGCGTCGCGAAGCGCTTGCTCGATCGCCATCCGATCGCCCCGATCGAGCCCGGAGGGATCGCGAAACACGACGGTCGCAACGGTCACGTCGCCCGACGCGAAGCCCTCCGCGGCGTGAAGGACCTCGACCGACTCGGCGCCGGCCGGCAGGAAACTCGACGGCTCGTTGCGCTGGGCGCCCTCGAACTTCCCGGCGAGAGGGCCGAGCGCGAGCGCGATCAGGAGCCACGCGCCGATGGCGACGAACTTCGTGCGCCGGCCCGCGATGAGCCGGGAAAGCCGTTCACGGCCGGATTGCATCACACCAACACTATACAAATTTTCTACAGCAATCGCGCCAGTACCCACCGCAAAGCGCATCGACACTTGACGTCACTCGGTACATAAGCTATACAAAATCTGCACAAGCGACCTACCAAGGAGGAATGATGTTCAAGGCACTCATGACGGTCGGGGCGGTGGCGGTTGTTGCGGCCGCGCTGGTCTTGCCGATCTCGGCTGCGCCCTCCCAGGGCAAGACGATCACGCAGACCGCGGCGTCGGCGCAGCAATTCAGCACGCTCGTCACGCTCCTGAAGAAGGCGGGCCTCGCAGGCACCCTCAACAAGCCCGGCGCGTTCACGGTCTTCGCTCCCACGAATGCCGCGTTCGCGAAGCTGCCGAAGGCCACGCTCGAGAAGGTCGGGAGCGACCCGGCCTTGCTGAAGACGGTCCTGCTCTACCACGTCGTCAAGGGCAAGCTCCCCGCGGCCACCGTCGCCACCCTGAACGGCAAGCAGGTCAAGACACTTGCCGGGCCGTCGGTCAAGGTCTCGGTCCGGGGCGGGAAGGTGTTCCTGAACGGTTCGACGCAGGTCACGAAGACGGACGTGATGGCGTCCAACGGGGTCATCCACGTGGTCAACAAGGTGCTCATCCCGAGCGCATAGGGAGGAGGAGAAGGTGAAGAAGCTCATCGTGACGCTCGGTGCGGCCGCGCTCTTCGCGGTGCCGGCGGCGGCCGGGTCGGCCTCGAACGGGTGGGGCGACGGCTACGGCAACGCGATCCAGGAGTGCTTCGGAATGAACTACGGCCAGGCGAAGAACTTCGCCTGGGAGGCCGGGCACGCGTCGAAGCCCGCACTCGGCGCGAAGCTCACTGCGATCGCGCACGGCTGCAACGCGTAGACAAGGGCGTTCGACCGGGAGTGACCCGGACGCGCACGAAGAGCCGCCCGCGGGCGGCTCTTCGTATTCGAGAACCCGCCTCGTGCAGATGCAGCGGCCGAGCGTCAGCGCCCCGATCTCGCCATCGTCGACGTCCGCATGCCGCTAAGCACACGGACGAGGGGCTCCGCGCCGCGATCGAGGCTCGTGCTCGTGTCCCGGAGATGGCGATCCTCGTCCTCTCGCAGTATGTCGAGGAGCGGTATGCGAGCGATCTGCTCGCGGCCGGCGGCGCCGGGATCGGCTACCTCCTGAAGGAGCGCGTGGCTGACGTCGCCGAATTCGTTGAGTCGGTGCGCCGCGTCGCCGAGGGCGGCACGGCCTTCGATCCCGAGGTCGTGGCGCAGCTCATGGGCAGGCGCCGCCGCGACGACCCGCTTTCCGAGTTGACCCCGCGCGAGCGCGAGGTGCTCTCGCTCATGGCCGAGGGGCTCAGCAACAGCGCCATAGCGAAGAAGCTCTGGCTCACGGTCGGAGCGGTCGAGAAGCACATCAGCTCGATCGTCGGCCGTCTGGGACTCGTGCCCGGCGACGACGAGAACCGCCGCGTACGTGCCTTCCTCACCTACCTCGAGGGCATGCGCGCGACGTTCCCCGCTGGCGGCTGACGCAGTGGTCGCTCAAACACTGGCATGCGCGAGCGTGCGGGAATGTCCCTTGAGCGATCGCCTGAGGGTTCCCGGGTCGGGATAACGGCAGTCCGTAGTTCTGACCAGTGCAGGATCAGCGGTCGCGCGGATGCGAAAAGGGGCGGGTACGCCACACTGTCTTGACGTGACGTCGCACGCCGACCCTGGCGCAGTCCAACAGCCGGCAGGCGATTCCACGATCTTCCGTTACGTCACGACCGAGTCGGTGGTCGTGCTTGCGGTCCTGGTCGGGCTCGTCACGGGCTCGGTGCTCCACGTCCTCGGCGCCGAACACGCCGGCAGACGTCGTGTGGGCCGGCGCCGCCGTGGTCGTTCTCGGGCCGCTCGTCTGGTCGGTCGCGCGCAGCCTTGCCCATCGCGATGTGGGCGTCGACGCGATCGCGCTCCTTGCGATTGCCGTTGCGCTCGTCCTCGGCGAATACCTCACTGCCGTGATCGTGTCGCTCATGCTCGCCGGCGGCAACGCTCTCGAGGCATCCGCCAACGCCCGTGCACGCCGCGAGCTGCGTCTCCTCGTCGAGCGTGCGCCACGAGTCGCACACTGCCGCCGTGGCCCGCTCGTCGAAGAGGTCGCCGTCGAAGAACTCTTGCCAGGAGACGTCGTCATCGTCCGTGCCGGTGAGGTTGTCCCCGCGGACGGAACGCTGTCGGATGGCGCGGAAGCCGTCATCGACAGTTCAGCCCTCACCGGCGAACCGCTTCCGGTCACGGTGCGTCCGGGTGGTGCGGTCCTCAGCGGAACGGCGAATGCGGCCGACGCGTTCGACCTCTTAGTCACCCGCACATCGGCGGAGAGCGCGTACGCGGCGATCGTGCGGCTCGTGGAGGGCGCTACTGAACAGCGCGCGCCCTTCGTTCGCCTCGCCGACCGCTACGCGGCGTTCTTCCTCCCAGTGACGATTCTCGTCGCAGCCGGCGCGTGGGTCGCCTCCGGGGACTCAACGCGCATGCTCGCCGTGCTTGTGGTGGCAACACCCTGCCCGCTCATTCTCGCCGCACCGATCGCGCTCGTTTCCGGACTATCCCGCGCAGCTCGCGTCGGTGTGATCGTGAAGGGCGCCGGTGTCATCGAGCAGCTCGGCCGAGCGCGCACCGTGCTCTTCGACAAGACCGGAACTCTCACGCTCGGCTCACCGAAGGTCGAGCGGATCGTCCCTCTCGATGGCGTCGAGCCGACAGAAGCACTTCGGCTCGCGGCGTCCCTGGATCAGCTTTCGGCGCACGTTCTCGCGGAAGCTCTCGTGCACGACGCCGAGCGTCGTGGCCTCCGCTTGACGTCACCGATCGACGTGCGCGAGCAACCCGGCTCCGGCATCACCGGCACAGTTGACCGCCGTGCCGTCGCGGTCGGTGCCGCTGGCTGGCTCGAAGGGCTCGGTTTCACAGGGGCCGCCGTCGCAGCGAGCGCATCGGACGGTAGGGATGACGTTGGCCGCGCAAAGGTGTTCGTCGCCATCGACGGCCGACTCGCGGCGATGATCGTGATGGCCGATCACCTGCGCGAGGATGCCGCCGGTTTGACGGCATCACTGCGTGAGGCGGGGATCCGGCACGTCGCGCTCGTCACCGGCGACAGCGCGCCCGTGGCTGAGGAGATCGGGCGCTTGGCTGGCGTCGACCGCGTCTACTCGGAGCAAAGCCCGGAAGACAAGCTCGAAGTGGTCAAGGCCCTTCGTGTCAGAAGTGAGCTCTGCCCGGTGGTAATGGTCGGTGACGGAATCAACGACGCGCCGGCGCTCGCGCTCGCCGACGTCGGGATCGCACTCGGTGCACAAGGAGCGACGGTCTCGTCCGAGACGGCGGACGTCGTGATTACCGTTGACCGCATCGACCGGGTCGCGCACGCCGTTCGCATCGGGCGTCGGTCGCTCGGCATTGCGCGCCAGAGCGTGCTCGTTGGAATGGGCCTAAGCCTGGCCGCGATGGCAGTAGCGGCTGCCGGTTATCTCCCACCGGTGTACGGCGCTCTATTGCAGGAGGGAATCGACGTGGTCGTCATCGTCAATGCCTTGCGCGCGCTGAAAGGTTGACACCAGAAATCGTAGGAGAGCGATCCGCGCCACGAGAACGATCGGCTCAGCGTATGACCGCCGACTCTTTCGCCACAGCGACGGCGACGACGACGTCCTCGAGCAACTGCCGAAGTGCCTCAGGCACAGAGCGCGAGAACCCAGCAACTCGTCGAGACGGAGAGCCTTAGGGTGCCCCAATGTTCGGGAATGTCCCTTGGCGGGACGAGTTCCGGTATGTCGACTGTTGACGATAGTTGCTTAGCCCGGACCGAACGGAGTACGGTCGATGAAGTCAACCCACCGAAAGGAGATGACCGCAAACGGCTCCCGAACACGGCGACCTCGTCCCAAAGGAGGATCCTCATGAGCACGACCGTCCAGACCGCAACCGGTGTCCGTTCATTCCACGTCGAGGTTGCCAGAAGAGGAGCTCTCCGAGCTGCGCGAGCGCGTCGCCGCGAGCGCGCTGGCCCAGCAGGGAGCTGGTCCACAGATCGGTCGCAAGGCGTGCAGTTAGCGACGATTAAGGAGCTCGCCCGTTACTGGGAAACCGAGTACGACTGGCGGAAGGCCGAGGCGAAGCTGAACGCGCTGCCGCAGTTCACGACCGAGATCGATGGCGTGGACATCCACTTCATCCATGTGCACGTCGCGAGCACGAGAACGCATTGCCGCTGATCATGACCCACGGCTGGCCCGGCTCCGTGATCGAGATGATCGACGTCGGTCGGCCCGCTGACCGACCCGACCGCGCACGGCGGCAGCGGCGAGGATGCCTTCCATCTCGTTCTGCCCTCCCTGCCCGGGTACGGCTTCTCGGCCGAGCCGGTCGAGATCGGCTGGGACCTGGGCCGGACCGCACGGGCCTGGGCCGAGCTCATGCGCCGCCTCGGCTACGACCCGCTACGTGGCCCAGGGCGGCGACGTGGGCGCGGGCGTCACCGACACGATGGGCCGCCAGGCACCTGAGGGTCTGGTCGGCATCCACACGAACCTGCTCGTGCCGGCGCTGGGCGGCCCCATGCCGACGGACACGGACGAGGAACGCGCGGCGGCCGCGCAGATCGCAACCTTCGGGCAGTCCGGAAACGGCTACTTCGTCGAGATGGCCACGCGACCGCAGACGATCGGCTACGCCCTGCTCGACTCTCCCGTCGCCTTGGCCGCCTGGATGATCGACCACGACACGGACGCCTACGACAAGATCGCGCGCGCCTTCGTCGACGGGCAGCCCTCGGGCAACCTGACGCGGGACCACATCCTCGACAACATCACGCTGTACTGGCTGACGCGCACCGGCGCTTCCGCGGCTCGCTCGTACTGGGAGGCCTACGGGCCTGACGCCCCGGCCGCGAGCCAGCAGCCCCTGCCGCCGCCGGCGATCCCGTTCGGCTTCACGACGTTCCCCGGCGAGATCTGGCGGACGCCGCGCAGCTGGGTCGAGGCGAGCTACCCGAACGTTACGTACTTCAACGAGGTCGACAAGGGCGGCCACTTCGCCGCTTGGGAAGAGCCGGAGCTGTTCGCCTCCGAGCTCCGCGCAGCGTTCAAGTCACTGCGCTGATCGGCAGTTAAGGCGGCGCGCACGCAGAGTGCGCGCCGCTCGCCGCATGTTTGCGAAGCGTCTTGCGCTCTCGCCAACCGCTGCTTGCGGGCCGTATCCACCGCGACCATTCGACTGCGGCCGGGGGCGTCAAGTGCTGGGGCACCAACGGCAACGGCGAGCTCGGTAATGGCACTACCACCGACAGCGACAACCCGGTCGACGTCTCAGCCCTTACAGGGGTGACGACTCTCGCGGTCGGCTCGTCGGATGACTTTCTTCCGACTCACAGCTGTGCGCTTACGAGCGCAGACGGCGTGAAGTGCTGGGGTCCCAACATCCATGGCCAACTCGGAAACGGTTCGACAACGGACAGCAACCGTCGGTCGACGTTCGGGCTCACGTGCGGGATCGTTGCCGTTGCCGTCGGGGGCTCGCACACGTGTGCCATCACAGAAGCCCAACAGCTGAAGTGTTGGGGCGAGAACTTCAGTGGCCAACTGGGGGACGGTTCGTCGACCAACAGCTCAACCCCAGTGGATGTGATGGGCTTCTGATCCATCAAGGGTCGCCGGGGTCACGGGTGCTCGGTTATAGACAGGACGCCGGCCTGCCCCAGTGTGCGGGAATGTCGCTCGAGCACCAGCGACATTCGAACTGATCCTCCTCGTCCGTAATCCCGGACGCATAACGTGTCGAGCGGCTGATGCAGATCCCGGATCCCGAGTACGTGAAGACCGAGGACGGCGTGTACATCGCCTATCAGGTCGTCGGCGAGGGACCCGTCGACGTCATCTGGCAGCAGGACTTCGCGAGCAGCCTCGACGTGTGTTGGGAGAGCCCGTGGGACCGCCGCTGGTTCGAGGGCCTCGCAAAGTTCGGGCGGCTGATCCTGCACGACAGGCGCGGGTGCGGCCTGTCGAGCAGGAACGTCGCACTTCCCAACCTGGAGACGAGGGTGCACGATCTCCGCACAGTGCTGGACGCAGCCGGGTCGACGAGCGCAGTGATGGGCGCGTGGTTCGAGAGCTTGGCGCCGTGTCTGCTGCTCGCCGCCAGCGATCCGTCTCGGGTTCGCGCCTTGGTGTGGTGGAACCCGACGCCGCGGACGCTCCAGGCGCCGGACTATCCCTGGGGTCACGGGCCGGACGACGTCGCGCACGAGCGCGAGTCGCTCAAGCACTGGGGCACGGCGGAGTACGGACGGAGATGGGCTGAGGAGTTCGAGAAGTTCATCGGGTTTCGCCCTCCGGAAGATGCTGTGCGCTGGCAGGCGAAGCTCGCTCGGAGCACGTGCACGCCAGACGTGGCGGTCAAGCTCAACGAAATATGGTGGGAGACCGACGTTCGGGGAGTCCTCCCAGCGGTGCGGACACCGACGCTGCTCATCGTCGGTGAAGACGAGGGTGACAGCCTCGTGGTCGCCGAGCACGTCGATTCGCTGATGCCGGATGCACGGATCGAGGTCTTCCCCATGTCGCGCTGGCCTACGAGTCGGGACGAGATCGAACGCGACATCCGCCCGAAGCTGGAGGCCCTGCAGCGGCTCGTCGGTATCGGGCCGAGACATCCCGCGATCGACACGATCCTGTCCACCGTGCTGATCACCGACATCGCCGGCTCGACCGAACGGCAGGCGACGCTCGGCGACCGCGGATGGAAGGAACTCGTCGAGCACCACCATCGGGTCGTTCGCGAGGCGTTGGTCACGTGGCGCGGCGTCGAGAACGACACGGCCGGCGACGGCTTCTTCGCCACCTTCGACGGTCCCGCCCGTGCGATCCACTGTGCGCTCGAGATCCGCGAGCGTGTCGGCGACCTTGGAATCGCAATCCGCGCCGGCGTTCACACGGGCGAGTGCGAGCTGATCGACGGCAAGCACGGCGGCATCGCAGTGGCGATCGGGTCCCGCATCTCGTCGCTCGCCGAGCCCTCGCAGGTGCTCGTCTCGCAGACCGTGAAGGACCTCGTCGCAGGCAGCGGCCTCACGTTCGACGACGCGGGAGTGCACGACTTAAAGGGCGTCCCCGGCAGCTGGCACGTCTACGCGGCCGCATAGGCGCCGCCTGCGGGGAACCGAAGCGCCCTAGGTTGACTCCGAGTACGTACCTCTCCGTGCCCGAGTGTGCGGGAATGTCCCTTGAGCGGAGCGTCTGTTGTTGATCTCCGATCGTCTTATGCGCTCGGGAAGCGAAGGCGGAACAGAACTCCGTCGCCACGGTCGAAGTCCACTCGGGGGTAGAAGAAGGAGCGCGTGACCTCCTCGAATCCGAAGGGCTCGTGGAGCGCGATCGAGGCCGCGTTGCGTGCGTTTGCGAAGTACCAAAGGGCGTCTGCGCGCCTCGCGCTCCAGTCGATTCGTGCCTGGGTCAACGCGGCGCCGACACCCCGACGCCGGTGATCTGGATGAACAACCATGCCCATCAGGTAGTAGCCAGCGGGCGCGATGTCACTCGGCGCATCGGGCTCTGGCACGAATCGCATTACCCGGCCGTAGCCGATCACGTCATCCGCACACTCGGCGACCACGAGTAGGCGGTCAGGGCTCTCGACGTCCTCGAGTAGTGATGTGCGCCAGATCGACACATCGGAATCCGGAGCGCCAATAAGCGCGAGTGCGACACACGAACCCACGTCATCTGCGCGACCATCTCGTACAAGGAACTGCCGCCGCACATGACAAGCTTCCCTCAGGCCGTCCTGCAGCTCAAGCGTCACAGATCCAGCGGTCCAGGGACGTACCAGCTGGCTGCGCGAGTGTGCTCTCGCTTGAGCGCCCGTGCGTGTCAGATTTGTGTCAGATCAGACTGACCATCGTCGGTGCCTCGCGACGCACGCGATAGCTCCCAGTCGAGTAGCCGCCTCACATCGACACACGATGACCATGGCTGACCACCGCGGGACAGAATTTGCAAGCCGGAGGTCGCCGGTTCGATCCCGGCACGCTCCATCAGCCGCAAACCGTGTATTCATGGGGGTTTGCGGCCTTACCCCTCATCGGCGGACTCGCCGCTCGGCGCCCATTCGGCGCCCAGACGATTCGATCTCGTCTCGAGGCGCGCCCGAATCGACTCCTCCGAGTCGCGCGCCAGGTGCCCGTAGGTGCGGTCGATCTTCGTGACCGAGGTGCCCATGATGGCTCGTGACGTCAGACGTGCACTGCGAGCTCACGCTGACGGGCAACGGCGGCCGTCCTCGTATGCACGTCGAGCTTCCCGAAGATGTTCTCGAGGTGCGTTCGGACCGTCGTGCGTGCGAGGACGAGGCGGACGGCGATCTCGCCGTTCGTGAGACCGAGCGCCACCAGGGCGAGCACCTCCGCCTCACGGTCGGTGAGCAACGAGAGCGGGCGGCGTCGGCGCTCCCAACGTTCTCGGATAGTCAGGAGGTGTGGCTGCAGGAGCACTAGGAGCGACCGGTCGCGCTCCTCGAAGTCGCGGGAGCCGCGGGGGCGAGTGACGAAGAAGCCGCGGCAGGTCCCCGCCGGTGCAGCCAACCAAAATTTGAGCTCGTGTTCGATTCCCGAGGGACGCATTACCTCGCAGTACCAGGGATTGCAACGCAACTGGCGGGGCGTCAGCAAGTCGCTGAGCATCTGCGGTGGACGCGAGGAAGCGGTGAGGCAGGGATCGCCATACGTGTCCCGCAGCGGCCACGAGCTGATGGTCTCGCGGATCGCGTCTTCATCCCAGGCGAGGGTTGCAAGAAACGGTGCGTCGACGAAGAACGTGTTGCTAGTCCCCGCGGCCTCGCCGCCGTTGTTGTACTCGAAGTAGCCCGCACGGTCGCCGGGTATGAGATGGAGCAGGTTCTCGACCGTCGACCGTTCGAATGGCTGCGTACCGTCCATAGCGGCAGCATCCGAGACGAGCGCGAGCGCATCGTGATAGTCGCGGTCGCTCAAGCGTGCTGCGGCCACGAGCTGAAGATACGACGTTTGTCGGATCGACACAACCGGCCGCGACGCTCACGCTCGGGCTGTGAACGACGAGCGAGCCTGGGGTGCGGGAAACGCGCCAGCTTGCTCTGCTTCGAAAGGAGTAGCGACGAGGTGGATCCTTTCCATCTCCGCGGCAACCTGTACCGCCCTGGTGGTGGTGCTGGCGCTCGCACTGCCCGGAAGCCCTTCGCCAGCACACCGCGAAGACAGTCTCTACACCGGGATTACCGGTTGCCGCGACCACCCCGATTGGTTCATCCCGATACACCAGTTCTACGACTGCAAACCGCGAATCACTCCGCACTTCGACTTCGCTTCCCTGTATTCAGGTGTGGTCGGAAGTGCGACGGTGCCGAGCCCGAGGGATATTCGCCGATCGCCCGTTGGCAAACCCGAGCGGGCAGACAGCGTCGACCGATCGGGGGTCTGAGATGTTGTTCAAGCGGGCATCCTTCGTAGGCGTCCTGGCCGTTCTTGCGCTCCTCGCTGGCGTCAGCAGAACCGCTGCATCGGACACGGCGACGGCCGCTACGACGTCCGTCGCCGGGACTTTGAGCCTCCAGGGATCTCTCTCCATGTCGTCGCACGATGCGGTATGCCCACAGGGACTGCCGCTTTCGACTGCCTGCCACTCTCGCCTTGCGAACGGAGAGATCTCCGGACTCGGCAGGGTCAGTCACACGTACATGTACAACGGCGTTTTCGCCGGCTGTAGCCCCGGTGACGTGAAGATCCTCGGTTACACGACGAGCCTCAGGGTCGTGGGCAAGGGCGAGATCAGCGTGTCTGTTGCGGATGCCCCCTGCCTCCTGGCTGATCTACCGGCGCTCAACGCGACCCAGTCGTTCACCGTCATGGGCGGGACGGGCACCTACGCCGGGGCGTCTGGGAGCGGAAGGATCGAGCGGGACGCGAACTTCACTGGCGGCGGCGCGGTAGGGCTGGACACGTGGATCGGGAAACTCGTCGTTCCAGGGTCGAGGAGTTCGACGTGACGCCGCCGACACTGAGCGGCGCGACATCAAAGACCGTGCGTGCCCCGAGAGGCGTGAATAGAGTCCGCGTCACGTACAAAGTGACCGCGACCGACGACGCGGACGGTCAGGTGCCCGCTACCTGCAGGCCTGGCTCGGGCAGTCGATTCCCGGTCGGTCGGACGGTCGTCAGATGCTCGGCGACGGATTCGAGTGCAAACACAGCGAGTGCATCGTTCAGGATCACGGTGAGGCGGAGCCGGTGACGGCCGGCTAGTTCAGCCCGCCCGCCTCTAGCTCGCGCTCCTCGACAAGTGAAGAGTGGAGGGAGAGACAGGTCTTCCCCCTCCACCGCTAGGAAGCGTGTCCTGTCCTCGCCTCGCCCGATAGGACACGTTTGGGTCTATTCCACGTCGGCCACGGGATCTGGGAGACGATCCCGGCCGGCAACGTGCGCGACTAGGCGCCTAAACGGTGACCGGGACGGCTATACGACGGCGCGGGAGGATTGCGCTGCTCGGCGGGCGTAGAGCACGCTCAGCACGATCAGGGCGACCGCAAGGACAAGCGGCAGAAGCGCCCAGAAAATCGGTAGCGCACCGAGCACAGCTCCGAGAGACACCAGTGCTGCACCGCGTAGAGGAGCACTGCGCAGCAATCGGAGTCCCGTCAGCACCAGTAGCCCGCCTGCAATGAGGAGTACGGCCCACACGATCTGGTCGCTTGCCGCAGCATCATCCCAGTGTCCCGGCCAGATCGCGCCCGCGACGCCGACGATGAGGTAGGCGACTCCCGTAAACATGCCAAGCCCTCGAAGTGCCTTCTCCAGTCCACCCTGCTGCATCGCTGAAGTCATGTCCATCTCCCTCGGCAGTTGTCGCTGCCGTTTGCATTCGGCAAGTAGCCGATGGAGGGAGAGAGCAGGCAGGTCTCGCCCCTCCCTCCACCGCTAGAAAGCCTGTCCTGTCCTCGCCTCGCCCGATAGGACACGATTGGGTCTATTCGCTTTGCATGACGGCAGGCTGCGCGAGAGACTTGCTCGGAGGAATCAAGTCTCTCGCGCAGTGACGGCGAGCCCGCGCAGGCCCCACCTGCTTACAGGGGTGCGCCGGTTAGGAGACCGCCGTCTCCCGAGCGCCGGACTCACCAGGGCGTCACGGTAGGTGCGGGCATCCAGGCCGTACAGGACGCAATCGGGTCAACTCAGCCCGCCCGCCTCGACCTCCCGCTCCTCGATCCGCTGGAATCCGCGTACCCTTCGATACGTCTTCTCACGCAAGGATTCGATGCTTCGCGTACTCGCTGTAACCGCTCTGTCTGCGCTGAGTCTCGGTGTAGCCGCTCAGGGAGCAACCACACCCCCGATCAGGGGCACGGCTCAGAGCGACTCCATGCGGGGTACGCCAACTGACGACGTGATGTACGGCCTAGCCGGGAACGACGACATCGACGGCCGGGGCGGGTTCGATGTCATCTTCGGCGGACTCGGCGACGACAAGCTCTCTGGTAATGGCGGCAAGGACTACTTGTCCGGTCAGGAAGGAGACGACACTCTGTTCGCCGCATACGTCGAGGGCGGCCTCGTCGACTTCGTGTCCTGTGGGACAGGCGACGATCTGGTTATTATCGCCGGCGTGCCGGAAGCTAGTCGCGGCGCGGTGCGACGCCTACTCGATGGGACTCCCAGCCAGTGCGAATCGGTTCGGTTCACGAGGTAGCGCACGCGAGCGCCGTGCCCTGAACGTCAGGCTAGTTCAGCCCGCCCTCCTCGACCTCGCCTCCGCCAGACTCGCCGTGACCTTCGCGACATCCCGCAAGCTCGGTGAACCCTCGCTGAGGTAGCGCACGAGCCACCGCCTCGCTGCCGGTTCAGCTTTGGGCGATCCCCTTTCGATGTAGAGATGGACGAGTTGCAGCGCGTCCTGGAGTGGCAGGTTCGGGAGCTCGCGGGCGGGGTCCTCGGCCATCCAGAGGGCTCGGCGCTCGACCGCTCGGCGGAAGCGGACGTGCGCGTGGGACTGGGCGGTCACGAACGTATGTTCTCACGGACAGCATCCTTGAGGCACTCTTGAGCGCCCTCATTGATGATGCGACAGTGATTCACGCCAGAGTTGCAAGGCAGGGACTCGGAGCGGCAGCGATGCTCACGTGCGCGGCGTTTGTCGCTGGCGTCGCGAGCCACACATCACTTGCCGAGCCGAGTGCTGAGGACCACAAGATCGCGTTCATCAGGAGCGGCGACGTTTACGCGATGAACGCGGACGGCACGGCGCGCAACGCTTGACCCGCGTCTATCCGAATGGCTACCTCGACGAGTTCGCGTGGTCACCGAACGGTCGCTGGATCGCGTTCGTGCGAAGCGGTGAAGAGCTGATCAACCCCGGCAGCAACGCGTCGCCCGGCGATATCTACGTCATCGAGGCAACCGGAGGTCGGGCGCGTCGAGTTACGCGCCAACGGAGCTTCGACGTGGGTGGGCTCGCATGGTCTCCCGATGGACGACGACTCGCGTACACACACCGGTCACCCGGAGCCGAGAGCGCGCCGCGACTCTTCTTGCTCGCACTTGCGGGACGCCACGAGCGCGCTCTCATGCCAGAGCTCATCGTGTCGGGGCCGTCGGATTGGTCCCCTGACGGCACACGGTTGGCCTTCGGTGGCGACCGCGAGGGTGGCACGGGCGGCATCCTCACGCTCCGCGTCGACGACGGACGTGCCCGCAGATTCACGAGGAACGACGGCGACAACGCGCCACAATGGTCGCCACGAGCGCGCACGCTTCTGTTCATGCGGGGCGTCTGCGGCGACTACCCCACCTTCTGTGGAGACGAGATCCGCAGCGTCGATCTCGATCAAGCTCGTGGCCAACGTCTCGCGCGTGCCACATCGTTCGTGCCTGGGTCACCGTCATGGTCACCGAACGGACGAGCAATCGTCTTCGTTCGTGACGGCGACATCTGGCTGATGGACGCCGACGGCACTCGGAAGCGCCGCGTCACGTCGGGCAAGGAACGCGACTCGGAGCCGTCATGGTCACCGGACGGAACGCTGATCGCATTTCAACGGGAACGCGGGGAGAACGACAGCATTTACACCATCAAGGCGGGTGGCGGAGGACTACAGCGTCTTACGCGAGGTCCATACGACGGCTCACCCAGTTGGCAGCCAGTGCAGGGCTAGTTCCGCCCGCCCGCCTCGAACTCGCGCTCCTCGATTCGCAGGCTCGGCGCTCGATCGCTGGGCGGAAGCGAACGTGCGCGTGGGGCTGTGCGGTCACGAACGTATGTTCTCACGGGAAGTGTCTTGATCGATTCTTGAGACATCTGAACGAAGATGCGCACGATGCGCCGCTGTGGCTTCCTTGTCGCGCTCTCGCTCCTGGTGGGGGCATGTGTCCTGGTGCTCCCAGGCCGACCCGCCGAGTCGGCGACCTGCCGCTCGGGGACAGTGCGTGCCGTCGTCGACGGAAAGACGGTGTGCCTGAAGGCAGGGCAACGCTGTGTTCGGGCTCTCGACCGGCAGTACCACCGCTATCGCTTCCACTGCCACGCGGGCCGTCTGACCCGCTTCAAGCCGAAGGCGCTTCCACCACGCGACGTCCGTGTCGTCGTCACAGGCGAGCCCGAGGTCGTCTTCGACTGGACAACGGACCGCTGCGAGGACGTCGACATCCCCGACCTCGCGGCACGTGCGTTCCGTGACGCAGACGACAACGTCCAGCTGATCTCAGCTCATGAAGTCAACCGGCGCTTCATCGGGCCCGACCTGGATCACCTGCGACACGAATGCGACGTCATCATGCGCTCCGGCCTGGACCCCGACCCTGCCGCCTTCGATGACCACGAGTGGCTCGCGGCAACGTGGACACCCGACGGACGAACGGTGTACGCGCTCGTCCACGACGAGTACCAGGGCCACTCACGTCCGGAGCGCTGTCCGTCAGGTAATTACTTCTCCTGCTGGTACAACGCGATCACGCTTGCCGTCTCGCAAGACGGTGGCCGGACGTACCGCGCTGCTCCGCGGCCCAACCTCGTCGCCAGCATTCCGGATCCATACGTGCCCGACCTTGGGCCAAGAGGCATGTTTGCACCGAGCAACATCGTTCGCCGAGGCGACGGCTACTTCTATTCGCTGGTGCGACTGCTACGAGGAGAAATCGGGGGCAACTGCGTCATTCGAACGAAGGACCTGTCTAACCCCAGCTCCTGGCGAGCATGGACCGACGGGAAGCAGTTCGACACACGATTCGTCGATCCGTACGGGCCTGTCCCCGACCCGAGCCGGCACCTCTGCCGTAGCTTCCTCTTCCCAACGGGACGCCACCTCGACCCAGGCTCGATCACGTACAACTCGGTCGCGCGGCAGTGGATATTCGTAGGTGCCAGCACCGGCGGCTTCTACTACGCGCTGTCGCGCGACCTAGTCACTTGGACGGCTGCGCGGTTGTTCTACGACGTCACGACCATATGGGAGTACGCGTGTGGCGATCCGGATCCCGTCCTGTACCCGTCGCTGATCGACCCTTCCAGCACATCGCGAAACTTCGAGACGAGCGACGGCCGCGCCTACGTCTACTACACCGTGCTCCACTATCCGGACTGTCAGCAGACGCTCGACCGCGACCTCGTGCGGGTTCCCGTCACGATTCGTCCATAGCGAACCTCGGCAGCTAGTTCGTGAAGCCGACGCCTTCGAGCCGGCGCTCCTCGATCCGCAGCTAGCTCCTGGAGCTACGACCCGATGTCAGTATCGAACACAACCTTGTACTCGTCGAGCCCTCGTAGCCTCGTCCCACCTCGAGGGGGTAGTTCCGTCCCCTTTTCCCAGTCGAACTGGGCATCGGCGTCGAGCCCTTCCAATGTCTCGAAGAACTTCAGAACTAACCAGCCATGGTCGTTCTCACACAACATGACCCGCTGAAGTCCAGGTAGCAGCTCTGCGCCGAACGCTTCGACGTACGAGTCAATGACATCCTGCCAGTTCGGGCCTTGGCTGCCGTGGAGCCATGTCATAGAGACGAACATCGAGAGCAGTCTAGGAGGCTCCAGCGACTACTTCACCCCGCCCGCCTCGAGCTCGCGCTCCTCGATCCTGAGCTTCGCCGCGACCTTCGGATCGTCGCCCCGCACCTCCTGGATGAACCCTCGGCGTCCTCACGGCGGACGAACACCTCGAGCTCGATGCGGCAGCAGTTGATTTTCGAATCGCTCGGACGTACGGTCCCCCGCAATGGGAGCACGGGCGACCATTGGTGCGCTCGTGCTCGTCGCATCGGCGGCGTTTCCAGGCGCGTCCTCGTCCGGAGCGGCGTCCGTTCAGGCCGCACCGATGCCAACCGGCCAGATCGTCTACCAGCTCGAGTACACGGGCAAGCGTATGGGGGGATGGCTTGAGGTCTCGAACCTCGACGGAAGCGATCGGCGCGCACTCACCACTCCGCCGAATACGGGACAACGCCGTTGGGACTCGTGGCCCAGCTGGTCGCCCGATGGTGGGAGCATCGCGTTTGTAAGAAGCGTCGGTGGCACCAGCGATTCCGACGGCAAGAGGTACCTGCGCGTCATCGGCAGGGATGGCGTCAGCGAGCGTGCCGTCGCCTCCGGCGTGCGTCGCAACAATCTCGACCCCGCGGTCTGGTCACCTGACGGAGCAAGGCTGCTCTTCGTGCGACAGGAACGCGACTCTTGCAGCGGGTTCGACGCTCTGTATGCCGTGAAGCCAGACGGAACCAACCTCCGCCGTCTCATGCGGCCGGTCGCCAACCGAACCCTCGCGGCACTGGACTGGTCTCCTGACAGCTCGACTGCGCTCTTCGAGACTGGCAGCTGGGACGTCGACTGCCGCGACAACGATTATCGCGGCGGTACCTTCGCGACGCTCCCTCTGAGCGGCGGTCAGCCGAAGGTGGTTCTCCGGTGGCAGACGGTGGCCGACGTTCGCGACGCTGCATGGTCTACCGACGGCCGCTCGATCGCCTTCACGGCGCAGTGCTGGAGCGTCTGCACGATCGTCCGCATGCCGAGCATCGGCGGAAGGCCGACACGTCTGACGGCCTTTCGTAGCCCGACTCGATCCGTTCTTCGATCTTGCTGAGCTGGACGATTTGTCCTTCGCGTGGTCTCGTGCGAGCAACCAGGTCTCACGGAAGACAGCGCGGCCTCTTCTCCGTCGAGGCGAGCACGGCGCGACTCGCCGCCTAGCAACGACGCCCTGCCCCGCCCAAATCTCCTGCCGGAGGAGTGAGACGTTCGTCGAGACCCGGTCTCTCGAAGGCGACGTCGTCGCGTTTTCCACGATCGCATGGACGCGGGACCTGGACGTCAACTCACAGCAGCTCGGGTTGACGACGAACGATGGGGCGAGCCGGTGGTCAGTGCCGTATCCGCGAGCGCTTCGGGGCGGAGCGAAGCTATCCAGCTTCGCGGTTTTTCTCGACTAGCGCCTAACTCGGTAGTCAGTCGATGCTCGTGACGTAGGCACGGATTAGCTGGCCGTCTGCTGGTTGACGTCGCCGTCTCGGGGCCTGCGCCGCCGAAGAAGAAGAAGAAGAAGAAGAAGAAGAAGAAGAAGAAGAAGAAGGCGCTGCTTGTCGCCGCGATCACGCCCAGAACGAGTCCGCCGAGCGCCGCGCCGTTCTGCTTTCGACCTGGAGTGAGGCCATGGACCGTTATCAGCAGTGCAGACGATGCTGTGTGCGCTTCAAGAACGCCTCAAGAGCTCTCCGAACAATGAGCCCACCGCGAGCTCCCGCTCCTCAATCCGCAGCTTCGCCGCGAGCTGGGGATCGTCACCGCGCACTTCCTCGATGAAACGCGCGGCGCCTCGCGGCGGATGAACACCTCAAGCTCGACGCCGAGCGGGAAGTCGGGCGAGAGAGCGTCGTCGACGACGGCGTAGACGATCACTGTCGGCGATCCTAGAAGCGATCGGAGGAGCCCCAGCTTTCAACAAGCGGGGCTCCTGGATGCTCGACGAGAGCAGGCCGGTCTACGGGTGTGCAGCCGAGACGAAGCCTCCCACAAGCCAAACGATTAGAGCCACGACTGCAATGACCATGGCCAGGAAGATGGCACTAGCAGCGATGACCAAGCCGACTTCGAGCGCCGACGAGAACATGACTATGGAGGTCATCGGGTGCCTCCTTTCGTGGAACCGTTCCAGTGTCGCGCGATGTGGGAGATGGCGTAACGGGAAGAACTACTGATTTCCGGTTCGAGCCGTATCGGCCCGAACGCCCCGGTAGTGGCGACGGGGTGGAACGCGCGGCTCCCCTTCAACCGCCCTGGATGGAGTGTCGTTGCTGCTGATTGGGGGCGGAGCTAACAGATCGTGGGGCAACGACGGTGCAGTCGTCGTGCTGCTGACCTCTGTGGAATGCTGTCGAGGATCAGGGACGCGGGGTTCGCGTCTACGTGCGCCGCCCCCGGCTCGATGACTTCGCCCGCGTCAAGCTCCCGCTCCTCGATCCACAGGTTGCTCGCGAGTTTGGTGTCCTCGCGGCTACCACCCCGGCTACGACTTGTCGAAAACGGCCACTTCGTAACGCTCTACACGCGGCTGCTCAGTTGCACCCAGCTCCTCGGAGGCGGTTCGTCGTAGCTCGTTGGCGCGCTCCTCACTCGCCCGGGAGCGACTCCGAGCGAGAGGAAGAGCGCGTGGTCTCCTATTGCGCTTCTGGAGCTATCAGCGCCCGGCCGGCCCGGATGAACACTGGCGCAGGCGACGGTCATCAATCTCGGACGTGGCGGACGCCGATCCGCGGCTGATCAGCCTGTTAACTGTGCCCTGACGCACGGCATCGACGGAGGGAGCCATGATGAACGTCGGAGTCCTGGGAACAGGCATGGTCGGCAGCGCGATCGCGAGCCGGCTGGCCGGGCTCGGTCACGAGGTCAAGATGGGCTCGCGCGAGGCGGGCAACGAGAAGGCGCGCGTAGTGGGCGGACGAAGCCGGCCCGAAGGCGAGCGGGGGCACCTTCGCCGACGCGGCGGCATTCGGGGAGCTCGTGTTCAACTGCACCGCAGGCGAGCACTCGATCGCCGCGCTGGGGCAGGCAGGAGCCGCGAACCTCGCAGGAAAGGTCCTGGTCGACGTCGCGAACGTGCTCGACTTCTCCGGAGGCCGGCCGCCTGCCGTTGGCGTCGGCACAAAGGACTCGCTCGGAGAGCAGATCCAGCGTGCGTTTCCCGACGTGAAGGTCGTCAAGGCTCTGAATACGATGAACTGCGACGTCATGGTCGACCCGACGAAGGTTCCCGGCGAGCATGACGTCTTCATCTGCGGCGAGGACAGCGACGCAAAGGCGCAGGTTGCCGGACGTGCTGCGAGAGTTCGGGTGGCCGGCCGAGCACATCGTCGACCTCGGAGGAATCAGCGCGGCTCGAGGGACCGAGCTGTATGTAGCGCTCTGGCTCAACCTTTGGGGGGTCGTGGGAACGGGCCAGTTCAACATCGCGCTCGTGCGTTAGCGACGAGCACAGCAGCACCGTCCAGAGACATTGCCGCTCGCTCGCGCGCGCGAAGGCCTATGTACGTATGCGGCTCTTTCGTCCTGCTCGCGTGCGGCCACTCGAGCTGGTCCGCTCAGCTTGCACCCTGGGCGATGACCTCTGCAGCCTGCTCGACGCTGAGGACGTCGGTGTTGACGACGAGGTCGTAATGGGTAGGGAGCTCGGTCTCGACGCCGTAGAAACGTCGCAGGTAGTCGCTTCGAGCAGCATCTGCGTCCTTGATCGCCTTGCGGGCGTCCTTGGGATCGAGTCCCTGGGACTCCGATAGCCGCCCCACGCGTGTCTCGGGAGATGCGGTCATGAGAACGCGGAGCACGTTGGCTCTGCGGGGGAGCGCAAACGACGCTCCATGGGAGGCGATGACGACGTCGCCACGGTCGGCAGTCTCCTCGATCGCGTCGAGGATTAGGCTTCGGACGGCCTCTGACGAGACTTCCTCGTATGGACGTGACACGCCCGCAATGCCGTAGGTGTCCGGCACTCCGGCCCTGCCGAACTCCCGGAGTATGCGGCTCATCGCAGACTTTCGCTTCTCTTCGTCCGCCACATCGCCGGGAGAGATCCCTCCTTTCGCCGCCGCCTGCGCGATGATCTCGTCGTCGATGTAGCGGAAGCCGAGCCGTTCTGCGACGAGCTGTGCAGTCTCGCTGCCGCCGGCTCCTTCGGCTCGCGAGATACAGACAGTACGGCAAGCCACCCGGCGACGTTAGCCCTGCTGCTGCATCGACGTCAAGCCACGGCCGAGCTCCAGACAACTCCGTGTGCTGTGTCTCCTCAGCTCGAACGGGCACCTGGCCAGTCTCCACGAGCGCTCAGGATGTCCCTTGACCGCGCTCGGCCACCACCATAGGGTCGCGACGTGGGTGAGCCTCTGAGAACGACGACGACTCCGGATGGTCGCGTCCTTGCCTTTGCTGTCTGGGGTGATCCTGAGGGGTTCCCGATCATGTCCCTGCACGGGACTCCGGGGTCCAGGCTCGGCCGGTGGCCGAACGAGGAGCTCTACAGCGAGCTCGGCGTATGCATGGTGACCCATGATCGGGCGGGGTACGGTCGATCGGCACGTCGGCGCGGGCGGACGGTGGCGGACGAGGCCGAAGACGTTTTGCTGCTCGCCGACAGCCTCGGCATCGAGCGCTTCGGCGTAAGCGGCGGATCGGGAGGTGGTCCACACGTGCTCGCCTGTGCCGCCCTCCTGCCCGACCGGGTGATTCGCGCGACATGCGTCGTCGGAGTGGCACCACTTGGATCTCCGGGCCTCGAGCGGGACGCGTGGGTTGCCGGCATGGACCCCGAGAACGTCAAGGAGTTCGGCTGGGCGGAGGCGGGCGAGGAGGTTCTCAGCGTTGAGTTGGAGCGCGAGCACACCGCCATGGCGAAACGCGTAGCCGAGGACCCGTCGAACGTTCTCAGCAATTTCGATCTCAGCGAGTCAGATCAAGCGCAGTTGATGCGTCCGGAGGTCCGTCAGGTCATTCGCGAATCGACTCCCGAGCAGGCGCTAAATGGCGTGTGGGGCTGGGTGGACGACGACCTCGCATTTCTGCGGCCTTGGGGCTTTGACGTTCGAGACATCTCCGTACCAGTCCTGGTCAAGTACGGCGAGACGGATGTCCTCGTCCCAGCAGCGCATGGAGCGTGGCTTGCCGCGAACGTCCCGGACTGCGTCGTCAAGGTCGACGACGAGGCCGGCCACATGGGATCGGATCCGGAACGTGAGATCGCGGAGAACGTGCGCTGGCTCCGCGACGGCATACCTCCGCCTGGGGCTGCGTAACGCACCAGTCGTTCGAGTCACGCGCGTTCTGTCCATGGACGACTACTGCTTAGCAGCGCGAGGCTGTGCCTAACTACGGAAGCACGTGCCACACATTGACCACGTACCTCCGAATTGTTGAGCTACCCACGTTTCTAACTTGGAAGTGCAGCCGGTGCGGGGCGATTAGTGTCTCCCGGTCGTCGTGACTTCACCACGCCCTACAGCGATTCGGTCGTGACCGCTCGCCGCACACTTCTCGCTGTCGCCATCCTGTTCTCGGTGGGCGAAGCGCTCGACGCGATTAGCGTCGGCGTGGTCGGCATCGTGTTCGCCCTTCTCTTCGCGGTCGGCGCAGTGTTGATGTACCGAGGTAGTCGCTTTGGCGTTCCGCTCGTAGGAGTGCTCGTGTTGTTGGAGGTGGCCGCGTGGCCAACGTTCAGTCGGGACACCGCAACGGACTGGATCATCCAGGTCCCGTTCCTGATCGTCGGACTGGTTGGCCTCGCAGCACTCGGCGTCATCGTGTTTCGCGGACTGCGAACGAGACGAGCGGGAGCGGCGAGCTAGCTAGTCCTAGAAGTCAACATGCCACCCTCCCCGTCGCGAGGCGCTTGGGCGGTGGTCGCCGGATCGCGCTGTCCGAGACTGACTGAGACAGAAAGCTGAAAGGGGAACGGGTCACGGTTGGCCGCTCTTCACCGCACCCTGGCCGGAAGCGGCAGAAACGTCCAGGGCACGGCCGCGCCCCGTTCACCTCTTTCGATGCCGCGACGCTACGCCGGTCGAGCAGCCCAGTCAACCCGAGCACGCCGCTCCGAACGTCGAACTGGGGGACGTGCTGATACTGCCCGACGGTCGCGAGGCGCCGGTGGCGGCTCGCGTCGAGGCCGAGCCCCGCCCGCCGGCGGCGCGGCTCGAGGTCGCTGTCGCTGCGACGCCGCTGACGAGCGGACGAGTCGATCGCCAGAGGACGCCGAGCGGTTGCATCGAGGAGATGCGGAGCGACGATTCCGAGATGGCGTCCGAGCTTCTTCCGCGTCGCTCCAATTTCGGAGATTGGCGCGAACGACCTGAGAGTATTGAGCCCGTGGTCGTCGGACTTCCAGAGCTCGAGCGATGCGGATGAGGGTGCCCCGCGTCAGGCGGCGATGGCTGCGCTACGCGGCACCCCTGGCAGCGCTGGCGGTGCTACTAGCCGGCGGCGGGTTCGCGGCCATCGAGACTGAAACCGTCAGCGACTACGGCGACGGAGTGCTGTGGGCGCTCTCGCTTATGACGACCGTGGGGTTTGTCGGGGGGCTGCCGCACACGTCGTGGGGCAAACTGATCGCAGCAGGTCTCATGTTGTGCGGGTTCGGTCTCCTGGCAATGACAACTGCAGCTGTCTCCTCGCTCTTCATCAGGGAGGACGAAGAGCCGGAAGAACGGCGTGAGCAGGCATTCGAGACTGAGGTTCTACGAGAGCTGAGTGCTCTTCACGCACGGCTCGACGATCTCGAGAAGCCGGAGCGTTGACCGACGTGATTGCGACGGGGGGTCGATTCGCGTAACACCACATCGGAGGGTCAGCCAACCGCGCGGCGAACCCGGCACCGATCCCGGTACTTAGTAGTGCCGGTGTATACGCAATTAACCCCGACGCACAGCACCGCGCATTCCCCGATGCCCCGTCGAAGCTGCTCCGCGAGGCGCCTGCTACTCAGAGGGTGCGAGGTCCCGCGCGCGAGCGCGTGACGCGCGCGCGGGAAGTCGCGGCAAGGACACGCGTGAGCCGCCTACGAAGTACCGCCCGGCGTGGTCGGTTCGAGAGCGCCCCGCGCAGCTTCGAGCGCTCCGTCATAGTCGAGCGCACGACCCTCGGCCCAGAGCCTGTCGAAGAGCTCGTCTCCGAGCGCTTCTCGCGCGGTTGCGACGAGGGACTCGAAACGGGTGAGACGCGGCCCCCAGATCGGCACTCCGACCTCGTCCCTGAGCCCGTCCGCAGCTCCCAGCAGGCGGGCAGCCGCTTCTGCCCGACTGTCCGTCAGCGTGAGCCCGGCAGCCGCCTCGAGCCCGTAGGACAGCCCGTCGTATAGCCGCACCGCCTCGAACGCGTCCAGTGCAACTTCCAGCACCTCGCGGGCCTCGTCGGGGCGTCCGAGGGCGAGGTGGAGCTCCGCCAAATTCGTGCCGTTATGCGCCGTCGAAACCTCGTCATCTACGTAGCGCGCCAGCGAATACCCCCGCTCGAAAAGCGTCTCCTCCGCGAAGTCGCTGCGGCCTGTGTTGAGCCACCCGAGAGCGCCGAGCACGATCGCCTCTCCCCACGCATCGCCGAAACCTGCGAAGAGGCGAGCACTCTCACGCATGAGCTCGCGAGCGCGGTCGACGTCGATCGGCGCAGTCGCGAGACCGAGCCCGACCAGCGCGGTAGCACGTCCTTCGTCGTCGTCATGCGTGTCGAACCACTCGACCGCGGCGCCGAGCTCGGCATGCGCGGTCGCGATGTCCGAGAGCAGCGCTGCGAGAACGCCGCCGACCGTCTGCAGACGAGCTCGAGACGCATCGGAGAGTTCGCCTTGCGCACCGAGGAGTTGGCCGACGAGCTTCCGTCCTTCGAGGTATCGCCCCGTCAGCCAATAGAGCAGCATCGACCACACGAGACCCGCGGCGTCGTCGAGACGCCCGACCTGCTCGAGCTCGACCAGCGTCCGACGCACGTTTTCGCGATCGAGATCGAGGACCTCCTTCCAACCGCGCTGCTCGATTCCACGAAGGCCTGCGTACGCAGCACGGGCGACGTCGGCGTAGTGGTCCGCGTGGGCGATGCGGATCGCGTCGGCGTCCGGGCGGCCGCCGAGACGCTCGGCCGCATACTCGGACACGACCTGAAGCATCCGAAAACGAGTCTCAGACTCGGACGCTGCGTGCACGAGCAGGCTCTTGTCAACGAGTGCGGAGAGCGAGGACAGCACGGCCAGCGCGTCGCCACCCACGACCGACCGGGCAGCTTCGATCGTGAACGAATCGCCGAATGCCCCGAGCCGTTCGAAGACATCGCGCTCGTGATCTGCGAGGAGTTGATAACTCCAGTCGATCGTCGCCCGCACCGTCTGCTGGCGGGCAGGGGCGTCACGACGACCGCTCACAGGGGCGTCGAGCGACGACTTGACGTGCTCGACGAGAGCGCGCGGCGGCAACATCTTCGCGGCGGCCGCGACGAGCTCGACCGCGAGCGGCAACCCGTCGACGCGCCGGCAGATCTCGTGCGCCGCGCGGATGTTCTCCTCGTCCCAGATGACGCTCGGACGCACGGCGGTGACGCGCTCCCTAAAGAGCGTGGCAGCACTGGCGAGCGGCGGAACGCCGTATTCGTGCTCGCCCTGCAGCCGGAGCGGCTCACGGCTGGTGGCGAGCACCTCAAGCCAGCTGCTCGTCTCCAGCAGCCGCGTGACGAGCGGAGCCGCGGCGAGCAGATGTTCGAAGTTGTCGAGCAGGAGCAGAAGGTGCAGGTCGCGAAGTCGTCGGGCGAGACCGAACTCCTGATCCGGACCGAGCGACGAGAGCCCGACGGCGTCGCCAATGGCCGCCGGCACCAAATCCGGATCCGCGAGGCGGTCGAGCGGGACGTACACCGCACCGTCGGCAAATTTCGGAGCGAGCCGGCGAGCCGCCTCGAGGGCGAGTCGCGTTTTCCCGATCCCCCCTGGGCCAGTCAGGGTGACGAGCCGTACGTCGCTCCGCTCGACGAGCCGCAGGAGCTCGCCGAGCTCGTCGTCCCGTCCGACGAACGACGTCGTGCGAGCGGGTAGCCCGGATCGCTGCTCGGGCGGGTCTGCATCCGCGTGGAACCGCTCGGTCAGGAGGAGCGCGAGGTCGTCGCCCACGAGGCCCCTAAGCTCCTGCGCCGTCGTGAACGTCCGGTAGGCGGAGCCGGCTTCCTCCTCGATCCGACGAATGAGCGAGACGAGGCGGTCCTCGCGCTCATGTGCCGGCTCCTTGACGTAAAGGAGCATCGGCTTGCCCTGGCCGAGGTTGAACTCGTCCTCGAGGCCCGAGATCGCACTCCCCGACGCGATCCAGCCGTAGCTCTGCCAGTAGACTCCGACGAAGACGTCGCACTGATCGACGTAGGCCGAGTACAGGTCACGCGGTGCGTGCGGACGCGCACCCTGCTCAAAGAGCACGGGAGCGAGGTGCAGCGACGAGATCGCCTCGCGTGCGGCGACACGCTCCTGTGCGAGCTCGCGCAGCGTCGAGGAGACGAAGACCCGCAGACGGCGATCCGGGGTCAAGATCGGCCGCTGCGCCACTGCGGCAGCGTAAACCTGCCGACTGGTGGACGTGCCTACTTCGGCTTCGGCGTGGAGAGCGTGACGTCGAGCGACCGCGTGACAACCATCGCCAACTAACTACGGACGGTTGCTTCCCCGGTCCGTCGCGGGCAATGTTTGCGACCGGGAGCGATCATGAACGTGGACGCATTCAGGTCGGTGATGGAGACTCCAGTGGTCGGCGCGCCGCTGGCAGGAGGCTCGTCGACGCCAGAGCTCACAGCGGCCGTCTCCGACGCTGGCGGACTCGGCTTCATCGCTGCCGGCTACAAGACGGTCGACGAAGTTCGCAGGGAGATCAAGCAGGTGCGGGCGAAAACGAGGCGACCATTCGGCGTCAATGTCTTCTTCCCGACCCAACTGATGGAGGACGAGGCGGCGGTAGGTGTTTACGCCGCCAGGCTCGCGGCCGAGGCGGAGCGCTACGGCGTCGCATGTGGGGAAGCACGCTGGGGCGACGACGGGTGGGAAGGAAAACTCGAGCTCGTCACACGCGAGCGGCCAGCCGTGGCGTCGTTCACATTCGGGTGTCCCGACCGCTCGATCGTCGCGCAGCTACAGAGCAGCGGAATCGCTGTCTGGTGCACGGTGACGACTCCAACGGAGGCAACGGCCGCGGCCGCGGCCGGCGTTGAGGCACTCGTCGTGCAAGGAGCAGAGGCGGGCGGTCACCAAGGCTCATTCGACGACACCGACGAGGCGCCCATCGGCCTCCTTGCCCTGCTTCAGCTCGTCCGCAACGCGACCCATCTGCCGCTCGTGGCTGCGGGCGGGATAGCCAACGGCGTGGGAGTCGCGGGCGTCATCGCTGCGGGTGCATCGGCCGCTCAGATAGGGAGCGGCCTGATGCTGACCCCAGAGGCCGGGACGAGCGCACCACACCGGGCAGCGTTCGCCGGTGCCGCGCCAACCGCGTTGACACGCGCCTTCAGCGGACGCCGCGCGCGGGGAATCGTTAACCGTTTCTATGCGTGACCACGACGCCGCGGCTCCGAAGGCTTACCCGCAAGTCCACTACCTCACCGCGCCGCTTCGCGCAGCCGCGCGCGCCGCGGCAGATGCCGATGGAATCAACCTGTGGGCCGGGCAGGCCTACTCGCTGGCCGAGGCGGTACCGGCTGCAGAGCTCGTCGCACGCTGGGGAGCGGAGGCACACGCGGCACTTCAGTAGTGATCGGGCCGCGGATGCGCGCAAGCCAGGGTGGACGCCTGCGTAACCTCAGCCGCACGCGCACGAACGCCTATAGAAGGTGTCAAACTTCGTTCATCGAGATCGCAACTCCGCTGTGTTCCGCGAGGCTTCGCGATGGCAGTAGTTGCTGGCACGAGATCTGCGACCTCCATCTGATCCTGCACCGAGCTCGCCGGGCGGCAGCCTCTCAGTACGCGTCGTGGTAGTTCCACCAGGTGTACGGCGGTGTTTGTGGGTAGCCCTCGGGTGAGTCCTCCCACTCCTCCTGGCGTCCGAGCGCGGTGATGTCGAGATAGCTCCACGTGCTCCCCATCGCCTCGTCGCCGCGGTTGTTCAGGAAGTAGGTGCGGAAGATGCGGTCGCCGTCTCGGAAGAAGGCGTTCGTGCCGTGCCACTCGTCGACCCCAAAGTCGGCGTCGAAGTCGTCCGTCAGCGTGTACCAGGGGATCGGATCCCATCCCATGCGTGCCTTCAGACCCTTGATCTCGGCCTGGGGTGCACGCGAGACGAAGACGAGCGTCGTGCCGCGGGCGTTTAGGTGGGCTGGATGTGCGACCTGGTCGGCGACCAGGGAGCAGCCCACGCAGGCTCGCTCTGGGTACGCGCCTCCCTCGGCGTAGGTGGTTATGTCGGGCGCGTAGAAGGCGCGGTAGACGATCAGCTGGCGACGGCCCTCGAACAGGTCCGCGAGGCTTGCCGGGCCGTTCGGACCCTCGAACCGATACTCCTTCTCGACGGCCATCCACGGCATCCGTCGGCGCTCGGCGGCGAGCGCGTCGCGCGCCCGTGTGACCTCCTTCTCTTTCACCAACAACTTCTCGCGCGCGGCTTTCCACTCCGTTGGCGAGACGATCGGTGGCAGGTTCATCAGGTCTCCTTTCCGCGACGATCACAACATCGTTATGGCCTAGACCGTGCGGTACGGCCAAAGTCACCGCAGGCCCCGTAGGTCGAGGTGCGTCTTGAGATTCGGCGCTCGCCAAAGTCTCCTTGTCAGCGGAGACCGGTGCCGTAGCCAACGACGATCGCGCCATCACTTCGCTCCCGGCTCAGGTGCGGAGCGGGGATCACGCCCGCTCCGCACCTCTCTCCCTCAGCCGGCGAGAGGGCGGCCGGTCTCGAGCAGCGTCTTGAGCCCGCTGAGGACGAACATCCAGCCGCCTGCCACCGACTCGGCCGTCTTGGGAGCACCCTCGAGCTGGTCGTGGACGAGCGTCAGCTTGGTGACACCGTCGTCCTGCGGGTCGATCTCCCAGGTGACACGGCTGGGCTCCTCCGCCGCGAGGTCGGGGTCGTAGAGGCCCTGCCACTCGTGGACGAGCCGGCGCGGCGGGTCCTCCTCGATGATCGCCGAGTCGCCCCAGAGCTCGCCGTTGGGACCGTAAGCGAGGCGCCTGCCGTCAGCCATTTCGACGCGGGAGGCGAAGAAGTACTTGGTCGTGAACTCGGGCTTCGTGATCGCGTCCCACACCTGCTCGGCGGTTGCCTTGATGAAGAGTTGGTAGACCTGCGTGGTCGTTACGGTCGCGGTAGTCATGCGCTCTCCTCCAATCGAGTCTTGAGGTCGATGAGCGCCGAAACCTGGCGCTCCCTGTACTTGTCGATCCACCGGTCGTGGATCACGCGGATCGGCACCGGGTTGAGAAAGTGGAGCTTCTGCCGTCCCTGGCGGCGCGTGACGACGAGACCGGCATCCTCGAGCACGCGCAGGTGCTTCATGGCGCCGAACCGGGTCATCTCCAACTCAGACTCGAGCTCGGTGAGCGTGCGGCCGTCACGCGCAAAGAGCCGGTCGAGCAGGAGGCGCCGCGTCGGGTCGGCGAGCGCCTTGAAAACCCGGTCGTCGTCGGTCACGTCTCCACAATAGGTGACCAAAGAGTCACATGTCAAGCGGAGCTCGCCCCGCCGAGACGTCCTTGATGAATCACCGCCCGCCTGATCACGTGAGGCTGCTCGAGTCACGCTCGCAGCCCGCCTCAGCTCTGACGTCGCGACTCAGAGCGCGAGGCGATGCAGCGCTCGCGGGCGCGTCGTCGGCGAATTCGCGTGTAGCGCACGCCCGGCAGAACGGGATGAGAACGTTGTCGGGAGACCGGTCCGGCGCGCCCGCACGTAGACGGGCGCGCCGGACGTGCTTACGGTCCTATCCTGGCGAAGTACGCGTCCTCGCCCTTGCGTGTCGCACCCGCGAAGGTCGTGTCTTCACGCATGTCGGTCCAGTACGCGACGACACCACCGTCGGGCGTCGCGGCGATGTTCGAGTAGTCGCCGAGGAAGGTCGTTGCGAACGGGAAGCTCGGATTGAGCGTCGCCGCGAACCAGCGGTCGCCCGATGTCGGGTTGGACCGCTCCGTCGTCACTTCGGCCGTACCGAACGACAGCGACCCCGAAGCCGTCTCGGTTGCGAGGGTATAGCCGTACTCGTGATTCGCCGGGTCGTAGCTACGGTCGAAAGTGCCTATCCGCAGCACCCCTTGCGTGTCGTAAGCGCCCCACGGCATGAACTGATCCCCGGCAAGTGTGAGCGCCGTCGGGGTCGACCACGTGGCACCGCCGTCGAAAGACTGGCTCACCACCACGTCGGAGTTCGTCGTCACCGTGTACGGGTCGGCGAAGGGCGCGAACGGGATGCCGGCCGTGTTGCGCATGTCCGACCAGACGACTGCAAGATGCTCGGCATCGGTCGGATCGGCCGTGATGTTGCCGGCCGCCCAGGTGCGGAAGAGGCTGTCTTGGTATGTCTGGCTCCCCAACGCCCACGGGAAATCGAAGAGCCCGTCGATGACGGTCGCGACTTTGACCGGAGCGGCAACCGGGGCGCCTGTGGCCGGATTGACCTGGACAACCTCGTAGTCGTCACGGCCCGATTCCTGATCGGTGGTGTTCAAGAACGCGACGTAGATCTTGCCGTCGGCCGCCACGGCCAACGCCGCGCCGATGACGAGCACGCTGGTCGCGATCACCGCGATGACTACCCCAGGACGGGGGCTAACGGGCCGATCGAGGCCCGGCCATCGCGGTCACGACCAGCACGAGAAGGAGGATCGCCGTCGGCGCGAACACGTCGCGTTCGGACGAGCTCTGCGTAGCCAGGTTGAGGACAACCGAGAGGGCGGAATAGATCGTCGTGAACCAAGCGAGGGCAGTCACGAGTTTCACCGGAGCGTTCTTGAGAGGACCCTCGCGCACCCGCGCCAGGATGGCAGCAGCCATGACGAGCAGGATCGCGCAGGAAACCGCCGCAACCACTCGTCCAGATGCATCGAGCGCGCCTTCCGACTCGCCTCCTTGCGTGAACGCGCCCCACGGCGCACCGACGACGAGTGCGAGCTGAAACGCTGCAACACCCACCATCACGACGGCAGCACACTGGGCGGCGAGAACACAGGATCGCGGGATAGCCCCTCTGGGTTCCCCCGCGATCCTGGTCACGAATGGAGTCAATGCTCCTTGCGTGCGTCGCCCAAGGCGTACTTCGCGAGCGCCCACGTACCGATGGTCGCGAACAGCCCGACGAAGATCCCTGACGGAATGGTCGTGCTGTTGCCATCGTTGCTCGACGCCACGAAGTCCGACCCCCAGACGGCCGTCACCGCGACCGCGATCCACATCGCGGTGATCGCGAGCGACGCCCAGACTTCCTTGAGACGAAGCAGCGAGGCCCAGCTCTGCTCCTGAGCAGCCCCGGCGGGCGGGTGCGGAATGCTCGACATGGCACACCTCCCTTCTCAAATCAATGCTGCAAAGTGCGGCTCGCGCGCGCATCCGCGGAAAACCCCGATCCGTCTGCTAGTTGTCCCCGCCCGCCTCGAGCTCGTGCTCCTTGATCCGCAGGGCACTCCCAAGCTCTGGGTCATCTCTGCGGAACTCGTCGATGAATCGCTCAGCGTCATCGCGGCGACTGAACGTTTCTCGGGAGAACGGATGGTCGCCGCCCATCGAGCGAAGGTCGACCGAGTACACGATCAGCCTCCGCCTCCCAGGCGGAAGAACGCGGCGCATCACTGCCAGGCACGACGGAGCTTCAGTAGGACTCGCTACCGCTGGCATCTCATGCCTCCTTTCCGCTTCCCACGTTTGCGCATGCCGCGCCCGAGCGCATCCGGGACGACCCCGATTCGAACCGGGTTGCCGACCGCCGCCTCTGACGATCTTCAGGAGCGAGGACTGTTACGTGCGCGAGGGTTCGGGAATGTCGCTAAGCGCGGGAGGTGGCGGCGAGCACGAGGAGCCGTGAATCGGTAGTTGCTCACATCGCGACGCGTGCTTCTCCCCGATGGCGCGAGCGGCCGTTGCAGGGAACCTGGCCCCAGGAGGTGGTTTGTCATGCAAGTCGCGATGGGAAGGCCGCCGGTTGCCCTTGAGGGCGAACTGGCGCCGCACCTGAGCCGATGGTTGTGGCTCGTCAAGTGGCTTCTCGCAATTCCTCACTACATCGTGCTCTTCTTTCTCTGGCTCGCGTTCGTCGTGCTGTCGGTGATCGCGTTCTTCGCAGTGCTGTTCAGCGGGCGCTACCCGAGGGGGATCTTCGGCTTCAACGTCGGCGTGCTGCGCTGGTCGTGGCGGGTCGCCTTCTACACCTTCGGTGCCCTCGGAACCGACGAGTACCCGCCGTTCACGCTCGCGGACGTGCCCGAGTACCCGGCGCGGCTCGAGATCGACTACCCGGAAAACCTGCGCCGCGGCCTCCCCCTCATCGGGTGGTGGCTGCTCGGCATCCCGCAGTTCTGCATTGCGGGGATCTTCGCCGGGGTCGGATGGTCGCTCGGACTGGTCGGCATCCTCGTGCTCGTCGCCGGCGTCCTGCTGCTGTTCAAGGACCGGTACCCAGCAGAGATCTTCGATCTCGTGCTCGGCCTCAACCGCTGGGTGCTCCGCGTCGTTGCTTATGGGGCGTTCATGACCCGCGAGTACCCGCCATTCCGGCTCGATGCCGGCCCGCACGAGCCGTCCTTCGAGATGAAGCAGAGGGAGACCGCGTGGAGGTGACGCTGAAGCAGGGTTTACAAGTCGCATAGGGCCAACCGTCGAAGCGACCCCCAAACGCTGCCCATCCGATCCGACTTCTCCGCTCAAGAGACAGTCCCGCACACTCGGGCACGCCACGCATCTCTACCGGCTATCGCGAACTACGGACCCGCGTGAGCGAGGATGCGATCCATGACTCGCCGACGCTGGATGGCGCTCTTCTTCGCCCTCGGGTCGGCGTGCTTCCTCATCGGCCCGTTCCCTGGTTATGCGCAGCTAGTCGGCGAGACGGCTGACGCCGTCACGTTCTTCGTCGGCTCGATCCTGTTCACGACAGGCGGCGCGCTTCAGAGCTGGCTGGCGTGGCCCGAGCGGCGTATGCGTGGCGGAGGACGCGCGGCATGGTGGTCCGCGATCGTCCAGTCAGCCGGCACGCTGTTCTTCAACGTCACCACCTACCAGGCGATGCACGTCGCCTTGACGAGCACTGAGTACGACAGGCTGGTTTGGCGGCCCGATTGGCGAGGGTCGATCTGCTTCCTCGTCTCAGGCACGATCGCCTACGCCGGCTCGCCGCGACGCCGATGGCATGGGTGGTTGCCGGCCCGTCGTGGAGAAGGGTGGTGGCAGCCAGCCGTCAACCTGCTCGGCTGCATCTTCTTCGGAATCGCGGCGGTCGCGGGCTACGTCGTTCCCTCGACCGGCTCGGTCCTCGATCTGGCCGCGGCCAACTGGAACACGTCGCTCGGAGGGGCCTGTTTCCTGGCTTGCGCTCTGGACACTTTGCACACCGACAGAGCGTCGAAGATGCCGCTACGCCGCGAGCTTCGGGCGCTCGAGCACGAGCTCGAACGCGATCTCGGGCGCGTCACGTGATCACGGAGCCAACTTCGCTCCTTTGCAGCGTCCGTATCGTCGTCAACGACCCCCCACGCTCGGTCAAGTGAGCGCCGTTGGCCCTCCGCGCAACCGGCCAGTTGACCGGCACCATTCGGGGCGGCAACGAGCTGCTCACTTGACCGTGGCCGACCTAGCTTCCGTCGGGGTAACCGCCGCGGTGCAGGACCATCGGGTACCGCGGCAGAGCCGATGCCGGGTCGGCCAGCACGGCCTCGGTTCGCGCCCTGTACGGGTTGCGCATCGCCCGCCAACCGTCCGGATAAGGCCTCAGGCCGAGCGCGAGTTGCGGGCCGGTGATGAGCGCTTTGGTCAGTCGATCGAAGCCGGCACCGAGGCGCTTTCGCCAGCGCTGCTCGACAGCCTTGGCCAGACGGGCGTGCTTTGCCTGTGCCGACAGGCCCTGTTCGGTCAGGCGCACGAGCTTGGCACCTCCGGCGGGGTCGGGTTCGACGGCGACGTACCCGCTCCGTTGGAGGAAGCCGACCGCCGCCGTAATTGCCTCCTTCGAGACGCCCGAGCGGCCCGGCAGGTCCCGCACCGGAACACCGTCGACGGACAGCACTCGCACCACGTTCGCGCACAACGCGAGCGAGAGGTCGGACTCGTCCTCATATTCGAGAGTGAAGGCGAGTAGCGCCTGCGACAGCAACGCGGCGAGGTCCTCGGCCACCGCGCCGGGTGCGGCGCGGACATGACCGGCACGCATGCCGTCGGCGTATCCGAGCACCGGCAAGTACAGCGGAAGCTCAGGGTCGGCGACGCTCGAGAGCGCCTGGCGAAGCTCGTTGACCGCGGCGTCGCCGAGCCGCTCGCGCCACCGCTCTTCGATCTCGTCGGCGAGCGGCCGCCACACCTCTTGTGCGCGCCGGCCGCCGGGCTCGGGGTGGACCGTCTGGTCCGCCGGCTCGACGCGGATGTACCCCCAGCGCTGCAGGCCGCCGAAGTTCGTGATCCGGCCGTTCGCCTCGACCGCGCTCAGGGGTACGCCGTTGGCCGGGATCAGCCGCATGAAGTTCGACCACATCACCATGGACGTGAGCCACACCCCGCTTCCCTTCTTATTGCCGGTGTGGTGTTCGACCCGGTGCTCGAACTCGTTGTCGAACTCGATCGTGAACGCGATCAGCGCCTGCGACAGCGCGGTGGGAAGGGACTGCGTCGGCTGTGACGCGCGAGATGCCACGCAGGAACCCTATGCCAGCCCTCCTCTCGCGAGGTGCCCGGCGCTAGGGCCGTGCATCGGGTTCAACGCCGATATCGAGTGCGGATCCGATGCAGCCCAAACACGGCGGTGCGTCCGGTTGACTGCGGTGTTCGACCGGCGTAGCGTCGTAGCATCGGGAGAGAGTGAGCGGGCGCGGCCGTACCCTGGACGTTTCTGCCGCTTCCGGCCAGGGTGCGGAGAAGAGCGGCCATCCGCGACCCGTTCCTCTCTCTCTTGGCGGGGGAGCCTCGTGCTCGCACTCTTGACGCTCAAGTTGGCCCGTCCGAATCCGTAGTTCCCCGTACCCGGAGTCCGAGACCACCCCGAGGTGGCCACCCTCCTGTTCCTGTCAGATGCGTGGAGTAATCGACACGAATGACGGAGGTAAGAGGCTATGCGCAAGTTCACACTCATCTCGGTCGCAATTCTGGCCCTCGTGGCTTCAGCAGTGGCGACGAGCGCCGCGGCCGGCTCGTCGAGCAAAGGCCCGCTGATCGTCGCGATGAAAGACCCGGGTTGTCACTGGTTCTACGTCGGCGGAGGACCGAATCATCGGCAGTACGCGAAGTCACTCTCGCGGGTTGGACCGGTGACGCTCCTCAACCTCGACGAGGCGGCGCTGATCGTCAAAGGCCCGAGCGGCACCAAGATCGAGCGCGTCGGCGCAAAGCTGACGCTCAAGGCGAAGGGCATCTACCACATCACGATGGTCAAGCAGGCCCCCGACGACAACCATCTGACCCTCAAGGTCACCTAAGACCACACGCGCATAGCCAGCCGTGTGTCGATCGAGAAGGCCCGCCTCCGGCGGGCCTTCTCAGTTATCCGACTGCACCGGCGCTTCGCAGTTACGGCCACGACCTTGGTGGCCTGACCGGTCATCGAGTTCGCTCCGGCGTCCCGTCTGACGCGACACGGCTGACCCTCGGCGTGCCTGAACTTTGCCACCGTGACCACGATCCGTGACCTGTCCGCCGAGGCCGAGTAGGCAGGGCGGGGCGACAGGAACCTCCCACTTTCTCGATGTCCTCGGTGGTTGGTGCTTCTCGGGCGGACACCAGCCGAACGACGCTCGCCGCTCAGCCCCGGTGCAGCCGGACAACGGCTTCGAGGCCACCGGGGCGCCCGGCTCTGAGCTGGACATCTCCTCCGTCCGCCGCCGTGAGTCGCCGGACGATCGCGAGCCCCAGGCCGAATCCGTCCCGTCCCTCGTGCGCCCTGCCAGAAGCGGTCGAACGCGCGGCTCCGCTCGGTCTCGGTCAGCCCCCGACCCTCGTCAGCGACGTGCAACTCGGCCCAGCCGTTGACGGAGCGGGTTGAGAGAGTGATCGTCGCGCCGGCCGGCGACGCGTCGATCGCGTTGGCGAGGAGGTTGTCGAGAACCTGCTCGACGCGCCCCGGAGTCGCGAGGGCCACGACGTCGCCCTCGAGCTCCAGCTGCAAGCCGACATCCCTCTCGTCTGCGAGCGCCGACCAGGCTTCGGCCCGCTCCTCGACGAGTGGGCCGAGCGAGATCGCCGAGGGGGCGCTGTGAGCGCGATCGGCTCGCGCGAGCGTCAGCAGGCCGTCGACGAGCGCGGAGAGCCGCTCGACCTCACGCAGTGCTCCTGACAGATCCTCCTTTCCAGGATCCGTGACGTCGGGCTCGAGGTTCTCGAGTCGGAGCCTGAGCGCGGCCAACGGTGTTCGCAGTTGGTGGGACGCATCGGCGACGAACGCGTCCTGCGAGCGGAGCAGCGCATCCAGTTCCGACGCCATCGTGTTGAACGTCTCCGCGAGACGCCGCACCTCGGGTGGGCCCTCGGCTGGAGCACGGGCCGCGAGATCCCCGCTGCCGACCGCGTTGGCGGCCTGCTCGAGACGATCCAGGGGGCGGGTGACCCAACGGGCGAGCACCGCAGCGACCGTGGCCGCGACCGCGAGCACGACCGCCGCGATAACCGCGAGGACCGTCCAGTAGCGGTGAATGCGAGCATCGACTGCGGACGTCGGGTAGCTGATCCGGACGGCACCGTGCACGACACCGCTCGAAGCGACGGGAACGGCGACGTACAGCAGGTCGGTGCCGAGCGTCCGAGAGGAACGCGTGCCCGTCGCGATCTCACCATTGAGGGCGCTCACGATCTCCGGACGCGAGGAGAAGTCCGTTGTGCCGTTCGGCGCCGAGTCGACGAGTCGTCGCCCACGGTCGTCGGTGACGATCACGCGGGCGCTAGTGTCGGCAGCGTAGTTCCGTGCGATCCGCCGAACCCGGGCGGGCACAGGAGACCCTCGTTCGAGCGAGTCCTCGACGAGGCTCGCAAGCGCGACTGCGTCCCGTTCGACCTTGTCCGTGAGCCCCTGTCGTTCCGCTCGCGCATACGAGATCGCGAGGGGAACCTCGAGCAGGACGAGGACAAGCACCGCCACGCCCAAGTAGCTCGCGAGAAGGCGTCGCTTCACGGCTGCGGAGCGAGCCGGAGCCCGACACCGCGCACCGTCTCGATCCAACGGGGATCGCCGAGCTTCTTCCGCACCGACGCGACGTGAACGTCGATCGTCTTCGTCGACCCGTACCAGTCGGTCTTCCACACCTCGCGGAGCAGGTGCTCGCGGCTCACTACGGTGCCGGGCTCCGATGCGAGAAGCGCGAGGAGGTCGAACTCCTTCGGGGTCAGGGCGAGATCCTCGCCCGTGAGCGTCGCGCGCCGCGAGGGGAGGTCGACCACGAGCCCCCCGGCCACGAGCCGGCTGCCCGAGGACTCCGGACGAGTGCGCCTCAGCACGGCACGGATCCGAGCGAGTAGTTCCCGGAATCCGAACGGCTTGACCACGTAGTCGTCCGCGCCGAGCTCGAGGCCCACCACACGGTCGACCTCCTCTCCCTTTGCGGTGACCACGATGATCGGAACGTCGGACCGGGAACGGAGCACCCGGCATACCTCCGTCCCGTCGATGTCCGGAAGCCTCAGGTCGAGCAACACGAGATCGGCCGGTTCCGCAGCCAGCGCGCCCGCGCCAGTCGCGACCCTTTCGACGCTGAATCCTTCGCGGCGGAGACCCGCTGCGAGAGGCTCCGCGATCGCGTCCTCGTCCTCGACGAGCAGGATGTCCATGCGCAGATCGTCGCATCGTCGGTTGCCGGCAGCATCGGTGGAAAGCCGAATCCTTACCTCGGCTTGGACTTGATTTACCTTCCGCGCGCCCGCGGTTAACCGGCGTCCACCTACGGTCGGGGCATCGAACGGAAAGGACGGATTCCGATGCCCCGCAAGCACGCGTTCCCCATCGTCGTCATGCTCGCTGCCGCGTTCGTTGCCGGACTGCTGGCAGTCTCCCGCACGGTCGCGTTGGGACGACCTGCTAGTGCGGCGACGGCCTCCGACCCCGCGATCGCGTTCAGGCTCAAGAAACTCGATCGCTTCGAGCAGTCGCTGCGCCAACAGCTCGCGCACGCGACTGCCACTCGGCCCGCGACCGTCACCACCGTGTACCGGCACGCTCCCTCGGTGACCTCCGCACCGTCCCACAGCTTCGAGAACGACCACGAGGACGCGGGCCGTGACGACTGATCACACGCCCAAGCTGTACGCGCTCGCCGGGTCGATCCTCGGACTCTTCCTCGCCTGGGCCGGCATCGCCGCCCACCCGTGGGCACAGACATCGTCGTCCGCGCCGGCGGCCCGATCCGCTGCGCTCGTCCTTTACCAGCGACGCCTGAACGCGGACGCAGCCCTCGTCGCCCGCCTCTCCGCGCGTCGGAGTGCGGCGCCGGCAGCCTCAGTGCGAGTGGTCACCCTCCCGCCTCTCACCACGACGCGGACCTCGTGATGCTCCGGCATGCGTTCAGAGCGATGGGCACCGAGGTCGAGCTCCTGCTCGACGCGCGGCGACCCGTCTCTTCTGATGGAAGCCGAGGCGGAGTTCCGGCGCCTCGAGGGGATCTTTTCCCGCTTTCGGCCGGACTCGGAGCTCTCGCGCCTCAACGAGGCGGGCGCGCGCCACGTCGGCCCCGAGCTATTCGAGGTGATCGAGCTTGCCGTCGAGGCACGGGAGGACAGCTGCGGCCGGTTCGACCCGACCGTGCACGCCGCGGTCGTCGCGGCCGGGTACGACCGCTCTTTCGAGCTAATCGACGACGACGGCCCCGCATCCGCGACCGCGCCGGCCCGCATGGGAGGCGCAGTCGCGATCGATCATGCTGCAGGTCAAGTCGCGATCGAGCCCGGATACCGGCTCGACCTCGGGGGAATCGCGAAGGGTTGGGCGGCGGACCGCGTCCGTGCCGTCCTCGCGGAGGCTGGCCCGGCGCTCGTGAACGCCGGCGGCGACATCGCTGCCTCTGGCCGGGTGTGGCCGATCGCCGTCGAGGCGGCTGACGAGGAGATCACGCTCGGCCTCGACGACGGCGGAGTGGCAACCAGCGGCCGAGATCGCCGCACCTGGGTGCGCGACGGTGAAGCGCGACACCACTTGATCGATCCGGCAACCGGATTGCCTGCGGAGGGCGACGTGCTGACAGTGACCGTCGCGGCTAGCTCCGCAGCCGAGGCCGAAGTGCTCGCGAAGACGCTCTTCCTCGCGGGTGATTCGCGGCGCGCGCTCGACGAGGCCGAACTGGCCGGGATCCCGACCGTTCTCGTGACCTCGGCAAGAGATGTGCTCCTCGCGGGAGGACTAGCGTGAGGTCCGATCCGACCTTCTGGATCCTCGCGCGTGCCAGTGGGCTCCTCGCGTATGCGCTCCTGACGTCGTCCGTCCTGGCCGGGATCGTGCTCAAGGCACGCCCGTTCGGCGCCGCGCTCAAGGCTGCGGTCGTAGCCGATCTGCACCGCTTCCTCGCCATGCTCGGGCTCGGCTTCATCGCGCTTCACGCATCCGCGCTCGTCCTCGACAGCACTGTCCGCATCTCGGTCGCAGCCCTTTTCGTGCCCGGCCTCGTCCCGTACCGGCCGCTGTGGTCGGCCTTCGGGGTACTCGCCGCGGAACTCATGCTCCTCGTGTACGCCTCGTCCGCACTCAGGCGCCGCATCGGCGTCCGGGCCTGGCGACGCTTGCACTGGCTCACGTATGCAGTCTTCGCGCTCGCCACCGTCCATGGCCTCGCGGCCGGAACCGATGGCGGCAGGCCTTGGGCGCTCGCGCTCTATGGCGGGGCCGTCGGCGCGGTCACCGCCGCGGCCGGCTGGCGAGCACTCGTCCCCGCAACCAAAGGAGGCAACACTCGTGTACCGGATAGAGATCGACCGCTCACTGTGTAGCGCCTACGGAACGTGCATCGACGTAGCACCGGACCTGTTCGAACTGTCGGACGACCTGATCGCGGTCGCTCGTGTCGGGGAGACGGACGCCGAGGCCGCGGTGGAAGCGGCCAGCGCCTGCCCGATGGGCGCAATCAGGCTCGTCGACAACCGAGCCGACGCAACGGGGCGAGCCGCGTGATCCGGGGGGTCCGGAAGGACGGCACCTCCGTATCCGCGTCGCGCACCGATGTGCGGTGCTTATCCTCTCGCTCGTCCCGGCATCCGGAGCAGTTGAGCGTTGGGACTGGACGTAAATTCGGCTAATGCGTCGCTCTTGCAAAGAGCTCGGGATAGCTCGCGAAGTGACCAGCACACGGCAAGGAGCAGAAGTAGTACACCGTCCCCTCGTAAGTGAGCCGTCCAGCTACGCGGTCAGGATCGACGGCCATCCGGCAGACCGGGTCGATCGGCAGCTCGTCGGCTCCCACGTCGCTGGCCCGCAGCGCCGCGAAGATCTCGACCGGCTCGGCAATGTTGCGGAGGTCGTGCTTGCCGCGCGACTCGAACAGGACGCCATCGAGGTCGGGGACGAGCACCGCCGTCTTCCCGGTCATCAGCACCTCGCCCCCGCCCGCAAGCGAGGAGACACGTGCGGCGAGGTTAACTGTCGCGCCGAAGTAGTCCCCTTCCCGTTCGACGGCGGTTCCATAATGGAGACCGACTCTCACGCCAAACATGCCGTTCTCGCGAAGCACGTCTCGGGTCATGCGGAGCCCGAGCAGAATCGCGTCGCCGGGATCGGGGACGCGCAGCATCACCGCATCACCGATCGACTTGACGCGGGTGCCACCAGCCGGAAGTTCAACATCCACGGCAGCGCAGAAGGCGTCTACGACCGCCACCGCCTGCTCGTCTCCGTGCGCCTCGGTCAACGCCGTGAATCCGGCGATGTCGGCGAATAGGAATGTTGCTGGCGTGTCACTCACGGTGGCCCTACGGTAACGCCGCCGGACCGTTCGACGCTCGCCGGCTCTCATGGGCCGCAGGCCCGGCCTCCGGTGAGGCCGGTGCGAGCCGGGGCGTTAGGGTGCTCGCGAATCGTCGTCTCGCCGCCGGGGCGACGCGGCGGCCGAGGTTTGAGGGCTTTCAGGCCGGGCACGCCCGTGACATGGACCGGTCCGATGGGTAGAAGCCACGAGAGTGAGGCGGGAGATGGTGGATGAGATGGAGAGAAGCCTGGGCAGTCGATTCGACGTTGCTGTGATAGGTGCGGGCCAGGCAGGCCTCGCGATCGGTTACTTCCTGGCAGAGCAAGGGCGACGCTTCACGATCCTCGAAGCCTCTGATTCGATCGGCGCTGCGTGGCGTACCCGATGGGATTCGCTCGTGCTGTTCACGCCGCGCCGGTACGACAGCCTTCCTGGTCTCCCGTTCCCAGGCGATCCCGACGGTTACCCCGAGCGCGACGAGGTCATCGGCTACCTCGAACGATACGCCACGACATTTGATTTGCCGGTCGAGTTCAACAGCCTCGTGAAGTCGGTCGCACCCACCGACGGGGGCTTCGTCCTCAACCTCGGATCACGGACTCTCGAGTCCAAGCAGGTCGTGGTTGCAACCGGTCCATTCCAGGTCCCGAACGTGCCTGCTTTCGCAGCGGATCTCGCGCCGGACGTGGCGCAGATGCCCAGCACGGGCTACCGGCGTCCGAGCGATGTTCCCCCAGGAACGGCATTGGTCGTCGGCGGTGGCAATACCGGATTCCAGATAGCCGAAGAGCTATCGGCGACCCACTCGGTCCACCTTGCCGTTGGGACTCGGCAGACACCCTTGCCGCAGCGAGTGTTCGGGCGCGATGTCTTCTGGTGGCTCACGAAGACCGGACTCATCAACAAGACGGTCGACTCGCGCATCGGAGGTCTTGCACAACGTCGCGAAACGCTTGTCGGCTTGAGTCCGCGAGCCGCGAAGCGCCGTGGCGTCGAGATCGAGCCAAGAGTCGTCGGCGTCTCGGGCCGCACGGTGGCCTTCGCGGATGGAAGCGAACTCGAGGTCGACGGGGTTGTCTGGGCAACCGGATACCGATCCGACTACGACTGGATTGACGTTCCCGTGTTCGGCCAGGACAGCCGAGTTCGTCATCGACGCGGTGTCACCGACTATCCGGGGCTGTTCTTCCTAGGCTTGTACTGGCAATACACGCGCGGCTCGGCACTTCTCGGTTGGGTCAAGGACGACGCCGAGTTCATCTCTGAACGTATCGCCGCCAACGTCGACAATCGCCGCGATGCAAGGGTGGAACCTGAGGAGAGTGGGCCATTGAGGAGCGTGACCTCATGAACGAGAAGGCGCAGGACATGACTAAGAGCCAAAGCGACTTCCCCACTGACACAAGCGGACTTCCACGTGCCGTTGCTCCCAGCGTTGTGGAACTCGCAGACGGCGATACAACGGAACTCCACATCGGGCCGGTCGTTAAACGAGTCGGCGACGCGGATGTTCGAATGCTCGCCTACAACGGCTCGATCCCTGGGCCGACGCTCAAGGTTCCCGAAGGCGCGACCGTGACGGTCGAAGTCAGGAACGAAGGCGACCTCGAGGCGACCGTACATTGGCATGGCCTGCGGCTCGAGAATCGCTACGACGGGACGCACGACACGCAAGCTCCGATTCCCGTTGGTGAGACCTTCACCTACCAGGTGCACGTTCCCGATCCCGGCGCGTACTGGTATCACCCTCACATCCGCGAGGACTACGGCCAAGAGATGGGGCTGTACGGCAACATCCATGTCGTCCCGGCAGAACCGGACTACTGGCCGCCCGTCAACCGCGAGCTATTCCTGACGCTGGACGACGTTCTCATCGAGGACGGGAAGATCGCCGGCTTCAGCGCCTCGGAGACCACACACGTCGCCATGGGTCGCTTCGGCAACGTCATGCTCGTCTCGGGGGAGCCAGACCTCGAACTCGACCGCTAGGCGCGGCGAGGTCGTGCGCTTCTACTTCACCAACACCGCCAACACTCGCGTGTTCAACGTGACGTTGCCGGGAGCTCGCATGAAACTCGTCGGCGGAGACAGCGGCCACTACGAGCACGAGAGCTTCGTCGAGGAGGTTCTCCTCTCGCCGTCCGAGCGGTTCATCGTCGACGTCCTCTTCGAGCATCCGGGCGAGCACGTGCTCGAGCACCGCACGCCTGCCCGTTCGTACCGGCTGGCGTCGATCACCGTCGAGGACGAGCCAGCCGAACCCGCGCTCGCAGAACGGTTTGCCGTGGCGCGGACTAACGCCGACATGGTTGCCGAGCGCGATCGAATCGTCCAGCTGCTGGGTGCAGCCCCGGACAAGACCCTCGCCTTCGTCGCGGAGATGGAGTTCGAGGTACCCGAGGGGGCCGTCTTTGCGTGTCCGATGCATCCCGACGTCGTCAATGACGAGCCGGGACGCTGCCCGCAGTGCGGCATGAAGCTTCTCCCGATGGAGTCACCTTCGACGAGCTACGTCTGCCCGATGCACCCGCACGTCACGAGCAACTCACCTGATCGTTGCCCGGAATGCGGCATGAAGCTCGTCCCAGCGCATCTTGTCGATACCTCCGAACACGAAGGCCATGACATGGCTGCGACACACGACGAGCATCACGACCACGACCCGTCTCACGCCGTGGATGAGAGCCATGGTCACGCCGAGGACCACGGACACGAGCACGCACAGGGCATCGAATGGGAGGACGACATGGTCGAGGTGAACCGACTCACGACGCCGGCCAACATGCGCTGGAAGCTCGTCGACCGCGACACGGGCGCAGCGAACGCAGCAATCGACTGGAAGTTCCGCGTGGGGGACCAGATCAAGATCCGCCTCGTCAACGAGATGGACTCCGATCATCCGATGCCGCACCCGTTCCACGTCCACGGCGCGGGCCGCTTTCTCGTTCTGGCACGAGACGGCGTCGAGGAGCCGAACCTCGTTTGGAAGGACACCGTACTCGTCCGGACGGGCGAGACGGTCGACATCCTCCTCGACGTCACGAATCCCGGCCGCTGGATGGCGCACTGCCACATCGCCGAGCATCACGAGAGCGGAATGATGTTCGGATTCGACGTCGAGCCATGAGAGCTTCAGCCGACGAAACGGCGGCCGGCGACCCTCCGGAGGGCGAGCAGGAAAGTGGCCGTGGCCACATCGGCCTTGTTGTCCTCGGATCGATTGCGGGCGGGCTGATTCTCGGGTTGGTACTCGTCCTCGGCGTGTTCGCTGGCGGACGTGAGGATGTGATCACGGGTGCGGCCCTCATCGCGCTCGCGTTCGGGATGCTGATGCTGGTCGGGTTAGCTCGTTGGCGCACAGATCAACCTCAATCCTGGGCGCTCGTCCCCGCGTTAGGCATCGGGGTCGTGGGCATTGCACTTCTCATTCTCGGGCCGAGCGATCGTGTCCTCGGCAGGCTGGGGTGGGTCTGGCCCGTACTGCTTTTGCTTGTTGTTGTCTGGTCGGTGCGGGGTGCGCGCCGCTCATTGCACAACTGGTCGCGTCGAGCCCTTATCTATCCGGCCTTCGCCATCTTGGCGCTCATCGCTCTTGGCGGCGCATTCGAAACGGTCGCGGAGGCGACGACGGAGAACAACCCTCCGGCCGGCGGCCGCACATACGTCGTCGCTGGCCGCACGCTCTATCTGCGTTGCACGGGGTCGGGGTCTCCGACTGTGATCTTGTTCAATGGGCTGGGCGAGCGCACTCCGGGCTGGGCGTGGGTCCAAGGCGATGTCGCGCGCCAGACTCGCGTCTGTGTGTTCGATCGCGCCGGCCAAGGCTGGAGTGGAAAGGCTCCCGGTCGCCAGGATGCGCATCAGCTTGCCGCCGACGTGAGCGGCCTCCTTGTGGCTGCCGGTGTTCCCGGGCCATATGTTGTCGCCGGTCACTCGGTCGGCGGCACATACGCACTCGCGTACGCGATGGACTATCCGAAGGACGTCGCCGGGGTCGCGTTGATCGACTCAGCCACCCCGTATCAGTTTGATCTGCCGTGGTACCCGCGCTTCTACTCGCTATGGCGTCGTGGGTCGGCGCTACTCCCCACACTCGCCCGCGCCGGTGTGGCACGCGCCTACTCGCTCGCCAGCTTCAGCTCGTTGCCGTCGGATGCCCGACGGGCGGCGCGGGCGTTCGGCTCCTCGCCACGTGAGTTGCGGTCCGATCGTGATGAGTTCGCGCAGTTGCCTACGGTCTTTCGTCAGGACAAGGCGCTTACGAGTCTGGGCGGAAAGCCGCTCTTCGTACTTTCGGCCGATGTTGGACAGATGTCAGGCTGGTCCGCAGCGCAGGAAAAGCTCGCAGCTCTCTCGACAAACAGCGTTCACGAGACGACGCACGGCGCGACACACGAGGCGCTCCTTGTAGACAGGAAGTACGCGGCAATCAGCAGCCGAGCGATCGACGCTGTCGTCCGGTCCGTCCGCACTAGTGGTGCGCTCGTGCGCTAGACCCGAGCGAGCCGAGCAGTGAGGTCGAGCGCCCGAGTCTTTCAGGCCCTGCCGTGCGAGCTCGACGGCACCGGTGCTGAGGTGACGTTGGAACGATTCTGGAACGGTGAGGGGAAAGAAGGGGCAGGAAGAGCGGTTCGGTCGAGCGGCGCCTGACTTCACCAAGCGCCTCGTTCTCGCGGGAGCCCGGTGCCTCACCACTCCCCCTCGGCGCTCTGGATCGGCTGGGGCCAGACGAATGACGCGGGAACGCGACTCGGTGCGATGTCAGCGGCGCTGGCCTTGCATGTCGCGCAGCAGCGTCTCGACTATCGAAAGGCGAGTAGAGACGTCTTCCAGGAGTCGGCGCGTCTCGTCTTGGGAAGCCCGCTGGGCATCCTCGACGAGCGTGCGATGCGTCTTCTGTTCCTCCTCGACGAACAGCGACGTTACAACCGCCGTCAGGAAGGCGATGAAGGTGACTCCCACGATGATGACGACGCTGCCCACGACGCGCCCCCAACCCGTGTGTGGGACGACATCGCCGTAGCCGACAGTGCCGAGCGTGACCACGGCCCACCACACCGCCGTGCCGAAGTTCGGGAAGTCCTCCTTGTCGATGATCGTGACGACGAAGCCAGCGAGGAGCGCAACAGTGAGCGTGGTGAGGGCGAGGAACGGGAAGACTCGTCGACCAACAACGGCACGTTGCGTGCGCGTGCGGATGAATGAACGTCTCGTCTCCGTCACGCTTGGAGTGTGCTGGTCGTCGCGGACGCCTAGCCCGTGGGAGCCGTGAGAGCCATCTGTTCTCCCCGACAGTCAGCGTCCTGCTCACCTGATGCTGAATCCCAGGCTCCCGCGAAGCATGTCGCTCGCGGGTCCTACGGGAGTTGCAAGCGGTACACGATCAGGGCGCGGCTCCCGCTCGCGTTGATGTTGCGCAGGCGGAGAGTGCCGCGAGCGTCTGCGTACGTCCCTGTTCCACCGACGACACGAAATGTGCCCGTCATCTGTGCGGCTGTCACCGTGCCGACCGCGCGGATCGTCCCTCCGGGAACTGAGGTCGCAGCCTTCACGTCGGCCTTGCCGAATGGGGGGATGACGATGGTGGTGATCCAGACGTCGCTTCCGACGACTGCGCCCTTGGGCCGGCCGAATTGAGCAACGGCATTGCGCAGTGTCGACGTCTCGCGGACGACATCTCCCTTGTTCGGATAGCCCTTCGGTGAGTGGTCGACGAGATATCTCGAGCTCGCCGCGCTTCCCGTCAGACGAATCGTCACCGTGACTGACCTCTCCTGTCGTCCCGCTGGCGAGGGTGCCGCGAGAAGAAGCGCACTCAGCGCGACTGGGAGTGTCCACCGCATGCATCGAACTGTACGGCCGTCGTCGCTCGCTGAGGCGCCCGTTGTGCCGCGTTGCCGAGGGGAGGCTGGGTCGGCGCGACAGGCTAGACCGGCGCGATGGCGACCCACACGAGGTCGTTCGCGACGGCGACGCCGTCGGGGCGGAAGCCGAGCGGAATGGTCGCGACGATGCCGTTCGTCCGTGGGTCGATCTTGGAGAGGAAGCCTGCGCGCCGCGCCTTCTCGTCCTCGTTTCGGCCACTCGTCACCCAGACGTAGCCGGCCCCCGCCGCGATCCGTCGAGCCTTGGGCGGTACGGGGATTACGGCGACGGTCTCGTCGTTCTTCGGGTCGATTCGCCACACACCGCTGTGAACGCCGGTCGTGACGACCCAGACACCGCCCTCGCCGACGGCGACTCTCTCGGGACTCCCCGAAACGGGGATGCGCGATTCGACGCGCCCCGTGCGGACGTTCAGCCGCACGACGAGGTCTTTCTCGGGCTCGGGGACCCAGACCGAACCGTAGCCCACACCGATCCCTGCACTTGAAAGGCCCGGGACTCGTACCAGGATTCGACCCGTCGACGGCTCGAGCTTGGCCACCGTTCGGCTGTTCGCATTCGCCGCCCACACAACGTGCCCGTCGCTGGCCACGAACGTACTCATCTCGTCAGGGACGCCGGGCGGGCCGAGCTGGGTCACGTCGACGCCACCTGCGGTGAGGTCGCTGCGCGCGACGGTCCCGCCTCCAGTGGGCGGCTGCGTCGCGAAGTCGGTGGCGTTCGCGATCCAGAGTGCGTCCTCACTGACCGCGAGATCGACCGGCCGTTGAGCGCTCGCCGGGAACTCCGCCTCCCGCGCGTCGCCGTGGATCTCGGTCACGGTGCTGTCGCCGATGTTCCCGACCCAGACCGACCCGCCGCCCGCGGCGACGGGGCCCGGATAGTCGCCGACGACGACGTCATCGACGATCTCGTTCGTCGTCGGGTCTACGACCGCCACCGAGTTCCTCACGACATGCACTGCGGCGGTGCTGCGCGACGGGCGAAGCAGGATCGCCGCAGCCGCAAGCGCGAGAACTGCCGCCGCGGCGAGGCCGGCGACCAGGGGCCAGCGCCGCCTGCGAGCGTCCCTGCCGTTCAGGCGCTCCTTCGGCGCGGAGATCGGTGCATCGAGCGCCGGGTCCTGGCGCAATATCGCGTGCTGCAGCTCGCGTAGGTCAGGCGTCGGCTCGACTCCGAGGTCGGCGTCGAGCGTCGCACGTGTGTCCGAATAGACAGCGAGCGCGTCGCCCTGCCGGCCCGAGCGGTAGAGCGCGAGCATGAGCTCGCGGCGTAAGCCTTCTCGGTGCGGGTGCTCGTTGACGAGCGCCTCGAGTTCGGGGACGAGTGCCGCGTGGCGCCCGCACTCGAGATCGGCGTCGATGCGGGCTTCGGTCGCAGTGAGTCGCAACTCGTCAAGGCGGGCGATCTCCCCTTGGGCGAACGGCTCGTAGGCGAAGTCGACCAGCGCCGGCCCGCGCCAGAGCGCGAGCGCTTCGCGGAAGGTGCGCGCGGCCTGCTCGGCGCGCCCCGCATAGGCCTCCTGCCCCCCTTCCGCAACGAGGGCAACGAAGCGGTGCGAGTCGATCGCGTCGTGCGAGACGTCGAGGCGATAGCCGCCGTGCTCGAACAGGATCGCCTCTCCTTCGCCGTTGGCCGGACGCAACGCCTTGCGCAGGCGCGAGACGTACGCCTGGAGCGTGTTCAACGACGAGTCGGGCGGGTCGGCGGGCCAGAGTTCGTCGATCAGTCGTCCGACCGGGACGACCTCACCCGCGTGCAGGGCGAGAATCGCGAGCAGCGCCCTCTGCCTTCCACCCCCGACCGAGATCGGCTGCTCCGCGCCAAGGACGTCGAACGGGCCGAGGAACCGGATCTCCACGCGAGCCTCCTACAGAGACGAAGTGCTGCCTGCAAGAGATTCTCAAGCCGAAGTCAGCGCCCTGCAAGCCGTTCGTGCGATAACGCTCGACATGCACCGAACTCGACGGGCCTTGGTCTTGGTCAGCGTCCTGGCCGGCGCCGGTGTCAGCGCACTCGGCGCATGGGGAACCGCTCCAGGCGCGAACGGCGATCTCGTGTTTCGACGCTACTTCGACGACAGCCACACGTGGGGTGCGATCTTCACGACGAGCACGACCGGTGCGCGCGTCCGGCAGCTGACTCAGCCGCCGAAGAACGTCCTGGACAACGTGCCCGACTGGTCGCCCGACGGCCGCCATATCGCGTTCCAGCGGGTCGATCCCAACGGTTGTGGGCCGCGTTGCGAGACCGACGACATCTGGGTCGTCACGAGCGACGGAAAGCGCCTTACTCGCGTCGCGTACGACCCTCGAGGCAAGGGCTGCTACCGCCCGGGCCGCGGCAGCGCCGGTGGAATCTGCCGAAACGCTCCGGGCTGGTCGCCGGACGGAAAGCGGATCGCGTTCACGTGCGACGCGCTCCCGACGGGCCAGCGGACGTGTGTCGTGAACGCGGACGGGACGGGACTCCGGGAGCTCGCGCAGACGCCGGGGACAGGCGAGGAGGACGTCTGGCCGCAGTGGTCACCCGATGGCCGGCGATTCGCCGTCCAGCGTCAACTCGGGAGTCGCCGCGCCGTCTTCGTGATCGACGCCGACGGGAGGAATCCTCATCGCATCACGCCGTGGTCGCTTCGTGGCGGCGAGCCCGACTGGTCTCCGGACGGGATGCGGATCGTGTTCACCTCCAACGAAGACGGTCCGGCGAAGGTCTCGGCCAACCTGTACGTGGTCCGCCCGGACGGAAGCGGCCTGACGCAGCTGACGCACGCGAGCGGAGGGCACGTGCAGTACCTCTCGGCCTCTTTCTCGCCGGACGGGAAGTGGCTCACGGTCTCGCGGACGCCGGGATCCGGCACGAAGGGAAATGCAGACGTGTACGTCATGCACGCCGACGGCTCGGGCCTCAGCCAGGTCACGCGCGCCGCAGCGTGGGACAGCTCGACCGATTGGGGGTCACGATGAAAGCGCTCGTTTCGATTCTCACTGTCACCGTGCTCGGGATGCTCCTCACGAGCGTGAGCTCGGCCAGACCGACGGCGCCGCAAGACGCTGCCTCAGTTCCTGGGACGCTCGCAATCGGGAGCAACCGCGACGGGAATGCGGAGATCTACTTGATGACGGAGCAGGGACGCATCCTGCGAAGGCTCACGAACAACCCGAAGTTCGACGGTTTCCCGGCATGGTCTCCGGACGGCCGTCGGATCGCCTTCTACAGCCAGCGGACGCCGAGCGGCGACGTGTTCGTCGTGAACGCCGACGGGAGCGGCCTTCGAAATCTGACCAGGAACGCGGCGCACGACGGTCTCGGCTCGTGGTCGCCCGACGGCGGGTGGATCGTCTTCGACAGCAACCGCGCCGGAAGCGGTCGACATCTACGTCATGCGCGCAAACGGCTCCGGCGTTCGCCGGCTCACGAGCGACCCGGGGACGGACAGCGATCCGGCCTGGTCGCCGGACGGCAACACGATCGTGTTCACCAGCGACCGGGACGGCAACGACGAGCTCTATGTCATGAAGATCGACGGCAGCGGCCAGTCCAACGTGTCGAACAGCGCGGGATCGGACGCCGCCGCTGCGTGGTCGCCGAACGGTAAGTCGATCGCATTCACGAGCACACGCAAGGGATCCGAGACGGTCTATGTGATGAACGCGGACGGCTCACAGGCGCGACCGCTCGTGGCAGGAATGGAGCCCTCATGGTCTTCCGACGGCAGGCGAATCGCCTTTACGAGCGACGCCACGAGCCATTCGGACATCAATGTCGTGAATGCCAACGGCGGCGGTTTGAAGAAGTTGACCAAGACGCGCTACGGCGAGTGGAGCCCAGTCTGGGCGCCGGCAAGGCGTCACTAGCATTGAGCCCTTTCTAGGGGGCCTGCTTGGTAGGGCCTGCCGGTCCTGAGGCGGATGGAAGCTCTCGCATGCTCCCATCCGCCTTTGCTCAATCACTCAGGCGCTTGTAGTAGCCGGCCGGGTCCCCAGCGTTGCGTCGACCTGGAGCGTCGCCCCGTCGCGCTTGATCGTCAGACGAAGCATGTTCCCAGGCTGATGCTCGGCGACAACCGAGGTCAGCTCGTTCGAGCTCGTGATCTTCGCCCCATCCACGGCGACGATGACGTCGCCGGCCTTAAGCCCAGCTTTGGATGCGGGGCTGCTGGCCCGAACGGCGTCTACCCGCGCGCCGGCTCCCGCAGGATCGTCGCCAACCGAGATCCCGAGGTAGGGATGCCGAATACCTCGACCGGCGATCAGATCGTCCGCAACAGTCTTCACCGTGTTGGAGGGGACGGCGAAGCCGACGCCAGCGTTGTTGCTCCCGCCGCTTGAATCGTCGGTCGCGATCTGGACGTTGACGCCGATGACCTTGCCGCTCGAATCGATGAGCGGGCCGCCGGAGTTGCCGTGATTGATGGCGGCGTCGGTCTGGATCGTGTTCGGGATCGCGTAGTTGTTCGGCGCTTCGATGTCACGATCGACGGCACTCACGATGCCCGCGGTGATGCTCTCGGCATAGCCGAACGGACTTCCGATCGCAACCACCCCCTCACCCGGCGCGACGCTCGAACTGTCGGCAAGGGCGAGCGGTGTGAGCGTGCCCGCCGGCGCGGCGACGCGAATGACAGCGGTGTCGCTCGACGGATCCGCACCCACGAGCGTCGCTTTCATCCTCGTCCCGTCCTGGAAGCGGACGGTGATCTTGGTGGCGCCGCGAACCACGTGAGAAGCGGTGACGATATCCCCCTGCTCGTCGTAGACGAAGCCGGTCCCCTCGGCCTGTGCCTGCGGTGAGGCGCCTCCCGGAGCGAAGGGCGACAGTCCGCCACTTGACTGGGCCGAAGCCGCCTGAGTGACCGTGATGTCGACGACACCCGGACTGTCCTTCTCGAAGATCGTCCTTGCGTCGTAGACGGCGTTTGCGCTCGCGACGTTTTGGTTCGCCGCGGATGTGGGTTGCGTCTCAGCACTCGCCATGCTTGAGGCAGGCGACTTCAAGGTTTCGACGCCAGCGAACAACGCGGCTCCGATGAATGCGCCCGCACCGACCGATGTCGCAACGACGAATACGCGTCGCCGACCACCAGATCGTTGATCAACCTCGCTCATCTCGGTTCCTTCCCGACGAATTGCATGTCGTCAACAGGGAACCGGTGAGAGCTAAGAGCGACCTACGAATCGTGCAAAGGCTACGAGAAGACTTGTTGAAGTTGCTGTGAACGTGCCGCGCCCTCGCGGACAAGACGAGGAGGACGAGTCAGCCGACAAATCGTCCACTTGAGGGAGCGGGGAGCTACTTGGGTTCGACCCGCATACCTCTGAACGCGACGGGGGGCGCCCGACGACGAGCGCCTCACTCGAAGCTCGACCCTCCAGCACGTGTGCGCCGACGCACGAAGTTCGGGACCCATGAGCTCAGGCGAGCGCCCCGAACGCGGCATCTACAACGGCGACCCTCCCGTGAGCGACCTTCGGATTGAGGAGCGTGACCGGAAGCGGGCGGGCTGAAATGAAGCAAACCAGCCGTCAGGTCTTGCGCAGTTGGCGCAGAAGCACCAGAACGGTGAAGGCCAGCTTCAGCCGTCGCCTGTGTCTGAAGACATCGCGTGCGAATCGGAGGTGCCGTCTGAGCCTGAAAGCGAGCAGCGCCAACGCGATCACCGCCGCGATGCGCCGGGGAGTCAGACCGTGCCCGCGAGATCTCGGCGGCTCCGGAGGGCGCTCTGCTGGGACGGCATCTTCCATGGAAGCCCATCCTGCCATGGCCCGGATCGTCGAGAAGCTCAGGATGGTGACAGGAAGAAAATTCACCGAGCCGGTGGCGCTTTTGTCCACTCAACCCACTGACCTTCCGCTTCCGCGTATGGCCGTCAGGCGGAGCTTCAACCTACTCGCGCTCCGTGCTCGGTGCGAGGAGGAACCTATGGGCGAGAGCCGACGTGGTCAAGTCTCGCGCCCATGGAATTAGCGCAGTTTGCGCTATTCGCGTCGCGGCCCGGTGCGGTACGCGAGTCGCAACCACCCGCAGCTCTACTCGACATATCGTTCGCGAGCGATGAGCGATCCGGTTCCGAGCAAGCGTGTTCACGGCGAGGCGGTACTCGACGATCCGCTGACTCTTGAATTGCTCGATGCCCGCCTCGTCGGCGTATTTGCCACGCTCAACAGAGATGGAACTATCCACGCCGTGCCTATGTGGTTCGCCTCTTACGAACGGTCGATCCTGCTTGCGACCGGCTCACGCAGCGCACAGGTGGCGAACCTCAAGGTCGAGTCTCGCTCGACGCTCGTAATCCACGACTCACGTCCCGGCTACGAGGTCTGCGGCGTTTCGATGATTGGGGACGCGGAGATCGTGCGCGGCGTCAACGCGCGCCCACTGGTTCGTCACGTTCACCGGCGCTACATCGACGAATCGAGCGATGTGCCCGAGGCCGTCACGGCGTTCCTCGAGTCCGACGACGTCGCCGTCTGCTTCCGCCCACACTCAGCATTCACCTGGGACCAGCGCGAGACCGACGCGAACATCGCACTGCGAGAAGCCGCTGGTGCACTTCCTCTTGTCACAACCGACGCCCGAAGGTGAGGGCGGGTGTGAAGGCAGGCGAAGAGGATGAAGAGGGCGAGATCATCATCGCCTTGAATCTTCGCAACTGACCGGGCACGTTCCCCCCTGCCCGCCGCGCTAGCGCAACGTCCTCAGAGCACGTCCGAGTGCCTGGCCGCCCGCGAGCACGGGCTCGAACAGATCGCCGTGCTGTCCGACCCGCTCGAGCGCCTCGCGCATCCCGAAGCGCCGCGGCGTCAGATCCTCTGTGAGCTCGTCCCAGCGAAGCGGCGTCGAGACCGGCGCGCCCGGCTTCGGCCGCACCGAGTAGACCGAGGCGATGGTCTTACCCCGCGCGTTCTGACGGTGGTCGACGAGGACGCCCTCGCGCTTGCGCTTCAGCCACTCCGTCGTGACCAGCCCAGGGTGACGCTCCTCGAGCCGGCGCGCCACGCGCTCCGCGAACGTGTAGGTCTGCTCGTAGGTCGCTCGGCGCGCAATCGGCACGAGCACGTGGATGCCGTCGGCGCCGCTCGTCTTGACGTAGGACATGAGCTCGAGCCGTTCGAGCTCCTCGCGGATCAGGTGTGCGACGCGGATCGCGAGCGCGAAGCCGTCGTCCGGCGGGTCCAGGTCGAAGAGCACGAAGTCCGGGCGGTGTGGCTTGTCGACGCGGGAGTACCAGGCGTTCATGTCGACGCAGTTCATCTGCACCATCCAGAGCACCGCCTCCGGCGAGTTGACGAGCGGGAAGTCGACGAGCCGCGACCCGCCCTCGCGCGGGTACGTGCGGTAGGTGCGTGTCGGAATCCAGGAGGGCATCCCCTTCGGAGCCTGTTTCTGGAAGTAGGTCTCCCCGGCCGCTCCGTAGGGCGAGCGCTTCATCGTGAATGGCCGGTTGCGCAAGTGCGGGACGAGCACCGGCGCGATCGCGCGGTAGTACTCGAACACATCCTCCTTCGTGATCCCTTCGTCGGGGAACAGGACGCGCTCCGGGCTCGAAAGGCGAACCGACCGCGGTGCCACGCAACGGGTTGTACCTGCCGAGCTATGGGGCTGCCGTATCCGAATGCAAGGGCATGGCCCTCGTTGGATCCGAGCACGCTCCAGTCGTTAGTACTCGAGGCCTGCTTCCACGAGAGGGCTTCGGCCCCAGGCGAACGTCGTCTCGTACCAGCCCGTCATCGGGGCCAACGTCGTCCCGAAGCGCGACGAGTGCACGAACCAGCCGTTGCCGACGTAGATGCCCATGTGACCGACCTCGGCCGGCCTGGAACGCGGCCCTCTGGAGCCGAAGAACACGACGTCGCCCGGGCCGAGGGCTTCTCGGCTCACACGCTTCGACGGCGCGACCTCGCCGCTCATCTCGTACGTCGTCCGGCCGACGAGGACACGCGAGAGCCCAGGCGCTCCGGCGAACGGCTTCGTCTTGTAGACGCGCCAGACGAACCCCGAGCAGTCGAAGCCGCCCGGAAGCACCTTTCCGAAGAGCTGCTGAGGCTTCTCGGACGTGCCGGCCCAAACGTACGGCGAGCCCACGAAACGAAGAGCGCGGTCGAGAACGACGCGTTGCCACTCGGTCAGCTGCGGAAGCGCGAAGCTCTCCCCCAGCGCGCGCACGGACTCGATCTGGCCATCGGTGAGGACGAGATACTTGGCGATGCTGTACGCAGCCTCGGCTCTTGTAATCGGATCGGTGACCTCGAGCTCGAGCTCGTCGTCCTCGCGGGGATGATTCACGCGGAAGCCGAGCAAGCGCGCCACCGTCTCCGTTCCGAGCCACGGCCGCGCGGACAACCCTCCGTCGACCGCGGCGACCCGAACCGCCTGCGCAGCGGGTCGCAGCCCGGTGAGCGTGACGAGCCGGGCGTCGAGCTCGCGGACCGACACCGGCGCATAAGGGTCGGCGACCGAGATCGGGCCTCCGAGACTCGAGACGACGACTGCTAGCTCGGACGATGTGAGGGGATCGTCCGGTCGAAAGGCCGCGACCGACGGCCCCATGAGGCCTGCCGCAACGACGGCGTCGATCTCGGCAGCGGCGAACTGCGAGCGCGCACGAGCTCCTCCGGAAGCTGTTCCGGAAGCCACGAGAAAGAGCCCGACGACGACAACGGCAAGGCGGCGCCACATGGTGCTCGTATCGGCGGCCCGGCACCGAACCACAAGCTTCCGAAGAGGTGAGATGACGTCTAGGCTCCGGACCGGTGGCCGCGACGACCGAGACGCGCTATCCCGACGCGCTGCCCGCGACGTGGCTCGCAGCGCGGATGGCGATCGATCCTGCCCGGATCGACGGGATGCGACGCGCCGGACAGCTCATCGCGGTGCGCGAAGCTGGCTCGACCGAGTGGCGGTACCCGGCCTGGCAGTTCGACGGCGACAAGCCACGAAGTGGCGTCGAGCGCGTCGTCGCGACTGCACGCGCAACCGGTATCGACGATGGCCGGCTCTACGAGTTGATGACGCAGCCGCTCGGGCTTCGTGACGGCGGGAATCGACTCGCCGACCTCTTGACGGAGGGACGCGAGGACGACGTCGTCGCGGCCATCCGCAGCTCTAGGTAGCGAACGCCTCGGCGGCGCGAACGATCGAAACGTCGCCGCTGACCGTCTTCACGTGGAGCGGAACGACGGCGGCATCGACGTCGGCCCCGAGCTCGTGATCCTCGAGGCCCAGCTCCGACTCGAGTTTTCCCGAGACCGAGGCGGCATCGATCCAAACCCGCGTTCCACGGGCAACTCCGAGGCGAACATCGCCGGAGACCGAGTTGACTCGCACGTCGCCGTCACGAACGGCGCGGATCTCGATGTCGCCGGACGTCGTCGAGACGCCCAGATCGCTGTCGATCGCGCCGATCGTGACGTCTCCCGACACGGCGCGCACCGTGAGTGCGCCACCAACACGCGCGACGTCGACGTCACCCGAGACGGTCACCAACGACGCCTCACCCGCGACCGTCGCGACCGAGACGTCTCCGCTGGCCGTCTTCACCTGCAGATCGCCTCGAGTGGACTGGAGCCTGATATCGCCAGACGCCGTGCTGACTGCGACCTCGCCGAGCTCGCCTTCGACACGAAGATCTGTCGACCCGCCTCCGAAATCGAGGTCGGCGCCCGGAGGGCACGTGACGCGGCACTCGAAGTCTCCGCCCCACGTGATCTGGATCGGGCCCCAACGGAACTTGTCCTTCTGCTCGATCCTCAGCTCGTGGCGACCGGCACTCTCGTGCATCGTGATGTCGATCTCGTCGATCGCGTCCTGGCCTCGACGGCCGCGGGCCACGACCTCGACGGTCGTCGTCGGCTCGTCGACCGTCGTGACCACGACGCGTCCACTCGGGAGCTTGATCTGGAGGGAGACGCTCCCGGGAGTCTCAAAGGTCTGCATCGATCGTCCCTAGCTCTTGTCGCGCGGACGGGTGCGCCGCACACGGGTCCCGGACGCGCGTGCGCCCTTGGTGCGAACGCGATCGCCGGATTCGAGGAGGACGGCGTAGTCGAATGGAAGCGTGGTGAGAAGCATTGTTCTCTCCTTTCAGCCTTGGGCGTAGCCCTGCATCCTGTTGCGGCTTTTCTTGGACGGGCGTTGCTCGAGCGTGCGAGCGATCGAGCGCACGAGCCATGCGTTGGTTGAAACACCCTCGCGCGCTGCCGCTGCCTCGATACCGGACTTCAACGACTCCGGAAGCCGGAGGGTGATGCGACCCGAGGACTCCTCGCCGAAGCCGAACTGGGTGGAGTCCGGAACGTCGTCCGTGATGACGACGAGCTCGGGCTCGCGCCCTGCGAGTCGCACTTCGACGCGGCCCGAGTCGATCTGGCCCCCGATCTCGAGAACGGCCTCGCCGAGGAGGTCGAGCAAGTGGAGATGGAGCGTCGCCGCGAGCGCGTCGCTCATGCGGCGAGCGGCCTCTGAGGTCGCCTCGTCGCCGAGTGCGGCCGTGGCCGCGAGCTCCTGCTGGATTGCCTGGATGTGACTGTCGAGCTGCACGATGACATCACTATGACATCATCAATGAAGTCTGTCAAGGCCACTTTCGACATCGCTGCGCCACCGCGCTGCAAACGCCGTGGCAGAGCCGAAAATGGTTGCGCGAAGACGCGCTAGTGGAGCTGCCAGACGTCCTGGCGCAGGATCGGAACAGCGTTTCCTTCGGCGTCGAGCCCGTCTACATCGACGTCGACCCCTCCGACCATGAAATCGGTGTGGATGCCCGAGACGTTCACGCCTCGCGCAAGCAGCTCGTCCGGCGGGAGCGTCTCCGGAAGCACCCCTGCGATGCCGGCCCCGTACGCGATGTGGCAGGTGGCGTTCTCGTCGTAGAGCGTGTCGCAGAACACGAGACCGGTCTGCTTGACCGGCGACGAGCCGTCGACCAGGGCGACCTCGCCGAAGAACGCTGCCTGCTCGTCAGCCGCGAGTTGCGCACGAACGATCTCGGCTCCAACGGTGGCTGTCGCATCGACGATTCGGCCGCCTTCGATACGGACCTCGAGCCCGGACACCTTCGTCCCTCCCGCGACGAGCGGCCGCGTCGAGCGCACGATGCCCTCCGCACGTCGCCAATCGGGCGTCGTGAAGACCTCTTCCGTCGGCATGTTCGGGATGTGCGCGATTCCCTTCGCAGTTTCGAATGTCGCGCAGAGCCAGCTCGCTCCCGGGATGAGGCCTACGGTGAGGTCCGTTCCCGGGCCGTGAAACCGAATCGCGTCGAACCCGCGGCCGTTGAGAGCATCAGCGCGTGCCTGGAGCATCTCCGTATGCGTCCTCCACGCCGCTACCGGATCCGGCTCGTCGATCCTGGTGGCGTGAGCGACCGCTTCCCACAGACGCTCGGTGTCCGGCTCCCCGAAGACCTGCGTCGCCCAGCCAGCGTTCGGCGCCGCGACGATCGTCCAGTTCACGTGCCGACCGGTGATGTTCTCCAGCATCGCAACGCGAATGTCCTTCGGATCGGCTCTGCCGACGAGAGACGGATCGAGATCGGAGAGCAGGTCCGGATCCGGATTCCCGGCCAGGGAGATGAGCGCAGGGTTCTCCTCGGGCCAACGCTTGATCCAGTCGAGGAGGTATGGCGCCGACCAGCCGATCTCGCTCTCGGGCCCGAGCTCGATCGCAGCACGACGGAGGTGCAGGTCGGAGTAGAGGACGACGACATGCTGCGCGCCCGCCCGGTAGGCCTCGCGGATCACGGCGCGCGCGATCTCGGCGTGCTCGACCAGACACATGACGACGACGTCCTGGCCGGGCTGAACGTTGGCGCCGACGCGGACAGCAAGCTCCGCGTATCGCCGCAGCCTCTCGGTGGGGTTCACAACCACGGCTGGGGGATCGGTCAGTCGCCCCAGTCGAAGTCGCGCGGACGCCCAGTCCAGAGAGCTTCGTCGAGTGCAGCGCCCTCGGCGTTCTCGGCGTCGTCCACGTTCTCAACGGTCTCTTCACCGGGCCAGGGGAGCCTGTCGGAGCTCAGCTCGGCCGCCGGCTCGCCATCCATCGTCTCCTCGATCCGAGCCTGTTCCTCGCTCTTGAACAGCGGGTGATTCTCGAGCGGATCGCCGTCGAGGTAGTGGTCGATGGGCATGTCGCCGTCGAGGTCCGCGTTGCGCGTCTTGAGCGCGAGATGCTCCCGGATCGCTTGCGCGAAGCCGGATTCGGTGTCGACGGGAAGGAGGTCGTCCTGATCCATGTGGTGCCTCTGAGCCGCCGGAGTCTACCGAATGACCCTGCAAACCGGGCTGGTGTCCACCGCGGCGTCCGTGTGCCGTATGCGACCATGTCCAGGTGCCAGTCGCCGCGCTGACGCTCGCCTTCTATCTCCTCCGCCGCGTTCGGCCGGCAACCATTGCACTCGCGATGTACGAGACGTGGCGGCGCATTCCGCAGCAGCAGCGCCAGCAGCTCGTGCTCGCCGCACGGCGGAACGGTCCGCGGGTCGCGTCGAGCTTCATGCGCCGCGGACGACCGCGGTACTAGACGCTTAGCTCGGCCCGAAGCCGAGCGCCTCGCGCACGATCCGATCCTGCTCGTAGTGATGGAGCGTCGGGTACCCCTCGCTCGTGCTCGCCCGCCACGTTCGGCCCACGTACTGGACGCGCGGTGCGGTCGGCGCGCGCGAGGCTGCTTCTTCGAGCCGGTGACGGATCGACCGCCATGCCCCCATGTTCTGCGGCTCCTCCTGCGCCCAGATGATCTCCCGGACCGCCGGATACGAGGCGACGAGTGACGCGATCGCGTCGAGCGGGAACGGATAGAGCTGCTCGAGACGAGCGACCGCGACGGAGCTCGCGTCGGCCCGCAGCTCGTGCCCGACGATGTCGTAGTACACCTTGCCGCTGCAGAGGATCAGCCGCTGGACGACGCTGTGCTCGGCCGAAACGTCGTCGAGCAGGGGCTGGAACGATCCAAGCGCCAGGTCCTCGAGCGCCGACGTCGCCTCGCGCAGGCGCAGCAGGCCCTTCGGCGTCATCACGACGAGCGGCCGCGCGGTCGCGTCGAGCGCCTGGCGTCGCAGCAGATGGAAGAACTGCGCGGCCGTCGTACAGTTGACGACGCGGATGTTGTCCTGCGCCGCGAGCTGCAGGAAGCGCTCGAGGCGCGCACTCGAGTGCTCCGGGCCGTTGCCCTCGTAGCCGTGTGGAAGAAGGAGCACGAGACGGGACGTCTGCCCCCATTTCGATCGACCCGAGACGACGAACTGATCGACGACGATCTGCGCTCCGTTGATGAAGTCGCCGAACTGCGCCTCCCACAGAACCAGCGCGTCCGGCGCTGCGATCGAGTAGCCGTGCTCGAACGCGAGCGCCGCGTACTCCGACAGCGGCGAGTTGTAGATCTCGAACGACGCCGACGCTGCGGGAAGCGCCTGGAGCGGCGTGAACGTCTCTCCGGTGCGCGGGTCGTGGAGCACCGCGTGGCGATGCGAGAACGTGCCCCGCTCGGTGTCCTGCCCCGACAGCCTGATCGGAATCCCGTCCTCGAGCAGGCTGGCAAAGGCCAGCGCCTCGGCATGACCCCAGTCGATCCCGCCTTCACGGAGGCTCTCGCGCCTGCGCTCGAGCTGGCGCGCGAGCTTTGCGTTCACCTGGAACTCATCAGGCACCTGCAGCAGCTGATCGCCGAGCTGGACGAGGCGGTCCGCGGAGACGGCGGTCATCACGGCGGCGCCCGTATCGGTTCGGGTCGGGATCTCCGCCGGGGGTACCGTTGAGTCGAAGCTCGTCCGGAGCTCGTCGTGCGCGGCGCGCAACTCCTCGAGCGTGTGCTCGAGCATGTGATCCGCCTCGTCCGGCTGCACGACGCCGTCGGCCACGAGTCGCTCCCCGTACGACTCGCGCACCGGGACCTGCTGCGTCGATGCGCTCGGTCTGCAGCGGTTGCGTGTACGCGGCCTCGTCCTGCTCGTTGTGGCCGAAGCGCCGGTAGCCGACGAGGTCGACGACGACGTCGTGGCCGAACTCCTCGCGGTACGCGAGGGCGAGCCGGATGGCTGACACGGCAGCCTCCGGGTCGTCGGCGTTGACGTGCACGATCGGCACGTCGAACCCCTTGGCGAGGTCGCTCGAGTACCTCGTCGAGCGTCCCTCCGCCGGATCCGTCGTGAAGCCGACCTGGTTGTTCGCGATGACGTGCAGCGTTCCGCCCGTCGAGTAGCCGTCGAGGCTGTGAAGGTTGAACGTCTCCGCAACGACGCCCTGACCGGCGAACGACGCGTCTCCGTGGATGAGGACCGCAAGCGCGACCGACGGATCGTGGATCCCCGCGGCGCGCGACCGATCGGTCTGCTCCGCGCGCGCGAGCCCTTCGACGACCGGGTCGACTGCCTCGAGATGGCTGGGATTCGCCGCAACCGAAACCTGGATCTCGCCCGCGGCGGTCATGCGCGACTCGGAGGCGGCGAGGTGGTACTTCACGTCGCCCGTGCCTCCCTCGGGATCGGCGATGAGCGCGTCGATGGAGCGCTCGCCCTCGAACTCGCGAAGGATCGTCGTGTACGAGCGGCCGACCACGTGCGTCAGGACGTTGAGGCGGCCGCGATGTGCGATCCCGATGAGCACCTCGTGCGCGCCGCTCTCCGCCGCGAGCTCGACCGCCTCGTCGAGCATCGGAACGAGCACGTCGAGACCCTCGATGGAGAACTGCTTCTGGCCGATGAACGCGCGACGCAGGTAGGTCTCGAACCCTTCGACCTGAGCGAGCCGGTTCAGCAATGCGCGGCGCTCGTCCGCCGGGAGCTCGGTGCGGAAGCGGCCCGACTCGATCGCCTGCCGCAGCCAGACGCGCTCGGCGTGATCGGAGATGTGCTCGATCTCGTACGCGATCGTCCCCGTGTAGACCTCGCGCAGGCGCGGGAGCGCGTCGAGCAGTGTCTCTCCAGGCACCGAGAGGCGGAGCAGGCGGGCAGGGATCCTCGCCTGCAGCGCCGGCGTCAGCGGCGGCTCGAGCCGCGTTTCGTCGAGGGCGGGGTCGCCCATCGGCTCCGACCCGAGTGGGTCGAGGTGGGCATTCAAGTGCCCGTGCATCCGGTAGGCCTTGACGAGCGACATCGCCGCGGCCACTCCGGCGACCAGCTCCGTGTCGGGTCGCGTCTCGGCCACGACCGCACCGGTCGGCGCAGGCGGCGCGGCCGCCGGGGGCGCAGGGGGCGCCGGAGCTGGAGGCTCGGCGAGCGCGTCTTCCGCCAGAGCGACCGGGCGGGTCGCCTCAGCGGGCACAGCCACAGCAGCGGCGGGCTCCACAACGGCGTCCTCGCCTGCGAACACGGCTCGCCACGCCGGGTCGACGGCCTCGGGATTGTCGAGGTACTGCTCGAGCAGTTGCTCGACGTAGCCGGCGTTGAGGCCGGAGGACTCGAGCGAGGTCACAGGCGTTCCTCTGCCGGAACTAGTAGATCCCGCTGTCGGTCAGGACCGCGACGGTCATGCCGAGGACGAACGCTGCTCCAGCCACGCCGACGGCAACCGCCGCGAGCGTTCTATGGGTCTGCGTCATGCGCGCCGCGACGAGCGCGACGATGACCGCAGCGGTCGCCAGCACCCCGGGCGTCCGGGCGATGGCGATGCCGGAGAGCGCGAACGAGAACGCGCAGAGGAACCCGGCGATGCGGTCGGCGTTGCGCTGTGCGGGAACTGCACTCACGCGACCTGGGTGGTTCGTGCGCGAACGCGCGGTCTCGACGGACGGGGCCGGAAGCCGTACGGGCGGGAGCGCCGTCTCTTCCAGTCGTCCCAGTCACAAGGTGTGAGCGGCGCGAGCACCCCGGACTCGTCGCCGCCACCGGCCGCGGGCTCGGGCTCTGCACGGACCGCGTACCAGACGACGACTGAGAGGTAGATCATCGGGATCTTCAGGACGACGAGCATGAAGATCGCTTCCCAGACGGAGTCGCTCACCGCACCGAAGTCTAACCGCCGCGTCACGCATCAACTGCGCACGCGTTGCTAACACAAGCCTCACACTGGAGCCGCTAGGGTGCCCGGAGCTTCCGACGCTCCTCGACCCGCCGCCTTCTTGGGAGACCATTCGTGAGACGTATCGTCCGCCTCGTCATACTTCTGTCCGTCCTCGCAGGGGTCGCCGCGCCAGCATCGCTGGCGGCGGAGCGGATGTGGGTCGGGTTCCATGACGATCCGAGCTTCCGCTGGGTCACCGATCGTCAGGAACGCGTCGCGGGGTCGGCTCAGAACAACGCATCGATCATCCGCCTTCTCGTCCAGTGGAATCTCGCGGCGAAGACGCGTCCGGCCAACGCGACGGACTCGTTCGATCCGGCGTACGAGTTCGACGACATCGACGAGGCCGTCAGGTCGGCGCAGGAGAACGATCAGGAAGTGATCCTGACGATCTCCGGCACGCCGCGCTGGGCAAACGGCGGCAAGAACCCGAACGTCATGCCCACGCGGGTCGCCGACTTCACCAGTTTCTCGCGCGCGATCGCGTCGCGCTACTCGGGCCGGTTCATGGGATATCCGTTCGTGCGCTTCTGGTCGATCTGGAACGAGCCGAACCTCCAGCTCTTCCTCAGCCCGCAGTTCGACTCGCGCGGACGATCCGTCGCCCCTGCGAACTACGCGAAGCTCGCCGCGGCCGCGTACACCGGCCTCAAGGCGGGGAACCCACAGGCGCAGGTGGCCATCGGCGAGACGTCCGCCCGCGGCAGCGACAAGGCGAACGGATTGCGCCCGACCCACTCCCCCGGCAAGTTCGCCGAGCTCGTCGCGAAGGCGAACCCCAGGCTGAAGTTCGACGCCTGGTCACACCACCCGTATCCCTCGGTTCCGAGCCTCCCGCCATCGCAGGTGGTGAAGTGGCCGAACGTCTCGCTCGCGTCGCTTCCGAAGTTCGAGGAGAACCTGAAGACCCTGTTCAAGCGGAAGTCGGTTCCGATCTGGATCACGGAATACGGCCATCAGACGCGGCCGGAGGACCCGCTCGGCATCCCGTACTCGCAGCAGGCTGCGTACATCCAGCAGTCGATCTCGATTGCCGCCGGGTTCCCGTTCGTCAACATGTTCATCTGGTTCGTCTACCAGGACGACCAGGGGCAGCCATGGGACTCGGGCATCTACACCCGCGGCGGAGCGCCGAAGGGGACGTCGCCCGCGAGGTTCACGGCAAGCGCGCGGCCACTCGATGCGCGCAACGGCCTCGCGCTCGTCCGGGCCGGAACGCTCACGCCGCTGCTCAACGTCTACACGCGCCGCTACTGCGCGACGAACACGCCCGGAACGCCGATCGGGATGACGTGGCGCGTGTTCAAGGCGGGACGCCTCATCAGCGTCGGGCAGCAGAGCGCGCCACTCAAGATCGACTGTTCGATCGCGGCCCGCGTCACGGTGAAGGGCGGAGTCGCGAAAGGCATCAGCTACACGGTGACCTTCGCGATGAACGATCGCAGCGGCGTCATCGTGAACCGCCGCATCACCCTCCGCGGCACGTAGTCACGCGTCCCAGACGAGCACCTGCATCCCCTCCCACCACTGAGGGGCACCGCGTGTCTTGCCGTCGATCGTGAGGATGCGTCGCGCTCGCGGCTGCTCCGCGAGATAGGCCTCCATCGCGCGGTCGACGTCCTCCCAGTCGGTGTCGTCGACGATGACGAGCGCGCCCGCTGCGAGCAGCGGCTCGGCGATCCTGAGCCCATCGAGCTGCGCCTCGTATGAGTGAGCGGCGTCGTAGTACCAGACCCCGATCGCGGTGTCGCCGAGGGCGCCTCCGGGCACGAGCTCGAACGCATCGCCGACCAGGATCTCGGGGACGTCGAGCCCGTAGTGCGCGAGGTTCGCCTCGACCTTCTCGAGCGATGCGTCGCGGAACCCGAAGCTGTCGATCCCCACGAACCGCTTGTCCGCGTTGCCCAGCATCGCGGCGATGAGGCTCGCTCCGTGGAACACGCCGATCTCGACGTATGCCTCCCCGGGGCCGAGGCAGCTCGCAGCGAGATTGAGAAGCGCGAGGTTGTTCTCACGCGCGAGGTTCTCGACGTCGTCGGCGATCGGCGCGAACCGGCGATCGCGGGGGTGCTCGGAGTGCGGGTAGTCGTCGAAGAGGCGCGGAAGCTCCGCGAGGAAGCGGCCGGAGTCCACGGCGCTACAGGTGGCTCGTCACGCCGGCCAGGCTCGGCTCGTCGGACGGCGGCTCGTACCACGAGTACGCGTAGCGTCCGTCGTCGAGGTCGCGCGCGAACGTCGAGAGCTTGAGCGGCCTGAACGTGTCGCACATGACTGCGAGCTCGGTGGTCTCCGCGACCCCGAGGGACTTCTCCGCGAGACCGGGCTGCGGCCCATGCGGAAGGCCCGACGGATGGAGCGTGATCGCCCCGACCGAGATGCCCTTGCGCGAGCCGAAGTTGCCCGAGACGTAATAGATCATCTCCTCGGACTGCAGGTTCGAGTGGTGGTACGGGATCGGCACCGCCTCGGGGTCGAAGTCGAGCTTGCGCGGGCAGAACGAGCAGATGACGAAGTTCTGCCCCTGGAAGGTCTGATGGGAGGGCGGCGGTTGATGAATGCGCCCCGTGATCGGCTCGAAGTCGTGGATGGAGAACGTCCACGGATAGAGGAAGCCGTCCCAGCCCACGACGTCGAACGGGTGGTAGTCGAGGACGTACTCCTGATAGCCGCCGCGCACGCGAACCTTGACCAGGAACTCACCGCGCTCCCGGCGCGTGTGGAGGTCGGTCGGCGGATGGATGTCACGGTGGTAGTACGGCGCGCCCTCGAGGATCTGCCCGTACTGGTTGCGGTAGCGCCGCGGGATCTCGATCAGCCCGGGAGTCTCGAAGACGAGATAGCGCTGCTCGCCTTCGGGCATGAATCGGTAGGTCGTGCCGCGAGGAATGACGACGTAGTCGCCGTCCTTGTAGGGCACGTCTCCGAAGATCGTCTCGAGCGTGCCGTGCCCCTCGTGCACGAAGATCACCTCGTCGCCCTCGCCGTTTCGGAAGAAGTAGTCCATGGAGCCGGACGGGCGACAGAACGAGATCTCGACGTCCTGGTTCCACATCAGCGTCCGGCGGCCGGAGATCTCGTCGCCTTCCGGCTCGACCTCGTACGTGTTCTGGAGGCGATGCGCGTGCGTCTCGGGAATCCACTCCTCGCGCTCGATCGGCGTGAAGGAACCGAGCTCTTTCACGCGACACGGTGACTCGAGGTGGTAGAGGATCGACTCGTTCCCGGTGAAGCCCTCGAGGCCCATGACCTCCTCGGTCAGGAGCCGCCCGTTCTCGCGGAAGACGATGTGACGTTTGCGTGGAACCTCGCCGCGGCGCTGGTAGAAGGGCATGCCGTCCCTTTCGGAGTCGTTGGGACAGGTTCTACCGCACCGCACCAGGGCGAGGAGCGGATCTCGCTCCTCGCCCCTACCGCGCGGAAGATCAGGCGTTCGGCATCGACGCGTCGGGATCGGTCTGCCAGAGACCGAACTCGTTCCCCTCCGGGTCCTTGCAGATGGCGAACCAGCCCATGCTCGGCACCGGCGTCGCCTCGCCCGCCTCGCCGCCAAGCTCGGCGACCCGTGCCGCCTCAGCGTTGATGTCGTCGACACCGAAGTACGTCCGCGTGCCGCGCTTGTCGCCGTCGGCGCCATAGATCGCGCCGCCCGTGCCCTCCGAGAACTGGGTCATGTAATAGCCGCCCGGTGCGCCCGGGAACTCCTGGAACTGCCAGCCGAACAGCGAGCCCCAGAACTCCTGCGCCTTCGCGGGGTCGCCCGCAGGAATCTCGTAGTGAACCATCTGGCCTGCCATGTATCTCCTCTCGTCGTGGCGACGTACATATCGCCCGTTGTCCTTACGACGAACAGACGGTGCTGCGGTCGACAACTCATCGCCGACCGTTTCGACAACCACGGGATGGAGCCGAGGGGGCTCGAACCCCTGACCTTCTGGCTGCCAGCCAGACGCTCTCCCAGCTGAGCTACGGCCCCGGGAAGCGGGGTCAGTGTAGCGACGGGTAACCCGCGCTACGCTGGGTCGATGCGTCGTCTACCGAGAGTGATGCGTCGGCTACAGGGCCTACCGAATCGGATCACACGGTTCGTGCACGCGCTCTCGGCGGAGGTGCGACCGAGGAAGGTTGGGGTTAGGCCGATGCGGAAGGCGGCGTCGGCGTGCGCGAGCCACGGCGACCGCTGACTCCGAGTCTGGCGGGAGGAGCGACGCTCGACCTCCCGACCGACGAGAGCAACGACTCGCGTTAGGCAGTTGCGACTTCGAGCTCGATCGACGGCACGTCGCTCCACAACTCCTCCAGCCGGTAGAAGCCCCTCGTCTCCGGCGTGAAGAGGTGCAGGACGACGTCGAGGTAGTCGGCCAGAATCCACGTCGCCTCGGTAACGCCCGCAGACGCTCGCGGGAGAAGCTCGTGCTCTTTCTTGAGAACGCCCGCAACCTCGTCGTAGATCGCCTTCGTCTGCCGCGCGTTGCGGCCAGTGGCGATCACGAAGAAGTCGGTGAAGTCGCAGACACCACGCATGTCGAGGATGGTGACGTCGGTCGCCAGCTTCTCCTGGCAGAGAGCGGCGGTACGGCGTGCTTGCTCGAGTGGTGTCAGGTCGGTCTCTCTCGCGTCCTCGTCGGGGTCGCCTCAGTCTACTCAGGCGTCACATACAGGCCGAGCCGAGCGATTGCGTCCGCGACCCTCGCAGGAACCCGATCCGCGATCGGCTCGCCGCGTGCGACACGAGCACGGATCTCCGACGAGGAGACCGGGACGGGATCCATGTCGAACTCGACGATTCGATCCGGTGCGGCGAGTCGCCGTCGCACCGACTCGACCTCCGCGCGGTCGACACCCGGTCGCATGGCGACGGCGAGTCGCACGAGCTCGAGAACACGCTCGGGCGACTTCCAGGTCTCGAACGCTGCGAGTTCGTCCGAGCCCAGCACGAAGTAGGCATCGGCCGGACGACGCGCTTCGAGGGAGTCGACCGTGCGGGCGTGCTCGTCGAGCTCGACGACAGCTTCGGCGAGATCCTCGAACGCCAGACGTGTCAGCTCGAGCCTCGTCTGGGCCGGGGTCGTCGCGTGTTTGTGGCCCGGCTCGGCAACGACGAGGACGAGGAGCTCGCTGAGCCGGAGCTCGCGAACTGCGGTCCGTCCCAGCGCCAAATGGCCGTCGTGCGGCGGATCGAAGACCCCGCCGAGGATCCCGGTCACTGCCACTCGAGCTCCTCCTCTCCGACCTCCACGCGCGCGCCATGCTTGATCCCGACGCCACGCAGAGCGGCCTCGAGCTCGTCCGGCGGTGGCGGCGTGCCGACGACGCGAAAGCCGCGGTCGGTGCGGAGAATGCGGAAGCGCGGCCCACGTCGGGCCCTCGGCGTGTAGTCGAGGAACTCCGGCAGCGCCTCGTCTGACGCCGGGAGCGGTGGCTCGACGGGGCATAGCTCGAAGAGCGCCAGCTTGAGCTCGGCGATGCCGGCACCGGTCGCACACGAGGTCGCAACGATCCGGACCACGCGCTCGTCGTCGAGCGCGAACGTCGGAGTTGCTCCGACGAGATCGATCTTGTTCAGCACGACGAGTTGCGGCCGGGCATCGAGCCCTGCGCCGTATTCGGCCAGCTCGCGATCGATCGTACGGAAGCGCTCCTCGAGGTCGGACTCGGACGCGTCGAGGACGTGCACGAGAAGACGCGCGCGCTCGAGGTGAGCGAGGAACTGATGGCCGAGGCCGGCTCCGTCCGCCGCGCCCTCGATGAGCCCCGGCACGTCGGCGACCGTCAGCTGGCGCTCCTCCGGCCCGTCCACCACCCCCAGCACTGGCTCGAGCGTCGTGAACGGATAGTCCGCGACCTTCGGCTTGGCATTCGATATCCGGCGGAGAAGCGAGGACTTTCCGGCGTTCGGAAAACCGGCGAGCGCCGCGTCGACGACGAGCTTGAGCCTGAGCTCGAGGTCGATCTCGTTTCCGGGGAGTCCCGTCTCGGCAAAGCGTGGCGTCTGCCGAGTCGGTGTCGCGAAGCGGGCGTTTCCGCGCCCGCCCTGTCCTCCGCGCGCGACGACGACGCGGCCGCTCGGTGACGTCAGGTCGGCGACAATCCGGCCGTCGCCGTCGACGAGCTGCGTGCCGACCGGGACGCGCAGCTCGGCGTCGTCACCGTCGGCGCCGTGCTTCTTGCTGCCTCGGCCGTTGCCGCCCTTCCCGGCTTTGACGTGCTTGATGCGTCTGAACGCCGACAGGTCTCGCAAGCTCGGATCGACGTGGACGACAACGTCGCCCCCACGCCCGCCATCACCACCGTCCGGCCCGCCTTTCGGCACGTGCTTCTCGCGCCGGAAGCTGAGACCGCCGTCGCCACCGCGACCCGCCAGAGCATGGATGTGCGCTCGGTCGTGGAACATGTCGTCCCGGCCGAGCCGAGCGCCGCGTTACTCCGCGGCCGCGGCGACCGAGATGAAGCGCTTGTCGCCGGAGCGGCGGAACTCGACGGTTCCGTCGCGAAGGGCGAAGATCGTGTCGTCACGCCCGAGCCCGGCTCCCGGACCGGGGCGGAACTTCGTTCCGCGCTGGCGGACGATGATCATGCCGGTCTTCACGGTCTGTCCGGCGAAGATCTTGACGCCGAGTCGCTTCGACTGCGAGTCGCGCCCGTTGCGCGAGGAGCCGAGACCTTTCTTGTGTGCCACTAGGACTCACCTCCATGCCGCGCGAGCGCAGACTCGAGCGCCGCCAGCGCACCCTTGCGCTTGCCGTGCTCCTGTTCGTGGGCCAGCGCGGCAGCGATCGAGGATGCGTCCCACTCACCTGAAGCGGCCTTGATGTCTGCGATCGTCATGTCCGCGTAGCCCGCCGGGAGGTCGCCGGCTGGAACTGGCGTCACCTCAGGCGTTTCCGTCTTCTCGACACTCTCGGCCTTCGCTTTCGAGCTCGAGCGCGCCGGCTTGCCAGCCCCGATCGACTCGATCTGGATCTGCGTGAGCGACGCCCGGAAGCCGGTGTGACGCCTGTAGCCGGTGCGCTTCTTGTACTTGCCGATGCGAATCTTCGGACCCTTGGTGTCGCCGAGGACCTTCGCGGTCACGACCCCGTCACCCGGATCGAGCTTGGCGGTGCCGTCTCCTCCGACGAGGAGCACGGTCGGGGCGAACGTGGCGCCTTCGTCCTGATGGAGCCGGTCGACGAGCAGGCGCTCACCTTCGCGGACGCGGTACTGCTTTCCGGCAACCTTGATGATCGCGTAGGTCATGGCTTCCTCGGAAGGTCGAAGCGAGCAGGTGGCCCGCAGAACCGCAGCATGATAGCGGCTACGCGCGTGAGCGCGGATCGAAGTCGTCGATCCACTCGGACATCGGGACGTACGCGGGAGGCTCGCCGTCGCCGATGGTTTCCTCCGGCAACTGCGCTTCCGCAGCTGGCTCGTTCGCCGCAGGTTCGTCGGACACCGGACCGTCCGCATCGCCGTTGGCGGCCGCCGGCTTCCGCCGCTTCTTGCCGCCACGCGATCCACGGCGCGAGCGCTTCCGCTTCGGTTGACCGTCGGGGCCGAGAGCGACCTCGACGGCGGGCGCCTCGTCATCAGGCCCGTCGGGCGGCGCGATCGGGTCGGAAGGAGCTTCAACCGCCACCGCGGCGACTTCGAGATCGGCCGGTGGCACATGGATTCGGGGTTGCGCGGGACGACCGTTACCGGGATCATCGGGTGTCTCGTCCGCGTCTTCGGACGCCGCAGCTGTGGGCTTCTTGCGACCGCGGCCACCCCGAGTTCCGCGACGCGTTCGCTTCTTCTTCGGCGCTCCGTCGGCCGTCGCGTCGACCTGGCCGTCCTCCACGACCAGCTCGTCCTCCACGACCAGCTCGTCCTCCACGACCAGCTCGTCGTCGTCGACAGCAGTGGACTCGATCGACGCTCCAGCTCTGGCGCAGCGTCGGTCTCCTTCTTGCTCCTCGAGGCGCGGGTGGGCTTCTCGGCCTCCGCCTCGAAGGTGATCGGCGACGCCGTGACCACCTCGGCTTCGGCCAGCGTCGCGTACGCGACGCCTTCGAGCGCGCGGCCGATGCGAGCTTTGACCTTCTTTCCGACGAGCTTCGACGCTCCGGCGACGATGACCTCGTAGTCGCCGTCGAGCTTGCCGACGCCGGCCCCCGGATCGTGGAGCCCGACCTCGACGAGCTTGAGCTCGATGTCCGCCCCCTCGGCGACAGGCGTGGCCGGGCGGAGCACATCGAGCTTCCCCTGGCCGATGACGTCGAAGTGGTCGAGATGCACGTGACCGTTCGACGACGTCGGAACGAGGAAGAAGCGACGGCGAGCCACGGCCTCGAGGGCTTCGAGACGCGCGCCGCCGGAGCCCGCGAGCAGAGCCAGCACGCGTGGATGGACAGCCACCTTGAACGCCTGCACCCGCGAGCCCTTCGCGATCGCGCGAAGCTTTCGCTCGACCTCGAGCGCATGCGTGGCGTCCGAGACGACGATTCCGTCTCCGGAGCAGACCGGACAGCGGTTCGTGAGGATCTCACGCGGGCCGTCCGTGACGTTCTGGCGCGTCATCTCGACGAGGCCGAGCGGCGAGATCTCGACGACGTACGTCTTGGTGCGGTCGCGCTCGAGCTCTGAGCGGAGCGCCTCCTCGACCGTCTCCCGATTCTTGGGATTCGCCATGTCGATGAAGTCGATGACGATGATCCCGCCGATGTCGCGAAGCCGGAGCTGGCGGACGACCTCCTTCACGGCCTCGAGGTTGTTCTTGACGATGGTGTCCTCGAGGCGTCCCTGAGCGCTCTTGCCACGCGAGCCGACGAACCGGCCCGTATTCACGTCGATGACGGTGAAGGCCTCCGCGTAGTCGAAGACGAGGTAGCCGCCGGAGGGCAGGTCGACGCGGCGATCCAGCGTCGAGCGGATCTCGGCGTCGACGCCAGATGCCTCGAAGAGCGGCGCCTTCTCGCGATAGCGGTGCACGCGCTCGACCATGTGCGGCGAGGTCTTCTTGAGATAGCTGACGATGCGCCGGTGTGTCCGGTCGTCGTCGATCTGCGCACCGATGAAGTCCCCGGCGAAGAGGTCCCGCACGATGCGCAGCGGAAGTTCGGCCTCCTCGTACACGAGCGTCGGCGCGGTCGCGGTCTTGGACTTCGCCTGGATCGTCTTCCATAGGCGCTGCAGGAACACGAGGTCGCGCTCGATGTCCTCTGCAGAGGCTCCCTCGGCCGCGGTGCGAACGATGATCCCCCCGCCCTTCGGGTCGAGCTTTCGGACGATCTCCTTGAGGCGCGTGCGCTCCCCATCCTCGAGTCGCCGTGAGACGCCCGACCCCTCGCCGTTCGGGACGTAGACGAGGAAGCGGCCGGGCAACGAGATCTCGGTCGTAAGCCGTGCCCCCTTCGACTTCATCGGATCCTTGACGGCCTGGACCATGAGCGTCTGGCCGCGCTTGATCAGATCCTGGATCTTCCGCGCGCCCTTACGTCCCTCGAGCTCTGGGCCGACGATCTCGTCGACGTAGAGAAATCCGTTCTTCTCGAGCCCGATCTCGACGAATGCGGCCTCCATTCCCGGAAGGACGTTGTCGACGACGCCGAGGTAGATGTTCCCCGCGATCGACCGGCGCTCCGGTCGTTCGAGGTAGACCTCCGCGACGCGGTCGTCCTCGAGGATCGCGACGCGCTGCTCGCCGACGTCGACCGAGATCATGAGCTCGCGCTTCGCGGCCGGAAGCGGTGCTCGCTTGGTCGGTGTCCGTCGCCGCCCGCCGCCGCGCTGCTGGCGGCGCTCGGCGGCCTTTCCGTCGGCTGCCTTGCTCGGCTGCTTTGCGCGTGCGGGAGCCCGAGTCGCGGGCCGAGCCGCAGCCGCTACCTCCTCGATGTCGCCGTTCGCATCAGAGGAAGCCGTCGTCGGCTTCTTCTTTCCGCGTCCGCCGCGACTTCCGCGTCGGCGCCTCTTCTTCGTGCCGGTCGGCGAGTCCTCCGCCGCCGGCACCGCTGCCTGGGTCTCAGGCGGTGCTTCTACCTCCGCGACAGCGGGTTCCTCCGCTGCGGGTTCGTCCTTCTTCTTGCTGCGAAACCAGCGTAATGCCAAGGGTTCGTTCTCCTCTTTCGACCGCGCGCGGGCCCCGAGCTGCCACCGGCATACCCGGCCTCGCGCTGCGTGGATTCAAGACTTCGGTCGACATGACCTGGCGACAGGCTACCAGCCGCGCCCATCGCTCCCGTTCGGGCCGAGATCAGGCAGCGGCAGGACGTAGCCGCGAGCGCCTCGCGCGCACCGCACGCAGGCGCTGTGACAGGCGCGCCCACGCCCAGGGTTCGAGCTCGGAGTATCGCGTTTCCGATTGACCGCGGGTGGACTCGAGGTACTCGAACCACGCGTCGGCTTCCTCGAGCTGCAACAGCTCCTCGGCCAGCTCCGTGTTCGGCATCGTCGTTCCCATGGTCGGTCCGCGCGCATCCTAGGACCTGGTCCGGACGGACCCCGGTCGGGGTTCTACTCGTCGGATGGAAGGTGCGACTCGACCGCGTCGAGCGCCTTCGCCAGCAACCAGGTGCCCGCCGCGGCGACGGCGGCGTGCGCAATCGGATCGGGCAGGATCCCCCGCGCCGATCGGGCGATTCTCCGAAAGAGGAAACCGGACGCCAGGACGGCCGCCGCCCCGGCCGCGAGAACCGTGCGGTCGTCGCCCATCTCCTTCGCGGACGAGACGCGCCGCAACCGCGCCGCCATACGCACCTGCTCGAGCGAGATGAGAGGGCGCGACGCGCCGAACCGGCTCGCAGCCACGCCGATGAGCGCCGAGCGAATCACGGCTTGCTTGATAGCGCCTGCCCGCGCGGCGTCGGCGATGGCGGGAACTCCTGATGCGAGCGCCGCGGAGTCTTCCGTGGCCTCGGAGATCCGGTCGGCGATCGCGCGAATCGGAAAGCCCTGTCCGGCACGGCACTCGACCACGAACGGTGAGAGAACGAAGGGAGGAGTCCAGTCCTCCTGCGGCCAGAGCTCGACGACGACCACCGGGACGCCTTGCGTCGCTGCCTCGCGCACGAGCTCCGTGTCCTCGGGAGTCGGGTCGCCGGCGATGATGCGGACGAGGACTTCCGCCCGTGCCACCCGCCGGTCGTCGCCGACGACAACGGCACCCGCTGCCGCCCCGGCTCCGAGCTCCTTCGCGAGCTGGTCGGCCAGGACACCGCTGACCACGATCGGCCCGACGCGAGCTGGTGAGATCTCCTCGCGAAGGGTGAGGCCGAGACTCTTCATCTCCCCCACGAAGGCGGCGACGCCGGCGCCTCTCATGCCGCGCCCTCGCCCAAGCTCGCCGCGAGCATGAATGCTCTGCAGGACGCCGATCAGCACGAGGTTCGCCACCATCGACGAGCCGCCCACGGTCACGAATGGGAGCGGAATGCCTGTCACCGGCGCAACGCCCATCGTCATACCGACGTTGACGAAGACCTGGAAGAGGAACGCGACCACCAGCCCGCCAGCGGCGACGACGCCATAGAGATCGCCCGCCCCGGTGATGACGCGGAGACCGCGCCACACGACGAGGAGGTAGAGAAGGAGCAGGATCGCGCACCCGACGAAGCCCCGCTGCTCAGCCAGCGACGCGAAGGCGAAGTCGGTCGCATGCTCGGGGAGATAGTCGAGTCGGGTCTGGCTCGCACCGATCACGCCGCGCCCCGTCAGCCCTCCGGATCCGACTGCCGTGATCGACTGGCTGAGGTTGTACGTGATCCCGCCGGGATCGGCGTTGGGATCGAGGGTCAAGCGGGCTGCCTGGTACGGCTTGAGCACCTGGACACCGGCTGCCGGCAGAAGCCAGAGCACCGCGGTGATCCCGATCACGCCGACCGCGAGCAGCGCGAGCAGCTGCCTCCAGCGAAGGCCTGCGAAGAACAGCACCGCGAAGAGCGCCGCCGAGTAAACGAGCGCCGTTCCGAGGTCCGGCTGCGCGAAGACGAGAAGGATCGGTATTGCGCCCAACCCGATCGCCGAGAAGATCGTCCGCCAGCGGGTCACCGCTCCAGCGCGGTCGACGACGAAGCCGGCGATCGCGAGCACGAAGAGCACCTTCCCGAGCTCGGACGGCTGGAACTGGATGAACCCGAGATCGAGCCACCGCTTCGAGCCGCGGACCGCCTCCGCCGCGACGAAAACGACGACCATCAGCCCGAGCGTCATCACGTAGACGACCTTCCAGTACCGGCGCCAGAGATCGACCGGCACGATCGCGGCGACCACGAGCCCGACCGCTCCGATCGCCGCCGCAATGCCCTGGCGCACGACGAAGTAGTCCTGGACACCGGGAACGTCGAAGCGCGTGATCCCGGAGACGACCCAGAGGCCGTACCCGACGAGGCCGGCGGCCGCGAGCATGAGGATCCAGTCCAGGCTGCGCAGGAACGTCAGGACCGCGGGCTCCGCGCGCCCCGAGCCGGAGCGCGCGCGTGTGCGTTGAGAGACCTCGATCATCGGCGAGTCCCGACCATCAGTCCGTATTCACCAGTGAAGCCTGCGGCGCCTCGACGCCGAAGAATCGCTCGAACACCTTGAGCGCTGCCGGCGCCGCCGCGCTCGAGCCGTGTCCACCGTTCTCGATCAACGCGCAGACGACGAGCCGCGCCGACTCGGACGGCCCCCAGCCGCACCACCACGACTGATCCTCGAGATGGCCGACGGGGTAGCCGGCGACCTGAACGGCCTTCTCCGCGGTTCCCGTCTTGCCCGAGATGGGGACGGCGAAGTTGGCGAAGACACCGGAAGACGTGCCGTTGGCCGAGTGCGTCGCCGCGTACAGGCCGTCTCGAACAGCCCTCAGCGCCTCGGGGTCGACGCCGGCGGAGCGAGGCGGTGCCGCCGCGAACCGTCGCAGCACGACGCGCGGCGAGCCCTTGGCTCCCGACTGCTCGACGTCGGAGACGAGGTACGGCGTGACGACATTCCCGCCGTTCGCGAGGATCGCGTAGAACGCGGCCATCTGCAGCGGCGTGACCAGCAGGTCCTTCTGGCCGATGGCGAGCTGGATCGAGTCTCCCGGGTTCCACGCACGATCCCAGTCGCTCTGGAACGTCTTCCGCCGCCACTCGGGCGTCGGCACGAGACCGGCCGCCTCGCCGCCGATGTCGAGCCCCGTGGTCGTTCCGAAGCCAAAGCGGCGCGCCCACTGCTGCATGCGCGCGCGGCTCTCGGCGCCGCCGTTGTAGAACCGGTCCCCGATCTCGTAGAAGTACGTGTCGCACGACTCCGCGAGCGCCTCGGGGAGCGTCATCGGGCGGTTGACGTACGGGTTCCAGTTGCGGAAGACCTGCTTGTCGAGACCGTATGTGGCGGAGCCCGTGCACTGGATCGACTGGTAGGGCGAGAACACGTGCTCCTGCATGCCCGCGAGCGCGGTGACGGGCTTCCAGGTCGACCCCGGCGGATAGAGACCCGCGATCGCGCGGTTGAAGAGTGGGTTCCGGGAATCGGAGTAGAGCGCTTCGAGCTTCTTCGGATCCGTTCGCCCCACGAAGACGGACGGCTTGAACGTCGGCGCCGAGGCGAGCGCGAGGACGGCGCCGTCGCGTGGGTCGAGGGCGACGATCGCGCCGCCGTTGGCCGCCCACTGGTGGTTCTGGTGGGCGAGATCGATCCCGTACTGGAGCGCCTGCTCGGCTGCCCGCTGGATCTTCATGTCGAGCGTCAGGCGCAGCGCGTAGCCGGGAGTCGACTCCTGCCGCGGCACATACGGGCTCACCTGGCGTCCGAGCGAATCGACCCGGATCTGGCCGAGACCAGGGCGTCCGCGAAGGTACGAGTCGTATGCGGCTTCGATGCCGGCCTTCCCGATCCGATCGCCGGCTCGGTAGCTCTTCCGAAGGCGCTTGAGCTCCTCGGGCGAGATCTCGCCGGTGTAGCCGAGGATCTGCGCTGCGAGCGACGAGTACGGATAGCCGCGCAGGTAGATCTGGACGATCCTGATGCCGGGAAACTCCGCCTGATGCTCGTAGAGGTAGTTGACCTGTTCCTCGCCGACCGCGGTCTTCACGACGATCGGCGTGAGCGGGTCGAGCCGGCGCTCGTCGACCTGCCGCGCGAGCTTCGTCGGGTTGACGTCGAGCACGGCGGCCAGCCGCTGCACGAGCTCGTGACGGCCTTCGCGGGGCATGTCCCCGGCCCAGAGCTCGACTGCAGTTCCGGCGACGTTCGACACGACCACGCGTCCGCGCCGGTCGAGGATCGGTCCTCGCGGCGCTTCGACTCGGATCAGGCGGAGCTGATTGCTCTGCGCTGCGTTGAGGTACTCCTCGCCGGAGAGCACCTGCAGCGACCACAGCCGGAAGAACAGGACGACGAATACGAGGAGAGCGAACGCGCCGAGGACCGCGACGCGCAGCGCAAGCTGCGGCGTCAGCCGGTGCGGCTCGCGGACTCTCGGATCCGGCGGCAGGAAGCGCCCCGACGGCGCTCGCTGCTCCTGGTACGGGCCGGACGTCATGACCTAGACGAGGACCTCGACCTCGGCGGACGGAGCCGCCCGCAGCTCCTCACCCACGATCGCGCGGACGAGCCGGTGCACCGGGAGCGCGAGCAGCAGGTTCAGGACGAACGCCGGCGCGAGCGCGGTCACGAGGGCGGTTTGCGCGACGACCTCCTCGGCGAGGAGGTAGTTGAGGACGTATCCGAAGACTCCCGCGAGGAGAGTGATCGCTCCCACCGCGAGGATCGGCGCGAGGCGACGGTCACGGCCGGTCGTCTCGCCGTAACGCCCTGCCCAGAAGCCAGCAAGCGTCAGGACGAGCGAGCTCACGCCGAGTGTCCCGAGGGTGAGCAGATCGACCACGAGACCTCCCGCGAAGCCGAGAACTGCTCCAGGAATCGAGCCCCGGAGAAGCCCGAGCGCGACGATCACGACGAGAAGCAGGTCGGGCGATCCGCCCGAGATCACGAGCGACGACACGATCACCACCTGCAGGAGCGCGGCGACGAACACGACCGCGACTGCGCGAATCCAGGGCGCGATGCTCACGGACGCTCCGTCGGCACGAGGACGATGACGGCGTCGAGCGCCCCGAAGTCGACGTACGGATCGACCTGCACCTGCTGGAACAGGTCGGTGTCGGTCTGGCCGACGCTCGCGACGCGACCGATCGGGATCCCCTTCGGGAACAGCGAGCTCAACGCTCCGGCTCGCCATCCGGCGGTCACGATCTCGTGTCCGACGCGAACGACGTCCTGCTTGCGCACACGATCGAGCACGAGCGTCTCACGCGTGCCACGTGCATGGCGCACGATCCCGGTCGCTCCCGTCCGCAGGTCGATGGCGGATGCGGCCGCCTCCTCGTCGGTCAGGAGCTGGACCCGCGCCGTGCCTGGCGAGACCTTCGTGACGACGCCGACGAGGCCGTCGGCGGTGACGACCGGATCGTTGAGCCGAACGCCGTTGTCGGAGCCCGCGGCGATGAGGATCGCCTGCGTGAACGCGACGCCCGGGCGGCCGATGACCTCGGCCACCGTCGGGTTGAAGTCCGCCGGAAACCGAGGGCCGTCGAGGTAGTTCAGCTGCGCGCGCAGGTACGCGTTCTCCTGGATTGCGAACTCACTCTGAATAGCCCGCTGACGAAGGTCGCGCACCTCGGCGCGAAGCTCCTCGGCGTCGGAGCGTGCCGTCAGGAGGCTGTCGGCCCAGCTGTACGCGTCACGAAACGGCTGCGCCACGCGTTCGAGTCCGACCGCGAAGGGCCTCAGCGCCGACGCTCCCGCCGACTGCACGCTGTTCAACGGCCCGCTGTCGCCCGACCGGAACGACACCGAGATCAGCACGAGCGAGAGGAGCACCAGCACGCCAACGACGAGCCGACGGCGAAGCGGTCCCGCGCTGCGAGAGGGAATCGTCGTGGGGATACGCCGGACTGTCAGGCCCAGCGCCGCCGATCGCGCGCTGCGCTGCCGGGACATGGCGAACCAGTCTAGCCTGCTGTTTCCCTGGAATAGACGGCTCGCGACCCTCCAAACGGAGGCACAACAAGGCTAGGCGCGCAGGAGCCCGTTACGCCGCGCGGCGCGAGTTCGGTTCGTGCGGTGGATCACGTCGAACTCCTCGAGGCTGCGTCCGGAGCCGACAGCGACGCACGTCAGCGGGCTCTCGGCGAGGTGGACGGGCAACTGCGTCTCGTGCCGCACGCGGTCCTCGAGGCCCTGCAGAAGCGCGCCGCCCCCGGCGAGCACGATTCCGCGATCCATGATGTCCGCGGCGAGCTCGGGCGGCGTCTTGTCGAGCGTCGACTTCATCGCGTCGATGATCTGCGACACGGGCTCGTCGAGCGCGCGGCGGACCTCCTCCGACGAGATGATCACCGTCTTCGGGAGGCCGGTCAGCATGTCGCGGCCGCGGACCTCGGCGGACAGCTCCTCCTTCAGTCGGAATGCGGAGCCGATCTCGAGCTTGATCTCCTCCGCGGTCTGCGTCCCTACGAGGAGCTTGTACTCCTTCTTGATGTGGTTGACGATCGCCTCATCCATCTCGTCGCCGCCGATCCGCATGCTCTGGGAGACCACGATGCCGCCGAGCGAGATGACGGCGACCTCGGTCGTGCCACCGCCGATGTCGACGATCATGTTCCCCGTCGGATCAGCGACCGGCAGCCCGGCGCCGATCGCAGCGGCCATCGGCTCCTCGATGAGGTACGCCTGACGCGCGCCTGCCGAGAGCGTCGCCTCCTCGACGGCCCGCTTCTCGACGCCAGTCACTCCCGAAGGAACGCACACGACGACGCGCGGGTGCGCGAAGCGGTGCTGATGAACCTTCTGGATGAAGTGGCGGAGCATCTGCTCGGTGACGTCGAAGTCGGCGATGACGCCGTCCTTGAGCGGGCGAATGGCGGAGATCGTGCCGGGCGTGCGTCCGAGCATCCGCTTCGCCTCGACGCCGACCGCGTGCACCTCGCCCGTCCGCTGGTCGATCGCTACGACCGACGGCTCGGAGAGGACGATGCCGCGACCGCGCACGTAGACGAGCGTGTTGGCGGTGCCGAGGTCCACGGCCATGTCACGGCCTCCGAACCCGGTAAGAGACTTGAACCAGCCCATGAGGGAGTCGGAGTCTACCTGCGGGTTTGCAGGAGCTTTGGCGCGTGACGCTCGAGGATGGAGACGAGGAGCGCGCCCGGAAGACCGACGACGTTGAGATAGTCGCCCTCGATCCGCTCGACGAGGCGGCCGCCGAGGCCCTGGATCGCGTACGCGCCGGCACGCCCCTCCCACTCCCCGCTCGCGACGTACGCGCTCGACCGTGCTCCGGGGCAAGCAGGCGGAAGGTGACGGCCGTCTGCTCGTGCGCGACGACGTCGTCGCCGGCTCCGAGCAGGCAGAGACCGGAGACGACAGTGTGCGTGCGCCCCGAGAGCTCCTCGAGCATGCGCGTCGCGTGCGTCGCCGTCGCTCGCCTTGCCGTAGATCCGGCCGTCGAGGACGACGGTCGTGTCGACGCCGAGCGTCAGCCGATCCAGATGAACCGAGCGCGCCTTCCCCTCCGCGTGCCGGCGAACGAGCTCGACCGGATCGGCGTCGGGCGGGTCGTCTTCGACGTACGCGGGCGAGACGACCTCGAAGGGGATCTGCAGCTGCTCGAGGATCGCGCGCCGCTGCGGGCTGGTCGAGGCGAGCGTCAGGCGTGCTTGCGCGCTACCCAGAGGTCCTCCGAGGGCCATTTCCTCGCCCAGTCCGCTGTGACCGCGGAGTAGTACGCATGCGTCTCGCGCAGCATCGGGTGCAAACAGCTCGAAGAGGCTCTCGACTTCGAAGCCCGATTCGCGTAGCAGTCGAAGCAGATCTCCATGTCCGAGGTGGAACTCGACGCCGCCATCCGACCAGTCGAGCCGATGCATGCCTCGCTGCGGTCGCTGAAGCGTCTCCGATGTCGAGTCGGGCTCCTCGACAGCGCACAGAATGTTGAGAGGGCTGCTGCACAAGAAGACGAGTCGCCCGCCGGTCCGGAGTAGCCGATGCGCTTCGGGAATCCAGCGGTACGGATCGCACCAGATGCTCGCGCCGTACTCCGAAATGGCGAGGTCGAAGGTCGCATCCGGGAAGCGGCACGTCCTCAGCGTTCGCCTCGATCAGTGGGAACGTCGAGCCCAGTCTCGCGCTGCATCGCACGAGCCGTCTCGAGCTGGGCCGGCGTGACGTCGACGCCGACGGGACGCGCCCCACGCCTCGCTAGCCAAGCCGAAAGGTACGCAGTCCCGCAGCCGAGCTCGACAACATCGAGGCCGGCGACATCGCCGAGCGCGTGGAGCATCGCGCTCGGGAACGCCGAAGACGCCCCACGTGATGCTCTCGCTCGGCCCACGCGCGGACTGCGTTGGGTCCCGTGTACTCCGCGTTCGTCTTCGTCCAGAGCTCGCGGTTGCGAGCGACGTAGTCCGGCTCAGACAAGACCGTCGGGGAAGAACAATGCGAGCTCGCGCCGCGCGCTCGCCTTCGAATCCGATCCGTGCACGATGTTCTCCGAGAGCTCGAGCGCGAAGTCACCGCGAATCGTCCCCGGCGCCGAGTCGAGCGGATTCGTCGCCCCCATCATCGTGCGCACGACCGAGATCGCCGATTCGCCGCTCACCGCGAGCGCGAGCACCGGGCCGGACGAGATGAAGTCGACGAGCGAGCCGAAGAACGGCTTGCCCTTGTGCTCGGCGTAGTGCTCGCGCGCGGTCGCCTTCGGGATCTTCAGGAGACGCGCGCCCCGCAGCTCGAGGCCACGGCGCTCGAAGCGCGCGACGATCTCGCCGGCGAGCCCGCGGCGCATGCCGTCCGGCTTGACGAGGACGAGCGTGGTCTCGCGGGCCATGCGGCGGCGAAGCCTAGTTGCTCAAGCGCGGAGGCAGGCCGGGGATGTCCTCGAGCGAGGGCAGCGTGGCGGGGATCTCCGTGGCGCAGTACGGGCAGATCTGCCACAGCGACTCGACGGGCTGCCCGCAGGACGGGCACGCATGCCGGAGTCGCGTCGTGCACACCGGGCACGCGAGGTACGACGCCTCGACCTTTGCACGGCAGACGGGGCAGCGCTGATCGAGCTGGGAGAGCCGCTCCTCCATCGCCTTGATCTCGAGCTCGCGCTCACGCGCATCCTGGATGTACTCGGGCGGCCGGAAGAACATGTAGATGATCGGCCCGAGGAACGGCGGGAAGAGCCCGACGAGCGTGGCGAGCCCGACGAGCCACGGGTCCACGATCCGGCGCCGGGCGTCCTTGAACGTCCAGTACGCGGTCGCGAGCCAGAGGACGACGACGAGCCCGATCCCGATGTTGCGGAAGAGCGTCCAGTTGGGATCCTGGAGCGAGAGCTGCAGCGGCGCCACGGCGGTGGTCATAGCAGAAGCTTGCCGACCCCGTACCCAACGGCGAAGGCGATCCCGATGATCGCGGCGACGATCAGCGCCGCGAAGGCGAGCACCGTCAGACGCTCCGTCACCCGCGCCATGCCGCACGCTGCTCCTCCTGCGCCAGGTCGCCGAGCAGGTAGAGAGACCCGGTCACGAGCACCGGTTCACCGAGCTCGTGGGCGCGAGCGACCGCTGCCACAGGGTCGTGGACGACCTCGACATGATCGAAGTGAGCGCGCGCGAGCTCGCCGAGGTCGTCGGCGGGAAGAGCGCGAGCCGAGGAGGAGGTGGTGGCAACGATGCGACGACCTGCGCCACGAAGAATGCGCAGCATCGCGTCGACGTCCTTGTCCGCGAGGATGGAGGCGACCACGGTGTGGTCGTTGCCGTGGAGCTGCTCCACCAGGTGACGCGCACCGTCGGGATTGTGCGCTCCGTCTCGGATCTCGCCGTCGCGGCGCTCGAAGCGGCCGGGGAGCGCGACGTGCGGATCGGCTGCGATCGCGTGCCCTGCGAAGGCCTCGGCCGCCTCACGCGCGCCGCCGATACGCACGTCGCGTCCGGGCACGAGGTAGGCGAACGTGTCGTCGGGAAGAACGACGATCGCGTCAGGCGGCGCGACGGCGAGCTTCTCGGTTGCGATCGCCTCGAGCGAGTCGCCGAGGACGTCCGTGTGGTCGAGCCCGACGTTCGTGAGGAGCACGACGCGGGTTCGAAGCACGTTCGTCGCGTCGTAGCGGCCGCCGAGCCCGGCCTCGACGACGGCAACGTCGACGCGCGCGTCCGCAAACGCCGTGAGCGCGGCAGCCGTGACGATCTCGAACTGCGTCGCGTCCGAGCCGTTCCGCGGCTGCGCGGACGCGCGCTACCGCGACCTCGAAGTCCGCCTCCGCGCCGTCGATGCGGATTCGCTCGCTCCAGCTCGCGACGTGAGGCGAGATCGTGGCACCCACGCTGAGCCCTTCGGCGAGGAGCAACTGCTCGATCGTGACCGTCGCGGTCGACTTCCCGTTCGTCCCGACCACGTGAATGGCGGGATAGGCAGTCCTGCGGGTCGCCGAGCTCCGCGAGGAGCGCGCGCATCCGATCGAGCCCGAAGCCGTCGCGCGGCCACGGGCTCATCGCGTCGAGCCACTCGACTGCGGTCATGTGCTTAGCCTTCGAGGGCGGCGAGCTCGCGGCGGTAGCGCTCGAGCTTCTCGCGCTCGGCGTGCGACCACGTCGGCCGGCGCGTTCGGCACGAAGCGCTCGTTGGCGAGCATGCCCTTCGCCTCGCGCGACCTCCTTGCGCAGGCGGTCGATCTCGGCGTCGCGGTTGTCGTCGACGCGTGCTTTCTCCGGACGCACGACGGCCGCGAAGATGCGGCGCTCGTCGTCCGAGCCCAGCTCGACCTGCACGCCGCTTCGGCGGAAGATCTGCGCGGCCTCCTGCACGCGGTCGAGCGCGCCGGCATCGTCGGCGAACGCCGAGTCGGGCTCCGGCCACGGAGAGACGATCAAGCGCGCCGCGCTCGCCGGGGAGCTGCGACCAGATCTCCTCCGTCACGTGCGGCATCACCGGATGGAGGAGCGCGAGGAGCCGCTCGAGCGCCCGCGAGCGCCGTCGAGATCGCCGCCTCGTCGCGGTCGTAGAGCCGCGGCTTGATCGCCTCCGCGTACCAGTCGCAGAAGTCGTCGAACGTGAGGTGGTAGAGCGTCGCAGTGGACTCGGCGAAGTCGAAGCGTGCCCACGAGTCCTCGAGCTCGGCGCGGGCGGCGTCGAGTCGCGCGAGGATCCAGCGCTCCTCGAGATCGCGCGGCTCGGCCGACGCGGTCGCGCCCTCGGCGTTCTGCAGGATCAGGCGCGCGACGTTCCAGAGCTTGATCGCAAGCTTGCGCCCCTCCTCGATCGCCCCGTAGGAGAAGCGCACGTCCTGCGTCGAGGAGATCTTCAAGAGGCCGTACCGCGTCGCATCGGCGCCGTACTCCTCGATCGGCTGCATCGGGTCGATCCCGGTGCCGAGGCTCTTGGACATGCGCCGGCCGTCGAGCGCGAGCACCGTCGAGTGGATGATCACGTCCGTGAACGGCACGTCGCCGAGCACCTCGAGGCCGGTCCAGATCATCCGGTTCTCCCAGAGCCGGATGATCTCGCGCGCCGTCGAGTTGACGTTCCCTGGGTAGTAGCGCGCGAGCTCGGGCGTCTCGTCGGGCCAGCCGAGCGTCGCGAACGGCCAGAGCGCGGCCGAGAACCACGTGTCGAGGACGTCGGACTCGCGCTCGAGCTCGCCCGAGCCGCACTCTGCACACGCCGACGGCTCGTCGACGGTCACGGTCGTGTGCCCGTCCGGGCAGTACCAGATCGGAAGCTGATGGCCCCACCACAGCTGCCGCGAGATGCACCAGTCAGGCGCCTCCTCGAGCGACGTGATCGCGAAGCGGTGCTGCGACTCCGGATGGAAGCGGACACGGCGCTCCCGCAGCGCTGCGATCGCCGGCGCCGCCAGGCTCGGCCATCGCACACCACCACTGCAGCGAGATGAGCGGCTCGATGCGCGAGTGGCAGCGCTCGCAGGTTCCGACCGAATGGCGATACGGCTCGCGCTTCTCGACGAGCCCTCGCTCCTCGGCCCACGCGACGACCCGGGCACCCGCTTCTTCCTGGGTCGAGCCGGCCAGATCGCCGGCGACCTCGCTCATGAGCCCGTCCCAGCCGACCGCCATCGGCTCGGGGAGCCCGTGGTCGCGCCCGATCTCGAAGTCCAGAGGATCGTGGCCAGGGGTCACCTTGAGCGCGCCCGTGCCGAACTCGCGATCGATCCGCTCGTCGGCGATGACAGGAACGCGATGCTCGATGTACGGAACGACCACCTCGCGGCCGATCGCATCGCGATAGCGCGGGTCGTCCGGGATGCACGGCGACCGCGACGTCGGCGAGGATCGTGGCCGGCCGGACGGTCGCGATGGAGACGCCGTCGCGTCCGTCGCCGTCCGCGAACGGGTAGCGGATCGTGTACAGCGTGTCGTCCATCTCCTCGTGCGCAACCTCGAGGTCGGAGATCGCCGTCTGATGGAACGGGCACCAGTTGACGATGCGGTTCGCGCGATAGATCCAGCCGCGCTCCCAGAGCCGGACGAAGAACGTCATCACGGCCCGGACGTAGTCGTCGTCCATCGTGAAGCGCTCGCGCGAGTAGTCGAGCGACGAGCCGAGCCGTCGGTACTGGCCCATGATCGTGCGGCCGGTCCTCTCGAGCCACTCCCACGTCAGCTCGACGAACGCCTCGCGCCCGATCTCCTGACGCGAGCGACCCTCCTTCGCGAGCGCCTTCTCGACGACGTTCTGCGTCGCGATGCCCGCGTGGTCGTAGCCGGGCTGCCAGAGCGTGTCGAAGCCGCGCATCCGGTGCCAGCGGATGAGCACGTCCTGGATCGAGCCATTGAGTGCGTGACCCATGTGCAGGTCGCCGGTGACGTTGGGGGGCGGCACGCAGATGACGTACGTCTCGTCGTGGCGCGCGCCGGCGCCGGCCGCATACAGGCCCTCGGCCTCCCATGTCTCCTGCCAGCGCGCCTCGACGCCGCTCGGGTCGTAGCGGGGATCCATCGCGCGAGAGTCTAGGGAGGAGTGGTCGCGGCGCTCGTCAGCTAGGCGCTGCGGCGCCGCCCGCGTACCGGGGACAGCGAGATCTCCTTGCCGTCGCGACCCACGTCTCAGGGTACCGCGCTCGATCTCAGAGCACCAGGATCGTGCTCGTTCCGTGGGCGAGGAGCCGATCGTCCGCGTCCTCGAGGCGAGCCTCCGTCACGACGACGCGGCGGCCGGGGTGGATGACCGACCCCGTGCAGCGAATGCGGCCGGTGTCGACCGTGATCGCTCGCGTGAAGTTCGCCTTCACCTCGAGCGTCGTCCAGGCAGCGGGCTCGACGAGCGTCGTCACGAATGCGAGCCCCATCGCGGAGTCCATCAGCGTCATCGCGAGGCCTGCATGGACCATGCCGATCGGGTTGTAGTGGAACTCCGCCGGCTCGCATTCGAAGAGCGCGTGACCGCGCTCGGCCTCGACGAGCCTGAAACCGAGCGTCTGCGCGATGGGAGGCGGTGGAATCTCTCCCGCGGCCATCAGCTGCATCAGCTCGAGGCCCGAGCGTCCGGCCATCTCGTCGCGAAGGGCGAACGGGTCGTCCCACGTGTACGTCCGCGAGCGCTCGGTCACCAACGAGACGCTAGCGACCGACCGCGTAGCCCTGCATGCCGCGGGGGTTTGCGCCCGCGCGGAGGAGACCGTCCGGCTCGCGGGCGACAGCCGTGACACGCCCGGCAGACCACGCCGGCCACAGCGTGACGTCGTGGCCGCGGCGCTGCAACTCGCTGACCGTCCGCGAATCGAACCGTGACTCGAGCGCGAGCGACCTCGGCACGAGCCCTCGCGGGAAGAACGACGAGATGAGGTGGTCGGTGTGGAACTCGGGCGCGTCGATCGCCTCCTGCAGGTTCATGCCGAGATCGACGTGACGAAGGAAGACGTGCATCGCCCACTGCTCCTGCTGATCGCCGCCGGGGGTTCCCCACGCGAGATACGGCTCGCCGCCGCGAAGCGCGAGCCCCGGTGACAGCGTCGCTCTCGGGCGCGCACCGGGTTGGAGCGACGAAGGCAGCCCTTCTTCGAGCCAGAACATCTGCGCCCGCGTCCCGAGCGGCCAGCCGAGAGCAGGAATCACGGGGGAGCTTTGCAGCCACCCTCCGCTCGGCGTCGCTGAGATCATGTTTCCGAAACGATCGACGACATCGAGGTGGACCGTGTCCCCCCGCGTCGGCTCCCCCGACCCCGCGACTGCGGTCACGTCGGGAACGGTTGGCAAGCGTCCACGCCCCGGATTGCACGTCGCCGCCGCCGATTCGCCGACGAGCCTGCGCCGATCCACGTTGTACTCCTGCGAAAGAAGAAGATCGAGCGGCACCTCGCAGTCGCCGTAGAGCGCGTCGCGATCGGCCAGCGCGAGCTTTTCGCACTCCGTGACGACGTGTACGAACTCGGCTGACGAAAGCTCGGCCAGGTCGAATCCTTCGAGGAGGGCGAGCTGCTGCAGGCCGACGGGACCGGCGGCCCAGGGCTGGGTCTTGCACACGGTCAGCCCGCGGTAGTCGAACGTCGCGACGGGCTCGACCGAGGCCTGCCATGCGGCCATGTCGGCACCGGTGAGAAGCCCTTCCTCGGCCGCGCTGAAGCGATCGATCTCCTCGGCGACGAAGCCCTCGTACCACGCGAGCCGAGCCTTCTCGATCTCGTCCTCGCGCGATCCGCCACGACTCTCGTCGACGATGCGGCGATACGTCGCGCCGAGCACCGGATTCCGGAAGAGCGCACCCGCCTCGGGCGCCGGGAAGGTACAGGTCGCGCGAGCCGGGCCAGCTTGCGATCAGCTCCTCGTTGAGCTCGATCGTCGCGCGAATGCGCTCGTGGAGCGGATAGCCGCGCTCGGCGTAGCCGATCGCGAACTCGAGCACGTCCTCGAGCCGCCAGGTCCCGAAGTCGCGGAGCAGGAGGAGCCAGCCGCCGAACGCGCCGGGCACGCAGGCCGCGAGCACACCGGTGCCCGGAACGAGCTCGTGGCCGAGCTCGTGGAACCGCTCGATCGTGGCTGCGGCCGGAGCGACGCCTTGCCCGCACAGAGCGAGCGGCTCGCCGCGATCCGTCGACCAGAAGACGGCGGGCACCTCCCCGCCCGGCCCGTTCAGATGCGGCTCGACGACCTGCAGCACGAAACCCGTCGCGACGGCCGCATCGAAGGCGTTGCCGCCGCGCTCGAGCACGGCCATCCCGGTCTGCGACGCAAGCCAGTGAGTCGACGCCACCATCCCGAAGGTGCCGCGAAGCTCTGGGCGGGTCGTGAACACGCGCGCACTCTAGTGTTCGCCCTCGTGTCGACCTGCACTCACTGCGGCCAGGAAAATCCGGACGGCGCGAAGTTCTGCAACGCGTGCGGCGGACCTCTCGGCGAGCCCGGAAGAGTCGGAGAGGAGCGACGGATCGTCTCGATCCTCTTCGTCGACCTCGTGGGGTCCACGGAGCGTGCCGAATCGCTCGACCCGGAGGACGTGCGTGCATTCCTGACGCCGTACTACGAGCAGGTGCGGACGAGGCTGCAGAGCTTCGGCGGACGTGTCGAGAAGTTCATCGGCGACGCGGTCATGGGGGTGTTCGGCGCGCCGACGGCGTACGGGGACGATCCGGAGCGAGCCGTTCGCGCTGCCCTCGCCGTCCGAGACTGGGCCGAAGAGGACAACGTTCAGGTGCGGATCGCAGTGAATACGGGCGAAGCGATCGTCGAGCTCGATGCGCGGCCCGATCACGGTGAAGCGATGGTGGCCGGAGACGTCGTGAACACGGCGGCGCGTCTCCAGTCGGCGGCGCCGGTCGGATCCGTCATCGTCGGAGAGGAGACCTACGTCGCGACCCGGAACGTCATCGAGTACCGACCCGCGCAACCGGTGCTCGCGAAGGGCAAGAGCACGCCCGTCCCGGCCTGGCTCGCGGTAAGGGCGACGTCCCAGATCGGCGAGCGTCCCACGACCGCGGTTCCCATGGTCGGTCGGGAGCGTGAGCTCGGCGTGTTGACCGGAATCTGGGAGAGGGTGATCGAGGAGGGCCGCGCTCAGCTCGCCACCGTGTTCGGGCCTGCGGGGATCGGGAAGTCGCGGCTCGGCATCGAGCTGGCCATGCTCGTCGCCGACCAGGGGGCACGTGTTCTTCGCGGTCGCGCGACGCCGTACGGGGCGAGCGCGCCCTACAGCGCCTTCGCCCAGCTCGTGAAGCAGACGGCAATGATCTTCGACAGCGACGAGCCCGCCGAAGCACGGGCCAAGCTCGCTACGGCGATCGCACAGCTCGCAGGGCCGGCCGCCGCAGAGGAACACGCACCGCACCTCGAAGTGCTCCTCGGCATCGGCGGCGAGGGAACGGTCGCGGATCGAGAGACGCTCTTCTTTTCGGCGCGCGTCTTCGTCGAGTCGCTTGCGATGCGCGGCCCGACGATGCTCCTGTTCGAGGACATCCACTGGGCCGATTCGAGCCAGCTCGACCTGCTCGAGACGCTCGCGTCACGCGTGCGGGACGTGCCGGTCCTGTTCGTAGCGCTCGCGCGGCCGGAGCTCCTCGGCGATCGGCCGACCTGGGGAGGCGGTCTCCCGGCGTATACGGCGCTCCAGCTCGATCCGCTCAGCGACGAGTCGAGCCAAGAGCTCGCGGAGCAGTTCCTCGCCGCACGAGCCGTTGTGCGCGGTGCGTCGAGGGTGGCCGAGATGGCCGAGGGAAATCCGCTCTTCATCGAGGAGCTCGCCGCGTCGATCGCGGAACGATCGACCTCGGACGAGCTGCCGACGAGCGTCCGGGCGATCATCGCCGCCCGTCTCGACTCCCTTCCTCCCGGCGAGCGGACCGTCCTCGTGGACGCGTCGGTCGCAGGGCGCGTCTTCTGGCGCGGAGCACTCACGGAGATGGCGCCGCACGACGACCTCACGGGAAGCCTCAGCGCTCTCGAGCACCGCGGCCTGATCGGACGCGAGGCCGTTTCTCGGATCAAGGGCGACCAGCAGTTCGCCTTCAAGCACGCTCTGATCCAAGACGTCGCGTATCAGACCCTCCCCCGGGCGGCCAGACGAGAACGTCACGCGGCCGTAGCCCGCTTCCTCTCGGCAGCGACGGCGACCGGCCAGTCACACGAAGCTCTAGCGCGCCACTGGCGCGAAGCGGGCGAGTCGGATCGGGCGGTCGACGAGCTCGTCGCCGCCGCAGAGCTCGCCGGGCGCGGGTGGGCCAAGGATCACGCCGTCACGCTCTACTCGCAGGCACTCGAGCTCATCGGCGACGACGAGCAACGACGGCGCACGATCCGGCTCAAGCAGTTCGTCATGGTGCAAGCGTTCGCGCACATGGTCCAAGACGACGTCGGTCGCCCGACGGACTAGACCCGCTCGGCCGGGTCGTCGATCAGCGGGAAGTCGGCGGGCGACACGTCGCCGGCGATCTCCCAGATCGTCTCGACGAAGTGGTCTCCCAGCTGCTTGGAGTGCTCCCGGACGACCTCTTCACTCGGCGCGTCGTAGACGCAGAACGACTTCGGAGTCCCGTCCTCTCCCACCACCACGTGGCTGTGCTCCCAGACGATCTCCGGGTAGCGGTGATGACCGATCGCCTTCGAACGCGTCGCCACGGTCGGAAGCGTGTCCATGTCGACGGTGTACGTCCTCTCGATGAGATACCTAGGCATGGGTTGATCGTAACCTGAGCGGCCTCAGGCCGGTCGGATGTTCTGATTGACGTGAAACAGGTTGTCAGGGTCGTACTTCGCCTTGATGCGCCGCTAGCCGACGATAGTTCTCGCCGTAGGTCGCTTCGACCCGCTGCTGACCCTCGTCCATCATGAAGTTCACGTATGCGCCACCCGTCGCGTACGGATGTACCGCCTCCCAGTATTCGACCGTCCAGTCCTTGACGAGCGTCGCGTTGGCCGGGTCGGGATCGACGCCGATGATGACCTGCGCCCACTTCACGTCGCGGCTCGCCCAGGCGGTCGCGTCGGCCGGGACACGGCCGGCGGCGCCGTCGACTGGGTACATGTGCATCGACGACTTCCAGGTCGGCATCTGTGAGCCGAACTCGACGTTCGCCTCGATCGCGGCTGCGGGCATGTCTCGGACGTAGTCGGCACGCCAGTACCACTGGTCACCCGGTGGGTAGACGCCGTCGAACGCCGACTGGATCCCCGGAAGCGGGACGGGGCCGACGCCGTCCAGGATCGGTCCAAGACTCCTCGCGGGAGCGAGCAGGCGGGCGGCCTCGGCTTCGTCCGATCCGGCATAGCACCAGACCACCGCGCACACCTTCTGGAGATGAAGCTCGGCGGGGAAGGGATCCCCGGGCGGCACCGAGAGGAACGCGAAGAAGCCATTGAGCTCGTCCGGCTGCTCGGGCATGAACTCGGCGTACCAGGCGAGTATCTCCGCGGACTGCTCGAGCGGCCAGAACATCGGGCCGGTGACCACGGTGCTGATCGGGCTGAGCCGGAACGTGAACGACGTCACGACGCCGAAGTTCCCGCCCCCGCCGCGAAGCGCCCAGAAGAGATCGTCGTTCTCGTCCTCGGCGGCTCGAACGACCGAACCATCGGCGAGCACGACCTCGGCCTCGAGCAGGTTGTCGATCGAGAGCCCCAGCGTCCGTGTCAGGTGACCGACCCCACCACCGAGCGTGAGGCCCCCGACGCCCGTGGTGGAGATGATCCCGAATGGCGCCGCGAGCCCGTGCTCATGTGTCGCAGCGTCCACCTGGCCGAGGAGGGTGCCGCCGAGAACGCGGGCCGTACGTGCATCGGCGTCGACGTCGACCCCGCGCATCGCCGAGAGGTCGATGACGAGCCCGTCGTCGACGCTGCCGAGCCCGGCGCCGTTGTGCCCGCCGCTGCGTACGGCGATTTCCAACTCCTCCTTGCGACCGAAGAGGACAGCTGCGGCGACATCGGCCGTGTCCACCGGGTATGCGATCACGAGCGGGCGGCGATCGATCATCGCGTTGTAGAGAGATCGAGCCTCGTCGTAGCCCGGGTGATCGCGACCGATCACCTCGCCTCGTAGGTTCGCCTGCAGCGCGCCGGCATGCCCGTTCGCGGCCATCGACCCTCCTTCCGCTTGCGACGCTACGCCTTCACGGCGTCATCTACAAGACCGCGGATCTAGGCGGATTCTTCGGCGAGCTCGTCGATCTCGTCGACGACGCCTTCGGCGCTCGTCACGAGCGTCGGCTTCTGGCCGCGCGAGATCGTCTCCTTCGTCAAGACGCACTTCGTCACGTCGGTGCGTGACGGGAGCTCGAACATGACGTCGAGGAGCGCGAGCTCGATGATCGAGCGGAGGCCGCGCGCGCCGGTCTCGCGTGCGAGCGCGTGCTCGGCGATCTCCACGAGCGCGTCGTCCGTGAAGACGAGCTCGATCGAGTCGTAGCCGAAGAAGCGCTGGTACTGACGAACGAGCGCGTTCTTGGGCTCGGTGAGGATCTCGACGAGGTCGTCGTGCGTGAGCTGGTGGACGGCCGAGACGACCGGGAGGCGTCCGACGAACTCGGGGATGAGGCCGAAGGTGATCAGGTCCTCCGGCATGACCTGGCCGAGGATCTCGGAGCTCTCGGCTGCATTTCGCGACCGAATGTCCGCGCCGAAGCCCACGGTGTTCTTCCCGATCCGCCGCTCGATGATCTTGTCGAGCCCGGCGAACGCGCCACCGCAGATGAAGAGGATGTTCGTCGTGTCGATCGACAGGAACTCCTGGTGCGGGTGCTTGCGTCCGCCCTGCGGAGGCACCGAGGCGACGGTTCCCTCGAGGATCTTCAGGAGCGCCTGCTGGACGCCCTCGCCCGAGACGTCACGCGTGATCGACGGGTTGTCCGCCTTGCGCGCGATCTTGTCGACCTCGTCGATGTAGATGATCCCGGTCTCGGCCTTCTTGATGTCGAAGTCGGCCGCCTGGATCAGCTTGAGAAGGATGTTCTCGACGTCCTCACCGACGTAGCCCGCCTCGGTCAGCGCTGTCGCGTCGGCGATCGCGAACGGCACGTTGAGGATCCGCGCGAGCGTCTGCGCGAGGAGCGTCTTGCCGCAGCCGGTCGGGCCGAGGAGGAGGATGTTCGACTTCTGGAGCTCGACCTCGGCGGCGTCCTCGAGGCCCATCCGCACGCGCTTGTAGTGGTTGTAGACCGCAACGGCGAGCGTGCGCTTCGCCTCTTCCTGCGAGACGACGTAGTCGTTCAGGACGGAGTAGATGTCGAGCGGCTTCGGGAGGTTGTCGAGGTCGAGCTGCGCCGGAGACGTGAGCTCCTCGTCGATGATCTCGTTGCAGAGATCGATGCACTCGTCGCAGATGTAGACGCCGGGACCAGCGATCAGTTTCTTGACCTGTCGCTGAGACTTCCCGCAGAAGCTGCAAAGCAGCTGCTCGTTACCCTCGCTCGCCCGAGCCACGTGTCTCCTTTTACTCCGTTTTCACAGTCGATGGAAGGGGACCGCTACGAGCGGTGCTCGATCACCCGGTCGATGATCCCGTACTCCCGGGCCTCCGCGGACGTCATGTAGTAGTCGCGCTCCATGTCCGTCGAGACCTTCTCGATCGTCTGGGACGTGTGCTTGGACATGATCTCCTCCATTAGCCGCTTGAGGCTGATTACCTCCCGCGCCTGGATCTCGATGTCCGTCGGCTGGCCGGAGAACCCCGCGGATCCCTGGTGGATCAGGATCTTCGAATGCGGCAGCGCGCTGCGCTTGCCTTCCGCGCCGCCTGCCAGGACGACCGCGCCCATGGACATCGCCATGCCGACGCAGATCGTCTGCACGTCCGGCTTGATGAACTGCATCGTGTCGTAGATCGCGAGGCCCGCGTACACGATGCCGCCCGGCGAGTTGATGTAGATCGAGATGTCCTTGTCGGGGTCTTCCGACTCCAGATGGAGGAGCTGCGCGACGATGAGGTTTGCGATCTGGTCGTCGATCGGCGTGCCGAGGAAGATGATGCGCTCGTTGAGCAGGCGCGAATAGATGTCGAACGAGCGCTCGCCGCGCGAGGTCTGCTCGATCACCATCGGAATCAGGGGGCTCATTCGGTCTCCTTGCTACCGGGGGTCCACAACTTCGTCTCCCCTTCGGGTTTCTCCTTGTCTGGTGTCCAGAGCTTGTCTCGCGCTTCCGCGAGCTCGGGTGCGATCGGCTTGACGTCTTGGACGAGGCGGTCGAGCGCGGCGCGGAGCCGGAGATCCTCGCGGATCGACTCCTGCTGGCCGTGCGCCCAGACGTCCTCGATGACGCCTTCGACGTCATCCTCGCCGGACGCCGCGGCCTCCTCGCGGATGTACGTCTTCACCTCGTCGTCCGAGACCTCGATGCCCGCTTTCTCGGCGAGCGCCTCGAGCGCGAGCTCGCGCGCAACGGAAACGGCGGCCTCGAGCACCATCTGGCGCTCGAGCTCCTGCATGCTCCCGCCGCTCGCCGCGAGGTAGGCCTCGAGCGAGATCCCGCGCCGCTCGAGCGAGCGGGCAAATCCTGTGAGGAGATCCGCGGCTCGCGTGCGCACGAGCGGGAGCGCCGGCTGCACCGCCGACGCGCGAACGAGCTCGTCGACGGCAGTGATGCGGAACGCCGCCTCGATCTCGGCATCGAGCTGCTCGCGAAGCGTCCCCTCGATGCTCGCGCGCAACTCGGCGAGCGTGTCGAACTCGCTGGCCGACCGCGCGAGCTCGTCGTCGAGCTCGGGGAGAACCTTCTCCTGCACCTCGCGTACCGTCACCTCGACGGTCGAGCTCGACCCGTCGGCGAGCGGGAACGCGATCTGCTTCGTCTCACCCGCCGACGCGCCGACGAGCGCCGCCTCGAGCTCGGGTGAGAGCCGCCCGCCGCCCAGCTCGAGGACCGTGTCCGGCTGGGCCTCGCCGTCGGAGTCGAGGAGATCGACGAGGAGCGTGTCGCCCGCCTTCGCGGGACGATCGCCCGCCGGCGCGAGCTCTGCGACCGACTCGCGCAACGCCTCGACCTCGGCGTCCACCGCGTCCTGCGGCACCTCGATCTCGGCACGCGCGACTTCGAGCGTCGTCCAGTCGACGAGCTCGGGGAGCGCCTGCACCTCGACCGTCGCGATGAAGCTCCACGCTTCGTCGGCCGTGTCGGGAAGCTCGAACTCGTAGGCCGGGTCGGAGACCGGGCGCACGCGACTCCGTGTCGCCGCGCTCCAGAACCAACCCCCGATGTGGCTGTCGACCGCCTCCGCGTAGATCCGCTCCTTGCCGAGTCGGGAGACGAGCACCGGCTTCGGGATCTTCCCCTTGCGGAAGCCGGGGATCTTGACGCTCTCGGACAGGTCCGACAACGCGTGCTCGACCGCGTGCTGCACCTGGTCGGGCGAGACGTCGACCGTCAGGCGCACGCGGTTCTCCCCGAGGCTCTCTACGGCTGTGGACACTGGGCCATTCAACCAGCCGCGGCTAGGGTCAGGCCCGTGGATCGGTACGACGTCGTCGTGGTCGGAGTCGGCGGGATGGGAAGCGCCGCGCTCTATCACCTCGCCCGGCGCGGAAAGCGCGTCCTCGGGCTCGAGCGCTTCGACCTGCTCCACGAGCACGGCTCGTCGCACGGCTTGACGCGGATCATCCGGCTCGCCTACTTCGAGCACCCCGACTACGTGCCGCTGCTCAGGCGAGCCTACGAGCTGTGGCGCGAGCTCGAGGCCGAGGCGGGCGAACAGCTCCTCCATGTCACAGGGATCGTCGAAGGCGGCGACCGCATCCTCGACGGCGTCCTTCGCTCATGCGAGGAGCACGACATCCGCCACGAGGTGCTGAACGGAGCCGAGATCGCAGAGCGCTTTCCCGCATATCGCCTACCGCCGGCGATGGACGTCGTGCATCAACCCGACGGTGGCTTCGTCGTCCCGGAGCGCTGCATCGTCGCGCACGTGGAGGGCGCGCTTTCCCACGGCGCCACGCTGCGAGCACGGGAGCGGGTGCTCGAGTGGGAGCAGAACGAGAACGGCGTGCGCGTCACCACGGATCGAGGCGTCGTCGAAGCCGAGACCCTCGTCCTCACCGCCGGCGCCTGGTCGCAGGACGTCGCGCGGTTACCGGCCGGGCTCGTCCGGGGCGTCCGCCAGTCCCTCGCCTGGCTCCAGCCGACGCGGCCGGAGCTCTTCGAGCCCGACCGGATGCCCGTCTTCAACCTCGCCCTCGACGGAGAGCACTTCTACGGGTTCCCGGCGCACGGCATCCCCGGCTTCAAGCTCGGCCGCTACGACCACTTCGGGGCAGGCGGCGACCCGGACACGATCTCGCGGGAGCCGACACTCGAGGACGAGGCGCCGCTCCGCGCGTTCGCCGAGCGCTACTTCCCCGACGGAGCCGGCCCGACCGTGGCGCTGAAGACCTGCCTCTTCGAGCCCTCCCCCGACGAGCACTTCCTCATCGACCGGCACCCGGACGCGCCATCGGCAGTCGTCGCCGCCGGGTTCTCGGGCCACGGCTACAAGTTCTGCTCGGTCGTGGGAGAGATCCTCGCCGACCTCGCGATCGACGGCTCGACACGGCACGACATCGAACTCTTCCGGCTCGACCGCTTCTGAGCGACCTATCCTTTACGCGAACGCGGGCGTGGCGGAACTGGCAGACGCGGCGGGTTTAGGTCCCGTTGGGCCTCGCGGCCCTTGGAGGTTCGAGTCCTCCCGCCCGCATCAGTAGCGGCCGACGAGCAACGCGAACGTCTCGCGCATGCTCTCGGCGACGAGCCCGAGGAGCGCGACGATGGCCAGCACGGCGGCTGCCGCAGCGAGCTCCCCGGTGGCGGACAGAACCAGCAGTGCCGTGAAGCTGCCGAGAACGAGAAACGCTGTCGAGAGCGGGCGTCGGGTGTACGTACCGAGCCCCAGCCCGGCCAGGAACGCGGCTCCGAACACCACGATCCCAAGCGTCATGGCGCGAGGGTAGGACCGGGGTCGGACGGACCGGACCCGGATACGAGTCAAATCGCTCAAGCAGAAGCCGCGCAGAGCCGATTCTCGTTCGGAGATGCCCAGAATCAGATGGGTTCACCTGACGCGCGTGGCAGCCGCCGCGGGCCTCGCCGCGTTCGCGGCCGTCACGCTCTTCGCGCCGCAGGACGGCGGCCTGAGCGCGTTCTTCAACGTCTGGGTGTACGACGGCCTGATGGTTCTCGCGTGCGTGATCGTGGGATCGCACGCGTACCTCGTTCAGCGCGAGCGAGTCGCATGGACGGTGATCACCGTCGCGCTGGGCTGCTGGACGTTCGGGGAGATCTGGTACGCCGTCTTCAAGCCGGAGACGTACCCGTCGATGGCAGACGCGGGGTACCTCGCGTTCTACGTCCTCCTGTACGTCGGCGTCGTTGTCCTGCTCCGCTCACGCGTCCGCTCGATCGCCGACACGTTGTGGCTCGACGGCATCACCGCGGCGTTCGCGGCCGCCGCACTCGGAGCCGCGATCCTCGTCGACCTCGTCCTCGAGAACACCGAGGGATCGACCTCGGTCGTCGTGACGAACCTCGCCTATCCGCTCGGGGACGTGCTGCTTCTCTCCGCGGTATTCGGCGTCTTCTCGCTCACCGGCTGGCGTCCCGGGCCGCGCTGGCTCGTCCTCGGCCTCGGCATCCTCGCGACGACCGCCGCGGACGCCGTCTACCTGTTCCAGTCGTCGAACGGGACGTACGTGGAAGGCACGTGGGTGGACATCCTCTGGCCCACCGCGATGCTGCTCGTCGCCTCATCGGCGTGGTTGCCCGACCGCACCCGCGAGGGGCTCGAGGTCGAGGGCCGGCCGCTCCTCGCCGTACCCGCAGTCTGCGCGCTCGTCGCCACGGGCATCCTCGTCTACGACCACTTCACGCGGTTGAACCTGCTCGCGATCATCCTGGCCTCGTTGACGCTCGCGACGGTCATCGCGAGACTCGCCGCGACGTTCCGCGAGAACAGCCGCCTGTTCGAGCTGACCCGAGCGGAGGCCACGACCGATTCCCTCACGGGCCTCGCGAACCGCCGACAACTCCTCGCAGATCTCGAGCGCCGTCTGAACACAGAGCCCGTAGCGCCGACGCTCCTCATGCTCTTCGACCTCGACGGCTTCAAGGGCTACAACGACAGCTTCGGGCACCCGGCGGGAGACGCGCTGCTCGTACGGCTGGGCGCGAAGCTCGCCACCGTCCCGGGCGAGGCAGGCTCCGTGTACCGACTGGGCGGCGACGAGTTCTGTCTCATTGCGACGGTCGGAGACGGCGAAGCTGAGCCGCTGATCGACCGTGCGTGCGAGTCTCTCTCGGAGAAGGGCGAAGGCTTCGAGATCGGGAGCTCGTTCGGCGCCGTCCTCCTCCCGGACGAGGCGACGGACGCCAGCAGCGCGCTGCAGGCGGCGGACGAACGTCTCTACGCGCAGAAGTACTCGCGCCGCGGAGAGAGCGAGCGAACGATGGCGGCGCTCCTCGCGGCGCTTTCGATCCGCGAGCCCGAGCTCGAGGCGAAGCGTGCCGACGTCGGCACGCTGGCCACCGACGTCGGGAAGATGCTCGGGCTGCGCCGCGACGAGCTCGAAGACCTCGAGCGCGCGGCCCAGCTCCACGACCTCGGGAAGCTGGCCGTGCCCGACGAGATCCTCCACAAGCCAGGGCCGCTCGACGAGCGCGAGTGGGCGTTCGTCCGCCAGCAGACGATCGTGGGAGAGCGCATCCTCCGCGCATCCCCCGCGTTGCGCAGCGTGGCGGGCATCGTCCGCTCGAGCCACGAGAACTGGGATGGCAGCGGCTATCCCGACGGTCTCGTCGGCGACGAGTCGCCGCTCGCAGCGCGGATCATCCGTGTGTGCAGCGCATATGTCGCGATGATCTCCGAGCGCCCGTACCGCCCGCCTCTCTCGGACGAGGAGGCGCTGAACGAGCTCATGCGCCTCGCCGGCACGGAGTACGACGCGACGGTCGTCCGCATCTTCGTCGCTCATGTCCGCGACGAGCACGAAGCCGAGCGAGCGGCGTAGCGAGCGGCGGGCATACTGCCCGCGAGGCCCCGTAGCTCAGTGGATAGAGCGACAGACTTCGAATCTGTGCGCGGAGGTTCGACTCCTCCCGGGGCCATTCCGACCAATGCAGCCATGCGGAAGCGGGGTGTCAGTCGGCCCTGTTCTTCTTCCAGAAAGTCAGCCAGTTGCCCTCGTGATCCTCGACGGTGAACTCCTCCTGACCCCACGGCCGTCCGGCGAGCGGATCGACGATGCGCACACCTGCGGCTTCCACCCGGGAGTAGAACGCGGCGAGATCTGACGCCTCCATGTACAGGGCGATGCATGAAGGTGTACCCAGGCGTTCCCTAATCGCAGCGTTGTACTCGTCGCCGTAGTGATCCGCCGCCGTCTCGATCATCACGTGTGCGTCACCGCGTGTGAGTGACGAGTTGCTCGCATCATCGCCGCCACTGTCGAGCGTGAACTCGAGCCTCTCCCGGTAGAAGGCGAGGGCATCCGCCATGTCCCGAACGCGGATCGACGGGATCACTCCCCATTGAGTCATTTTCCGCCTCCGTCCCACGATCACTTGCTCCATTCTGGCAGCCCACCGAAGCGGCGGGCTGTTCCCACCGGTCCCCATCGCTGGCGGAAAGGCCCGACTTGCGGGAGCTCTGAGTCCTCCGGGGCCTCCGACCGTCTCGAAAGCGACGCGGCGCCGTACGGACGACGTTCTTCGAGTCTCTACTTGTCAGCCGGGAGGAGCGAGCCGGAGCCGAGCTTCTTCGCCGCACGCTTCTCGCTGCGTCGCTCCTTGAGCGTCTTCTGCGGCTTCTGCTTCTGTTGCTTCTTCGGCTTGTCAGAACTCTTGCTCATAGGCTCGGTTGGACGATAGGCACATTGCCGGATGAAGCGGTTCGCGCGGCGGGTCGCCACGTCACGATGACATGGCCGCTCGGATCCTTACGGGCCTTGGCGACGACCCACTTGCCGCCGCTCCGCTGGAGCGTGTCTCCGACCTTCGGAACCTTCTCGCACAGGGTGAGCTCCCAGGCTCCATCGGGGTACCGAACGGTCACGAAAGGTGAGGACATGACGTCTCTCTTTCCGCTCGGCCTGGCGCAATGGCTCAGGACTCGGGTCACGACGAGAGGAGGAGCTGTTGGGGAAGGCAAGTGTACCCGTGTCGTCGATCATGCGCTGGAGCGCGACGAATCACGCCGTCGCACCCGGTGTCTGTTCTATGGCTTGCCGCCGTACCTCCTCGCTCGTCGAGTTTCGCGCGCGCGAGCGCGCCAGCGGCTCTTGAGCTCCCGCTGGATCCGGTGGCTGCTGCGCGCCTCGATCGCACGCAGCTCGCGCTGGAGCTTCAGGTAGTTCCGCCACCGGTCCGGGTCGAGCGTCGCCCGACTCCAGCGCCTCGCGGACTGCGCAGTCGGGCTCGGTCGAGTGCGCGCAGTCGTTGAACTTGCACTCCGCGGCGAGATCGGCGATGTCGGCGAACGCGCTGTCGAGATCGCCCTCCCAGATCTGGAGCTCGCGGAGTCCGGGCGTGTCGATGAGAATCGCGCCGCCGGGCATGACGAGGAGCTGACGGTGCCGGGTCGTGTGTCGTCCCCGCCCGTCGTTGCGAAGCTCGCCCGTATCCATCACCGTCTTCCCGGCGAGCCGATTCACGAGCGTCGACTTCCCGGTGCCCGACGAGCCGAGGAGGACGAACGTCCGGGCCGGTTGCAGCAGCGCTCGAATTGCCTCGATGCCTTCTCCGGTGACGTTGCTCACCGCGTAGATGGGAACGCCGACGGCGACGCTCTCCGCCTCGACGAGCTTCCCGGGGTCGTCGCACACGTCGAGCTTCGTGAGCACGATGACGGGGTCGGCGCCGCTGTCCCACGCGGCAGTGAGGTAGCGCTCGAGGCGCCGCGGGTTGAAGTCCTCGTCGAGACCGTTCACGAGCAGGACGGTGTCGACGTTCGCGACGAGGATGTGCTCCTCGGCCTTCAGCCAGGGCGTCTTGCGCGAGACCTTCGTGCGCCGTGGCAGAAGCGCCTCGATCGCGAAGCGGTCGCCGGGCGCGTCGCAGACGACGACCCAGTCGCCGACCGCGGGCATTCCGCCCCAGATCTCGTCGTCGCGCATGCGGCCACGCGCCTGCGCGAGCCTGTCGCCGATCGCCGAGCGCACGTAGTAGCCGCCGCGGTGCTCCGCGACGACGCGAGCGGGCCGGAAGCCGCGCTCTTCATAGGTTGTGAAGGCCGCCTCGAGCTCGTCGGTCCAGCCGAGAGCGGCCAGGGTTCCATCGGACAACGGAAAGCTCCTTCACTCGGATGGTGAACCGGGCCGCGGCTCGACGCCGAGGAGGTGCCTAGAGCGATGCAGGCGTCGAGCCGAAGAGAGATGAGGCGCGCGACTTTCATGGTCATCCCCTTTCGCTCGACGTTGACCGGGAGGGTACGACCTGCGCCGCAATGCGTCAAACCGCTTGACCGGGCGGACACATTTGCGTTTGATCCCTCTGGGCAGTGAGCGTTGCGACCACAGCCGTCGAGGGGCGGCAGGCAGAACGGCGTCGCCATGGTCCGCATGGAGGACGTCCACAAGCGTTTCGGCGACAACGTCGTCCTCGACGGCATCGACCTGAGCGTCGAGCCCGGCGAGGTGCTGTGCGTCATCGGGCCGAGCGGAAGCGGGAAGAGCACGCTGCTCCGCTGCGTCAACCTGCTCGAGCCGATCCAGTCCGGCCGCATCTTCCTCGAGGGCGAGGAGATCACGCGCAAGGGTGTCGACGTCTCGGCGATCAGGCAGCGGATCGGGATCGTCTTCCAGCAGTTCAACCTCTTCCCGCAGCTCACGGCGCTCGACAACCTCACCCTCGCGGCGCGCCGCATCCGCAGGATGCCCCGTCGGGAGGCGGAGAAGCGAGCCCAGCGAGCTGCTCGCGAGCGTCGGGCTGGAGGAGAAGGCCGAGCAGCATCCGCACCAACTCTCGGGTGGTCAGCAGCAGCGAGTCGCCATCGCGAGGGCGCTCATGATGCAGCCGCACGTGATGCTCTTCGACGAGGTCACATCGGCACTCGATCCCGAGCTCGTCGGCGAGGTGCTCGTCGTCATGCGTACGCTCGCACGGGAGGGCATGACGATGCTCGTCGTCACGCACGAGATGCAGTTCGCGCGCGAGGTCGGGGACCGTGTGATTTTCATGGATGCGGGGAACATCGTGGAGCAGGGACTTCCCCGCGACGTGCTCGACAACCCACAGCAGGAGCGCACGCAGCGCTTCCTGCGGAGAACACAGCTCGCCCACACCCTGGAGGAGCTCATCGACGACGAGGAGGGACGGAATGAAACGAATCATCGATCGCGGCTAGCGACCGTGGCACTCGCGGCAGGCGGCGCTCGTTGGCTCTGAGCGGCGTCGCGTCCGCCCGCGAGGCGGAGCCGTACGCGGCTGAGCAGAAGAAGCCTGCCGCCGCTGCCGGCAGAGATCAAGCAACGGAAGCGGCTGGAACATCGCGGTGAAGTGCGACTCGCCGCCATTCGGCTACATCGGTGCGCGGAGCCAGAACGCCGGCTTCGACGTCGAGATCGCCAAGCTGGTTCTCGCGCTTCGCGTTCGGCAAGTCGAACCGCGTCACGTACACGTGCGTCACGACACCGCGCACGTGAGCCGGCGCTGACCACGGGCCGCGTGGACATGGTCATCGCAACGTTCACCTATACCGCCGACCGCGACACGCGGATCGACTTCTCGCGCGCGTACTACAAGGCAACGGGCCGACTGCTCGTTCCGAACAGCCCTCGACCCTCTCGCTCGGGAGTCTCGCCGGCAAGACGGTCGCCACGACGAGCGGCTCGATCTACGACCGCTGGATGAAGAACTGCTTCAAGGACACGAAGGTCCTCGTCACCGACAGCTTCACGAACGCCTTGATCGCGTTCCGGGACGGTCGTGCCGACACGCTCATGTGGGACGACACGCGTTCTCCTCGGCATCGCGGCGACGGACCGCAGCTACCAGGCTGACCGAGCGACCTGTTCCTCGCACTGCCGTACGGCATCGGGATCAAGCAGGGCAACACCGCGCTCAAGGCGTGGGTCAACTCGCGCCTGAACCTCATGAAGAAGCGTGACCTGTTCTTCCCGATCCTGAAGAACACGGTGCCGCCTGCTCAGGTCGTGCCGTTCTCGAAGAACATCCTGCAGACCGAAGCAAGGCGTTCGGCGTACAACCAGGTCGACATCACGACGGATGTGCCCGTAGCGGCGCAACTGCGTCACTGTGAAGTGAAGGAGCGGCCGCGCACGGCGCGGCCGCTCCTGACCTCAGCCCGGTGACGTACTCGCTCTCGGCTCGATCGTTCCTTCGGACGTCTGGTCGTACGTCACCGAGAACGGCGACGAGCTCGCTGGCGGGCCTCCGCCGCACGCTCGAGGTCTCGGCCATCGCCATCGCCGGCTCCTTCGTCATCGGGCTCGTCCTGGGCGCGGCGCGCGCCCACCGCGATCCCGGTCATCAGCCAGCTCGCGGCGATCTACGTCGAGATCATCCGAAACACCCCGATCCTCGTCCAGATCTTCTTTCTGTCTACTTCGCGCTCCCGCAGATCGGCGATCGTCCTCGAGGCGTTCACGGTCGCCTGGCTCGCCGTGACGATCTGGGGCGGCGCGTTCAACACCGAGAACTTCCGGGCCGGGCTTCGAGGCTGTTCCCGTTCCGGTTCCGTGAGGCGGGCTTCGCGCTCGGCTTCGGCACGTCTCGCGACGTTCCTGAACGTGACGCTGCCGATCGGCGGGCAGGATCGCGCTGCCGTCCTCGATCAACACCTACATCAGCGTGGTCAAGAACACGTCGCTGATGTACGTCATCAGCTACCCGGAGCTGACGACGACGGCGCTCGAAGATCAACGCGCTGACGCTCCAGACGGTCGAGACGTTCACCACGCTTGCGGTCAGCTACCTCGATGATCGTCTGGACGATGTCGGCGCTCGATCCGAGTCGTCGAGCGTCATCTCGCCTTGCCGGAGGACGCGCGATGAGCTCGAGCTCTCCGGACTGGGCCGAGCGACGTCCGCGCGCTACATGCTCGAGGTGGGGCTGCGCGAGACGCTGCAAGATCGCGGCGCTCTCGCTCACGGGAAGCACTGATTGATCGGCGTCACGCTCGGCACGCTCCTGACGATCAAGTTCATGCCGTCGCGCGCCCTCATCCGGCTCTACATCGAGGTGTGGCGCGGGCCTTCCGATTCTCGTCACGCTCTTCCTCATCTTCTTCCGCGCTGCCCAGCAGTCGACCCGAAGCCTGCGAGTTCGACGCGCTCATCGTCGGGCGCGATCGCGCTGATCGCTCTGGGGAAGCGCGCAGGTGGCCGAGACGACACGCGGGGCGGTGCAGTCGATCCCGCGCGAGCAGCACGAAGCTGCTGTCCGCGCTCGGCTTCGGCTGGATCGGCCGGCACGCGTTACGTGATCATGCCGCAAGCGCTCCGACGGCTCTTGCCACCGCTCGTCGGACTGCTCGTCAACATCATCCAGAACACGACGATCGTCCAGGTGATCGGCGCGCCGGAGCTCCTCGAGTCAGCTGAGCGGCAGGTCGAACGACTCGACGGCTCCGCCGCCGACCGGGATCGCCGAGATCGATTCGTTCGAGATCTACGGCGACGGTGATGGTGATCTTCTTCTGCATCTCGTTCCCGCTCACGCGGCTCTCGGCATACCTCGAGAAGCGACTTGCAATAAGGTTCTCGGCGTGGCAGAAAGCCCGAGATCACCGAAGCCGTCAATGCGCAGATGCCGCTCGGCGCGACGCTGGGCATCAGGACGTTCGGCGACGCGGAAGAGGTCGACGCGACGCTCGAGTTCTCGCCCGATCTCTGCACGTCCGGGGGTGCGCTGCACGGAGGCGTGCTCATGACGCTTGCCGACACGGCCGGCGCGGTGTGCGCGTTCCTGAACCTGCCGGCCGGAGCGCGGACGGTCACGATCGAATCGAAGACCAACTTCCTCGGCGCGGTTCGGGACGGGACGGTGACCGCGCGTGCGCGCCCGCTCCACGTCGGCAAGACGACCATCGTCGTCGAGACTGATGTGCTCGACGCCTCGGGACGGCGCGTAGCCCGAACGACCCAGACCCAGGCCGTCCTCGGCGACTGAGGGCACCGCGCGGTCGGCGGTATCCTGTCGCGGGCGCGGTGGCGGTAGCTCAGTTGGTAGAGCCCCGGGTTGTGGTCCCGGTGGTCGCGGGTTCGAGTCCCGTCCGCCACCCCTAAAGCTGTCCCATCTAGGCTACGGCTCCGATGAGCCGCGAAGGACTGCCTGCTGCGACGAGGTTCCTCGTCATCGCTTTGAGCCTGCTCTATGCGCTCGCGGCGGTTGCGGGACCCGTCCTGGTCGACTTCGGCTCGACGCGCGACGTCGTCCTCTGGATGGTCTTGCTGCTGTGCGGAGCGGCGTTCTTGCTCGTCGGTCAGCTGCTCACGCCACCCGGCACGCTCTCGGCGCTGCTGGTCTCGATCGGGGCCGTGCTCGGAGGGCTGCCACTCTTCTGGACGCTGCTCGTCCCGGTCGCCGTCGCGGCGGTCATCGCCTGCAGCATCGCTCTCGCGCGGCGCGACGCAGCTCCCGCCTGATGCGTCACACCCGAACCGGCTGGTGGCTGGAGGAGGCAGGAGACGTCACGCCTCGTCCTCCGCTCGAAGGCGACGCCCGGGCCGACGTCGTCGTTGTCGGCGGCGGGTACCTCGGCCTCTGGACGGCCTGGCAGCTCCGCGAGCTCGAGCCCGAGCTGGACGTGCTGGTGCTCGAGGCCGGCGTCTGCGGACACGGGCCGAGCGGACGGAACGGCGGCTTCTGCGAGACGCTCTGGGGCGATGCGCCGGCGCTGCGCGAGAAGGCGGGAGACGCAGCGGCGCTCGCCGTCTGCCGTGCGTCCGAGGACGCGGTGCGTGGAGTCGGCGCGTGGTGCGACGCCAACGACGTCGACGCCTGGTTCCGCGAAGCGCCGATGCTCCGGGTCGCGACCACGGAGTCGCAGCTCGGATCGTGGGACGAGACCGTACGAGCCGCCGCCGCTCTTGGGGCTCCGGAGGAAGTCGTGTCGATGTCGGCCGACGACGTGCGGGCGCGTTGCGCGTCGCCGCTCTTCCTCGGCGGCGAGCTGTATCGCCTCAACGCGACCGTCCAGCCGGCGCGGCTCGCGCTCGGCCTCCGCACGCGCGTTCTCGAGCGAGGCATCCGCGTGCATGAGCGGACGGAGGTCACGCGGCTTTCACGAGACGGGAGCGTCGAGACGCGAACGGGTCGCGTGCGCGCGGGCGTCGGCCGTGCTGGCCGTCAACTCGGCTGCGGCGAGATTCCCCGGCTACCGGCTCTCGCTCGCACTCGCGTCGAGCCACATCGTTCTCACGGAGCCGATCCCGGACGTGCTCGACGAGCTCGGCTGGACGGGCGGCGAGGCGATCGTCGACAGCCGCAGACTCGTGCACTACATGCGGACGACGCGCGACGGCCGGATCGCCTTCGGCTGGGGCGGCGGCGCGATGGGGTTCGCGGGACGCGTCTCCGACCGGATGGAGCTCGACCGCGGCGTCATCGCCTCGGCGCGCAAGAGCCTCACACGCTTCTTCCCGCAGACGCGCGGACGCGAGGTGACGCACGCCTGGGGCGGGCCGATCGACGTCTCCCCCACGCACCTGCCGATCTTCGGCAGCCGCGGGCGAGTCCACCACGGCTTCGGGTTCACCGGAAACGGCGTCGGGCCGACGTACCTCGGCGGAGAGATCCTCGCGCGACTCGCGCTCGACCGCCGCGACGAGCGCACGCGACTCGCGATCGTCGAGCCCGGCCGCAAGCTCTTCCCGCCGGAGCCGTTCCGCTACGCAGGTGGAGCGCTCATCCGGCGTGCGCTGATCGCGAAGGACGCGGCCGAGGACGAGGGCAGGGAGCCGAACGCGCCGACTCGCCTCGTCGCCTCACTCCCGCAGCGACTCGGGCTTCGCCTTCCGCGCTAGGAGGACTTGAGCGACACGTCGTCGACCTGGGCCTTCGTGCCCGCGACGAGCGACGCCACGATCTCGACGCTGAGCGAGGTGCCTCCTGAAGCGGCGCCGCTCGGCACCGTGAGCTGCCGCCAGGTGCCGTCTCCGGTGAGCGTGACCACGCTCGAGCGAATCACGGTCGCGCCGCTGAGCTCGCGTAGCCGGAGCGTGACCGTGCGTCCCGCCGGCGCGCGCACCCAGGCCGACGCGGTGTAGATCGCGCCGGTCGTCGTCGAGGCCACGGTGTTCGTCGAGTCGTCGAGGGTCGCGTCTCCCGTCCTGGTGCGACCGAGCTCCGCCGAGCAGGAGCCACCGTGAGCGACGGTGCAGACACGCGTTGCCGTCGTACGCTTGTTGCTCCACTTCCAGCCGGCGAGGCTCGTCTCGAAGCCGCCGTTGGACACCAGCTCGACGGGTGAGGGCGGTGGCGGCGGTGGCGGAGGCGTTGCGCCGGCGACGGCGTACGAGGTGTTCGACACCTTCAGGCTGGAAACGTCGACGGCCTCGAATGCCGAGCCGGGCACTGCCTTCAAGAGGTTGAGGTCGGAGTTGTTCCAGCCGGAATCCGGCGCACCGCTCATGAAGAGCGACGAGCCGTTGTCGGCGAGCACCATCCCGTGCTTCTTGAGCGCACGCAGGATCACCTGGTTCTGGGCCGAGAAGCCGCTGATGTCGTAGCCCGCCTTGAGCCGGAACCAGGCGCCCATGGGCGGGTCGGCAGAGCCACCGCTCCCCGCCTTGTGGCTCGCCGGCCAGACGTACGCGTTGGCCGTCCTCGGAGCGGTGAAGCGGATCACGTGGTCGATCTCGCCCGACGCCACCTCGTCGTAGCGGACGAGCCCCGGCAGGATCGGAAGGCCGGCGGCATCGCCGGACGTCCACCCGAGCGGACGCATCGCATTCGAGCTCATGTCCCATGTCGCGCCCGAGCCCGCCGTCCACGACGCGCCGCCCGAGTGCGGATACGCGCTGTAGAGCTCCCACAGACGGCACGCGTCACGATCGACGATCAGCACGTGGCGGTCGCCGGTCGAGCTCGAGCCGCCCTCGATGGGCGCGTTCGGCGGCACCGGATACGGGCCGGGGTCACTCTCGTCCGCGTAACTGAAAGACACCGGCACACGCGCCTGGCTGCCCGGCACGGTCGTGTACGGGATGCCGATCGGCCCGCCGTCCCACGTGCCGGAGCCGAAGTCCGCCTTGAGTCCCGCCGTCGCGCCGATGCTCGAAATCCACGCCGCCGACTGTGCGTGGACGGGAAGGCCCGAGACGTCGGCGTGCCAGAAGGAATCGGCCGGCGTCATCGGGCACGAAGGTGCTCCGGGCACGGGCTTACCCTGAGCCGCTGCCGTGGTCACGAGGAAGACGACGAGCAGCAGCCAGAGGCTCATCCGGCGGACGACGGCCACCGTCGGACACTAGGACGGAGGTTGACGGCTGGGTATCGCTCGAAAAGGGTGGCCCGAGCGAGAAGCGGCCACCGCGGCTGCTCACATGCAGATCCACCCGCCGTCGACCGTGAGGTTGATGCCGTTGACCCCTGTGTTCTCGAGCAGGAAGCGAGCTGCACTCATGGACTCCGACATCGTCACGAGGCGCCCGATCGGCGTACGCTCGACGAGTGCCTTGTGGCGCTCGGGGGGCATGTCGCGCCACTGCGGGCTGTCGCCCACGATCCCGTTGTGGATCGCATTCACGCGGATCGGGGCGAGTTCGATCACAAGGGTGCGCACGAGGCTCGTCACTCCGCCGTTCACCGTCGTCACCGTCGTCGAGCCGGGATAGGGCCGATCGCGCGCGAGGCCGCCGTAGATGAGAATCGAGGAGTCGTCGCGAAGCTGCGGCAGCAGCACGTGAATCACCTCGGTGTAGCCGACGAGCTTCATCGTCACGAGCCGCAGCGCCGCGTCGATCTTGTACTCGCGGACACTGTTGACGTCACGCTCGATCGCGGCGAGAACGAGGTGGTCGACCTCGCCGACGCTTTCGAGGGCGCCGGCGATCATGTGCGGGTCGGCGAGGTCGAACCCGATTCCTCGCGTCGCGCCACCGATCTCGCTCGCGGCCGCTTCCGCCCGGGCCTGGTCCCTGCCGGTCACGATCACATCACGACCTTCGTCGGCATAGGACTGAGCGAGCTCGCGGCCGAGCCCTTGCGTCCCACCGACCACGACGACGCTGCCGTTGGCCATTCCCTGGCTCCTTTCGCGCTGGTGAAAGGGCCCGGCGCGCGCATCGCGCGGGCCGGGCCCTGGTGCTTCCGCTTAGATCGCTGCCGCCGACGCGGTCGCCCATTCGGGCAGGAGCCCGCCCTCACCGAGGATGTGGTTCCTCGACTCGTCGAGCTGCCTGAACGTCTTCTCGAGATCGGCACCGACGAGCTGTCCGTGGCGCTTCACAGCGTTGCCGGCGACGAAGACCGAGTCCACGTTCGACGTGTCGGAGAAGACGACGATGGTCCCGAGCGGATCGACCATCGGGGCCGTGTTGATCGCGTTGACGTTCAGCAGGACGACGTCGGCCTGCTTGCCAGGTGTGAGCGAGCCGACCCTGTCCTCGAGCATGATCGAGCGCGCTCCGTCGATCGTCGCGAACTCGAGCACGTCCCTGTGCGTGAGCTGCGGCGCGAAGGCGATGTCCGGCGTGTCGGTGAACTCGAGGATCCGGTCGTAGGCGAGTGCCGTCCGCATCTGGGTGAACATCTCGCCCGGCACGCTCGAGACCACGTCGACGCTCAGAGAGGGCCGAACACCGCGAGACAGCATCTTCCCGGTCGGGGGCGGCCCGTGACCCATCAGCATCTCGACGTACGGCGCGATCGACGCTTTGCCGCCTGACTCCGCGATCCAGTCGAGCTCCTCGTCGGTCAGATCGGTCATGTGGATGTAGCAGACGTCCGGACCCATCAGCCCGAGGTCGTGCATCGCCTTCACCGGCGTGTAGTGCAGGTTGTGGAGGCGCATGCCGACGTGCACGCTGATCAGGATCCCGAGCTCGCGCGCGAGCGCCCAGTCGTGCTTCGCGACGTCGTCGTTGACGTTCCCGGGCTGGCGAGCTGCCATGGCGAGGGTGATGAGGCCTTCGTCGGACGAGAAGTACGTCTCGCGAATACGCCGGATGTCCTCGGGGTGGTTCAGCTCGCTCAGCATCCACCACTCTCCACCGGTCGGCATGCCGTGCGCGTAGACGGCGCGGATGCCTGCGTCCTTGAGCCCCTGGATCGCGGCATCGGAGTGGTCGGGTGTATTGCTGATGTGCGACCAGTCGAGCAGCGTCGTCACGCCGCCGTTCAATGCCTCGAGCGCGCCGGCGTAGTCGCCGATGTGCACGTCCTCCGGGCGGTAGAAGCCGCCGACCTGGCCGAGCATCACCGCGAAGTAGTGGTCGAGCGTGCAGGAAGGCAGCACGCCGCGCACAGGCGTCTGCCAGGTATGACGGTGCGTGTCCACGAACCCCGGCATGACGATCATTCCCGACGCGTCGATCTCCTCGGCGTCCGATACGCCGAGGTCTGGACCGACGTCCACGATGACGCCGTCCTCGACGAGGACTTCGCCGTTCGGGATCTCGCCGATGTCGGGGTCCATCGAGACGACGAACCCGTTCCGGAAAACGAGGCGCTGCGAACTCATGCCACTCTCCTTGGCCGGCGGAACATCGATGTCGCGTCAGCGCTCGGAATGCCCGCCTGCGGCAGGCCGCGTCGCGCTGCCGGATGTACAGCGAGCATAAACACCGCGGCGACGGGGAGTCAACCGCTTCCGAGTCCAGTCTCGCCCGTGTTGAAGAGGGTTGATGCGGTCTAACCCACCTTTCGGCACGCCGGAGGTCGGGTGGACGTTGCGCGCCGTGCGTTCGGTCACGGTTGACACTTCCCGCCCGAGGTGCGCAGAATGGAAACCTGATCGCGGCCGGCTCTTCACCGTTTCGCCGCTCTGGATCGAGAGTCCATGAGCTCCCTGGCTGACAGGGATCCCGTCGCCGACGCCGCAGCGATGGGGCGCTCCGCGCAGGTCGTCGCGAGTGCGCTCGTCGCCGCTCGTTTTCTCCCCATCTGGCTCGCGATGGCGAGCCTGCTCGTCGTCGCCGCGCTCTTCGCGCCGAGCACGATCGGGAACACCTCGTGGTCCTACATCCTCCCGTACATGACGATCCTCGCGATCGCCGCGGTCGGGCAGATGCTCGTGGTGATGCAGGCGGGCATCGACCTCTCGACCGCTGGCGTGATCTCTCTCTGCGGGAACGTGCTCGTCGGCGTCAGCGTCGGGTCCGACCACGGACTGACCGTCGGGATCCTCGTCGCCCTCGGCCTTGGGGCGTTCGTGGGCTTCGTCAACGGAGTCCTCGTCGGGATCGTGAGACTCAACCCGCTGATCGTCACGCTGGCCGTCGGAGAGATCGTCTTCGCCTACAGCACGAAATACGCGCGCGAGCACACGATCTCGTTGCAGGTGCCGGGCTCGCTCGCGTCGTGGGCGGCGCGCAAGCCTCTCGGCGTCAGCGCCGTCTTCTGGACTGGCGTCGCGATCGCGATCGCCGTCGCGCTCCTGCTTCGCTACACGGCAGCTGGTCGGCGGTTTCAGGCGGTGGGAGCGAACCCGAGAGCGGCGTGGATGTCCGGGCTGCGCGTCCGGACACACGTGGTGTTCGCGTACACGGCGGCAGGATCCCTCTACGCGGTCGCCGCGATCCTGCTCGCGGGTATCCGCATCACGCATCGACCCGCAGTTCGGAAACCAGTACCTCCTCGCGCCCATCGCCGCAGTCGTGCTCGCCGGGGCGGCGCTCTCGGGCGGGCTGGCGAGCGCGACGTCGACCTGGGTGGCTGCGCTCGCGCTCATCTTCCTGACGCAGATGCTGCTCATCTTCGGGCTCTCGGCGGCGATGCAGTTCATCGTGTTCGGTGCCGCGATCATCATCGGGATGCTGGTGTCGGGCGACCGGGTGGCGTCGCTCCTCGGCCGCGTCCTGCGGACGATCGAGACCAGGGGCGGCGGCAACGTACAGTCCACGAGATCAGCTGAGGCAGGCTGAGTAAAGGAGGCACGATGGAGGGCAGGAAGGAATCCGAGGTGTCACGGAAACGTCTACCGAAGGTGGGCGCCGCGGCACTACTCGTGCTCGGGACCGCGCTCGCGCTCGCGCTCGTCTCGGCGAGTAGCGGGAGCACCGGAAGCAAGCACGCAACAGCTGCGAAGCCGGTCGTGATCAGCAGCGGCAAGGGGTTCGGCGAGGTCTACGCCGCCAAGGCGTCGACACTCAAGCACACGCTCTTCAAGGCAACGCTGATCCCGAAGGCCGAGGATGGCGCGAAACATCGCCCTGGCCGGCGTACGGTCGCGCAGACAAGAAGGTCAACGAGGCGCTCGCCCTCAGGTGCTGGAAGAACAACGGGTGCAAGACCGGCACGGGCGGCAAGCTCAAGGTCGCCTATATCGAGCAGTTCGGCGAGAACGTCTACCGCCAGGTGTCGAAGATGGAGTTCATCCTCCAGGCGCTGACGTATCCCCAGATCGGCGAGATCATCTACTCGAGCGCGCACGTGGACTTCAACAAGGCATTCGCCGACTGGAAGGCGGCAATCGCCCAGGGTGTCGACGTCATCGTCACGTACCCGGACTTCGGCGACGCCATGATCCCGGTGATGAAGGAGGCGACCGATGCCGGAATCCCGGTCGTAACCTACGCCTGGGGCTACGTCAGCGGATCCCGGCAAGAACTACACGGCGGTCGTGGGCGAGGACACCTGCGTGACCGGCAAAACGTGGGCGTACATCATGAACAGCCACGTCAAGTCCGGGAAGATCGCGTTCCTCGGCGGCTTCGCAGGGAACCCGCTCTCCGAGGGCTGGCAGAAGTGCGAGGAGCCTGCGCTCAGACCGAGCATCGATCTCGTCGCGAAGGAGCCGACGGACTGGAATCCGTCCAAGGTGCAGCAGGTCGTGGCGGGAATCCTCGCGAAGAATCCCGACATCAAGGGGTGGAGCTACGAGTACGGGCTCGGCATGGGCCAGGGCGGCGTCGCGGCGTACAAGGCCGCGGGCATTCCGTTCAACACCGTCCTGACGCTCCGCACGGACGACGTCGGCATGGGCTGCTTCTTCAACCAGCAAAAGAACCCGAAGCTGGAGATGTACTACACCAGCTCCTTCAACTCGCACATCCGGGTCGCCTTGACGGCCGGGATGATGAAGCTCAAGGGAGCGAAGATCCCGCCGAAGATCGTGTTCCCGATCGAGCTGCAGAACCAGCGGGACCGCGACTCCTGCGTCAAGGGCTACCCGCTGGAGGCGTCGGCGACATCCCTCGTCTCGAGGAGCCTGTTCAAGAAGATGTATCCGACAAGTCCTGTCGCCCCGTAGGAGGAAACAGGCACAGAACGATCGAAACGATGTCGAGTCCCGGGCCTGCTCGCGGGGGAAACCACGTTTCCCCCGCGAGCCCCGTCCTCTCGCTTCGGGGCGTGTCCAAGGCGTTCGGTGCGGTACAGGCGCTTCGTGAGGTCAGCGTCGACTGCCGCGCAGGCGAGATCCACGCCCTCGTCGGGGAGAACGGGTCCGGGAAGTCGACACTGCTCGGGATAGCCAGCGGTTTCCTCGCCCCCGACGAAGGCACCGTCGTGATCGGCGAGACCGAGCGCCGCCGAGTCTCTCCCGCCGGGAGCCGCCGACTCGGTCTCGGCATCGCTTACCAGACGTACTCGCACGTCTTGCCTCTCTCGGTGGCCGAGAACCTCTACCTCGCAGCCCCGTCAGATCACCGGCCCACGTACGGACACATGAACGAGTGGGCGGCCGACCGGCTGGCCGAGTTCGGCCTCGACCTCCCGCCGACCGCTCCCACGGGGGCGCTCTCGCTCGCGGAGCGACAGCTCCTCGAGGTCGTGAAGGCGCTGCTCGCTCAGCCGAAGGTGCTGCTCCTCGACGAGCCGACCACGGCCCTCGGGCCGGAGGCGTCGACCAACTGCATACGCTCGTCCACGAGCGGAGCCGCGCCGGCGTCGGGATCGTCTACGTCAGCCATCGCCTGCCCGAGGTCCTCGGCATTGCGGATCGCATCAGCGTTCTCCGCGACGGGGTGTGCCAGGGAACGTTCGAGGCGGCCTCGATGTCGGAGGAGAGCCTCGTCGCCCTCATGATCGGACGTCCTCTCCAGCTTGCATTTCCGCCGCGCCACGAGCGTGAGACGGAGCGCGAGGTTCTGCTCGCGGTCTCGGGATTGCGGGGCGATCGGTTCGGGCCGATCGACCTCGAGGTCGCGAGCGGCGAGATCATCGGAATCGCGGGCGCGGAGGGCAACGGGCAGGTGCAGTTCCTCCGGGCGCTCGCCGGTGCGGAGCGGGCCACGGGCACGGCGACGTGCGACGGCAGGGAGCTCGACTCGAGCTCGCCGCTCGGCCCGCTGCGCGCGGGAGTCGTGCTGCTGAGCGGCGATCGGGCGTCCGAATCACTCTTTGGGGTTCTGAGCGTCCGCGCCAATGCGACCGTCCAAGTCCTGCGGCGGCTCGGACGCCTGGGGTTCCTCAACCGTCGTCGCGAGCGGCGCACGGTTGACGATCTCGTGCGGCGCCTGAGCATCCGCACAGCGTCGATCGAGCAGTCGGTGCAGACGCTCTCTGGCGGAAACCAGCAGAAGGTCTCGCTGACACGGCCGTTCCTGCGCGGAGACGTCAAGGTCATCCTGGCCGAGGAGCCCACCCAGGGGGTCGACGTCGCCGCCCGCTTCGACATCTACCTAGCGCTGCGGCAGAAGGCGAAGGAGGGCGTCGCGACGATCGTCAAGTCGAGCGACCCGCTCGAGCTCGCGGGCCTCTGCGACCGGGTGGTGGTGATGTCGCGCGGACGAATCGTCGACGAGATCCCCGGTGAGGAGCTCGGCGAGCGTCGGATCGTCGAGGCGATCGTCGGCTCGCGGGCCGGTGCCAGAGGGCAAGCGACCGAGAGCCCGGAGGAGTCGGCGTGAGGATCGGCAGGTTCAGCGGGGCATTGCCACTTGTCCTGATGGCGATCCTCATCCTGGCGGTCGGCGCGTTCGCAACTGTCCGCCAGGACGCGTTCCTGACGAGCTTCAACCTCCACAACTTGCTGCTGCTGACCATGCCGCTCGCACTCGTAACGCTCGGACAGACCTGCGCACTCCTCGTCGGCGGCTTCGACATCTCGGTGGCGGCGCTCATGACCTTCTGTGTCGTCGTCGCGTCGTACACGATGGCGTTCGACAAATCGACGTGGGCGTTGTTGCCCGGGGGCCTGGTGCTCATTGCCGTGGGACTCGGAGTCGGGATCTTCAACGCCGTGCTCGTCCGCGTGCTCAAGCTTCCGTCGATCATCGCGACGCTTGGAACGTTCAGCATCCTCCAGGGCGCATCGCTCCTCCTCCGGGATCACCCTGAGGGGCCTATCTCGAGCGAGGCCGTCAGTGGTCTCACGAAGAGCGTCAGCTTCATACCGATCGCCTTCATCGGGGTCGTCGTCCTCGCCGTCGCCGGCGATCTATGGCTTTACCGCACGCGCACGGGACTCGCCACGAGGGCGGTCGGCCTCGACGAGACGTCGTCGCGCCGGCTCGGGATGGCAACCGGCCGGATCGTATTCCTCGCGTTCGTCGCCTGCTCGCTGATGGCGTCCCTCGCCGGCCTGTACCTCGCGGCACAGGTCCAGATCGGCTCGCCGATCCTCGACCCCGGCTTCTCACTCGAGAGCATCGCCTGCGCCGTCCTCGGCGGAGCGGCCCTGTCCGGCGGTAGAGGTTCGTTCGTGGGCGCGCTGCTCGCCGCACTCTTCCTCTCGCTGATCGACAACATCCTGCCGCTGTTCCACCAGCCGTCGGAGTACTCGCAGGTGACCATCGGCGTGCTGATCCTGCTGGCGCTCGTGCTCTACTCGGCCCCCGAGCTCCTTGCCCGCTTCCGGACCAGCACGGCCGGTGTCGGTCGGCTCGACACCGGCGACGGTGAAGCGACCGCAGGTTGAGAGGCCGCTAGTCCGCGACCGAACGTGGACGCGACACGGTCGTCGTCCGCGGATCCGCCTCGCGGCCGATGACGACCCAGACCGCGTGGACCGGCTCGCCGCCCACGGCCCAGAGCCGGTGCGGCGACGACGAGTCGAAGGCGATCGACCCACCCGGACCGAGCTCATACACCTCGAACCCACCTGCACGCCCAGCGCTCCACTCGTCACATACCCGTACTCCCTGCCGCCGTGCGTCATCAGCGCGTCCTCGGGGCACGACGCGGCGCCGACCGGGTACACGACGTAGAGGAACTCCACGTCGGGGTCGCGCTCATGCGTGAGCCGCTCCCAGCGCATGCCGGAAGCGAGGTTGATGACCGGTCGCGTCTCGGGCCGTTCTGCGAGGCCGTGGCCCGGCTCGGACGACGCGCTCCTCCGGCTGCTCGCCGAAGACGTCGCTCATGGTCATGCCGAGCTCCGTGACGATGGCGTACAGCGTGCTGACCGACGGATTGACGCGGTCGAGCTCGATCTGCGAGACGAGGCTCGGAGACACGCCCACCCGACGAGCGAGCTCGCGGAGTCCGATGCCGAGGCGCTCTCGTTCGGCACGGAGACGATGACCGACCTTCGACGCCTCGAATGGCCCGTTCGAAGAAGCGGGCTCGCTAGCGGACACGGGCGCGAATCTCCTGTGCGATGCGCCTTGCACCGGGCAGGAACGCGTCCTCGAGAGGCGGGCTGTAGGGGATCGGGCTGTTAGGCGTCGCGATGCGCCACGCGTCGTCGAGATAGCCGAGACCGTGCTCGACGACCGAAGCGAGCACCTCGCCCGCCCAGCCGCCGGTGATCGGCCCCTCCTCCACGACGACGAGCCTGTTCGTCTTCCGGACCGAGGCGAGGACGGTGTCGAGATCGAACGGCCGAAGCGTGCGCAGGTCGACCACTTCGACCGAGACGCCGTCGGCCTCGAGCTCAGCCGCGGCCTCGAGACCGTCGTGAACGCCCTTCATCGCCGTGACGAGCGTGACATCTCGTCCTTCGCGGGTCACGGCGGCCTCGCCGAGCCGGCCCGGTTCGCCGTCCACCTCGCCCTCGAGCGCGTAGAGGCGCTTGTGCTCGAAGAAGAGCACGGGGTTGTCGTCACGGACAGCCGCCTTGAGCAGCGCCTTCGCGTCGGCCGGGTTCGACGGGGCGACGATCTTGAGGCCCGGGACGCCCATGAACCACGACACTGGCATCTGCGAATGGATAGCGCCGAATTGGCCCCCGGCGCCGACCACCGAGCGAATGACGAGGGGAACGCTGACCTGCTCCTGCGTGAGGAACCAGTACTTCGTCGACTGGTTCACGAGGCTGTCCATCGCGAGCGTGAGGAAGTCCCCGAACATGATCTCGATGACCGGTCGCAGACCATGCACCGCCGAGCCGAACGCGGCGCCCGCGAGCGCCAGCTCGGAGATGGGCGTGTCGAAGACCCGCTCTGGGCCGTACTTGTCGTAGAGGCCCGTCGTGGTGGCGAAGACCCCACCCGCTACGGCGACGTCCTCGCCGAAGAGAATCACCCGCTCGTCGGCCGAGAGCTCCTCGTCGAGTGCATCGCGGATCGCGGTGCGGAAGGCGACGGTGTCGGTCATCGCCTGCTCACAGTTCAAGGGCGAGCGGCCGCTCGAGCAGCTCGCGTAGACGGGACAGGAAGCGCGCGCCGTCCGCGCCATAGACGACGCGGTGGTCGCAGCTCAGCGTGACGGTCAGCAAATCGCTGAACACGAAGCCGCCGGCGTCATCCTCGACGGGTGCCCGCCGGGCACCGCCGACGGCGAGGATCGCGACCTGCGGCGGATCGATGATCGCGGTGAACGCTCGCACTCCGAACATGCCGAGATTCGAGACCGTGAAGGTGCCGTCCTGGAAGTCCTCCGGTCTCAGGGTGCGCCGCCGCGCGCCGTCCGCCAGCGCTCGCGTCTCCTCGGCGAGCTCGGCCAGCGACTTCCGGTCGGCGTCACGCACGACCGGCACGAGCAGAGCATCGTCCGTGGCGACTGCGATGCCCACGTTCACGCGTGAGTAGCACTCGACCTTGCCGTCGACGTAGGAGGCGTTGAAGCGAGGGAACTCGCGGAGCGTGGCAGCCGCGGCCTTGACCACGAAGTCGTTGACCGACGGAGCCTCCTCGCTCCTCGCTCGCGCCTCCCGCCGCGACGCGACGATCTGCGACACGTCAACGTCCGTCGAGACGGTGAAGACCGGGATCGTCGTCGCCGACTCGGTCATCCGGCGGGCGATCGTCGCTTGCGTCGGCGTCGGCTCGTGGACGCTGACCTCGCCCTTGCCGGAGACCGGCGCTCGCGTCGGCGGAGCCAGCGGCGGTATCCGCCTCGGCGGCCGCTCGTGTCACATCCTCGACGGTGATTCTGCCGCCCGGACCGGTGCCGGTGACCTCGTGAAGGGAGACGCCGAGCTCGACCGCAGTCCGGCGCGCGACCGGCGTCGCGACGGGACGACCCGACGCCGAGTCGTCGACAGCGGGACTCTCTTCGGCGGCCACGATCGCAACGGAGGGCGGAGCCAGCCGCTCGGGCGGCGAAGGCGCCGGCCGTGCCTCTTCGGCCTCCGCGCCGTCGCCATTGGCGAGCGTCGCGATCGGCTCACCCACGCCCACGGTCGCGCCCTCTGGGGCAAGGATCGAGTCGAGCGTCCCGTCCCACTCGGCCTCGTAGATCACGGTGGCCTTGTCGGTCTCGACCTCGATCAAGCCCTCGCCTCGCTCGAAGGCCTCGCCCGCGGCCTTCAGCCAGCGGAGGATGACCGCGTCGGCCATGGAGTCGGAGAGCTTCGGCATGGTCAGCTGGCGCGGCGGCACGGAGCGTCAGTCCTTGAACTCACGAGCACGTAGCTCGGTCGGGAAAGGCGCGGCGAGCCCGCTCTCGCGCATCCGCTCGAGCTGCGCGCTCATCTCGGACTCGATCTCGTCGAGGTCGCCCGCGTCGACCCCTTCTGCCTCGAGCTGCGCGCGGAGAATGACGATCGGGTCCCGCGCCTTCCACTGCTCGAGCTCGCCGTCGGGGCGATACGCACCGGGATCGCTTCGCGAGTGGCCGACGAAGCGGTACGTGAGCGCCTCGACGAACACGGGCCCGTCACCAGCGCGCGCATGCGCGACAGCGTTGCGGGCCGCCTCGCGCACGGTCCACACGCTCATGCCGTCGATCGTCTCGGCGGTCACGCCCATGACCTCGGCGCGTGCCCGAATCTCGCCCGCGGTCACCGAGCGGAACGGCGTGTACTCGCCGTAGCCGTTGTTCTCGCAGACGAGCACGACGGGCAAGTGGAAGACCTGCGCGAAGTTGAGACACTCGAAGACGTAGCCCTGGTTCATCGCGCCGTCGCCGAAGTACGCCACTGCGACGCCGCCTGTCGTCCGCTTGAGTGCCAGCGCCGCCCCGGTCGCGGCAGCGATGCTCCCCCCGACGATCCCGAACGAGCCGATCAGCCGATCGCTGGGCGAGTTGATGTTCATCGATCCCGCCCGGCCGCCGTTCACCCCGGATTCGCGCCCGAGCATCTCGTCGAGCAGCGCTTGCGGGTCGACTCCGACCGCGAGCGCGTGACCGTGTCCGCGGTACGTCGCAGCCACGCGGTCGCGCTCGTCGAGAACGCTCGCGACACCCGTCGCGATCGCCTCCTGCCCCGAGTACAGATGTGTCGTCCCATAGACCTCGCCGGCGAGGAACAGCGACTGGACGAGATCCTCGAACCCGCGGATGAGGAGCATCTGGCGGTAGATCCGCGTGTACAGATCGAGGTCGTCGAGCACGCCGGTCGCCGGCTCGTCGCTGACGTGGCTCATGCCGCACCGACGCCCGCGCTGGAGGCAAGACGCTCCGCGAGGTAGTTCCAGTCACGCTCGTGCCGGTACGAGAAGCGAGCCGGCGGCCCAGGTGCCGAGGTCTCGAGCCACCGCACGCGGTTTCCCTGCGTCTCGTAGAACGCGTGCACGCATCCGGTGCCCGTCCAGAAGGCGTCGCCGGGGCGAAGGGTGTACCGGTCGCCGTCCGCCACGACGTCGACCTCTCCCTCGAGCATGTAGTAGGACTCCTCGAACGGGTGGTCGTGGGGGTTGGCGCAAGCTCCGGGCTCGTAGTCGACCATGAACATCGTGTGGAGCTGCGCATCGAGGCGCTGGTCGACGAGCATCTTCACGGCGATCCCGCTGTAGGCGAGGACGGCGGTTGCCATGCTCCCCGATACGGTTGGCGCACCCATTGCCTGGCCGCGCTTGAGGAGATCGAGATCCATCTCGCCGTCCGTGAGCAGGAACAGGTTGTGGTTGCGCGGATCGCGGGCGTCGAGCGCAGCAGCCGGAGCATCCGGCGCAGGTCCGAGGAAGAACGTGTCGCTGGCGTCGGCGCGCGGACGCGGTGAGGCCATCTCGATCCACCGCGCGCGGTCGCCGCAACGAAACGCATGTGGCGTGCCCACGGGTACCGCCCCGCAGGCGCCGGGCTCGAGCTTCACTCCCCGCCCTTCCAGATAGAGCAGCGGCTCCCCCTCGAGAACGTAGAAGCTCGTCTCGTACGAGTGCAGGTGCTCGTCGACGTGGCCGTCGACGAGCGAGACCAGCGTCAGCGCCATATGCGTCGAGCCCAGCGTGCCGTCGACGAGCCGGCAGGTCGTCAGGCCGCTCGAGCGGCCCGGCAGCGCGTCGCCGAGCTCGATGTCCTCGCGCCGCACGAGGCGATATCCGGGGCGCCCGTCCGCGAGCTCGTGCGTGCCGGTCTCGCCGGTCATCGCGGCACGACGGCAGGCTCCACGACGGCGGAGGACGCAACCGCTGCGGCCATTCCGTGCGCACCGTCGTGCCGGCCGTCGTCGCCTTTCGCGATGAGGTCTGCGCCGCGCACATAAGTGCGGCCCGCGACCAGCAGCTCGTCTGCGGGGAAGCGGGTTATCACGTCGCATCCGCTTGCCGTCACGACGACCTCTTCCTCGATCCGCGCCGCGGACCGACCATCCGTCGCAGCGCAGTAGGTCTCGAGTGCGAAGACCATCCCCTCCTCGAGCTCGACCGGGTGCTCCAAGGAGTGGACGCGCGAGATCATCGGAGACTCGTAGAGCCCGACACCGATGCCGTGGCCGAACTGAAGACCGAAGCAGGTCTCTTCGTCGGGGAAACCAAGCTCCTCGGCAGTCGGCCAGACCTCGGCGATCTTGTCCGTCGTCATCCCCGGCCGCACGAGCGCGATGGCAGCATCGAGCCACTCACGGCACTGCTTGTAGGCATCGAGCTGCGCATGGCTCACGCCGCCGATGTTGAACGTGCGGTAGTAGCACGTCCGGTACCCCATGAACGAATGGATGATGTCGAAGAACGCCTGGTCACCCGGCCGCAGGAGCCGGTCGGAGAAGACGTGTGGGTGCGGGTTGCAGCGGTCGCCCGAGACGGCGTTGACGGCCTCCACCTGCTCGGAGCCCATCTCGAACAGCAACTGGTGTGCGCGCGCGACGATCTCGTGCTCGTAGACGCCGGGGCGCAGCATCCGGTAGATCTCGTCGTAGACGGCGTCGACGAGCCCGGCCGACTGGTCGAGGAGCGCGATCTCCTCGGCGGTCTTGATCTTGCGCGCCTCGAGGAGCGCCTGCGACCCGTCGGTGACGTGCAGCCCAGCGCGCTGCAGCGCCTCGATCGTGACGAGGTCGGCCATATCGACGCCGAGCGGCTCATCCTGGAGACCGAGCTCGCGCAACTCGTGAGCGATCTTCCCGCCGAGCCGGTCCGGGATCCCGGTCTCCACGGGCATCGCACCGCGCATCGGCGAGACGCCGGCGCGGAAGTTCTCCGGCGGGAGCCAGGGCGCGAACAGCTGGTGGTGTCTGGCCGCGGATCCGAAGTCCCAGAGGATCGGCTCCGCACCGCGCGACAGGAGCGCGAAGCGCGCGTTCTTGTCCCGCGCCCACTCGCCGATGTGCGTACTCGTGACGTATCTGATGTTGTTCGGGTCGAAGAGCAACACGGCACCGAGGTCAGAGGCCTCGAGCGCCGCCTTTGCGCGTTCGAGGCGCTCCCGGCGCAGTCGCGGGAAGTCGATGCGCTGCTCCCAGTCGACTGCGCGCGTTGCGTCGGGGGATCCGACGGTCCTCGCTGGTGTGGTCACTGCACGACCTCCTGGTGTGAAAGCTCACTCACTCGCGCGGGCGGCGCAGCCGCCGTGGCGAGACTGGAAGCGCTCCGCAGCTGCAGGAAGAGCGCGATGAAATCGTCGTCTGCGTAGCCGGCATCGATCGCTGCACGAAGGTGCTTCTTCATCTCTCTCGCCAGCGGAAGCTCCAAGCCAGCGTCGCCGGCCGCGTCGAGCACCAGATCGATGTCCTTTTCCATGAGCGACGTCGTGAATGTCGCCGAGAAGTCGTCGCGCAGGAGAGCTTCAGTCTTGTATTTCACGAACGGCGCACCGGCAGCGGAACTCGCCATCACGTCGAGAAGCGCCGCCCGGGAGACACCCGCCGCTTCGCCGAGAACGAGCGCTTCGGACATCACCTGTGCGAGCACTGCGATCATCAGGTTGATCGCGAGCTTCACGACTCGAGCCTGCTCTCCCTCACCGACGTAATGGATGGTCGCGCCGATCGCCGCGAGCACTGACTCGACGTCGTCGAGCGTCTCGCGCGCACCGGAGACGATGAAGCTCAGGTTCCCGGCGCGGACGACGGTCGGGTTGCCGCTGACGGGTGCGCGGAGGTAGCGAACGGACGCCGTCTTCGCCAGCTCGGCGACGCGTGCCGACACCTCCGGCGAGACGGTGCTCAGGTCGACGAGCACCGTGCCCGGCCGGGCTGCGGTGATGACCTTGCCCGCGACCTCCTCGAACGCGGCGTCGTTCGCAAGTGAGGAAAGGACGACGTCGACCCGCTCGACGAGCTCCTCGGGCGTCGCGGCGACGTCGGCGCCCAGTGCGGCGAGAGCCTCCGCCTTCTCCGGCGTTCGATTGTTCACGACGAGCGAATAGCCGGCGTCGAGGAGGCGCTCCGCGATTGCCGTGCCCATGTTGCCGAGACCGATCAATCCCACGGTGGGACGCGGGTCGTGAGAGCCGTGCACTGTCCAGTATGAATAAACGAACGGGAGCGGCGGGTCAAGCGTCCTCGGCGCCGCGCCGGCTTCGCTTTCACGTACCCGACAGTGCTTGTACAGCCGTACGACACGAATACCGCGGAGCTCCGCACGGTCGCGCCCCGACTCGAAAACGGCGCGGAGTATCTTCGGCCAACCGAGTGAGCTGGATCCTCACATCGAAGGGAAGGGGTGGATCATGGATCTCATCGAGCGGCACTTTGCTGCCGAGAACGCACACGACGTCCCCGCCACTCTCGCCACGTACACCGACGACGTTGTCTGGGACGACGTCGGCCACCCCGCGTGCCCCGTGCACGGCAAGGACGCCGCGGCCGAGATCTACGAGGGGATCATGGACGGGATTCCCGATCTTCACTTGGAGTCGGTGAGCCGGTTCACCTGCGGTGAGCACGTCGTCGACGAGTCGATCGCCACCGGTCACGTTCGCGGCGCATTCATGGGTATCGACGGCGGCGGCGCGCCGGTGCGCTTCCGGATACTCCACGTCTTCGACATCCGCGACGGCCTGATAAGCCGCGAGCAGGCCTGGTTCGACACCGCCGGAGTCGCCCGCCAGCTTGCGTCTCACCGGCCTGGAGCGACGGACCCGATCGACCAGTAGCAGCCGAGCGCCGGCTTCTGGCAGCGCGGCTCGCGCGCCACCTCGGAGCAGGGTACGGACCTCTAAGCTGTGCGCGCTAGGGTCCTCCCATGACGGTCCAAGAGTGGGTGGACGCATATGCGCAGGCCTGGCGCAACCGCGATGCCGACGCCGCCGCGAGTCTCTTCGCCGAGGACTGCCTCTACCGCGAGCACCCCCTCCAGGAGCCGTTCCGCGGCACCGAGGGCGTCCGCTCCTACTGGGCGAATGCCACAGCAACGCAGGAGCGGGTCGACGTGCGTATGGGCCGGCCGGTGGAGTCGTCGGACGGGCGGCGGGCCGCAGTCGAGTTCTGGGTCAGAATGCTGAACGGCGGTGCCGAGATCACCCTCATAGGGATCCTCTTCCTCCGCTTCACGCACGACGGGCGCTGCGCGGAACTGCGGGAGACGTGGCTCTTCGAGGACGGTGACCACGCTCCCCACGAGGGCTGGGGGATGTAGGCAGCGTGGTCACGGCGGCCGTCGGTCGAGCCGTATCGTCCACGCGTCGATCGAGTCGACGCTCCTCGGCCCGGAGCGCAGGGGACTCCGAGACGAGGCCGTTCCACACGAGGACGGTCCCCTCGGTCACGATGCGACGCGCTCTTCTGCGACCGCCAGGATGCGCGGCTGGCTCTCCGCCTCGAGCTCGTCTGCCCGCACCGTGCCGATGTGCCGGGCGACGCGCTCGGCGTCGCGCCCTGCTCCACCGACGAGCATCGACGCGAACGAGTGCAAGAAGGGCAGGCCTGCGAAGTAGAGGCCCGGAGACGATGCAACGGCGCCCCGGTACTGCACGGGATAGCCGTCGTCGCCGATCTCGTAGGGGAACCTGATCCAGCTGAAGTCGGGGCGGAACCCGGTGCACCAGACCACGTTCCGCACGTCGAGAGCGCGACGCCCCTCGAGCACCGGCAGCCCGTCCTCGACGCCGACGACGCGCTCGAGAACACGCTCGACACCCGCGCGCTCGAGGTCCTTGCGCCGGTAGCGAAGCAGCGGCGCTCCACCATGGCGGATGTGCGGGCGCATCTTTCGACCCATCGGTGTGTCCGCGGTAAGGATGTGCGTGCCCGCGAAGAAGAGCAGCCGAAAGCCCAGCCGGCCGCGTCGACTCTCGATCGGCGCCGGGATCTGCCCGGTGTCCTTGCCGGCGAGCACGACGTCGTGCTTCGACGCAGCCTCCCACGCGACGTCCGAGCCGGAGTGGCTCGCGCCAACGACGAGCACCGCTCCCTCCTGGAGCTGCGAGAGATTGCGGTAGTCGTTCGAGTGAAGCTGTGTGACGCTCGGATCGAGCTCGGCACTGAAGTCAGGCGTGTACGGCTTCTTGAACACGCCCGTCGCGACCACGATGTTGTCCGCTTCGAGGCGGCTGTCGCCGGAGTGGACGACGTACTTCCCGTCCTCCTTCGTCAGTGCATCCACCGAGACGCCGCTACGCACGGGCAGCTCGAACGCTTCCGCATACGCCTCGAGGTAGTCCGCGAACTCGTCCTTCGTCGGATACGCGATCCGCTCGGCAGGGAAACGCATGCCGGGCAGTCCGTCGCGGAACGCGGGAGAGTAGAGCTTCAGCGAGTCCCAGCGCTGCCGCCAGGATTCGCCGATCCGCGCGCTCGCATCCAGGATGACGAACGACCGATCCCGCTGCTGCAGGTGATAGCCGACCGAGAGCCCCGCTTGGCCCCCACCGATGATCACCGTCTCGTACCTCTCCATCGTTGCCTCCTTCGTCGATGGGACGAAGGTAGGTCTCAGGGCGCATGCGCGCATCGCGCGGATCCACCAACTGCGACAGCACCTCAGTGGTCAGTTCTGACCACGACGCACGAGCTCAGACGAGGTCGTTTTCGAACGCGTACGCGGTCGCCGCGGAGCGTGAGGAGACGCCGATCTTCCGGAATGTGTTCTGCAAGTGCCGCGCGACGGTGTGCTCGCTGATGACGAGCGTCGAGGCGATGTCGCGATTCGTTTTCCCTGATGCGACGAGGCGGAGTACTTCGAGCTCGCGCGGGGACAGCCCGTGCGCGTCTGTCTTTCGCGCGGCAAGTCGCGCGAGATCGGGCGCCGCCCCGAGCCGCTCGAAGATCTCCTGCGCGGCCTCGCGCTCGAGCCTCGCCGTCTCGGCGTCGCCGAGCTCGGCACAGGCACGCGAGACGAGCAACCGGGTGCGCGCGATCTCGTATGGCGCGTCGAGCGCGAGCCAGACTCGCTGGGCATCGCGTAACGGGCCGAGCGCGCTGTGTGCCTCCCCCGCGGCGACGAGGACCGCACCCCGCGCGTGCGCGACCATCGCGCCGAGCATCGCGCTCTCGTAGCGCTCGGCGAGCTCCTCGAACTCGGCGCACGCCGTCCGCGCCTCCTCGACCTCGCCGGCGGCGAGAGCGATCTCGACGTGCGCCGGAAGCAACGCGGCGCGCTTGAGCGGTTCCCCAGCCTCTGAGCTCGCCCGGCGAATCGCGGCGAGCGCAGTGTCGTGCTTCCCCTGAGCGAGCCGAAGCTGCGCGAGGCCGGGCTGCGGCTCCCAGCCCAGATTGCTCGCCTCGCGGTATGCCTGCTCCGCTTCCTCGAACCGACCGAGCAGCCGGAGCACTTCGCCCTGACGGTAGTGCGCGAGCCCCGTCACCACGCTCAGCGGATCGAAGCGCGTGCCCGCGAGTCGCGCCGCTGCGAGCGCGTCGTCCCAGGAGCCGTCGAGCTGCAAGAGCTCGGAGCGATGGATGAGGCAGCGACCCGTGAATGCGATGAGATCCGGCTGCCGCGCTGCCCAGGAGGTCAGCGCTCGCGTCCACTCCCTCGCGCGACCCACCTCGAACACCCCCTGGCAGGCGAGGATGACGCCGCAGTAGACGAGACCTTCGATGAACGGAGACACCTCTCCCGCGGTCACCGCGACCATCGACTCGTCGAGCATCAGGAGACCCTCTTGCACGCGACCCGCCTGCACGAGCATCTGGCCCTGGCCGTGAAGCGCCAGAGCGAATAGATCCGGATCGCCTAAACGCTTGCCGATGGCAGCCGCCTCGCCGGCAATCGCGGCGGCCGCGAGAAAGTCTCCTTCTGCCTCCTTCTGAAACATCGCCGGCAGCAGCAGGTAGCCATGCTCAACCGTTTCCTCGGGCTCGTCCTCGAGCAGACGCTGTGCACGAGCGAGCCAGCCGCCCGCAGGCCCGACCTCACCTCGGTACGCGAGGCTCATTCCGATCCAACCCGCGCAATACGCCGCACGCCGCGTCTCGCCTCGCTCGAGATACCGGTGGTGTGCGCGCTCGAGAGCTGCCAACGCGTCGTCGTCTCGCCCCAGCATGCGGGCCGTCGTCGCGTAGAGCTCGAGATCCTCGGCCTCGAGCGGCGCCTCCTCGTCCGCCCGCGCGAATACCTCGAACGCGTCGAGCCACGAACGCTCTTCGTAGTCGGCGCGGGCGCTTTCAAGATCGGTCATGCCCGGGATTGTGTCGCCCTGACGTCCCTGGCGCTCATGCGTCAGAGCGCGGTGTCCCCCGACACCGGCAAGCGGATCAGCTGGTCGCGGCCGTGGTTCGCTTGGCGCGAAGACCATCGGCAGCGCCTAATGCCGACGCCCTGACGATACGGCGCTCTCCCGGAGTCTCGAACGCTCGCTCGTGAGCGCGCGTGCAGCACCAGCAGCGTCCCTGCTTGTCGCGGTTCAGGTCCGTCAGAACGTGGCCCTGCTCGCAGACTCCCCATCGCTCGACGAACTCCCTGATCAGCTGTCGCCGGAGGGCTGCTCGGTAGCGCTCGACCTCGTCGTTTCGGGACACACCACAAACGCTAGTCGTGCGGCCGGAAGCCTCAAGGTGGACGCGACACTCGGTGCAGGTCCCGCAAGGAGATGATCGCGACGTCGAAATAAGTTCACCGAGCCGGTGGCGCTTTCGTCCACTCGACCCGCTGACCTTCCGCTTCCGCGTAGAGCCTTCAGGTTGAGCTTCGACCTACTCGCGCTCCGTGCTCGGTGCGTGGAGGAACCTATGGGCGCAAGGCGGCTTCGTCAAGGCCACTGCTCATCGGATTGGTGCAGTTTGCGCTATTCGATTGCTCATTCGAGCGACCCTTGCGGGTCGCCCAGCGCGACGAGATGAGCAGGCTGCGGCCTGCGGCCGGGCACCGCCAGCGACGCCGCCACACTGGCTCCGAGCACGCCGGCCATGACGATGAAGGTCACCGCGTAGCCGTGCTCGGACGGGTATCCGTCCGCCAGCAAGCTGGCGGCGAGGAGGCTGGCGGCAACCTGGCCGCCTATCGCGCCGCCGATCGTGCGCATGACTGCGTTCATCCCCGTCGCGACGCCAGTCTGGTCGGGTCGTACAGCCTCCACGATCAGGTTCGCGAGCGACGCGAACGCGAAGCCGACGCCGATCCCAAGCAGGACCGAGGCGGCGTAGAACTGCCAGTGGCTGGAATGCGCGATTGCAAGGAACACGAATGCGAGCATCGTGAGCACGGCGCCGAGGACGAGCGGCACCTTGGATCCGTACATCCTCGAGAGCCGGCCGCTGAACGGGGCGGCGATCAGCATCATCAACGTCGACGGGACGAGGAAGAGGCCTGACTGGGTAACGGACGAGCCGAAGCCGTAGCCGCTCGACGGCGGAGTCTGGACGAACTGAGGGATGAGCACGAACGCGCTGAACAAGCCAAAGCCGATGAGGAACCCGGCGAGGTTCGTCGACCAGACCGGACGCAGTTGCATCATCTGCATGTCGACGAGTGCGTTCGTCGTCCGGGCCTCGATGACGACCCACACGGCTCCGGTCACGGCCGCGATGCCGAGGAGTCCGATCGTTCGTGCCGACGCCCATCCCCACTGCGGCGCTTCGCTGATGCCGAGCAAGAGGCATACGAGCCAACACGAGAGCAGTGAAGCGCCAAGCCAGTCGACCGAGCCTGGAGCCCGGATGGGCGACTCCGGAATCAGGAACTTGGTGGCGACCACCGTCGCGCCGATGACGACGCACGGGATCCAGAAGAGCCAGTGGTAGCCCAAGTTGTCGATGATCGGCCCGGCGAGCACGATGCCGAGGCCACCGCCGATCCCGAGCAGACCCGAGATGAGCGCGATCCCGCCTGCTACTCGCTCCCTCGGGAACTCGTCGCGGATGATCCCAAATGCCAGTGGGAACATCGCGCCGCCAATGCCCTGGATCGCCCGGGCTGCGATCAACACGGGAAGCGTCGTCGCGAGCGCGGCGATCAGCGAGCCGCCAGCCAGTCCCGACATCACGACGAGCAGTGTGCGCTTCTTTCCGAACATGTCACCGAGGCGACCGGCGATCGGCGTTGAGACGGAGGCGGACAGTAGGTATGCGGTGAACACCCAAGTCACGCCGGTCGGCGTCGTATCTAGGTCGTGCTGCAGGGTCGGAAGCGCGGGCACGACAAGGGACTGCAGCATCGCGTAGCCGGCGCACGCGACGGCAAGCACAGCGAGTACGACGCGAGGGCGAGGAGTAGCGCCGTGTGTCATCTACGTCCTCGAAGCAACGGGCACCACCTTACTTTCGACGCGATGCGCTCACGGTACGCAACGCGATTACAGCTACGACATCCAGCGGGGTGGGACGAGGACGCCTCGCAATGCTCCGAGCCAGAGCAAGCTCGCGCTGCGCTACGGAGCCAACCTCGCCGGTTCGATGGGCAACCGGCGGGTTTGGATACGTCGGCTCGCACAGCCAGGTGTCCAAGCAAACCGAGCTTCCACCAACGACGATGGTCGATCAGGAACGTCGTTACGCGGGTTTATGCGCGTGTGTGTTGTAGACGACGACGGTTCCGGCGAGGAAGTCCGGAAGCCCAAGACGCCGCTCGGTAAACAGCACCGAAATGAAGCCAGCGAACATCGGCACGATCGCGAGCACGAGCCCGACCAGGCGCGCGTCCGTGAGCCCGGAGCGGTACTCGTCGTCCTTCGCTTCCATCAAGAGAAGCATCGCTCGCTACGGGCATGCAGCGAGAGCCGTCGCGCACGACGCTTGCGTGCGCGACGGCGTTGATCCAGGAGAGCGCCCCGTCTACTCGAACTGTTTTTCGACCTGGCTCTCGCTCCAGCGTGCGGTCAGCGCGTAGAGCACGACGATGCTCAGGGCTATCCCCGTCAGCGACCAGAGCGTGTTCTGCGTATTGCCGAGGAAGCCGAGCTGGGCGAAGAAGTTCAGACCGACGACAACGATCGCGAACCAGCGCGCCCACCCCTGCCCGGCGAGCAAGCCGAGACCTGCGAGAACGAGCAGCGCTCCCCAGATCAGCATCGTCCAGCCCCAGCCCGTCAGGTCGAAGACGAGGAAGCCCGACGCAGTGGGCACGTAGTAGTCGTCCTCGAACAGGGCGATCAGGCCCTGAAAGAAGTCGATCCCGCCGATGATCACCATCAGAATGCCGGCGAACCCGATCCAGCCCGCCATGCTCTTCGAGTTCATCCCTACCTCCATTTCTGAACATCGTCAGCAGCGCTACAGAGACCCAGGCTGCCTTCGCGTGTGACGGCTACTGAACTGTCGCACGTTGTTGCCGGGGATGCAATCAACGCAAGAGAGTCCGCCAGTCTGTTCGGAGATCGATGACGGTGCGATCGCGATCTCGCGGAGCCGCTGGCAACTACGATCGGTCGATGGCGGCTGCGCCTGCGATTGAGACCGCGGCGCTCGCGAAGACGTACGCCGGTGGCGTCCGCGCATTGGCCGGACTCGATCTCCGGGTCGAGCGGGGCGAGGTCTTCGCCTTTCTCGGCCCGAACGGCGCCGGTAAGAGCACGACGATCAGGCTCCTCCTCGATCTGATCCGCCCCACGGGCGGCAGGGCGTGGATCCTCGGCCACGATTGCCGCACCGACAGCGTGGAAACGAGGCGTCACGTTGGGTATGTGCCTGGAGATCTCCGCCTGTTTGACCGACTGACGGGCCGGGAGCAGCTCGACTCGCTCGCACGACTCCGCGGATCGATCGAGCAGGCATGGCGTGAGGCGTTGATCGAACGGTTCGACGTCGTGCTCGATCGGCCGATCCGAGAACTGTCGAGGGGCAATCGACAGAAGATCGGGATCGTCCAGGCGTTCATGCATCGCCCGCAGGTCCTCGTACTGGACGAGCCGACGAGCGGCCTCGATCCCATCCTCCAGAGCGAGTTCCAGACGCTGCTCCTAGAGACCGTTGCGGCAGGCGCAACCGTATTCCTCTCGTCTCACTCGCTGGACGAGGTGCAGCATGTCTCGGATCGTGTCGCCATCATTCGCGGCGGCAAACTCATTGACGTCGACTCCGTCGAGCATCTGCGTGGGCGTGCACTCAGGCACGTATCGATCACGTTCGCGGAGCCGGCCGACCCGGGTCCGTTTGCGGGCCTCGAGGGAGTGCGCGTGGTCGAAGCCGAAGGGGCCGTGCTCCGGCTCTCGGCGCCAGTCGCGGCGATGGACGCCGTTGTCAGGGAGGCCGCGCGGCATCGGCTCGTCGACCTCGTCTCGGCGCCCGCCGACCTGGAGGAGATCTTCCTCGAGCTCTACCGAGAGGGCAGCGATCGCCATTGAGCTCTTTCGGCGCGGCCTGAGCGACCACCGGCGCTCGCTGCTTGGCTGGTGCATCGGCATCGCTCTCTACGTCGTCTTGCTGGCGGCGATCTTCCCGTCCATCCAAGGGTCGCCGGACATCAGCAACCTGCTCGAGAATTACCCAGAGGCACTGAAGTCGCTCTTCGGACTCACGGGCGCTGTCGACATCACGCGCGGAGCCGGGTTCGTGGACACGGAGCTCTTCAGCCTCATGCTGCCGTTGCTTGCGATCGTCCTGGCGATCGGCTCCGGAGCGCGGACGCTCGCCGGAGAAGAGGAGACGGGACGACTCGAGCTCGTACTCGCGTATCCAGTGTCCCGTCGAGGAATGGTGGCCGCCAAGGCTGCAGCGGTCGCGGTCGAAGTCACGGCGTTTTGCTCGATCGCATACGTGGCACTCGCGCTCGCGAGCCAACTCTTCGACCTCGAACTGCCGCTAGGGCGCCTTGCGGGTGGACTCCTCGGAATCTTCCTCCTTGCTCTCTTGCACGGGTGGCTCGCGATCGCAACGGGCGCCGTCCGGCCGAGCCGTGCGCTTGCGATCGGGATCCCGGCGGCGGCCGCGGCGGCGGGGTACCTCGTGGGGGGACTGCACGAGCTGGCTGGATGGCTCGATCCGTTTCGTTTCGTTTCGAGCTTCTGGTGGACTGGTCAGGCGCCACTTTCGAACGGTGTTGACTACACGCATCAGGTCGTCCTCGCGCTTGCGACGACCGCCGTACTCGCCATTGCCCTCGTCCTCATCGGACGCCGCGACCTCGACACGGCATAACGCTGGACTGAACTGCGTGGCGTATGCGACCGCTACCTCGGCAGGATTCGTAGGGTGTCGAGGTTGATCGAGGAGGGAGCGAGATGACCGAGACGCAACGAACGACGAGCGACGAGGCAAGACGAGTGGGCGACGAGATCGGGGTGGACTGGAGCCGCTTCGACCTGGAGCAGTTTCGCCTCGGTATGGACGTCGAATACGAGCACGGCTCGCACGATCCGCAGACGGACGTGACCGGCGACGACCCGATCGTGACCGGCAAGATCGCACTCGCACACATGAAGGAGTTCCCCGACTACTACGAGCGCTTGGAGCGCATGGAAGAAGAGGCAACCCAGGACTGGGCTACGCGAGACTCCTGATCTCGAAGGCGTCGTAGCAGGCGGCTCGCACTCTGGGTCACCGGTCGTCCCGTCCGGTGATGGAGCTACCAATCAGCCAAGATGGCCGATCGAATCTTCACCCCCTCGGGGCTGGACGCGCTGCCGCCTGTGGAGATGGCACGCAAGGCGGAGCAGGTCGGCGTCGTCAAGGCCGGCATGTCGACTGCGAACACGTTCGCGCTCGCCGTGCTCGCAGGCGCGTTCATCGCGCTGGGCGCGATCTTCGCCACGACCGTAACCGCCGGGGGCGCCGACGTGCCATTCGGGGTGCTGCGCTTCCTCGGCGGGCTTGCATTCTCGCTCGGGCTGATACTCGTCGTCGTTGCCGGGGCCGAGCTCTTCACGGGCAACAACCTCATCGTGATGGCATGGGCCGGCAAGCGAGTGAGGACAGTTCAGGTTGCGCGCAACTGGACGATCGTCTACCTCGGCAACTTCGTCGGTGCGCTGGCCACTGCCGTCATTCTCTTCGTGGGAAAGCAGTACGAGTTCGGCGGCGGGGCGGTCGGCGTGCAGGCTCTGTCGATCGCGGCCGCCAAGACGGACCTCGGCTTCGCCCAGGCGATTGCGCTCGGCGCCCTCTGCAACGGCCTCGTCTGCCTCGCCGTCTGGCTGTGCTACAGCGCGCGAACGACGACAGACAAGATCCTCTCGATCGTCTTGCCGATCGCGGCGTTCGTCGCAGCCGGCTTCGAGCACTGTGTCGCGAACATGTTCTTCATCCCGATGGGCCTGTTGATCAAGAGCGACGACGCGTTCGTGTCCGCGCAGGGAGACTCCGTCCCTGACCTCTCGACCTTGACGTGGCAGCGTTTCATCGGAGCGAACCTCGTGCCTGTGACGATCGGGAACATCATCGGTGGCGCAGTGATGGTCGGCGCGATCTACTGGTTCGTGTATCTGAGGAAGGACGATGTGGTGGCGGACGCGCCGATCGCTGAGGTGGGCGACAGCTGACGTTCGTCGTTGCCGAGGGGCCGCGCGCTAGAAGCCGAGGCGGAGGGGCACGCGGCGCTCGAGCTCGACGAGTACCTGGAGTTCGGTTTGGCCAGCCGACGATGCCGACGGCGCGGGCGCCTCAGGCGTGCCGGAGCTCGGCAGGTTCGCCTTCGCGCTCGGGACGCGACCTGCGCGCGACTCCCGACCGTTCAGCGGCGGCTGCGACGGCAACGGCGACGGCCGGAGCCACATCACGGTTGAAGACACTCGGGACGATGTAGTCCGCCGCGAGCTCCTCGGGCTTCACGATGGCGGCAAGCGCGTGCGCAGCCGCGGACTCCATGTCCGTCGTGATCTCGCGCGCTCTCACGTCGAGCGCACCGCGAAACACCCCTGGAAACGCAAGAACGTTGTTGATCTGGTTCGGGTAGTCCGACCGGCCGGTCGCGATGACTGCCACGTCACCCTCGATCTCCTCCGGCAGCACCTCGGGAGTCGGGTTGGCCATGGCGAACACGATGGCGCGGTCGGCCATGTGGCGTATGCCTTCGCGGCTCACCGCGCCGGGACCGGAGAGCCCGATGTACACGTCGGCTCCCTCGAGCGCGCCGTCGGCCGAGCAGCGCAAGTCGCGGGGGTTCGTGAGCTCCGCGTACGCGGTCTTCTCGGGAGTCAGCCCTGGGCGCCCGCGGTAGACGGCGCCCTCGCGGTCGCAACCGATGACGTCGCGTGCCCCGGCAGCGAGCAGCGTCTGCGTCGTCGCCGCTCCTGCTGCGCCCACCCCGGTGACCACGATCCGGACGTCCTCGAGCCGCTTGTCGACGACCCGCAGCGCGTTCAGGAGGGCCGCGAGGACGACGATCGCGGTCCCGTGCTGGTCGTCGTGGAAGACGGGGATGTCCAGCGCCTCCCGCAGCCGGCGCTCGACCTCGAAGCAGCGTGGCGCGGAGATGTCCTCGAGGTTGATGCCGCCGAAGACGGGCGCGAGCACGACGACGGTGCGCACGATCTCGTCGACGTCCTTCGTTGCGAGGCAGATTGGAAAGGCGTCGACGCCGCCGAACTCCTTGAACAGCACCGCTTTCCCCTCCATGACGGGAAGAGCAGCCTCCGGCCCGATGTCGCCTAACCCCAGCACAGCCGTCCCGTCGGAGACGATCGCAACAGTGTTCTGTTTGATCGTGAGCGCCCAGACCTTCGCGGGGTCCGCGGCGATCGCGCTCGAGACTCGGGCGACGCCCGGCGTGTATGCCATCGACAGGTCGTCACGAGTCTTGAGCGGCATTCGCGGTTTGACCTCGAGCTTTCCTCCGAGATGGAAGAGGAACGTGCGGTCCGAGACGTGCTCGACCTCGATTCCGTCGACCTCGGTCACGGCGCCGATGATCCTGTCGAGATGGGCCGCGTCGCCGGCGAGCACGGTCACATCGCGCACCTTTTCGTCACGGCCCACGCGAACCAGGTCGATCGCGCCGAGAAGGCCACCCGCGCCCGCGATTGCCTCCGCGAGAGCTGCGAACGACCCTGGCTGGTTCTTCAGGTGCACGCGCAGCGTCGCGCTGAACGAGGCCGACGGATGGGCTGATCCAGGCGTTACGGGCGGCCTCGGCGAGGTGGAGTCAGTCACAGCTGTCATGCCCGTAGCATCGTCGCGATCGTTCAAGCTGGAATCGGGGTCGTGGCCGACCGCGGCTGCGGGTAGTCCGCAATCGCGGCTGGGCTTCCGCTGTCACAAGCCGAGGCCGATCGGCACTCCGGCTTGCCGGAGCGCGTCGTCCAGATAGAGCATCCCCACCGGGCGGTCGCCTTCGACGACCGGCAGGTGGTGGACGCCGTACTCCCCCGCTAGCAATACGGCTGCGGTAAGCGACGAGCTCGCGGTGACCGTGACTGGTTCGGCAGTCATCCACTGTCGCACTCTCGCCTCGCTGGGATGCACGCGCATCGCGCTGGCGCGCACGAGATCGCCTGTGGTGAGGATTCCGATCAGCTGTCCATACTCAGCGACCGCGGCTGCGGCTGCGCCGTGTTCCAGCAAGCGCTCGGCCACTTCGCCCAGGGTGTCCTCCGGTGCGACCACGACCGGGTTCGAGGACATGAGCTCGTCGACGCCGCTCGTCGTGTTCGTACGTGTCGTCGAAGGCCAGCCGGCTCGACGTCGACTTTTCCAGTGCCTCCCGGTCGAGCTCCACTTCGAGGGGAACCGCTCCGGTGGGGCGAACGCCGAGCCTCGCGGGGGCATCGATACCGACCAGCGAGCTGAGAAACGGCGCCAGGTGGTGCCCGATGATCTTCGCCGGTGGCCACCAGAGCGGCTCGTACGAAGCGACCGGCTCTTGCGTGGCCTGAGCGCTGAGCTCGCGGCGGAGGTAGCGAGGCTGTCGTCCCGTCAGCAGCAGCCCACGCAGGACCGGCTGGAAGCGCTGTGGCGTGACGCTCGCCCCGGCCTCTGCCGCGATCGCCAAGGCAGCCACGTCGGCCTGTTGTGCAGCGATACCTCCTTGCTTGACCGTGAAGCTCGTTATGTCACCCGCAGCGAAGACGTCGGTCACTCCGTGCACCCGGCAGTGGGAGTCGACCGGAATGAACCCGTCCACGGTCTGAGGCAGCCCGTCGAGAGGAGCGCCCTTCAGCCGTGGAAGCGCGACCACGCGGTCCGCGAGGATTCGGCCCTCTGGGATGAGTTCGAGTTCTCCTTCTACGAACTTCGATGCGTATGCCCCGGTTCTGAGACTCACTCCACGGTCTTCGAGCAGCTCTTGGACGGCTTCGGTCGCCGGTTGTCCGAACAGCTGCAACGGTTCGTCCTCGGGTGTCACCACCGAGATACGGACGCCCTGCAGCCCTCGCTCGCGAACGTGTGCTGCTGTCAGGAGTGCCAGCTCATAGGCGGGGAGCGACCAAACCGCGCCCCACGGAATGACGAACGCGACCGAGCGCACGTCACCGTCCTCCAGCTCATCGAGGACGTGCTCGATCACCTCGATGTCCGCCGGGCCGCGGAACGTGAGCGCACCGGGGATCGACGGAAACGGCAGCGCCCCGCAGGCGACGAGGAGCGTGTCGTACGTGACCTGCTTGTTGGCCGAGGTGTACGCGACATGTCGCCATTCGTCGATGCCGGTAAGGGCTCCGAGCGTGAACCCTGCGCCGATCTGGCGTGCCAGCCCGTCGAGCTCGAAGCGCGTGACCTCGCCGAGCTCGAAGGGCGCCGAGACCGACAGTGGCCGGTACCAGAAGTGCTGCTCCGGTGCGAGGAGCTCCACTGCGACCAGGTCGGCCGCAAGGTCTCGAAGGGCGAGCGCGGCTTCGAGAGCGGCGACTCCTCCTCCGGCAATGAGGACTCTGTGTTTGCCGTTGGCGTCCATCGGTCCCTCCCTGTTCACGCCGGCGCGTCGTCGCAGCGCGCAAGAAGCGCGTCCCACTCAGCGTCGACCTGGTCTTGGATCTGGCGAATGAGCACTTCGCTTCCTGGCCGGAAGAGATGTGCGAACCGCTGCTGCGAGCCGAGCCACTCCTCGACGGGCAGCCGCCGGGGCTCGTAGGTCAGACGGTAGTGACCCTCGACGACCTCGTAGAGCGGCCAGAAGCACGTCTCGACGGCGGCGTCGATCACCTGCCGCGAGAGCTTGGGCTCGTGACCCCAGCCGACGGGGCAATCCGTGAGGACGTTGAGGAAGGCTGGGCCGTCCGCGTCGACCGCGCGCTCGACCTTGACGCTCAGGTCCTGCCAGTGCGTCGACGCGGCCTGCGCGACGTACGGCACGTGGTGCGCGATTGCGATTGCCGTCATGTCCTTGCGCCGTTGCGCCTTGCCGAAGCTCTCGAGGCCGGCCGGGCTGGTGGTCGTGCTCGCGCCGAACGGCGTCGCTCCGGAGCGCTGGACACCCGTGTTCATGTACGCCTCGTTGTCGTAACAGACGAAGAGGAACCGGTGGCCGCGCTCGAGTGCTCCCGAGAGCGCCTGGAGCCCGATGTCGTAGGTGCCGCCGTCGCCTGCGAACACGACAACCGCCACCTCCTGGCCGTCCGGGAGTGCGTGCCGGCGTCGTAGCGCTCGCTGGGCGCTCTCGACGCCACTCGCGACAGCGGCGGCGTTCTCGAACGCGACGTGGAGCCAGGGAACAGTCCACGCGGTGGTGGGAAAGCGTGTGGTCGCGACCTCGAGGCAGCCCGTGGCGTTCACGACGACGACCGGCTGGCGGATCGTGCTGAGAACAGTGCGCACGACCATCGGAATGCCGCAGCCCTGGCAGAGCGAGTGCCCGCCGCGCAACGGCTGCACCCCGCGCTGATTCCGCACGATGGTCTTCAGACGAGACATTGCTCACCTCGCAGTCCGACGTAGGGGGCAGCCGCTCCGGCGAAGACCGCGCGTACGTCGGACGGGTGCAGGTCCCGGCCGCCGAGGCCGTAGACGTGTCCGGCGAGTTCGACATCGCTCCCGTAGAGCGCGGCTGCGAGCTCGGCGTGAAGTGCAGGCGTGCCGCCCGGCGAGTCCGCGCGGTCGAGCACCGACACGCGGGCACACTCGCCGAGCGCGGCTACGACGGCGGCAGTGGGGAAGGGTCGGAACGACACGAGCTTCAGCAGCCCGGCCGTCTCGTGCTCATTGCGAAGCTCGTCGACGACGTCTTTGATCGTTCCGGCGGTGGAGCCGAGCGCGACGAGCGCGCGCGTCGCGTCCTCGAGCCGGTACGCCTCGAGCGCGCCGTTCCGCCGGCCTGACAGCAGCTCGAAGTCGAGGGCAACCTCTTCGAGGACGTCGAGTGCGGTCTCGAGCGCGGCCGCCTGCTGGCGGCGCAGCTCGAAGTAGTAGTCGGGCATGGCGAACGGCCCCTGCGTCGTCGGGCTCGTCGTATCGAGCACGGTGTTCGGGACGCTGTAGGGACCGACGAAGCGAGTGACTGCGTCGTCGGGGAGGAGCGAGACCGGCTCGGCGGAATGCGTGATCGTGAAGCCGTCGAGGCACACGAGCACCGGCAGTTGGACACGCGGATCCTCGGCGATTCGCGGTGCCATCACCATCAGGTCGTAGGCCTCCTGGGCGTTCTCTGCGAAGAGCTGGACGACTCCGGAGTCCCGGATGAGCATCGAGTCCGAGTGGTCGCAGTGGATGTTGATCGGCCCCGAGAGCGCGCGGTTGCCGAGCGCCATGACGATCGGCGCGCGCATCGAGGCGGCGATGTAGACGACCTCGGCCATGAGGGCGAGCCCCTGGGACGAGGTTGCAGTCATCGTGCGGCCGCCCGCGAGCGCGGCGCCGATCGCAGCGCTCATGGCGGAGTGCTCCGACTCGACGTTGACGATCTCCGTGCTCGCCTGACCGTCCGCGACGAGCTTCGCGAAGGTCTGGATGATCGGCGTCTGCGGCGTAATCGGGTAGACGGGAACGACGTCGGGATCGACCTGGCGCATCGCGTGCGCAACTGCCTCGCCTCCGGTGAGAAGCCGGATGTCAGTCATTCGGGCACCATCGCGATCGCGGCGACGGGACAGACGTCCGCGCAGATCCCGCAGCCCTTGCAGGAGTCGAGGTCGAAGCCCGTGAACGTCTCTCCCGAGAGCGTGACCGCCGAGTCGGGGCAATAGAGCCAGCACAGCAGGCAGTTCACGCACAACGACACGTCGACCGCCGGCTTCTCACCCGTCCGCCAGCCACCGGTCAGGGTGCGCGGCGCTCCGTCGGACCGCACGGCGCCGGCGACTGGCAACGTCTCCCAGGCACTCAGTTCAGCCATGCGTACCCCTCCGACAGAGCGCGGCGGACGTCATCGGCCGCGACCTTGCGGCCGAGCGTCTCCACGGCCGCCTCCTGCAGGTCGGCCAGCGGCGGCTCGCCGAGCTCGGCTGCGACGGCACCGAGCATCACCATGTTCACGAACGCCGAGCCGAGCGTGGTCGCGAGCCGCTGGGCCGGAACACACCGCACGTCGACGCCGGCGAGCTCGGGTGGAACCTCTTCGCCGTTGAAGACGATGAATCCCTCCGGCGCCAGACCGTCGTCGACGCCCGCTTCGTGCACGAGCGACGGCTCGAGCACGACGACGACGTCGGGGTCGGTAACCGAGTCGTGCCGGCGAATGGGGCGATCGGCGACGCGTGTGAACGCGCGCAGCGGCGCCCCACGGCGCTCGGGCCCGTACTCCGGGAACGCCTGGACGCCCTTTCCGGTGCGCAGCAGTGCCAGAGCGAGTATCTGGGCTGCCGTCTTCGCTCCCTGCCCCGCACGCGCGTGCCACCGGATCTCGGTCATGTCGTTCATTGCAGTGCCTCGTCGATCGCCATGACGGCGCGCTTGGCATCCGCCACAGCCCGTACCACACTGGCGCCGCCGTTGACTGCGTCTCCAGCGGCAAAGATCTTCGGGTCTCGGGTGCTGCCGTCCTGATCGACTGCCTCGAGGAGGCTTCGAAACTCATCGCGCGGTTCCTGGCCGATCGCCTTGACGACGGTGTCGACGGGAATGACGAAGTCACTGCCCGGAACGGGCTCGGGCCGGCGGCGACCGGTCTCGTCCGGGGCGCCGAGCCGCATCTCGGCGCAGCGAACGCCTTCGACGCGGCCGTTCCCGACGAATCCGATAGGGCTGGTGAGAAAGCGGATCTCGACCCCCTCATGCCGAGCGAGCTCGACCTCGTGCTCGTAGGCCGGCATCTCCTCCTCGGTACGCCGGTACAGGAGGAGCGAGACCTCCGCCCCGAGCCGCTTCGCCTCGACTGCGACGTCGACCGCCGTGTTTCCGCCGCCGATGACGGCGACCCTCTCGCCAACGGCCGGCGGCTCGCCGGTCTTCAGCCTCTCGATGAACGGCAGCGACTCCCAGACTCCGTCGAGATCGTCGCCTTCGTACGTCACGTCGAGATCGGCCCCCATTCCCACTGCGAGCACGATCGCGTCGACCTCGGCAGCGAGCTCTTGCAGACGCGCCGAATCCACTCGCGTGCCCGAGGCGAAACTCCACTCCGAGCTCCGCGAGCAGCCGTGCTTCGTCGGGCAGCGGCTCGTTCGTCTGCCGATACGGCGCGATCGCGTAGCGGACGAGCCCGCCGACCTCCGCACGCTCGTCGTAGACGGTTACGGAGTAGCCGCGCGCGGCCAGCTCTCCGGCCGCAGTGAGCCCGGCCGGGCCGGCACCCACGACGGCGACCCGCCTGCCGTTCGCGGCGGCCGCCGGACGCAACTGCACACCGTCTGCGTATGCCCACTCGGTCGCGTAGCGCTGGAGCGCGCCGATCTCGATCGGCGGCCGTCCCTCATGGATCAGGACACAATCCTGCTGGCAGAGCACCTCGACCGGGCACACGCGTGCGCACGTCCCGCCGAGAACGTTTTCGGCGAAGATGATCCGTGCGGCAGTCGCGTGATCGTGCGCGGCGATAGCCGCGACGAAGCCCGGGACGTCGACGTGCGCCGGGCAGCCAATGACGCATGGCGCCGGCGCCTGCAGGCCGCCGCACTCGAGGCAGCGATCCGCCTCGACGAAGGCCGCCTCCGCCGTCAGCGGAGGGCGAAGCTCGCGGGATAGGTCGTCGATGCACGCGGCCATGGGCGAAGCGTCGCCGGTGAGGAAGGAGTGGGCATCGGCGTCATCCCCGAACCGATGTGCGGGAAGCCCGCAGCTCGGGTATGAGCCGCCCTTGGGCGAAGAGGCGCAGCTCGAGCGAGAAGCGACCGCCGAGCGTCGCCACGATCTTCCGCGTACCGCAGATCGCCGCGAAGCCGGAGTCCTGCAAGTTGAGGCGATCTGGCGGAGACAGCGCGACAGTCACTCGTGTCCTCCAGTCGGCTGCATGAGGCGTCAGCTTGCGTCGATCCCTGGGCGACGGCGACGCTGTGTAGCGAGCTGCATGTGAACGGGGACGTCGAGGGCGTTGCCCACGAGGCATCCCTTCTGTGCCCGCCCATCCGCGTGCCTTCTCAGGGCTTGACGCTAGTCGCCATACCGCCGACGACACCGACGATGTCAAGCGTCGAGACAACGCCGACTGGCCGATCCGAGCCAGGCTCTACGACGAGGAGGTGCGACAGCCCACGCTCTGTCATGACCTCGGCCGCGCGCCGCAGCGTCTCGCGGGGCGCGATCGTGACGGCTTCGCTGGCTGCGGACCCGCCGGCCGTTCGATGTACGTAGTCCGTCGCCGCGGCGGCCACGATGTCCCGATCCGTGACGAGGCCCCAGATGCGCGTATCGTCGGCAGTCACGTCGCCGAGTCCGGCGAGACAGTGAACCCGGTGCGTCGCCATCATGCGAGCGACCGTCGCGAGCGACGTCTCGTAGAAGCACGTGAACACGCCGGAGTGCATGACGTCCTCGACGTACGCCGAATCCATCGAAAGAATCGCGGGCACTGGAACTGAACTGGAAGGCATGGTCTCCTCCTTTCGGTTACCGGACTCAGCCTCGAACCATCGCGGCGACGCGCCATCGGGATCGGACGTGATTCACGCGCGGAGAACTACGTACGGGCACACCGGTGTCCGCTCGCCGCGCCGCCGGGTCGACCACGCGGGCTGCTCGACCGACGTCAGGAACCGATCCGGCTCTGGCCCGAGTTGTATCCACCAACCCGATGCGGGCTCCACGCGCGATGGCGCCGCACCTTGAGCGGTCGGTCACGAACCGCGAATCAGTAGTTGCCCCGATGGCCGCGTCGGACCCGCGCTGCATGCTTCAGCCTGCCTAGATGAAAGGAGAATTCCGTGGACAGAACCGCACATGCAGCCGAAGCGGGCGACCTCATCGTGATCGCGGGACACCACGTGGGTGAAGCGGAGCGAATCGGCGAGATTCTCGAAGTGCTGGGTGAGCTGCCGCACGAGAGCTACCGCGTCCGCTGGGACGACGACCACGAGAGCGTGTTCCGTCCCGGCAGCGACGCCACGATCAAGCACTCGCATGCGTCGACCTGCTTCGCGGAAGGCAACGTGATGACCGCTCATTCGCCGCCGAGGAGCCTCGTGCAACAGCTCGAACAAGCGTCGATCGCCTACGAGCTCATCGACCATCCGCGCACCACGACCGCAGCCGCCGAAGCGCACGTTCTAGGCCTCGACTCGCGCGAGGTCGCGAAGACGGTGGTGCTATCGACTCCGGACGGCTTTCTCCGGGCCGCCCTGCCGGCATCGGAGCGTCTCGACCTCGGCAAGGTACGCGCCTTGCTCGGAACGAAGGACGTCCAACTGGCGACTGAGGTGGTTCTCGCCGGCGCGTATCCGGAGTTCGAGCTGGGCGCCGTGCCTCCGCTGACAGGCGGTGACGGCGATCGCGTGCTCATGGACCGCCGGCTCTGCGAGAACGAATGGGTTGTTCTCGAGGCTGGTACGCATGAGCAGTCGCTGCGGCTCCGGGTGACCGATCTCGTGCAGTTGTCCGACGCGCGAGTCGTCGACCTGTCTCAGGACTGACAGTCATGCCAGGCCCGCAAGATGGCGGGGATAGTTCACCCAGCCACGCGACCTCCGTCATCACCAGCCGGGCGTCGTGATCGGATGAGGGGTGCCCGTGAACCCCGGTAGCCGCTCACCAGCTCGGGACTCGCGCAAGCTGCTCAGGTTCGACAATGACTCGGACGACCTGATGGGCGACGAAAGCGCTTTGTGAAGCGCCCAGACCTACAGGGTCTGCCGGAACTTCCGCGCGGACGGCGCGACTTCGCGGGCCAGCTCGCGATCTGGTTCGCGTTCGTTATTGGGTACCAGGTCGCGCGCGGCCTCGCGGACCGAGGCGCCGCGGAGGCGTTCCGAAATGGGCGACGCGTGCTCCGGCTCGAGGATGCGCTTGGCACGCTCTTCGAACCCGACGTCCAGCGCTGGACAGTGGGGGCCGGTCATCTACTCATCGACGCCATGAGCTTGACGTACTGGGTCTCACAGTTCGTGGTCGTGCTCTTCGCCCTGCTCTGGATCTACCTACACCGCGTCGACTCGTACGTGCCCGTGCGCAACACGATCATCATTGCCAACACGATTGCGCTCGTCATCTACGTGGCTGTCCCGACTGCCCCGCCGCGCCTATTCCACGCGTGGGGGTTCTACGACACAGTGGCTGCCTCCAGCCTTGGCGCACCGCACGGGCTCGTGGCCCTCCTCGCGAACCCGTACGCCGCGATGCCGAGTCTGCACGCGGCCGATGCGGCCATCATCGGCCTTGCGCTCGCGCTGCTTGTCCGCCCCCTGTGGCTAAAGGCAGTCTGCGTACTTTGGCCGGCGTGGGTCGCTTTCTCGCTGGTCGCAACGGCGAATCATTATTGGCTGGACATCGTTGCAGGCCTGAGCGTCGCGGCGGTAGGCGCCGGGGTTTCTCTACTGCTCGCGCGACACCGCCAGCCAGACAGGCCAACGCGTCGAACCTCGGTCCGGATCGATTGTCGGCCCGCGCTGTGATTTGGCGGCACCGTTCGCCGCGAGCGATCAGCTGAGTTTGCAGAAGACTTGGGTCCGTGCCCGATTACACTCTTCCCATGGCGATGGAGTACGACGTGCAGCGCCTTCAGATGGGGGACGTTGTGTTGATCGACCTTCCCGAGCACGGCGAGGAGGTCGAGGCGAAGGTGATACGGGCGATCGACCGGACCGACACGACCGTGCGCGTGTCCCTGCGAGTGGAAAGCGGCGAGGAGTTCGTCAATGAGTGGCCCCTTGGCACGCGGGTAACGGTTGTGCGCGGTCCCTGAACCACATAGAGATCGTGGTGAGGTCGGGCTCGCCGCCCGACGGGTAGAAGGCTCGTCGTGAGCGTGCCGGGCTCGCATTACGTAGAGAGACAAGAGGACGCCCCCTGAGCCACGAAACGCATCAGAGCTCAACGCGTCTCAGGAGCGCTCGAAGCGGGTCGTCCTCGTCAACACCATGAACGACGCCGTGCTGCATCTCAGTCGGTTCGACGACGGAGGGTCGCCGCTCCGAGCGAGATGGCCAGCAGGATGCAGGCGCAGACGACTGCGACGTCGAACGCGAATCGCGCGTCGAGCTGGTCGTCGGCCGTCCTCGCTAGCGCGTCGTACGCATACGTGAGTGGAAAGAAGGCCGAGACGACTCGCAGCCATGTGGCCATCTCCTCGCGTGCTACGAACAGCCCGCAGAGGAGGATCTGCGGGAAGACGACCGCCGGCATGAACTGAACCGCCTGGAACTCCGTCTGCGCGAAGGCGCTCACGAAGAGGCCGAGAGTGCTTCCGAGCACCGCATTCGCCACGGCGAGCCCGACGACGAGCCACTTCGGGCCGTCGACCTCGAGCCCGAGGAACCCGAAGGCCAGGACGGAGACGAGCGTCGCCTGCACGATCGCGAGCAACGCGAAGGCGATGCCGTAGCCCGCGAGCAGGTCGACCTTGTGCAGCGGCATCGTCATGAGCCGCTCGAGCGTTCCCGACGTCCGCTCGCGAAGCATCGTGATGGACGTCACCAGGAACATCGTGACGAAGGGGAAGAGACCGAGCAGCGGCGTGCCCACCTGCTGGAAGATCGGCGAGTCCCGGCCGAACAGCTGCTGCAGGATGAGCTCGAGCATGCACGGCACGACGAGGGCAAGCGCGAGCGTCCTCGGGTCGTGTCGGAGCTGCCCGAGCACCCGTCGCGCGACGGCGAGCGTCACCCGCACGCTCATGTCCCGGCCTCCACGAGTCGGAGAAAGGCGGCGTCCAGGTCGTTCTCGCCCGTCTGCCTGCGCAGTTCGCTCGGCGTCGCCTGTGCCAGCAGCCGTCCTTCGCGCAGCAGGAGCAGCGCGTCGCAGCGGTCCGCCTCGTCCATGACATGGCTCGACACGAGCAGCGTCGCACCCTGCGCCGCGAGCCGGTGAAAGAGCTCCCAGAGGTCTCGGCGGAGGACCGGGTCGAGCCCGACCGTCGGCTCGTCGAGGACGACCAGCTCGGGCTGTCCGAGCAGCGCCGCAGCGAGCGAGACGCGCGCGCGCTCACCGCCCGAGAGACTCGCGACGAGCTGATCTCCGTGCCCGCGGAGAGATACCTCGTCCAGCACGCGCTCGACGGTCGTCGTCGGTTGTCCGACGACTCGTGCGAAGAATGTGAGGTTCTCGCGCACGGTGAGATCCCCGTAGACGGACGGCGCCTGCGTCATGTAGCCGAGACGCGTGCGCAGCTGCGGCGAGCCTGCGGCGATGGCCGAGCACCTGGACGCAGCCGCCGGCGACCTTCTGAACGCCCACGATCGCCCGCATCAGCGTCGACTTGCCGCTCCCGCTCGGTCCGAGGAGCCCCGTCACGGAACCGGCGGCGACCTCGCAGCTCAGCCCCGGCAGCACGAGCACGTCTCCTCTGAGGACGCGGAGATCGTCGACGCGGATCGCCGGCTCGATCATCACGCAGTGGGTGGTGCGGGGGCAGAGTCGCCCGGCGACGGTGGCGTCACAAGCCTATTCTCGTGCCTTCCCGCGTACCCGATGCACCTAGCGCCTCCTCTCCTCGGCTCTGTCAGCCAGCAAGTCGTCGACGTGGCCGCAACCGCCGCGCGGACCAGGACGACGATACGGCCCACACCGTCGCCCACTGACCTACTGACGTTTCGCTCGTGCGAGCGCGCCTTCGACCCACTCATGGTCCATGCGTCCGAGACGCTTCTTGCGCAGGTTCTCTCGGACGATCCAGCGAACGTCTGGATCGCCGCTTCCAAGCAGACACTCAAAGAGCGGCTTCCCCTTCTCGGGAAGGGCGACCACGCCGACGCTCCAGGCATAGCCGAGCGTCTTTCGTAGGCTCCGGAACTCGTCGCTTCGGCGATCGCCGAGCTCGGAGAGCTCTGCGGTCACGGTGTCCAGGAGCGCCAGCACGTTCTGGGCGTGGTCCGGTTCCCTGAGCAGCCTGGGCTCGCAGAGGGCGGCTACTGCGGCACGCCGCTCGAGCGCCGTTCCATTCGCCCAGCGCCGCATCTCGTCGAGGAGCGCGGCGAAGTCGGCGTCGCCGAAGCGCTGTAGAGCGATCGCGACAGATTCGCGAATCCGCCAGCGAGGATCGGCGGCGAGCCGACGGAGATCCGAGAGCACCGCGGCGTCGCCGGCGGCGAGTAGCCGCCCGAGACCCACGACGCCGCACACGGGGAGGAACTCCTCGGCGCTTCCGAAGGGCGCCTCGAGCGGGCTGAGGGCGGCCCAGCGCCGCAGGCTCGACTCGTCGGCCTCCTCGGCGACGGCAGCAGCAAGCTCCAGGTTCCCTCGCGGCCCGGGTAGTCCGGAATGCTCGAGCAGGTAGGGCTCCCACTCGTCGAGCTCGCGCAGCGCCTGCCGGTACTCCTCGGCTTTGCCCATTCCCCTCCCGAAGCTACAGCGTCCTGCAGCCCGCCACTCGTCGCATGAGCCGCGTGCAGACGTGAGTAGTTTCCCCGCCTCTCATGCGCGACGGCCCCGATGCACCTAGGGGTCTGGCCCGTCAGGCTGAGGTCTAGGAAGGAGGTGACCCATGACCATTGTGCGATGGAGTCCCTTCCCGGAGATCGAGGCATTCGATCGCCGCATGCGCAGGATGCTCGACGAGGTCGGGATCGCTCCCGCCGCGATTCCCGCGGCGGATGTGTACGAGACCGACAAGGAGTTCACGTTCGAGCTCGAGGCACCGGGCTTCGAGGAGAACGAACTCTCGGTCGAGGTGAGCGATCACACGCTCGTCGTGAAGGGCGAGCAGCTGGAGACAAAGGACGAGAAGGACAAGCAGTACCGTCTCCACGAGCGCCTCGAGAAGACGTTCGAGCGCCGCTTCGCGCTTCCACTTGATGTGGACACGACGAGCATCGGCGCAGAGTTCACCAAAGGCGTGCTGACCGTTAGCGCGCCGAGGGTGGAGGTCCCGAAGCCTCGCAAGGTCGCGATCGCGGCCAAGAGGTAGCCAGGAGTGGGATAGCCGAGGCCGCTCCAAGGAGCGGCCTCGGCACGGTTGGACCAGGTCACTCGACCAAGCGCCGCGTGAGGCATCGGGGGAACTCCGTACGATCGAGAACCGCCGATCAGTGCTCTCCCCGATGGCGCACGCGGTACCGAGCGGGACCCTCGTGTCGATGGCAGAGAGCGCCGGACGCTTGAGAGAGTCTGAAGAGAAACGCGAATTCCGAAGCTCAGACGCCACCGGGGTTTCTGAAACGTCGAGGACACAGGAGGTACGACGATGAGGGTCAGAGAACTCATGGTTGAGAGCGTGATCGCGGTCGGGCCGGAGGCGCCGCTGAAGGACGTGGCCGCGATTCTCGCGGAGCACCGCATCTCCGGGCTACCGGTGATCAGCGAGCAGCGAGCGGTGGTCGGAGTCGTCTCGGAGGCGGACATCCTCGTCAAGGAGCGAGGCCCGGAGGCTCGTCACGGAGGACTGATCGGTTGGCTCTTGGCGGGCGGCGTTCCGGATGACGAGAAGCTCGCTGCGCGCAAGTCCGGAGAAGCGATGACTTCCCCGGCGATCACGATCGGACCCGAGCGGAACGTTTCCGCGGCCGCCCGTCTGATGACGGAGAACGGAATCAAGCGGCTCCCGGTGGTCGACAAAGACGGCAAGCTGGCGGGGATCATCACTCGGTCCGACTTGGTCAGGGCGTTTGCGCGCCCGGACGGGGAGATCGAGCGCGAGATCCGAGAAGACGTCGTCCGGCAGACCCTCTGGCTCGACGGAGAGGGACTGGACGTCCGCGTCGAGCGCGGAGAGGTGACGCTCTCCGGCGAGCTCGAGCGGCGCTCAGACGCGGAGTTGCTGCCGCGCTTCACCGCGCGTGTTCCGGGGGTGGTCACGGTGGACTCAAGCCTTACGTGGCGATTGGACGATCGGAAGCCTCGGTAGGGACGGGCGACCCGCGCATGCCCGTCGCTCCCTGCGGATAAGGACGACCGAAAGCTCAGGAACGACGACGGAGCCGCGCGCTTCTCGTCCGACCCGGATTCTTCTCGTCGGCTCGCCCGCAAACGAGACGAACCTGCGGTTGCTATCGACCTGGCCCTTGCTCGGCATCGACGTCGAGCTCGTGTCGGCAAGGGCTGCGCGCGCGGGTCTGCGGCCTGGCGACTGCGTCATCGGCCGGATCGACGTGCGGCCGACACTCGACGGCGTCGAGCCCGGCCTCTTCGAGCTGTTGCTGCTTGAGCGATCGGGTGCCAGTGTCCTCAACGGAGCCCGTGCGCTGCTCAACTGCCATGACAAGTGGAGGACTGCGCAGCAGCTCGAGCGTGCGAACCTGCCGCATCCGGCGACGACCGTGTTGGTACCGGGAGCACAGGCCATTGTCGACGTCCCGATCGTTGTGAAGCCCCGATTCGGGAGCTGGGGCACTGACGTCGAGCGTTGCCGGACGATGTGCGAGCTCGAGCTAGCGCTCGTGCGCGCATCGGCGAAGCCGTGGTTCAAACGCCACGGCGCCCTGCTCCAGGAGCTCATCCCCTCCTCGGGGGCAGACCTCAGGATCATCGTCGCCCGAGGAGAGGTCGTGGGTGCGATCGAGCGGGTGGCGCAGGGAGTTGAGTGGCGAACAAACACCTCACTCGGGGCCGAGCGCCGGCCTGTCGAGCCGTCACGAGAGGCGTGCGCATTGGCCGCCGCAGCGGCGACAGCATTGGGCGCCGACCTGGTCGGGGTCGATCTGCTCCCGCTCCCCGACGGTGGGTTCAGCGTCATCGAAGCCAACGGGGCCGTCGACTTCAGGTCTGAATACGGGCTACACGAGCGCGACGCATTGAGCGAGGTCGCCCGCGCGCTCGGTCTGCTTGACGAAGGCGAAATCGGGATGGACGCAGGCCGCTGCTCGAGCCTCCCTCCCTAGCCCACCAACCACGACGGACCAGCCGATCTCGAACGTACGCCGACGATCGCAAGCGACGCCTGCATTTCCGTGACGTAGACCAGCGATGAACAGACCACTGCTCGGCCCCGGCTGGCGGCTGCGAAATCGTCGACCTCTGGCACGCCCCTTCTATCTCAGGTCAACGGCCGCTTGAGAAGCACGACTGGCCAGGCGATCAGGTCGCCCTGCTTGAGGGACAGCAGACCCACGGCTTCCCAGCCCTGCGCGCCGAGCTCGTTGAGGCTCTCGGGCGAGTAGGGATCGCCAGCCTTCAGCCCGTCGGCTTCCTGAAGTGACACCACGAGGTACTCCCAGCTCTCCGCTCCTGTCGGCAGCTCCGGCCGGGTGTGTGCGTTGAAGATGGGCGAGAGTGTTGTCATCTCACACACCTCCTTTCCGCTCCCACCTTCGCAGCCCGTGCGTCCACACGCATCCGTGCAAACCCCGATAGGGCGACGTGGTTAGGTCGAGGCGGAAGACCCAGCGGCTCGGCGCTTGCGCACGATTGCTTTCCGCGCTTCCTCGGCGAAGAAGACGACGGGCGTCACACGATGAGAGGTAGCCACCGCCAGATCAGGATCGGCGCCTGAAGTCTTCGACGGACGCTGGCCTGTGCGTCTATTCGGTGCCGGTCGCGGCCGCCTTGACGTGGACGTCCTTTCGGGACCGACGCCCACGAGCACCGTCCCGGTGCGTCTCGAACACATCGCCGACAAGCAACACTTCGGGGCCGTTGCGGCCGGTCGCTCCACAGTTGAGGATCGCAGAACGGCTACACGCGTCGAGACGGTTCGCTCGAGCAGTCACCTGGATCGAGAAGCCGCGGATCGAGCAGTGTGCGCAATGACGGCACGACACGCTCCGCGCCGAAGCCCGCCAGAAGCTCGGCGTGGTCGGCCTCCCCGACGCCGATGACCATGAGCACCCGCCGAGCGTCCCGCTGCGACTCCGGCCGGGCTGCTGGTAAAGGTCGCGGCCTCAGCGGGAAGCACGTCGAGTCGGCGACACGCGGCGAGCAGCACATCCGGCGCGGGAAGCGAACGCAAGCAGTCGGATCGTATGACCTCGGCGTCGATGCGCACGTCGATGAGCGCCGCGAACCCTGAGAGCTCGAGCACCTTGAACGTGTTGGCGCTCGCCGAGATCGCCGCGCACTTGACGCCGGCTCGGTGGGCGGCCTCGAGGTAGCGCCGAGCCCCGAGAGACTCGGTTACGCCGCGCTCGCTCAGCCTCCTCGTCAGCATCGCGCCCTTTCGGTTTGCCAAGCCATTTGCTGTCTCCGTCCCCGGTGGGTCGTCGGTCAACCCTTCGGGGAGTCGGATCCCGCGGCTCCGCAAGAACGCGTGGACGCCTTCGAGTCTCGGGCGTCCGTCGAGATACGACCGGTAGTCGGCGACGCGGTCGAAGGGGATGAAGTGCCAGCCCGTCTGCCGCGAGGAGCGCAGCAAGAAGTCGTCGAAGACCTCGCCCCATGCCCAGGCGTGCACGGCAGCGCTGTCCGTAAGGACTCGCTCGAGGTCGAAGATGCAAGCGTGCACGGCCTCGGGGAGGCCGAGCATGGTGTTCCGTACGGGAGCCGGCGACAGCCACGGCCTCGGTTGGGGTCGGGCGACGCGCGCCACGGCTTCGAGGAGACGGGCAGTCTGCTGGCGCTCCCGCACGAGATGCTGTTTCCTCTCCCGCAGATCGTCGTCCGGCACCGATCCGGTCGCGGCCCACAAGGCCTTGTCCGCGGCGTCGAGCGCCCGTTGCCAGTAGGCGCTGAGCGGCTCGAGCTCCAGGCGGCTCGGCGCCGTCTGCACTCCTCCAACGGAAGCTCCATCCCTCGCTCGCGGCTTCTTCGTCGTCGTCGCGGCGCGGCCGTAGAGACGGTGGGCGAACGGACGGGGCCGCCATGGTGGTCATCACACACGCAGGATCTGCGTCCGGTGCTCGGTTCGCCTCCGCAATAGCGCGCGCTCCACGTGCGGACGGTTACCGACGCCAGGCGAGGACGGCGACGGCCCTCGCGCACGCGGCGCGAGAGCCGTCCGTCGGGTCATACGTGTGCGGGCACTCCGGCGGTGACGAGTTGGGCGAGCTCCACGAGACGATTCGAGTAGCCCCACTCGTTGTCGTACCACGAGACGATCTTGACCTGGGTTGCGTCCACGACGGTCGTCAGCGGCGCGTCGAAGATCGACGAGTACGGTGACTTCACGATGTCCGAAGAGACGAGCGGCTCCTCGCTGTACTGGAGGATGCCGGCGAGCTCGCCGCGGTCTGCGCGAGCGGCGAAGAGCGCATTGACCTCGTCCACGGAGGTGGGACGTTCGACCTCGACGGTGAGATCGACGAGCGATCCAGTCGGCACGGGCACACGAACCGCGAAGCCGTGGAGCTTGCCGGCCAGCGCCGGCACGACGAGTCCGATCGCCTTCGCGGCGCCGGTCGACGTCGGCACGAGGTTCGCCGCTGCGGAGCGAGCGCGGCGATAGTCCTTGTGCGGTCCGTCGAGCAGCATTTGGTCGCCCGTGTACGCGTGCACGGTCGTCATGACGCCATGCCGGATGCCAATCGACTCGTGCAGCACCTTGGCGATCGGCGCGAGACAGTTCGTCGTGCACGACGCGTTCGAGATGATGTCGTGTGCGCCGGGATCGTACGTGTCGAAGTTGATCCCGAGTGCAACGGTGATGTCCGCATCCTTCGCAGGGGCGGAGACGATCACCTTCTTCGCGCCGGCCGCGAGATGCTTCGCCGCCTCAGCTCTGCTCCGAAAGCGACCTGTCGATTCGATGACGACGTCGACGCCCAGGGCGGCCCACGGCAATGCCGCCGGGTCTCTTTCCATCGGCGTCATGATCTCATTGCCATCGACAAGGATGGCGTCGTCTGCCGCAGTCACTGTTCCAGGGAACCGGCCGTAGACGGTGTCGTACTTGAGCAGGTGTGCGAGCATCGCCGGGTCGGCGACGTCATTGATCGCGGCCCACTCGATGTCGGCGCCCGATTCGTACGCCGCGCGAAATGCAGCGCGGCCCGTCCGACCGAAGCCGTTGATTGCTACACGAACGCTCATCTGAAACTCCTCCCTAGTGCACGATCAGGACGTCGCAGTGCGCGCGGCGCTCGACCGTATCGCTGACGCTCAGACCGAGGAGTCGGGCGATGAATCCAGGCTCGCTCGTTCCGACGACGATCATGTCGGCCCAGTGCTTCTCGGCCGTCTCCACGATCAGGTCCGCCGGATCGCCAAGGCCCACGACGTAGTCCGCCGCGACCATGTTCTCATCGAGCACGGCCTTTGCGTGGAGCAGTTCCTCGCGATGCAGCTCGGGTGGATCCGCGGGATCGACGGGGCCGATCCCATGGCCCGCGGGCACCAGGACGGGTGCGACGCTGACGACGACGACGTAACCCTCGAGTAGCTTGGCGAGCTCGCATGTGCGCTTCAGCGCGCGCTTCGCCGACTCGGAGTCGTCGTACCCGAGAACGATTCTCTTCATGAGACACCTCCTTTGACTCTCGGAGGTTCCCGCGCTCCGGTTGCGGTGGCATCGGGAGAACCCTGCACGGAGGCGACGGCTTTCTACGCGGTGACGCCCCGACCCCGCAGCTGTAAGGCTGCGTGCATGAGATTGCGCTCGGTTCTCGTCGCCTCGGTGGGACTGGCGACGCTCTACCGCCTCTTTCTGCGCGAGCAGATCCTGACCTGGGGTACGACGAAGGACGAGGCCACTAGAACGCTTCCAGGGGACGAGTTGCTCGAAACTGCCGACGGGATCGCCACACGCGCGATCGGGATAGATGCGCCGCCCGGCGCGATCTGGCCGTGGATTGCACAGATGGGGCCTTCGCCGCGCGGCGGCGCGTACACGTTCGACTGGATAGAGAACCTGCTCGGGTTGAACATGCATAGCGTCGACACTGTCCTGCCCGAGTATCAGCACCCACAGATCGGCGACACGATCGGCTACGGGCCGAATCACATGCGCATCGAGCGCGTCGAGCCGGAGCACGTCCTCTCGTGGCGCTCCGAGGACGGCAACTGGGTCTGGACGTTCGTCATCGAACCGGGCGAGGGCACGACGCGGCTGATCAGTCGCAACCGCTTTCGCCTGCCTACGCTCGCAGCCCGTCTCGGCATGGCTTTCATGGAGCCCGCGTCGCTCGTGATGGAGTCGAAGATGCTGCGTGGGATCAAGGTGCGCTCTGAGAGCCTCGATCGCCAGCGCTCGGCGGCGTCCGGGGCCTGAACCCTTCCCTAATCCGAACGATCCATGACTCGATGTCTTCGCGCCGCGCCGCGTCATCGAAGAGCGGGCTGACCGTACCGTCGGTCAGGAATCGCCTGCAAGCAACGGCACATGCGGGGTCGAGCTCGAGGTCGCGGTCTTCAAGCTCGCACGCGAGCGCCTCGAGCTCCTCGGCCTGGGCCAGGATCGGCGAGTTGCCCGCGACGGCGGCTGTGCACAGCCAGCTTCGGACGAGCGCGGCCGAGTTGCTCCTGCGCTCCATGCAAACGTCGCGCGCGGCGTACGACAACACCTCCGGGATGACGTACGCATCGCGCTCGTCAGCGAGTCGGTCGACGATGTCCCAGCGCTGCCAGAACGTGCGCATCCCGAGCATTCCGACCGCGAGGCCTGCGACGAAGAGCGGCAGTACAACCGGTGCGTAGATCGTGGTCATTGCGAGCGATGCGGCGAGAGCCAGGGCGCTGAGCCCGAGCTGGTACCGCTCCTCGTGGCGCAGCTCAAGGAGGCGCGTCTCGGCTTCGTCGATCGCGCGCGCGTACATGTCTGCAGGCTCCGCGACCGCGGGCAAACCCGCGTCCGAGGATCAGCGGACGCGTATGCGGGTTTTGCCGCACTCTGCTTGCAGGTCTGAAGACACGCACGCGGACAACGCCGTTCTGTCGTAACGACCACGGAGATCGCAGCCGGATTCCCCGTGCTCAGAGCAACACGAGCACGAATACGAGCATGGCGAGCGCAGAACCGGCGACCGTGTAGGCAACCGTCAGTGGTCTCGTGGTCTCGAGCGCTTCGGGAATGAGGTCGGCGACGACGAGCCAGAGCATCGCACCGGCTGCGAACCCGAGTCCGACAGGAAGGAACGCTGCAAATGCCTCGACGAAGAGAAAGGCGGGCACCGCCATCAGAGGCTGCGGAAGGCTCGAGAAGATGCTCCAGGCGGCCGCCGCCCGCGTCGATGCGCCTCGAGGGATGAGCACCAGGCTGATCGCAAGCCCTTCAGGGATGTTGTGTACGGCGATCGCAACGCCTATCAGGATCCCGAACGTTTCCTGGACGCCAAATGCAACACCAACTCCCACGCCCTCTGCGAAGGAGTGGAGGGTCATGATTCCGACGATGAGCAGCGCCTTCCGCGCATCTGCACCTTCGAGCGCCCCAAGGTGCAACTCGCGGCCGTGGTCGATGACTCGTCGCGAGATGAAGATGAAGACGACGCCCGCCACCACTCCAAGGGCGGTCCGCTCGAGTCCGTATCGCGAGCCTTCGTAGCAGAGCCCTGCGCTGGCGCCGAGCATGAAGCCCGCCGCAAGACCATTCGCCGTTCCAAGCCATGACCGATCGGGCGAACCTGTGAAAACGAACGGCAACGCCCCCAGACCCGTGGCCAATGCGGTCCCAAGCGCGATCGCGAAGACGGCGAGCACTTCCATCGTCCGCAATCTGACCACTCGCACCGGCGCGCGGCGCGCGTAGTTGTCCACATCTCGGTTGGATGAGCCAGCGTCGAGGGCCCGTTCTGCGGGTTCTCCGCAGCGCCGTCAGCATGGCACCGCACTCATGGTTCAGGTATTTGGGCCAGCATGTACCGAGTGATTGCCGCCGCAGCATCAGGTTCTTTCTCCGGATGGACCGACGAACCCTTGGGTTGGCGTCGGTGACATCAATGGACAGCCCAGTCGACGTCGTAGACGTCATCCTTCGAGACGGGAGCACGCTAAGGCTGCGCGCCCCCGAAGAAGCTGATCGCGAGCCGCTCGTGCAGTTCTTCGACGAGCTTTCCCCCCGCAGCCTGTATCTGCGATTCCATGGTCAGCCCACGGTCGACGATCGGCTCGTCGAACCGGTCCTCGAATCAGACTGGATCGAGCGCGGAGCGCTCCTCGCGTCAACGACGGAGACGGGCGGAGATCGAATCGTCGCTCTGGCCAACTACGTTCGGCTTCGCGATCCTGCGAGCGCCGAGGTCGCCTTCACCGTGGCCGACGCCTATCAGGGCAGGGGCATCGCGACGCGCTTGCTCGAGCAGCTGGCCGCGCTTGCCGCAGCTCGTGGGATCGAGCGATTCGTCGGGGAGGTGATGGCCGACAACGCGCCGATGATCGGCGTCTTCGAAGGGGTGGGCTTCGAGGTCTCGAGAACCTTTGCCGGCGGCGAGGTGGAGATGACATTTCCCATCGCGACCACACCCGACTACGCCTCACGCGTCGAGGCACGCGACCACACCGCGGTCGTCGCATCGCTGGGGCCGTTCTTCGAGGCGCGCTCGGTCGCCGTCATTGGAGCGTCGCCTCGCCGGGGCACGATCGGCGGCGAGCTCTTCCGCAACATCCTCGCGGGCGAGTTCGTCGGGGCCGCCTACCCGGTGAACCGTAACGGTGAGTCGGTGGCCGGCGTTCGCGGATACGGCTCGATCGTCGATGTACCCGACCCAGTCGACCTAGCGGTTGTCTGCGTCCCAGCGGCCGCAGTTCTGGAGTCGGTGGGCTCCGCACTCGACGCCGGCATTCGTGCCGTCTGCGTCATCTCGGCCGGATTCGCGGAGGTCGGTTCCGAAGGGGAGGAGCGGCAACGCGCGCTTCTCGCCGCGATCCGTGCGCATGGAGCGCGCCTTCTCGGACCGAACTGCCTCGGCATCTCGTCCGCGGCGGTACGGCTCAATGCGACGTTCGCCTCGCGGTCGGCACCGCCGGGCAACATCGGGTTCTCCTCCCAGAGCGGCGCGCTCGGGCTGGCGCTGCTCGAAGCGACCGAGTCCCGGGGTCTCGGCCTGTCCGCATTCGTCTCGATCGGGAACAAGGCGGACGTCTCCTCGAACGACCTGCTCGAGTGGTGGGAGGACGATCCGGCGACGGAGGTCGTCCTGCTCTACCTCGAGTCGTTCGGAAACCCGAGACGATTCGGGACGATCGCTCGCCGCGTAGCGCGAACGAAGCCCATTCTTGCGGTCAAGAGCGGAACGACAGGTGCCGGCGCCCGGGCAGCGAGCTCGCACACCGCGGCGCTGGCCGGCTCGGAGGCCGCGGTCGACGCTCTCTTCCATCAAGCGGGTGTCATCCGAGCAAGCTCTCTGGAGGAGCTCATCGACGTCGCAACTCTTCTCTCGACGCAGCCGATGCCTCGAGGACGACGCGTGGCAGTCCTGACGAACGCCGGAGGTCTCGGGATCCTGTGCGCGGATGCCTGCGAGGCGGTCGGGCTGGAGCTACCGCAACTCAGCGAGGAGACCGTTCGAGCGATCGCGCCGCTGCTGCCGGGCGAAGCGAGTCTCGCGAATCCGGTCGACATGCTCGGCTCGGCGTCCGACCGCTCGTACGAGCAGGTCTTGCCGTTCTTGCTGGCTGACACCGCGGTCGATGCGATAGTCGCCCTGTTCGTGCCGGCTGTGAGCGCCACCGCCGAAGCAGTTGGTGGCGCGATAGCTCGCGCAGCCACGGCAGCGGCCGAGGACAAGCCTGTCCTCGCAGTCGTCATGAGCGCGGAAGGCATTCCGATGTCCCTCCGGGCGGAGCAAGAGGTCGCCGCCTTCACCTACCCGGAGTCGGCTGCGCGCGCACTCGGCCGGGCCGCCGAGCGTGCCGATTGGCTGCGGCGGCCGCTGGGATCCGTCCCCGAGGTCGACGGCGTCGACGCCGAAGCGGCGCTTGCCGTCACGGCGTGCGGTTCTCGGCGAGACGGATGGCCGCTGGCTCGAGCCCGGCGAGAGCACGCAGACTCCTGCTCGCCTACGGGATCCCACTCGTGCCCGAGCGCGTCGCAACATCCGCAGACGACGCAATTGAGGCCGCGGTCGAGCTCGGCTATCCCGTCGTGATCAAGACGGCAGCGGCGGGTGCACACAAGACCGAGACAGGTGGCATCGCTCTCGATCTGGCGAGCGATGCGGCGGTTCGATCCGCCGTAGAGCGGATCGGGCTGCCCGTCGTCGTGCAGCCGATGATCTCGGGAGGAACCGAGCTCCTCGCCGGTCTCGTCCAGGACCCGGTGTTCGGCCCGCTCGTCGCGTTCGGACCAGGTGGCGTCCTTGCCGAGCTGATCGGTGAAGCGTCGTTCCGGATCGCTCCGCTGACGGACGTCGATGCCGAGGAGCTCGTGTTGGAGGGGAAGGCCGGCCGCCTCGTGCGTGGGTTCCGGGGTGCACCCGCGACAGACGTGCACGCTCTCGTCGATCTCGTTCAACGCCTCGCGCGCCTCGGGCTGGACGTGCCCGCGGTTGCGGAGCTGGATCTCAACCCGGTGCTGGGACTTCCGGACCGATGCATCGCCGTCGATGCCCGTGTGCGCATCCAGCGCCCTGCAGCCCATACGCCTATGAAGACGTGGTAGGGGCCGCCGTCTCGCAGGTGTCGTCCCCCGGCGCAGACCAAGCACGTGATTTTCCGAACTACGTGATCTTCGAGAACCCTCGTGTGAGCCTCCTCGTCATCGTGACCCCAGCATGGTTCTCTGGTCACGCCACTCCCAATCTGCTTGCGCCCCTACCATCGAGCGCGTGAGCGCCCCGCCAGCCGACACGCTCGAAGCAATCGACCGCTACTGGCGTGCAGCGAACTACCTCTCGGTGGGCCAGATCTATCTGCTCGACAACCCCTTGCTTCGCGAGCCGTTGAGAGCCGAGCACGTGAAGCCGCGGCTGCTCGGTCACTTCGGGACGGTGCCGGGTCTGAACCTCGTCTACGCCCACCTCAATCGTGCGATCCGCGAGCGCGAGCTACGTGCGATCTTCATCACAGGGCCTGGCCACGGAGGACCGGCGATAGTCGCGAACGCCTATCTGGAGGGCACGTACACCGAGATCTATCCAGACATCGGCCAGGACGTCGCGGGCATGCGAAAGCTCTTCAGGCAGTTCTCGTTCCCCGGCGGGATCCCGAGTCATGCGGCCCCCGAGACACCAGGCTCAATTCATGAGGGCGGCGAGCTCGGCTACGCACTTTCGCACGCCTTTGGAGCGGCGTTCGACAACCCGGATCTGCTCGTGGCCTGCGTCGTCGGCGACGGCGAAGCGGAGACCGGACCCCTGGCCGCGAGCTGGCACTCGAACAAGTTTCTGAACCCACGCGTCGACGGCGCCGTACTCCCGGTCCTGCATCTCAACGGCTACAAGATCGCGAACCCGACGGTGCTCGCGCGGATCCCGGAAGACGAGCTCCTGGACCTCTTTCGCGGCTACGGCTGGGAGCCGGTGCTCGTCTCCGGAGGCTTCGACGGCGAGAAACCGGCCCGAGTGCACGAACGATTCGCCCAGGCGCTAGACGAGGTCCTCGATCGCATCGATTCGATTCAGCAGTCAGCGCGGGAGAACGGGTCGACCGCTCAGGGACGCTGGCCGATGCTGATCCTCCGGACGCCGAAGGGCTGGACTGGACCGCGCGAGGTCGACGGCAAGCCGGTCGAAGGGACATGGCGCGCGCACCAGGTCCCGATCGCCGACGTGCGCGACAACGGCGACCACCGTGCCCAGCTGGAGGAATGGCTGCGCAGTTACCGGCCGGAGGAGCTGTTCGACGGCGAGGGACGGCTCATGCCCGAGCTCGCCGCGCTGCCTCCGCTGGGCGACGCACGGATGAGCGCAAACCCGCATGCGAACGGAGGTGAGCTTCTACGGGATCTGATGCTCCCCGACTTTCGCGACTACGCCGTCGACGTTCCGTCTGCGGGCTCGACGTCGAGCGAGCCGATGCGAGTGCTCGGCGGATTCCTGCGCGATGTCATCTCGAGGAATCCCGACAACTTCCGCATTTTCGGGCCGGACGAGACCGCGTCCAACCGACTTGGGGACGTCTTCGCGGTGACCGCGAGGGAATGGGAAGCCGAGATTCTTCCCACGGACGAAGGGCTCGCGCCCGAAGGTCGGGTGCTCGAGATCCTGTCCGAGCATCTCTGCCAGGGCTGGCTCGAGGGCTACCTGCTCACGGGCCGCCACGGCGTCTTCAACTGCTACGAGGCCTTCATCCACATCGTGGACTCGATGTTCAACCAGCACGCCAAGTGGTTGAAGGTCACGCGTGACATCCCGTGGCGACGGCCCATCGCCTCGCTCAACTACCTGCTTAGCTCACACGTCTGGCGCCAGGATCACAACGGCTTCTCGCACCAGGATCCCGGATTCATCGACCATGTCGTGAACAAGAAGGCGGAGATCATCCGCGTGTATCTGCCGCCGGACGCCAACACGCTTCTCTCCGTCGCCGATCACTGTTTGCGCAGCCGGAACTACGTCAACGTCGTCGTCGCGGCGAAGCAGCCGACTCATAACTACCTGTCGATGGAGGATGCGATCGTCCACTGCACCCGTGGCCTGGGTATCTGGGAGTGGGCCTCGAACGACGAAGGGGGGGCTGAGCCCGACGTTGTCCTTGCCTGCTGCGGAGACGTTCCGACGCTCGAGACGCTCGCGGCCGTCGCCATCCTCCGCGAGCGTCTGCCGGACTTGAAGGTTCGCCTCGTCAACGTCGTCGACCTCATGCGGCTTCAGCCGGAGAGCGAGCATCCGCACGGGTTGCCAGACACGGAGTTCGACTCCCTGTTCACGACGAGCCGACCCATCGTGTTCGCGTACCACGGCTATCCGTGGCTCATCCACCGCCTCACATACCGTCGCGCAAATCACGGGAACCTGCACGTGCGGGGCTACAAGGAGGAGGGCACGACGACCACGCCCTTCGACATGGTGATGCTCAACGACCTCGACCGGTTCCATCTAGTGATGGACGTCGTCGACCGCTTGCCCGGCCTCGGCGCGAACGCAGCGCATCTGCGACAGGAGATGATCGACCGCCGGCTGCATGCCCGCGCGTACACACGACAGCACGGCGAAGACGATCCTGAGATCCGCGACTGGATCTGGCCGTTCTAGGTCCGTGGGGTCGATCCTCGTCGTCAACGCCGGCTCGACGAGCCTCAAGCTCCACCTCGTCTTCGACGACGAGCGCGTGCAGGCAGTCGAGGCGCTGGACGCTGCTACCCCGTCGGAGATCCAGGCCGTCGGTCACCGGGTTGTCCACGGCGGCCCAGATCTCGTAGAACCTGCCATCATCGACGAGTCCGTCCTCGCGTCGATCCGCGAGCTTCGTTCGATCGCGCCGCTCCACAACACACCGGCGCTTTCGGGCATCGACGCGGCGAGACGTGTCTATCCCAGCGCGCCGCACGTTGCTGTTTTCGACACGGCGTTCCACACGACGATCCCGGTTGAGGCCGCAACGTACGCCCTACCGCGGATCTGGCGCGAAGAGTGGGGAATCCGCCGCTACGGCTTTCACGGACTCTCCGTGCAGTGGGCATCCGAGCGGGTGTCCGAGCTTCTCGGCGACGCGGATCTGCGCACGGTCGTTTGTCACCTTGGCGGTGGTTGCTCGGTCACGGCCGTCAGGGGCGGACGCTCGATCGATACCACAATGGGCTTTACACCTCTCGACGGCGTGCCCATGGCAACGCGCTCCGGCTCGGTCGATCCAGGCGCTCTCCTCTTCGTCCAGCGAGTACACGGCATGTCCATCGATGAGCTCGACCAGGCTCTCAACGAGGAGTCCGGCCTCGCAGGTCTCTCGGATGGAAGAGACGTCCCAGCGCTCGAGGCAGCCGGGCCAGTGGACGATTCTGCGCAGCTCGCGCTCGATGTGTACACGTACCGAATCGCGGGCGCCATCGCGGCGATGACCGCCGCGCTTGGCGGCCTCGACGTCCTCGTCTTCACCGCGGGCGTCGGCGAGCACTCCGTGAAGGTCCGGGCACTCGTATGCATGCGATTAGGGTTTCTGGGTGTCGAACTCGATCCCGAGCTGAATGGTCGCGCGGTCCCGGATGCAGACGTGGCGGCACCGGAGTCGGCCGCACGCGTCCTCGTGATTGCCGCCCGGGAAGAGCTCGTCGTGGCGCGCGCAGTTCGCACGCTTCTGTAAACCGTCTGAGCTGCGGCGAAGTACGAAGCGTCATAGGGGGCGGCACGGATGCGTGCGCGTGCGCGCGGGAGCAAGCTCAGGGCAAAGCAAGTGAGGAGGTCTGACGATGAAGCGAATCCTGATCGCAACCGACGGTTCGGCGGCCGCGAACGAGGCGGTCAAGATCGGAGTCGAGCTTGCTCGCGATGAGGGCGCCGAGGCGATCTTCGTCCACGTCGAGACGACGGCTGACATGGTCGCGATGAACGGATTCGGCCTCGGGGGCTATGTGCCCAACGAGCCAACCGACTGGGATGAGCACATTCTCGACGATGCGCAGGCCGTCGCCGAGAGTGAGGGCGTGCCGGCTGGAACGGCACTCCTGCGAGGCGATCCTGTCGTTGAGATCGCCGGCCACGCAGACGCAATCGACGCAGACCTCATCGTCGTTGGATCGAGAGGTCACGGCGCATTCGCATCGGCTCTTCTCGGGAGCGTGTCACGGGGAGTCATTGGCCGGTCGAAGCGTCCGGTGCTCGTCGTCCGCGCCGCAGCAGTGCTCCAGCCTTCAGCCGCGTAGCGCAAGGAGTGCGCCGGACTGCGCGCTGCGCCCTGACTCCGAGGTCGCGCCTCGGTCTCTAGCACGAGCGACGCATGCTCGGGTGGCTCAGCTGCAAGCCACCAGGAGCTCATGCCCGCTTATTCCTTCCGAGTGAACGAAGCCAAGCCGAGGTCCGACGGCTGCGTACTTCGCCGCAACCACCACGCGGCTTGAGCGCAGCAGCCGGGCGAGCTAGTGCTGATGTCGACATCGCCGAGTGGGCCGAGACTCCGCACGTCAACGTAATGGAGTGCTCACCGGGAGGTGCGAGATGAAGCGTAGAAAGTATTGGGAGATCGGCGGATTTCTCGCCGGCGGATTGCTGATCGTCTTCGGCATCGTGGCGATCTTCATGGGCGTCAACGGGTACAACACGACCCGCGACTCGATCAAGGGCGAAGGCATCACGTTCGGGACGGCCGACGATCCCGCAGTTGCGAAGTACGCCGAGCAGTGGGCCGGTCAGCAGGTCAAGACGGGCGATCAGGCACGCGCATTCGCCAAGGTCATGCGCATGCACACGCTCGAGGCCACGGGCGGCCTTACGTATGCGTCGATGGGCCGCTTCCAGTCGGCTGCGAAGCCAACCGATCCGGCCGGCACCAGCGACGAGACAGCCGCGGCGAAGGGCGCCGACGGCCAGCCGGTCGCGAACAGTGCCCGAGACATCTGGGTGACCGAGACGGCGCTCACGACTGCGCTGAACGTCAGCTACATGGCTGAGCGACTCTCGGTCTTCGGCCTCGTCGTCGGAATCGCGCTGCTGCTCACGGGCTTCGGCCTCGTGATCCTCGCCTTCGCGGTCTTCGGCCGCGAGCCGGCAGCGGCAAGCGCAGCTCAGAAGGCTCGAGCCACCGCGCAGCCGGTGACAGGCTGATCCGGGACAGCGACGGGAGGCTCCCGGATCAAGAGAGCTCCGACCTCCCGGGGCACCATAGGAAGAGAGGCGGCAGGTGCCGCCTCTCTTCTACGGGACGACCGCGAGCGACTAGGCGACGATCCACAACTCTTGTACGGTCAGGGGCGCGTTCGGCCCCCGGAGGAAAGGAGCTTCGACATGAAGATCGTCCTGCTTGCGTACGACGGCACCGAGGAGTCAGAGCGGGCCCTTGTCCGCGCCGCCGAGGTTGCGAAGGCGTTCGACGCTGCGGTGCACGTCACGAGCGTCGCCCCGATGCGGGGTAGCGCCCACGGAATGGGCCCATACGATCCCAGCGACCCGCCCTCCGAGCACATGCGGCAACTCGAGAGTGCGAAGGCTCGCCTGGCAGAGGAAGGGATCGCGGCGGTGCTGGCGCCTGCACACGGCAACCCAGTGGAGGCGATCCTCGAGGTCGCGGACCAGATCGACGCGGATCTCATCGTCCTCGGATCTCACGAGCGATCGCTGATCGAGCATACGCTCGGCATGAGCGTGAGCGGTGGCGTCACCCGGAAGACGCACCGCGACGTACTGATCGCCCACTAACAGAGTCGGCCCCGCGACGCTTTACGCGCGCGCGGGCCGGCTTTGGCTTGCAGCGCTTTGCGTCGCGCGACCGCTGGGCAGCGGCGCGGGACTGGCTATTAGCTCGCCGGCGGGGATCCGATGAGATCGTGCTCGAGCGCGTAGCGGACGAGCTCGGCGCGGCTCGAGAGGCTCAGCTTCTGCATGATGTGAGCGCGGTGCGTCTCGGCGGTTCGCACCGAGATGAAGAGCTCCTTTGCGATCTCCAGATTGGTGTGTCCGAGCGCCAACAGTCGGAGAACCTCACGCTCACGTTCGGACAGGGGATCTTGTTCCGCTCGGCGCCGCTCGTCGGCATCAGCGGAGACGAGCTTCGCGCCGAGCGCCGGATGCACGTATCGCTCGCCCGCGGAAACGGCACGAATCGCCGCTACGACCTCGGTGTCCGCCGCCTCCTTCAGGACGTAGCCGCTCGCGCCGGCCTCGAACGCCGCCCGGACGTACCGTGGATCGTCCTGCATCGAGAGCACGAGGACGCGCGCTTCGGGCACTGCCTGCAGAACGGCGGGCATCCCCTCGATGCCTCCCTTCTCGGGCATGACGAGATCCATGAGCACGACGTCGGGCTTGCCCTCGATCGCCTCGAACACAGCTCGATCGGCGTTCGGAGCCTCGCCGACCGTCTCGATGTCGGGCTCGGCGTCGAGGAGGCGACGAAGCCCTGACCGCACGACCGCGTGATCGTCCACGATGAGCACCCGGATCACGCCAGCGGTACCTCCGCCGTCAGCATCGTCCCCGCACCTTCGCTCGATTCAACAGACATCCGGCCGCCCAGGAGCGCGACCCGCTCCCGCATGCCGACCAGGCCAAGGCCGCCGTCGCGCACCTCGTTCGGGTCGAATCCTGCTCCATCGTCATGGATCACGAGTTCCACGTTCCTATCGCTCGGCCTCCTCAGCCACACGGTCACCCGACTCGCATCGGCGTGCTTGACGACGTTGGTCAACGACTCCTGCACGATTCGGTACAGGGCGGTTTCGATCTCCGCGGGCAGGCGCTGGCCGTCGAGGTCCGACTGAACCTCCACCGCTATCTGAGCACTGCTCGGAGATCGAGTCACGAAGGCGTTCGAGGGCGGGAACCAGCCCGAAGTCGTCCAGCACCGCCGGGCGCAACTCCACGGCCAGCCGGCGGACATCGTGCAGTGTGGCGACCACGAGGTCGCGCAGCGCTGCGAATGCAGCTCCGCCGTCGGCGGATTCAACGCGCTCCTCGAGCGATTTCAGGCCCAGCAGTATCGATGTGAGCGCTTGGCCGGTCTCGTCGTGGAGCTCGCGCGCCAGGCGAGCACGCTCGGCTTCCTGCGCGTCGACGACGCGGCGGACAGCATCCCTGCTGACTCGTTCGGACAGGTCAACCGCCGTTGCCGCGCGCGTTGCGAGCGACTCGCTGAGCCGGACGTCGTCGTCGCTGAAACTCGAGGTCGCACCCAGCTTGTCGTGAGCGATGACGACTCCCATCGGCCGCCCGCGCACGACAAGCGGAACGTACAGCGCGGACCGAACGCCCATCCGGCGTGCCGTCTGTTGATCGATCTCCGGATCGTCGAGGACGGAGTCGACTCGCTCGCTCCGCCCCCGCTGGAGTACGCGACCCGTCTTCGAGCCACCGAGCTCGAGCGGCGTACCGACCAAGCCGTACGCATCCGATCCTTCTCCGTCGGCTGCTCTGATGCTCAGCGCCGCGGCGCCGACGTCGGGTAGAGCGATGAGCACGAGACGCGCCTGGATCAGGCTCCGAAGCCTGCGCGCGACAAGTCCCAACAGCGGCTCGAGTTCGAGCTCGGCGGCGAGCGCGTTTCCGATCTCGTTCATCGACTCGAAGTGACGCAGCCAACGGGTGGACGTCTCGTACAGACGAGTGTTCTCGATCGCTACGGCCGCCTGTGCGGCCAACAGCTGTGTCAGCTCCTCGTCCTCGTCGGTGAAGTCGCCTCCGCCGATTTTCTCCGTCAGGTACAGGTTTCCGTAGGCGACGCCGCGAAGCAGGATCGGAACGCCGAGGAAGCTCTTCATCGGCGGATGGTGATCCGGGAATCCAACGGAGCGCGGATCGTCACCGAGCTCGTGGAGCCGAAGAGGCTTGGCGTCGCGGATGAGCACGCCCAAGATGCCCCGTCCTCGCGGGAGGTCGCCGATCGCAGCATGTGTCTCCGGATCGATGCCAGTCGTGAGAAAACGCTCCAGCCCCTGGCCCGTGCTATCGATGACCCCGAGAGCGGCGTACCGTGCGCCCGTGAGTTGAGCCGCGGTCTCCACGAGTTGCTGGAGGAGCGCGTCCAGCGAAAGCTCTGAGCTCAGAGCGATGCCCGCGTCGACGAGGACGCGGAGCCTGTCGACTGGGGTCTGCTGCGACATGTTCTCCCGGAGTTCCTGCAAGCGCAGCCTAGATGCTCCTCGGGCACGGATCCACGTCGACGGATCGGCCGTAGTTCTCCGCAAGTCGCTTTCGGAGGAGCGCCGATGCGCGGTCACGCCGCATCGCGCACTCTGCTCGGGTGAGTGCATTCGCGATACTCGACGAGGATGGAACGGGGCTCGAGCCCCGTGTCGCGGACGCGATGCACTGGGGACTCGTCAGTTGTCCGGCCGGCGCGTCCCTCACCAGCGTTGCTGCGCTCATGGCCGACGAGCGCGTCCACTCCGTCGTGGTCATCGACGATCGCTCGAGCACCGGGTCGCTGTGGGGCGTCATCTCAGATCTCGATCTGATCGCGGCCGCGAGCGTTCGCGGGTTGGCGGAGCAGACGGCCGGTGGCACCGCGATGACTCCTGCCGTGACGATTGCGCCGAACGAACGGCTCGAGCGCGCTGCCGCCCTCATGACGAGGTACGGAGTGGCGCACCTCGTCGTCGTCGATTCCGTCGAGCAGCGGCCCGTCGGAGTGGTGTCGAGCCTCGACCTCGCCGCCGCCCTGGCCACGCCGTAGCTCGCTTCGCTTCGTCGGACAGGAGCGGCACGGCCTTGCTCCCGACATTACGAGCGAACGTAAGACGAAATACCCCTTTCGGTGCCTCGTCGCGTGAATTCACCGCAGGTACCGGACGGCTCTCCACCGTCGCCGACACCAAGCGACCCGACGAGACTGTCCGTATGACGACCTGGCCGACGGTAGAGGACCGACGACGTGACCCACCGGACTCCCGGCGAGGAGCTGGTCGACGCTCTCGACTTCCTGCTCTGGCTGCTCACCGGCCACATTCGGCACTGCCGGCCGACAGCGGTGGTGCGCAACACCATCGCATCTCGAGCGTGGGCTGACCCGCCAAGGGATCGTCGAACCGGACGCGTTGAGCTCTCGCTGCCCTCGCGCTTACGTCACGCCTAGGGTCGCCAGTGCGGCAATGCCGCACCGGATCACGCGGTCGCTACCGATGTCACATCGCCCGAGTCGATCGATGCTACGCGCGAAAGGAGGAGAAATGACCACTCACGCTATTGGTCGCTCGAGCGTCGAGACACGCGTGTGGCACGGCCTCTCCGTTCACTGGGCATGGCTGGCAGGTGGGTTCGTGCTGGCGTTCGCGGTTCCGTACGTCTTCGCGGACGTGGTCGAGATCAACCGTGATCTCTTCTATGGGATCTACGCACTCTCGGTCATCGCCCTCTTCTGGCTGTGGTCGCGATCGACCGGCTACGACCTCTTGGAGGCGGTGAGACGACGTTGGCTTGCTGCGCTGTTGCTGGGACTCGCTGCGGCCGGCGTGCTTGCAGCCGTCGTGGTACGGACGGAGGACGCAACCGCTCGACCCGCAGGGCTTGACCTCGTCGGTGCGCTCGCATGGCGCGGCGTCGTCTACGGCATCGCGGACGGCCTTCTTCTATCGGTCTTCCCGATCCTCGTGGTCTTCGCGGCATTCGCGGGAACTCGACTCGACCGGCGATTCGCAGGCAAGGTCGTAATCGGCATCGTCGCTCTTGCCGCATCCCTGGCGATGACGTTTGCTTACCATTCTGGCTATAGCGACTTCCGCTCGGACAAGATGTCAAAGCCGCTCCGTGGCGACGTGATCTGGAGCGCTCCGACGCTTCTCACGCTGAATCCAATCGGAGCGCCGATCGCGCACGTCGGCTTGCATACATCCGCGGTGCTGCATAGCTACGAGACCGACACGTTCCTGCCTCCACACAGGTGACGCTGCCGGTTCTTCGATGACCCACCCGGACGCCGGGGCGGGTCATCGATCACGCGTGCGCGTCGAGTTCCGCGACCTTCTCGATGCGGAGGCTGCGCAAAGTGACCGAGCGGAACGGCGGTAAAGCTGAACCAGATCGGCGAATAGAGCGACGCACCTCCCATTGCGGGAAACCCGCACCGAGACTGCAGCTTTGCCGAGCCGAGCGTGCGCGTAGCGCCGATGCGCACCGACGAGCCGCGCCCTTAGCTGTTGCAAGCGACCAGTTCAGGCCGCGCCATGTCACCGATGGAGGAGCGACGAGGATGAGTACCGGCAGCTACGCAAGCAGGCAAGGTGGATCGGGAGTCGGTTTTGCTGGGGCGGCGGCGCTCCTCCTGGGAATCCTGGTAGCGGTGCTCGGCTTCTTCGTCTTCATGATGTGGGCGGACGCACATAACGCCCGCGACGACGCGCAGCAAGCCTCAGCCGCAACGGCGACCTCGGGAATGGCGGGCATGGACACGGCCGGAAGTGTGAACGCGGGCTCACTGACGAGCTATGCGGGCGCAGCGCCGGCCAACGCCGACGAGCTCGCCTCGGCCCACAAGCCGTACTCCGCAGTCCTACCCGCGGCACCCGCAGGTGCCGTCGCGGACGTCAAGCTCGCGTTGACCGATATCAACATCGAGGTCGCTCCCGGCGTGCACTACGCGGCCTGGGCCTGGGCGGGCGGCGCACCCGGACCGGTGATCCATGTACGTCAAGGACAGCTCGTCAAGATCACCCTTACGAACAACGGTGCGATCCCACACTCGGTCGACTTCCACGCGGCACGTATCGCGCCCGACAAGGCGTTCGCAGACGTCGCGCCCGGCGAATCGGTCAGTTACACGTTCCGTGCGAACGATCCCGGTGTCTTCATGTACCACTGCGGCACGAAGCCCGTCTTGATGCACATTGCCAACGGGATGTACGGAGCGATCGTCGTCGAGCCCCCCGCCGGCGTACTCCCGAAGGCCGACAAGGACTACGTCCTCGTCGCAAGCGAGTGGTATCTGTCGTCCGACGGCCTCGACAAGCCAGCGGTGTTCAACATGGCAAAGGCCCATGCACGCCAACCGGACTGGATGACGTTCAACGGCTATTCCGGCCAGTACGTCAAGCACCCGCTCACGGCCAAGCCGGGCGAGCTCGTCCGCTTCTGGGTCGTCGACGCCGGCCCTTCGCTTGATACCGACTTCCACATCGTGGGAACGATCCTCAACACGGCGTACCCGTTCGGCGACATGAACCCGCAGGACGCACTGCATGGCGTCCAGACGGTGACTGTGCCAGCTGGCGGGGGCGGAGTCTTCGACGTCAAGATCGATCAGCCCGGCCTCTACCCCTTTGTTTCACATGCGTTTGCGGCCGTCGATCAGGGCCAGGTCGGCCTCCTCAACGTCGGCGACGTCAAAGGCACGATGTCCCACTAGGAACGGGCTGAACAGACACCCAAGTGCGCGCGTCCCGGGTGGGCTCGTCTGGGTGGTACGGCCGTTGTCGTCTCGCGCGCGTTCAGGCGGATCGTTGCGAGATCCGCGTCCCGCGGACGCTGCCGGTGACGATCCCGCCTCGCAGGACGTTCAACGTGATCCCGAGGCGGAGCCGCCGCTTGGCGGAATGGAGAGCGACGACGAGCCGCTGTCCGCGCAGGGCGACGATTTGCCCCTGGTAGAGAGCGGTCTCCGCACCCATGCGGACGCGACTCTGCTCCATCGCGACGCCACCGTCCTCCAGCGGAACACCCCGGAGGTAGATCTCGAGATGATCGCTCGTTGCCCCACGCAGGGCACCGTCGATCCGGACGGTGACGCGACCTGTTTGGTCGAGCGGCTGGACCGCAAGGTTGCCGTTGAACACTGCGCGAAACGGCAATGCGACGGCGCCTGACAGGCTCCGATTGGACCGCGTCTCAGGGATCAACGCTGCAGCGATCGAGGGATGGTCGATGACGCCGCCGGCTCTCGCCCCCCAATGGGCGGCCAGAGGCCCGACGCCCGCCCAGGCGACGATGGCGACGAGGCAGAGCCCGCCTGCGGCAGCGAGTCCGGGCCGCGGCCGATCGCCGCGTGCGGGCGGGACGAGGAGGCGCCGGCCCGCGAGCGCGGCGACGAGTACAGCACTCGTTGCATACAGACTCAGCGCCCAGACGGTACGTGTGTCGCTTCCAGTTCCGAGTCCATGCACGGTCGCCGCTCCGTAGACGCCGTAGGCAAGGACATGGATCCTGCGCCACGTCCGATGGCTGATCCTGGCGCGTAGTTGAGAGCTCAGCCAGACGGCGACGAGCAGGTAGAGAGCGACAATGCCGAGGCCCATCCAAACAGGCCGGTAGTGGGACCAGAGTGGGACAAGGATCTCGGCAAGGCCGAAATGAGTGAACGGGTCGACGAGCACCGCCAGCACGTGCACGGTGATGAAGACCAATGCCAGGAGGCTGAGGTAGCCATGTAGCTCGTTCGTGACAAAGCGCGGCCATCGCGTCGATTGCCAGCGGTTCCGTAGCACGAGACCGGCTGCCACGGCGAGGGTCAGCAGGATGTACGCAAGGAAGCCGCCGGCTCGCGCGGCGTCCCATGTGATGGCGCTCCAAGTCGTCACGCGGCCTCCGGCCAAGGCAAGGGCCATGCCCCTACGAACGCGCGCGTTCGATCGGCTCGAGTCAGACGACCGGCGAGCCTATGGCGACGGAGGAATGTCTGGCCCAGATCTGACCCGAGGACGAACGCCGCTGTCGCGCCAGCCTCTGCCTCCTTGCAGCTCGAGGCAGCGACCGTCACTTCGCGCAGGTCGTTCTCGACAGGCTCCCCTGTTTGCGGGTCGATGAGATGGTGGCGCGGGGTCTCTCCTTGCCGCCATGCACGCCTGGCGACGCCGGATGTTGCGAGCGCGCCCCGGACGAGCCTTACGACCTGACCCTCTTCCACGTCGTCGTCGGCAAGCACGGCCCATGCGCGTGCACCAGGAGGCAGTCCGCATACCCGAAGATCTCCTCCCGCGCTGACTAGAGCGGCTCGGACGTCCCACTGGCCCATGAGATCAATCGCCGCGTCGACGGCCATCCCTTTCGCGATCCCTCCGAGATCGAGCGCACATCCCTCGGGAAGCCTGATGGTGCTAGACCCGGCGTCAAGCGCGATCTGCCGCCAGGCTCCCCCGTGAGTGGCGGGCAGCGTCGCCGGAGTGGTCGTTTGCGCCATGGTTGTGAAAGGACGGTCATAGCCAACCCGAACGAGCTGGTGCAGGAGCGTGGGATCGAATGTCCCACCGGTCGCGCGTGCCGCCTGCACGCTCGCTTCGACCACGGTGAAGAGAAGAGGGCTGACTACGACTGGCTGGCCGGCCCTCGCGTTCAGCTGAGAGAGCTCGTTGCCATGGAGGAACCTACTGAGACACGCTTCCCAGTCGGCGAAGAGCTCTCGCACAGACGTGATCGCGTCGCCGCGGTCGGCGGGCAGAAGCACATGCACCTCCGTTCCCATGGCGGGAAAGCGGAACGACTTCATGCCAGCGGGGGGCTTGGGCTCAGGAAACACTGGTCTGGGCGACCGGAGGAGCCGGCGGCAGCGCGCTTTCCGGCGACTCAGCACCCGTGTCGAATGAGAAGCCGTCTTCGTGCTCGTCGAAGAAACCTTCGTCCGCCGCGCCTGACGACACGCTCGCAGCATGAGCTTCTACTGCTGTCCCTGCAGGCGCCGCGCGAACCACATGCTGGGCAGCAAGACCGAACAACGTGGCGAAGCCGAGTACCGACGCAACCGTGATTCGTCTCTTCAAGACGCCGACGCGCGCCGCACGCCGCCGACGGAATAGCGCTCGATCTTCGTTCGAGTCAGACACGCCCACGTGAACATAAGCCGCACGACCTGAGAGGCCGGTGAGAATGGGCTAAGAAAGCGCTAAAGCCCGGACGTGCTGGCGTAGGGTGCAAACGTGCGCGGCAGTCTCGTCGCCCGAGACGTTGGGCCGGCGACGATCGGCGTCCTCGTCGTCGGCATGGGCGTCTTGTGGCTCGTCGCACGGCCGGCAGGCGAGCCAGCTGGGAGTTACCTCGGACAGTTTCTTGGCAGCGAGTCAATTCTGCTGCTGTCGATCGGTCTCGTGCTGATCAGCACCCTGCCGTGGGTGGAAGAGTGGTTCGACGGGATCGACCGGGCCGCAATCTGGCATCGCCGCGTGGCGATCGCCGGCTTGATCCTGTTGGCACCTCACATCCTTCTGTCGTCGAGCCCTCACGGCACGTCGCTCGGGGGGCCGCTCGGAGCGGTCGGAGCGATCGGGCTGACGGTACTAGCGGTGTGGGCGATCCTGCCGCGCTGGCAGTCCGTGGCGCCATCGCCCCTGCGTGGCCTCGTGCGCGCGTGGCGAGACCTACCGGTCATGCGCGACGTTCGCCGTGTGTTCGGCGACTACGACCGCTGGCGGGCGCTGCACCGAACCACTGGGCTCTTCGTCGCGGCGGGATTCGTACACGGTGTGCTCGATGGGACTCCCTTTCCCGATGCTCCCGTGCTGCGATGGAGCTACGTCGCAGTCGGAGCCGTCGGGATCGGCGTCTACCTCTATCGAGAGCTACTTTCGCGGTTCTTACTCTCGCTACACGACTACGAAGTCGACACAGTGCGCGAGATCGACGATGGTCTCGTCGAGGTCGCATTGCGGCCGATCGGACGCAAGGTCGAATTCGTGCCGGGCCAGTTCGCCATGGTCTACCTCGAAGCGAAGGACGGCTGGCACCGCCATCCCTTCACCATCTCCAGCGCACCGCACGAGGACGTTCTCCGCGTCACGGTCAAGGCCCTCGGCGACTACACCTCGCGCCTCCAGGAACTGCTTGAGCACGGCATGCCAGCAGTCATCGGGGGCCCTCATGGACGTTTCAACCATCGGAAAGGGACCGATCAGCAGGTGTGGATTGCAGCGGGCGTTGGCGTTGCGCCGTTTCTCAGTTGGCTCCGTGCGCTCGACGGTGGTCATCTGCCCTATCGCGTCGACTTCTTCTACACGGCGGACGGGGATGCGCCGTTCGCCGAGGAGATCCGCCAGATCGCCGACCGCCAAGAGTCCCTGCACGTGCACATGATCGACACGAGCGTCACTGGCCGCCTCACCCCCGAGCACGTCCTCCATGTCGCCGTCGGTGATCCAAACGAGCTCTCAGTGTTCATGTGTGGACCGCAGGGGATGTTGCGCAGCTTCCAGACCCAACTGCGGCGCGCCGGCGTGTCGTCAAGACGCATCCACCGCGAGTACTTCGACTGGAGGTGAGAGCGCCGCGGTCAGGTGACGTTCTGCCACTCATGACCCGGCATACAGCGATCTCCAGGCCGGCAACGTGTACTGCGGACTTCGTCTCCTCGCCCGACCGAAATCATCCGCCGACGAGCTGATCGATCGCATCGGCGGCGCGCCCCATAAAGTCGTTTCGAACTTGTCAATGGAACGTACGAAACTCCTCGGAACGAAAGACCGCTACGTGCTGGCGACGACCAGCACATCAAGCGTTCGTGGGCCATGGACGCCCTCGACGCGCGCGAGCTCGATGTCCGACGTTGCGGACGGGCCCGAAATGAAGGTCACTGGCTGAAGGCGTCGGCGGACGGACACACCGATCGCCCGAATCCCTTCGGGGACGCCGCCGACGACCTGGCGGTCCTCGACCACGCACAGGTGATAGTCGGGCACGAGCGAGAGGGCTCGGCCGCCTTGCCGCGCGCCTGCATCGAGCACGATCGAACCGGTCTCGGCTATGGCGAGCGCACAGCCGGTCATCGCTCCGTCGAGCGCATCGAGAGCACGAGCGTCGAGCGAACCAACGACGAGCTCGGGACCATCCGGTTGCCATTCGATCGGCAGGTCGGGCGGGATGCCGAGCCGCGCGACACCACGTAGGCGGCACTGATCCGCTGCGGCCGAGGCGACGTCCTCGGCCGACACGCGACGGACAGTGGTCTTGTACTCGGCGATGCGTTCGACGAACCGCGCGACGACGTCGCCTTCCTCGGACAACCGGTACTCACGGGGAACCGCGACGTCCTCGGGTCTCTCGTCGGACGGCACGTCACGGAGCGCAGCGGCGACTCGTGCGAGGACGTCCTCGCGCACCGTCATCGGTCGCGCCACCAATCGCGGAACGATCGCGCCGGCATGCCGGACAGGTCGCGCGTTCGCGTCCAGGCCGAGAGTCCAGGCAACCCGTGGATCCGGTGCTCATCGTCGGTAAACGGTCGCTGCGCCAGTCGGCCGAGCCATTGCGCGCGCCGAAGGCGGCGCGAGCTTCCGAGTGCGCGCGCGGCACCCTTCATCGCGAGCCGCTCCGGAGCCATCGCTCCGACCTCTTCACGGACAACGCGCGCTCGAAGGTGAACGAGGACCTGCGGTATGTCGATCTTGACGGGGCACACCTCTGCACACGCACCGCACAGGCTCGAGGCGAACGGCAGCGAACCCGCCTCTGCCGTCCCCCGGAGCTGCGGCGTGAGAATCGCGCCGATCGGCCCCGGATAGACCGAGTCGTACGCGTGACCGCCCGTTCTCGAGTACACCGGGCAGACGTTCAGACACGCGCTGCACCGGATGCAGGCGAGCGTCTGGCGCCCGACCGGATCCGCGAGGACGTTCGTTCGTCCGTTGTCGAGCAGCACGACGTGGAATTCCTGCGGTCCATCGGCAGGAGTCACACCCGTCCAGAGCGACGTGTACGGGTTCATTCGCTCGCCAGTCGACGAACGTGGCAGCAACTGGAGGAACACTTCGAGGTCCTCGAACGTGGGCACCAGCTTCTCGATCCCGAGGATCGTGATGAGCGTCCTCGGCAGCGTGGTGCAGAACCGCCCGTTCCCCTCGGACTCGACGACGCAGACAGTGCCGGTGTCGGCCACGGCGAAGTTCGCGCCGCTGATCGCAACGGTCGCGTCGAGGAACCGCTCGCGCAAGTACGCACGCGCCGCCGCAGCGAGGACGCTTGGCTCGTCAGAGAGCTCGGGTTGACCGAGCTCGCGTCGGAAGAGATCCCGTATCTCGACGCGATTCTTGTGGATCGCTGGAACGAGGATGTGAGACGGCTTGTCGCCGGCGAGCTGGCAGATCAGCTCAGCGAGGTCGGTCTCGATCGCTCTGACTCCGGCAGTAGCAAGCGCATCGTTGACCCCGATCTCGTCGGTCGTCAACGACTTCACCTTCACGACCTCGCGGGCTCCGGTTCTGCGGACGAGTCCCACCACGATCTCGTTGGCATCCTGTGCGTCGCGAGCCCAGTGCACGACTCCGCCCGCCTGCGTGACCGCCGATTCGAACCGGAGCAGATAGTGGTCGAGGTGGCGGAGAACGCGTCGCTTGAGCGCTTCCCCCGCCGATCGCAGCTCCTCCCAGTCCGAGGCGTTCCGCCGTGACCGCGGCTCGCTTGCCGCGGATCGTCGTCGTCGCGACGTGCAGGTTCCGTCTGAGCTGCGTGTTGCGAAGGGCCTCGTGCGCACCGACTGAGAACGCCTTGCTCATGTCGCCGCCAGGATCTCGGCGACGTGCCGGGTCTGCACGGCGGCCCCACGACGAGACAGCCCGCCGCCGATCTGCATCAGGCACGACATATCGACCGCAGCAACCACCTCGGCGCTCGTCTCCATGACTGCCTCGAGCTTGTCATCGAGAATCGCGCTCGACGTCTCGGCGTTCTTCATCGCGAACGTTCCACCGAACCCGCAACACTCGTTCGCTCGCGGCAGCTCGACGAGATCGAGCCCGTCCACGGCGCGCAGGAGCGCAAGCGGTGCATCGCCGAGGCGCAGAGCACGCAGCGAGTGACATGTCGGGTGATACGTGACGCGATGCCGAAACGACGCTCCGACCTCTGTCACACCGAGGCGGTTCACCAGGAACTCGGTCAACTCGACGACCCGAGGGACGAGATCGTGCACGTCACGCGCCAGATCCGCGTCGTCCATCTGCTCGGCGAGGTAGGGGTAAAACTCTCGCACCATGGCCACGCACGAGGCCGACGGTGCGACAACAACGTCAGCCTCGGCGAAGACCTGCACGAATCGACGAGCAAGAGTGGCGGCGGCATCCTGGTATCCGGTGTTGAAGTGCAGCTGGCCACAACATGTCTGCGCCTCCGGAAACTCGACGTCGTGCCCGAGCCGCTCGAGAACGCGGACGGTCGCGATTCCCGCCTCGGGGAAGAGCGTGTCGTTGAGACACGTGACGAAGAGCGCGACACGCACGGAGGCGCATGATGACTTGTGCACGGTTCATCCCGTTCGGTCGGACTCGCCTGAGTGAGCACCGACTCCTCGGGCTGACCAATCTCGCCAGCTGCAAACGTCTAGCAACCGACTTGTTCGAATGCAGAGCCGACCGCCCGGCGCCAACGCCGGGCGGTCGAACTCGTCCTCTGGTTAGCGAGGGATCAACACCTGGTTGATGACATGGATGACGCCGTTCGACGCAGAGACGTCCGCCTTCACCACCCGCGCGCCACCGACGAAGACCTTGCCGTCGACAACGCGGATTCGGACGGTCTGCCCGTTGAGGGTCTTGGCCGAGCGCAGCTTGACCACCTTCGCCGCAGGGACCTTGCCGGCGATCACGTGGTACAGGAGGACCGACCTGAGCTTCGCCCGATCGGCGCCGAGCGCTGCGAGAGTCGACTTGGGCACTTTCGCGAACGCCGCGTCGGTCGGGGCGAGGACGGTGAACGGCCCCTTCGCCTGGAGCGCTCCGACGAGGCCCGCCTTCTTCAGCAGCGAGGCGAGCGTCGTGAACTGGCCGGCGTCCACTGCCGTCGAGACGATGTCCCCCTCCTTGCGGGTGTCCGCTGAGGCAGACGATCCAATCGCGGAAGCCGAGACCGCCGCGACGGCGAGGAGCGCGAGGATGAAGCGTGACTTTCTCATGTCGATAGTCCTTTCTCGTTAGTGCGGTTTGTGTGTTCGGTCAGTGCGAGGCCGATGAGGTCATCGCGGGCCGAGTGGCGGCGGCCGAACGCCGACTCGCCAGCCAGACGACGCCGTAGACGCCTGCCAGGCCGACGAGCCCATAGACGATCCGGCTCGCGACGTTCGTCTCGCCGAACTCCATGCCAAAGACCGTCGCGACGAGGTCGAACTCGGCGATTGCCACGAGACCCCAGTTGAGCGCGCCGACCAGCACGAGTACTGCAGCGAGCAAATCGATCTTCTTCATTATTGTCCACCTCCTGTAGAGATTTTGTTCAGAGCAGCACCGTACCAGCGGCCGAATCCTCTTGTCAAGGTTTCGTCCAGATTCTGTATATTTGAGGCATGTCGGAACCCTCACAACTGCGGATCGGCGAGCTGAGCCGGCGCTCGGGAGTCAGCCCAGAGCTGCTTCGTGCATGGGAGCGCCGATACGGCTTGCTCGATCCCATCCGCTCGCCCGGAGGTCTCCGCCTCTATTCGCTGGCCGATCTCGAGCGCGTCCGCGTCATGCAGCAGCACCTGGCGGACGGGCTGGCTGCCGCCGAGGCTGCCGCTGCAGCGGTGCGGGCCCCCGGCGAAAGTGCGACGGCCGGCACCGCTCGTGGGTCGTCGGTGGCCGCGGTCGACCAGCTCGCGGCCGCACTCGAGGAGTTCGACGAGCCTCGTGCGCAGGCGATCTTCGACCGACTGCTCGCAGAGGTCACACTCGACGTCTTCCTCTCCGAGATCGTCATGCCGTACCTGCGCGACCTCGGAACCCGATGGGTGCGTGGCGAGATCACGGTCGCGCAGGAGCACTTCGCATCCAACGTCGTCCGCGGGCGGCTGCTCGGGATCGCGCGGGGTTGGGGACGAGGTGTCGGTCCTCGCGCGCTCCTCGGGTGCGTCCCGGGAGAGCAGCACGAGCTGGGGCTGATCGCCTTCGGCCTCGCACTGCGTACGCATGGCTGGCGGATCGAGTACCTGGGAGCGGATACGCCGCTCGACACGATCCGCGATGTCGCCAATACCCTCGACGTCGATCTCGTCGTCGTCAGCGCTGTGACGCCGGAGCGAGTCGGAGAGCTCGTCCCGGAGCTGCGACAGATCTCGCACGCCCGGCGGCTCGCGGTCGGCGGCGCGGGGGCCGAAGGTCTGGAAGCGACTGCACTCGATGCCCTCGCGCTGACCGACGATCCCGTCCGGGAAGCGGAGCGAGTGACGGCTCTCTTCCTTGCAGCCGAGCACTGAGGAGCTCCAGTGCGCCGTCGAATCGAAGCGTGGAGCACCGTGCACTCGAGGAGCGACGACGGAACCCTCACGTCCGTCCAGCGCGCGCGCTCCGCTCGACCCGTTGTCGAGATATCCGACGCCGGCGCGAAAGATCTCGGGCAGCGGTACTGGCGAGAGGCGGTTCGCGCCAGCCGGGGGCTGGTCTACTGCCGCCAGGGACCGATGGGAGTCGAGCTGCGCCTGCTGGGACGAGGTCCTGTCCTTCTCAGCTTCCGGCCGGCCGAGACGTCCGTCGACGGGAACCGGGTCAGCTGCACCTACGCGATTCGCGGCGGGCTGCTCACACGTCGGGAAGGCGGCACGCTCGCCCTATCGCAGATCGGCCGCGCGGAGGTCGAGCTGCGTGCGGAGGTGACCGAGTTCGTTCCACGGCTCGGAGTCGCACTCGGCTTCGTGCAGCGGCGATTTCATGCCGCGATCAGCCGGCGCTACTTCGCCCGACTCATCGCCGAGGCACATTCGTGACGGTCGCGGTGCTGGGAGCGACGGGAGTGGTCGGCACGGCCCTCGTTTCGGTCCTCGCCGAATCCGAGGAGGTGGTCGCCGTCTCGCGGCGACCCAATGGGTCGCCGCACGAGGGTGTGCGGAGTGTCGCCGCCGACGTCACGGACCCCACATCCGTTCGCCGGTCGCTCGAGGGCGTGGAGGTGGCCTACTACCTCGTCCACTCACTGGGGACTCCGAACTACGCAGAAGTCGATCGCCAGGCGGCCGAGACGGTCGCGCGCGAAGCCGAGCGCGCAGGTGTCTCCCAGCTCGTGTACCTCGGCGGGCTCGGCGACGACCGGCCCGACCTGTCCCCGCACCTCCGGAGCAGGCTCGAGACTGGGGTCGCGCTCTCGTCCGGAGCGGTTCCGGTGACGACCCTGCGCGCCGCAGTGGTGATCGGTCGCGGGAGTGCCGCCTTCGAGACGATCGTCTCGCTCGTCGACCGGCTGCCCGCAATGATCGCTCCAAGATGGGTGGCGACGCCGACTCAGCCCATCGCCCTGGCGGACGTCGTCCGTTATCTCGCGGGGGTCGCGCGCATGCCCGAGGCTCGTGGTCAGAGCTTCGACGTCGGCGGTCCCGACGTGCTCAGCTACAAGGAAATGATCGAGCGCATCGCACACATTCGGGGCCGGCGCCGTCTCGTCATCGAGGTGCCCGTGCTGAGTCCCAGGCTCTCCTCGTATTGGCTCCACCTCGTCACTCCGGTGAGGGCAGGTATCGCGCGGCCACTGATCGAAGGTCTTCGCAACCCGACGGTCGTACGCAACGATCGTCTGCATAGGCTGCTCCCGTTCGCACTCACTCCGTTCGACGATGCAGCCCGCATCGCTCTGGCGGAGGTACGTGCGGCGCCGTCTGATCGACCGGGCAGGACCGGCTACAGAACGCGGCCCCCTCCCCCGCCTAGTGCCTACCGCGCGTGACGCGAACGAGCGCGTCGGTGAAGTCGATCAGCCTGGCTCCGGGACATACTCGACCCCGACATCGCCAGCGCCAAACATGAGAGTTGCTCGCATTCGCAGGACCTTCCTGGGCTCAGTTTCGAGGTATCACCGTCAGAACCCGAACGATGTACGTTCGGAACTGCTCCATGTAGTCGGTAAGGAAAGCGTTGGTGGACTCGTCTGCGACCTCCCCGTCGCCGGGGAAGATCTCCGGGGAGTATCGGATGTACGCCTCGGGTGCGGTCATCTGCCGGGCGTTGCAGAAGCTCAGAACGCCGCGCAGGCTCTGTTGAGCCAACGCCGTACCGATCTGCCCGACGGATGCTCCAACCACGGCAGCCGGCATTTGGTCGAGGGAGTTTTGACCCCACGGCCGCGACGCCCAGTCGAGGGCATTCTTAAGCGCGCCGGGAATCGAGCGGTTGAACTCCGGGGTGACGATCAGGATGGCGTCGGAGCCAGCGATGGCATCCTTCAGCGCCTTGGGCTCAGGCGGGAAGTTCTCGTCATAGTCCTGGCTGTACAGGGGCAGATTCCCGATGGGGATCTCGGTGAACTCGAGATCGTTGGGGGCTACGCGGATCAGGGCCTTCGAGAGTTCGCGATTGATCGATGTGGACGAGAGGCTTCCGACGAAGTAGCCGACCTTGTAGGTAGTCATCGACGCCCTTTCGTGAGGGGTTGCCAATCGAGGTGATGAGCCACATACCCGAACCGGACTGTTTCGAGTCGTGTTGGTTCCCTCCCCCCGCCAATCGGTCGGCGACGCCTCCTGGCCGCCGGCAGGGGTGACGCTCCTACGGAGAAGACGAACCCGTTTGTTCTGCACCCGTTCTGACCTCAGATAAGAAAACGGGGCGAATTCGTATAAGAAAGCCGCCCTAGGCTCAGGTAGAGGTCGTCAGAGCATCAGGAAGTTTCGTCAGAAGTGTCCAATTTGCAGGCACTTCCATGCGCCCGGCAGGATTCGAACCTGCGACCCGCGGATTAGAAGTCCGCCGACTTTGCTTACGAAAACGCCGAATCGAACCGTTTGTTTAAGCCAAATTTGGGGGCTGCTTCGGGAATATGTGACCAGGCCACTTCGTGCACTGTGTTGCCTCAGATGACACCGAGTGCCGCTCAGAGCCGGTTGAAGTGACTGGCGATCGATCAGCGTTGATGGCGGCCAGGTAGCCGAGCACGTTCACAAATGGACGTGTGCGTGGAGCCACGTGTTCCGCCGTTAGACCTTGTCCGCGCTGACGGACGTGCGCGCCGATACGAAGCAGAGTGTCGCCCCCATCAAGATCCAGAACAGCGACGTGCTCGTGACATTCGCCGTCATGAAGGCATCCGTGACGAGGTGCCCTGCGGTCGCAGCGAGTACGGCGACGAGCGCGACGTACATGTGGGGGTCGGCCGTTCTCGCCGCTCGCACAACCGTGAGAACGAACGCAGCGAGGAGGCCGACATACGCGATGAGGGCCGGGATCCCAGCACCCGCGGCGATTCCGAGATAGACGTTGTGGGGGCTCTCGACCCTGAAGGCGTCGAGCGCAGCCGCCCGCTCCGTCGGAAGCACCTCGTGGCTGTAACGCGGGAAGACTTCGGGGAACGTCTCCTGCCCCGTCCGAGCAACGGATGCTCGGCGGCGATCCGGATCGCGACATGCCAGGCATCGACGTGGAAGCGAACCGATTCGTCTCCGATCGAGAGAGGTCGTCGAACGGGTTGCTTGAACGTGGCGTCGGTCGCGCCGCTCAGGACGACGACGCCGATCACTGCTGCGAGGCATGCGGCGCCGATCTGCGCGAGCCACCTCGCGTGCGGTCGCAATCGCTCCCGCAACCCCGCGACGAGAACGACGGCTGCGGCGAGCAAGCCGAGGTACCCGCCGCGGCTCTGGGTCAGCGCGAGTGCCGCAGTCATTGCGAGAAATGCCGCGAGGCTGACTGCGCGTAGAGGAAGCCTCCTCTGGTCGAGCAGCGCAACGGTCACCGGTATCGCAAGCACGAGGTATGCAGCAAGGGCGTTCGCCTGACCGATCGACGAGAACACCCTGCCCTCAGGCAGATAGCCGTCCCACACGGGATCCAACCCAGCCTTCTGCACGAGTGCGTAGCCGGAGACGAAGCTTGCGCCGATGGCGACTGCCCAGAAGAGCTGCCGCAGGCGGTGCTCGGTCGAAAAGGCCAGGCGCGCGACATAGAAGAGGCCGATGTAGAGGAGGATCGTGAGGAGCCCCTGGTACTGGCGACGCTCGCCGTAGAGGCTCTGTCCCGGTCCGACGACGAGATCCACGCTGCGACGTTGAGCACGAGGAACGCGACCACGGCGATGTCGACACTCGCGATCGCCCGAGCTCCCGACGGCGCTGCGACGAGAGGAGCACCCCACCGCGACGAGCACCAGGCTCAGCGCAAGCACGGCCCAGAGCACCACCAGCTTGGGGACCGCGAAGACTGCGTCCAGTCGCGTCGTAAACACGCACGGGACGACGACGCAGGTCACCAGCAGGAGATCGGCCAGCGCGCCTGACCAGGACGGCTCGCGAGACTCCACGCACTCCCCTACCGTCGGTTGGCCCGGGCTGACTCCACGCTAGCGCCGCCAGGTCCGCGGCGGACGCCGCCGCTCCAAGGACAGCTAGTGGCTACGCACGAACGCGCACGCAGCGGCTCACGGGTTGCAGTCTTGAGCGTGTTGCGCCTCCGCGGGAGCTCGCTTGCCGTTGGTTCCCTGTCAGCCGCTACTGGATCAGTGCTCTGATCACCGCCTGGGTCTGCTGCGCGGTCGCTGTCCAGCTCGCTGCCGTCGCCGGGCTGATCGGGTCGGCCGGATGCTGTGCGTCCTGGGTTTCTTCTGCACGAGCTCGATGAACTTTCCGAGCCCGACTGCGCCTGCTCGAACTTCTTGTTCGCGCCGGCTGGTCACCTGGCTCAGGCGTTTTCTCGCCCTCGAGGTAGGCGGTGTCGGCGCTCGCCAGCCGGTCGGCAAGGTCGTACCGCAGCTCGTTCTGGTTCGCGCCGGCAAGGTCCTGCCAAGATAGACGAAGCCCTCGAGATCGACGATCTGGCCGTGAGCCGGAGACGTGGTCACGGCGGCCACCTTCTCGATCTGGAGAGCGGAGTTGATCAACGTCGCGCTCCGCGGGACTGATCGACTGTCGGTGTGCCCTGTACGCGTGGTGTTTTCCGACACCGTGTGAACGAACTCGCCGAGCTTCTGGTTCGCGTCGGCGTACGGTCGAATGCCTCCTTCACCTTGCCCGCGCCGAGGCTCTTCTGAGCCTGGGCGATCGAGCTGTCGGCGTCGTCGAGCAAACGCAGGAGGTCCTTGCGCAGGCTCGCTTCCTTCTGGCCGCTCAGGCTCGGGAGCGTGCTCACAGCGCCTTCGAGCGCGACGATCTGGCCGTGGGCGGCGTACGAGGCTGGAACGGCGAAGCTCCACAGGCTCGCGACGGAGGTGAGGACGGTGATCTGCCCGTCGCCGTCGGCGAGCGTCACCCGCGAGGAGACGCACGGGTTCGGGACCGCCTGTCCCGCAGGCCCGGTGCACGGTTGCACGGCCACCCCGTTCGCAGGATCACGAGGTCCGCCGCGGTCTGCCGGGCGGGAACTGGGAGGCGTCGATGCGGAAGCGCAGCACGAGCGGATTCGTCGCGTCCCGGCCGGGGCGGTGATCTGCACCTGCTGGCCGAGGAAGGCGTAGCCGGCCGTCGACGTCGAGGTCGGCCCCTCGGTGAGCGTCACCGTGCCGGCACTCGGTGTCGTCACCGACGTCTCCAGCGGATCGGTGGGGTTGCCCGTCGCCTTCGCTGTCGGTCGTCACGTTCCCCCAGCCGGTGCCGCCTGCGAGACCGATTCGCCCGTCGGACCCAACGTCTTGCATTGCGAGAACTCGGAGGTGTTGCCGCCGGATCGTCGCGGTCGCGGTGACGATGTCGCTGTCAGCCAGTGCCGTCGAGGGCGCGAAGGTGAATGCTGCATTGCCCGCTCCATCGGTCGTGACGTTGACGAAACCGAGAAAGGTTTTGCCCTCGCCGAATCCGCTCGCATCGCAGGTGACGTTGGCGAAGAGCTCCACCGGTACGACTTGCTCGCGACACTGTTGAGCGTTCCGGCGATGCTCGTGGCGCTCGCCGTCGTAATAACGGGAAAATTCTGTCGGTTGTTGTCGCCGACATCGGCATCACCCGAGTCGTTGGCCGTGACTCCATCGCCACCGAGATCGACCCCGAGAGCGGCGTTGGCGGTGATCGAGTTCCCGATGACTCGATTGCCACTGCCACCGGCGGAGCCTGACGCCTTCGCTTGCGTTACCGGAGATCAGTTTGCGCGCTCCCGGAACCGTTCCGCCGATCGTATTGTTGGATGAGATTCTCAGGCTGATGCCGACGCCGTTGGGCAAGGCGCCGGTCGCCGTCGCATTGGTGCCGACCGAGTTGCCTGAACGACGGTGCTGTCGCGGCGACGAGTAGATGCCGTACTGGGTGTTGCCGAGATCAGGTTGCCGGCGCCGCGACGCTGCACCGATCGTATTCGACGGGTCAGAGATGGTGACGCCGTACGGTTTGGCAGCGCGCTGGTACTGCGGCATTCGTTCCGATCCGGTTGCCTGGACGAAGTTGTTGCCGAGGGCACCAGAGCCGTCGATCAGGACACCGGAGTACGTGTTGCCGGAAATCAGATTGCCCGCACCCGCGGCGGTGCCGCCGATCGTGTTATTCGTGGAACCGTATTGGATGATTACGCCGTTGGCGTTTGGCAACGCCGCTGACCCGGCGGCATTCGTTCCGATGTAGTTGCCTGGATGCTGTTGCTGTTCGCCACCGGAATCTCGATGCCGGCGCCGCCGCTGATGGCGGAGACGTTGCCCGAGATGACGTTGCCCTCGCCTGGAGACGTACCGCCAATCGAGTTCGAGGAGCCCCTGACGCTGATCCCGATGCAATTACCCACTGCCGCGTTTCCGGTGGAGCTGGTCCCGATGTAGTTCCCCTGTACGACGTTCCCGGAACCTTGGATGAACAGGGCGTAATAGGTATTCCCGGAGATGAGGTTGCGGTCCCCGGAGCGGCGCCGCCAATCCTGTTACCCGACGAGTCAACCGAGATCCCAGGTTGTTGGGACTCGCCGTCGTTCCCGCCAGGTTCGTGCCAATTCGGTTGCAACGGATCCTGTTGTTTGCGCTAGCGGTCAAGATCTGAATGGCGCCTTATGTAGTTAGTGCGATCCAATTCCGCATGGCCAAGCCCTCGATCAGGCTGCCGCTGCTTCCCGCGCCCAGCGTGAGTCCGTTGACCGCTCCCGCGGAAGATCCGGCGAGTTGAACCGTCGGAGCGCCTGAGACGCAGGCCGAGATCGTCACCGTGTGCGTGATGGTGGGGAGTGCCGACCCGGGCGTGATGAGCGTGACACCTGGCGCGAACGTGATGGTCACGGGCAAGACCGTCGCGTTGGCCTGCTGGATGGCAGCGCGAAGCGTGCATCGGGCGCCGGCAGGCAGCGTCGTGTTCTGACACACGCCGTCGGCGGAGCTGGAGTCGCCGAGGTCCGACGTGCTATCGACCGTGATGTTGACTGTCGGCGCGGTGACCGTGAGCAGCGTTTGCCGCTGATCGCGCCGAGGGTGGCCGAGATCGTGGAGGTGCCGGCGGCGACGCCGTGGGCGAGCCCGCCACTCGAGATGGTGGCGACCGCGGGCGAGCCCGAGGCCCAGGTGACCGAGCCCGTGATGGTCTGGGTGGAGGCGTCCGAGTAGGTGCCGGTGGCGATCATCTGCTGGTTGGCGCCGGCGGCGATCGTCGGGTTCGCAGGGGTGACCGCGATCGAGACGAGCGTCGGCGCGGTGACCGTGAGCAGCGTGTTGCCGCTGATCGCGCCGAGGGTGGCCGAGATCGTGCGAGGTGCCGGCGGCGACGCCGTGGGCGAGCCCGCCACTCGAGATGGTGGCGACCGCGGGCGAGCCCGAGGCCCAGGTGACCGAGCCCGTGATGGTCTGGGTGGAGGCGTCCGAGTAGGTGCCGGTGGCGATCATCTGCTGGTTGGCGCCGGCGGCGATCGTCGGGTTCGCAGGGGTGACCGCGATCGAGACGAGCGTCGGCGCGGTGACCGTGAGCAGCGTGTTGCCGCTGATCGCGCCGAGGGTGGCCGAGATCGTGGAGGTGCCGGCGGCGACGCCGTGGGCGAGCCCGCCACTCGAGATGGTGGCGACCGCGGGCGAGCCCGAGGCCCAGGTGACCGAGCCCGTGATGGTCTGGGTGGAGGCGTCCGAGTAGGTGCCGGTGGCGATCATCTGCTGGTTGGCGCCGGCGGCGATCGTCGGGTTCGCAGGGGTGACCGCGATCGAGACGAGCGTCGGCGCGGTGACCGTGAGCAGCGTGTTGCCGCTGATCGCGCCGAGGGTGGCCGAGATCGTGGAGGTGCCGGCGGCGACGCCGTGGGCGAGCCCGCCACTCGAGATGGTGGCGACCGCGGGCGAGCCCGAGGCCCAGGTGACCGAGCCCGTGATGGTCTGGGTGGAGGCGTCCGAGTAGGTGCCGGTGGCGATCATCTGCTGGTTGGCGCCGGCGGCGATCGTCGGGTTCGCAGGGGTGACCGCGATCGAGACGAGCGTCGGCGCGGTGACCGTGAGCAGCGTGTTGCCGCTGATCGCGCCGAGGGTGGCCGAGATCGTGGAGGTGCCGGCGGCGACGCCGTGGGCGAGCCCGCCACTCGAGATGGTGGCGACCGCGGGCGAGCCCGAGGCCCAGGTGACCGAGCCCGTGATGGTCTGGGTGGAGGCGTCCGAGTAGGTGCCGGTGGCGATCATCTGCTGGTTGGCGCCGGCGGCGATCGTCGGGTTCGCAGGGGTGACGGCGATCGAGACGAGCGTCGGCGCGGTGACCGTGAGCAGCGTGGTGCCGCTGATCGCGCCGAGGGTGGCCGAGATCGTGGAGGTGCCGGCGGCGACGCCGTGGGCGAGCCCGCCACTCGAGATGGTGGCGACCGCGGGCGTAGCCCGAGGCCCAGGTGACCGAGCTCGTGATGGTCTGGGTGGAGGCGTCCGAGTAGGTGCCGGTGGCGATCATCTGCTGGTTGGCGCCCGGCGGCGATCGTCGGGTTCGCAGGGGTGACCGCGATCGAGACGAGCGTCGCGCGCGGTGACCGTGAGCAGCGTGTTGCCGCTGATCGCGCCGAGGGTGGCCGAGATCGTGGAGGTGCCGGCGGCGACGCCGTGGCGCGAGCCCGCCACTGGAGATGGTGGCGACCGCGGGCGTAGCCCGAGGCCCAGGTGACCGAGCTCGTGAGGTCTGGGTGGAGGCGTCGGAGTAGGTGCCGGTGGCGATCATCTGCTGGTTGGCGCCTTGGCGGCGATCGTCGGGTTCGCAGGGGTGACCGCGATCGAGACGAGCGTCGGCGCGGTGACCGTGAGCAGCGTCGTTGCCGCTGATCGCGCCGAGGGTGGCCGAGATCGTGCGAGGTGCCGGCGGCGACGCCGTGGCGCGAGCCCGCCACTCGAGATGGTGGCGACCGCGGTGCGAGCCCGAGGCCCAGGTGACCGAGCCCGTGAGGTCTGCGGTGGAGGCGTCCGAGTAGGTGCCGGTGGCGATGATCTGCTGGGTTGGCGCCGGCGGCGATCGTCGGGTTCGCAGGGGTGACCGCGATCGACGACGAGCGTCGGCGGCGGTGACCGTGAGCAGCGTGTTGCCGCTGATCGCGCCGAGGGTGGCCGAGATCGTGGAGGTGCCGGCGGCGACGCCGTGGGCGAGCCCGCCAGTCGTGATGGTGGCGACCGAGGGCGAGCCCGAGGCCCAGGTGACCTGAGCTGGTGAGGTCTGGGTGGAGGCGTCGGAGTAGGTGCCGGTGGCGATAATCTGCTGGGTTGGCGCCGGCGGCGATCGTCGGGTTCGCAGGGGTGACCGCGATCGAGACGAGCGTCGGCGCGGTGACCGTGAGCAGCGTGTTGCCGCTGATCGCGCCGAGGGTGGCCGAGATCGTGGAGGTGCCGGCGGCGACGCGTGGGCGAGCCCGCCGCTCGAGATGGTGGCGACCGCGGGCGAGGCCGAGGCCCAGGTGACCGAGCTCGTGAGGTCTGGGTGGAGGCGTCCGAGTAGGTGCCGGTGGCGATCGATCTGCTGGTTGGCGCCGGCGGCGATCGTCGGGTTCGCAGGGGTGACCGCGATCGAGACGAGCGTCGGCGCGGTGACCGTGAGCAGCGTGTTGCCGCTGATCGCGCCGAGGGTGGCCGAGATCGTGGAGGTGCCGGCGGCGACGCCGTGGGCGAGCCCGCCACTCGAGATGGTGGCGACCGCGGGCGAGCCCGAGGCCCAGGTGACCGAGCCCGTGATGGTCTGGGTGGAGGCGTCCGAGTAGGTGCCGGTGGCGATCATCTGCTGGTTGGCGCCGGCGGCGATCGTCGGGTTCGCAGGGGTGACCGCGATCGAGACGAGCGTCGGCGCGGTGACCGTGAGCAGCGTGTTGCCGCTGATCGCGCCGAGGGTGGCCGAGATCGTGGAGGTGCCGGCGGCGACGCCGTGGGCGAGCCCGCCACTCGAGATGGTGGCGACCGCGGGCGAGCCCGAGGCCCAGGTGACCGAGCCCGTGATGGTCTGGGTGGAGGCGTCCGAGTAGGTGCCGGTGGCGATCATCTGCTGGTTGGCGCCGGCGGCGATCGTCGGGTTCGCAGGGGTGACCGCGATCGAGACGAGCGTCGGGGCGGTCGGGGCGCTGACGAAGACGTAGGCGGCGCCCTTGTGACCGGGGCTTGCATCAGGACTGACCGGCGGGCTGACCGTGTCGGCCTGCGACGCCCCGACGGCGATCGTGTCGCCGCTGACAGCGACGGAGGCGCCGAACTGGTCGCTCGCCGCCCCGTCCGAGGCGGTCAGCTTCGCAGTCTGCGTTCCGCTCGCCCAGCCGCCGCCCGGCTTGACGAAGACGTAGGCGGAGCCCTGGAATGCGTTATCGCCCCACGCCCCGACGACGACCGTGTCGCCGCTGACGGCGACGGAGATGCCGAGCTGGTCGCTCGCCGCTCCGTCCGAGGCGGTCAGCTTCGCCGTCTGCGTTCCGCTCGCCCAGCCGCCGCCCGGCTTGACGAAGACGTAGGCGGAGCCCTGGCCGCCTACGCCCGTGGGCGCCCCGACGACGACCGTGTCGCCGCTCATCGCGGCGGAGGTGCCGAAGAGGTCATTCGCCGCTCCGTCCGAGGCGGTCAGCTTCGCCGTTCGGTCCGCTCGCCCAGCCTCCCCGGGCTTGACGAAGACGTAGGCGGAGCCCTGGTTCGAGTTCGCGCCGATGTCGTCGTCGTTCGCACCGGCGACGACCGTGTCGCTGGTGATGGCGACCGAGCGGCCGAGATCGTCGCCCGCCGCCCCGTCCGAGGCGGTCAGCTTCGCCGTCTGCGTTCCGCTCGCCCAGCCGCCGCCCGGCTTGACGAAGACGTAGGCGGAGCCTTCCTGCGTTCCCGCCGGCTCCCGCCCGACGACGACCGTGTCGCCGCTGACGGCGACGGAGATGCCGAAGAAATCGCCCGCCACCCCGTCCGAGGCGCTCAGCTTCGCCGTCTCGGTCCGCTCGCCCAGCCTCCCCCGGCTTGACGAAGACGTAGGCGGAGCCCTGGTTGGCGTTGGCGCCAACGTCGTCGAAGTTCGCCCCGACGACGATCGTGTCGCCGCTGACGGCGACGGAGATGCCGAATTGGTCGCCCACCGCTCCATCCGAGGAGGTCAGCTTCGCCGTCTCGCTTGCGCTCGCCCAGCCTCCGCCCGGCTTGGCGAAGACGTAGGCGGAGCCGTAGTTCAGGTTCGTATAGGGGTCGACGTCGCCGCGCTGAGCCCCGACGACGATCGTGTCCCCGCTGACGGCGACAGAGACGCGAAGAAGTCGCCATCGCTCCGTCCGAGGCTCTCACCTTCGCCTGCTCGATGATGGGGCGACGGAGCGGAGCGAGCGCCGCGCGCCCGCGCCGAGCAGCGCGCCGCGAGCCGAGCCAGGCCGGAGCGCCGCCGGTCGCGCCGAAGCCGCGAGGCCGCGATACGAAGCGCGCCGGCGACCAGCGAGCGCAGCTCGAGGTCGGGCGCCGGCCAAGCGAGGCGCGGAGGGTGCCGAGACCGTGAGGGCGAGGGTGAGCGGGCAGAGCCGCGCGCGGAGGCGCGGCCAGGCGAAGCCCGCTCGAGGCGAGCGGCCGCACGTACACCGGTGAGCGCGCGCGGCGGTACCGACGCGGCCGGCCGCGGCCGCGCGGCCGCGACGGGAAGGAGGCCGCCGAGCCAAGACCCCGCAGCGGAGCCGAGGCGCCAGCGCGGCCACGACGACCCGGGGGCGAAGCGGGGCGAGGGCGGGGCGAGGCCGCGGGAAGCCACGGGCGGGGCCGGGCGGTAGCGCGGACGCGCCGAGGACGCCGGCGCGCCGGCGGGAGGGGAGGCCGCGAGCGCCCGGCAGCCGGCCGGAGCAGACGGGAGGCGGCGGCGGAAGCGCCGGGGCGGCCGCCGGGCGCGAGGCCGCCGCGCCGCGGCCGACGAAGCGAGGTGCGGCGACGCGCAAGGGCGACGAGCCGGCGGCCGCCGCGACCAGCGCGGCCACGGACAGCCGCGCGACGGCGGCGCGCCAGCTGCGGCGGGCCGCGGGGGGAGGACGGACACGGCCCGCGGCGACGCGCGACGGCGCCGACGCGCAGAGGAGCCGGACAGAGCGCCGGCGAGCGCGGTACCGGACACGCAACGCACGACGAGCCGCCGCAGCGCAGCCGGGCCCGGCGCGGCGACCGCCGCCGCACCGCAGCCCAACGGGCGCCGACAGCCGCCGCCGGCGACGGACGCAGCGCACGACGGCAACGCAGCACGCGGCCGAGCAGGCACCGATGCGCCGGGAGGACGAACCTGCGTGGCGCAGACACCAGGCAACGAGCGCACAAAGGACGCGGACGAGTCGAGGCGGGTGCCGACACGCGTGACGCCACAAGCGGGACACGTGACGGGCGAACGGCACACGTGCCGGTCGGGTAACATCCCGGAGATTGGGTGGACGCTGGCGGATCAGTCGATCAGGGCGGGGTGACATTGCAGAAACATTGATTGCAGGGTTCATGCGCCCGGCAGGATTCGAACCTGCGACCCGCGGATTAGAAGTCCGCCGCTCTGTCCACTGAGCTACGGGCGCCCGCCGTGAGGGTAGTCGGCGGTACGGCCGCTCGTCGTTAGCGGGCGGTCAGGACGAGCGGTGCACACGCCACACCCGTCGCCTCACGCACCGGCCGGCCCCTGGCGTCCTTCATCGCGACGGTAAGGCGCTTCGCCGTGACGCTTACCTCCGCGTAGCTGTAGGTGTCGAGGGAGGCGCAGCGCATGCCCATGCCGTTCGGCGGCGGCGGCTTGAAGAACAGGGCGCCGATCGCCGTCCCCGCCCCCTTCTGGCCGAGGACGCCGTCGATCTCCTTCGCGAACGAGTTCGTGGCGACCGGACCGGTGACGACCTCCCAGATGCCCGTTCCCTCTGGCGCGCCGCCGAGCGTCTTGTACCGCACCTCGTTGACGAGATTCGCGTGCGTGTCGGTGGTGAGGAAGACGACGTTGCGTACGTTCGCCTGCAGGAAGCGAAGGAGCCGCTCGCGCTCGGCCGCATATCCCTCCCAGCGGTCGTACGGGAGCGCGTAGAACTGCTGGATCGGTACCTCGTTGACGATGACCTTCCACGTCGCCGTCGACGCCTTGATCGCTTTCGTGAAAGCCGCGTACTGACGCGCACCGAGCATCGTCCGCGACGGGTCGTTGATCGCGGCGAGACATGCCTGCGCGACCGGGTTCTTCAGGCCGGGCGCGAGGGTCGAAAACGCATCGCGCACTGCTTGCGGCGCCGTGGGGGCGAGATCACCGCCGCACACCTGGGCTGCCTTGGCGCTGCGGAACGAGCGCTCGTCGAAGAAGAAGAGCTCGAGGTTCTTACCCCACCGGAATGTCCGATAGAGCCCGTTCGCAGAGGGCTTCGCGACAGGCGCGTAGTCGGTGAACGCCTTGACGCCCGCGGTGTAGATGGCGCCACCGTGCTCGGCGCGGGAGAAGTCGTTGACGAACTCGTGGTCGTCCCAGTGGCTGTAGAGGCCTGCCGACGCGCGAAGCTCCTGAAGCGCCGGAAGCGCGAGCCCGAGCTTGTACTTCGCCCACTTCTCGGCGACCGTGCGCGCGACCGGCGAGCCGCCGATCTCGCTGTCGGAGTAGATGGTGTCTCCCAGATTGATGTTGAAGTCGTTCCGCTCTGCGGCCATACGGCCGTAGACCTCGAAGCGGTTGAAGCCGGGCTTGCCGTCCGCTCCGGCAGTCGCATCTGCATCACCCGAGATCGCAAAGCGAACATTGGGAGCGCTAATCGACATCGGCGCCGTCTCAAAGGTGCCGACTCGACTCACCGAGCGGATCCGGCTGAACCGGTAGTAGTAGCGCGTGGTGGGACGAAGGTTCTCAACCCGAATCGAGACCGCCCAGTCATTACCCATTCGCGCGGCAGCTCCGGTAAGTGGGAGCTGGGGTTGGAAAAACCGGCTACGCGAGACCTCGAGATTGACAGCGCCAGCACCCGATGACCGCGTCCAGAGCACGGCTGATGTCGGGGTGATCTCCCCGGCAGCCACGCCGTACCGAAACCCTGGAGTCGCCGCATCCGCTTCCACCGCGGCGAACGCGAGCATCCCGGCGGCGGCGAGCACGACGAGGCGTCGCATCGGCTCGACCCTACGCGTGGGCCGGCGGGTGGTCAACGTCCGCTCTCCGCTCTTCCTCCAGAAGAAAACGAAAGAACCAATACGCGAACACGGCGAAGAACACGACGGCCTGCTCGGCGGCCATGAGCATCCCGGCGAGCTGCTGATCTGCGAGAGGGTCGAGACCCCATACGCGATGGTGCGCGTTGACGTAGAAGTCGTAGATCGCGCTCGGGATCAACGCCATGACGAACCCGATAGGGCTTGCGAGGACGAATGCGGCGAAGACGTACGCGGCCCGAGCGCCTGACCCGAGATGGTGCGGCTCGTCCTGGACGACACACCACCACATGGCGAGTCCGGTGACGAAGTACATCGCGTGCTCGAGGTGCAGGAGCGTGCTCGGGTTGTCGAGCGCCATGTCGTAGATCCAGGGCAGGTGCCAGACCATGTAGTTCGCGAGCCAGACCGGGAGCGCGACGGCCGGGTGGGTGAGGAAGCGGACGGCGCCGTGCCCGGCAATCGCTGCGGCCAGCGCGGCCGGGATCGCGAGGACGACGAGAAGCGGCGCCCACTCGGCAAGCACGACGTTCTGCAGCAGATGCATCGTCAGGAGGTAGTGCATGCCGAGTGTGTGAATCGGCGTCACGCTGACCGTAAGGAGCATCGCCATGGCGCCAACGAAGGACGCGATGCGCCAGGCCGATGCGTGTGTTCGGCGGATCGCCAGGACGTAGGCGGCGGTCAGTCCGAGGACGACAAGCGCCTCCGCATTCCACGACCACGAATACGGATCCACGGCGCTACGCTAGTCGGACGCGGGTGTAGCTCAGTTGGTAGAGCGCCAGCCTTCCAAGCTGGATGTCGCCGGTTCGAGCCCGGTCGCCCGCTCTTTCAGAACCCGCTGGACACGGCGTTCTTCGTCAGAAGCACGCCTCGGGTCTCCACCTCTCACTGACTTCCCTCTCGGCGCGGTGCTCGAGGTGTCCATGCGCCGCGAGGACGCCGAGCGCTTCATCGAGGAAGTACGCGGTGACGACCCCGAGCTCGCCGCGAAGCTCAGAGTCGAGGAGCGCGAGCTCGATGCGGGCGGGATGAACTGACGTCTGTCTTTTCTGGGCCGAGCGACGAGCAGGAACACGATGTTGACCGCGATCCATAGCGCGACGACAGCCCCGAGGTACGAGAGCATCTGACCCGAGCCTACCCAAATGACTGGACGCTAAACCTTGCTTATGCGACGGCAGCGACCAGGAGATAGACCGCGTACGCAATCCCGATATAGATCGCAAGGTGGTGCTGGCGAAGAACAGCAACGGGATGCGCCAGCCAGCATCGCTTTGTACGGCGATCTCCGCGCCAGCCGGCGCCGCCAACGACGCGTCCTCGAGCGGCGCCTGCTCGCGCGTCGCAAGTGATGCAGCTTCCATGGTCATCCCCCTTTTCCCCTGACCCTTGAGCTCACATTGTAAGCGTGCATTCCTTGGTTCCGCTCAGCGCTATTCCGCAAATTGCCGTAAGACCACTCTTTGGCGCTCCAACGACTGTGGCGACCGCCACCTCGGTGGGTGGCATGACCGAGCAGGAGACGGGCAGTTCGAAAGGAGACGACATGGCACGAACGCTGCCTTCTGCGTAGCCGTCGCGATCGTCGTGGGTTTCGACTGACGTGAGCCCGCGGCTCGTGCGCTAGCTCGCGAGCCACCTGCGAATCGAAGGGGAGCGGGAGTTCGAACTATGAGCGGGCGCTGAACTGACGAGCGTCACGGTCGCCATAGAGCAGACCGCGACGGGGCCGGTCCTAGCTCGTGCGTGCAGTCTGCGGCTCGGCGTCGGGGGCGGCGGGAGCAAAGCCTTCGCCCGCTCGCGCGAAGCCGTGCCAGCTGCGCGTGATGAAGCTGCTTAGTAGCACGACATTGAGTCCACCCCAGTACACGGTGCCGACGAGGAGGATCGGGTCAGGAAGGGTTCGAAACCGTGCCGCGTAGATCGCAACGACTATGACAGTGAGCACGATCGTCGTTTGCGGCAACGTCTGTCGCCAGTGCCAGGCGTGAAAGTGCGTCTTTCTCGTGACCTTGTACGCCGGCTTCGTGTTGGGGCCGTTGATGATCGCCTGCAGTGAGGCTTTCATGAACACGGGTGCAAGCCCCACCCACATCGTGCGCACGCGCCACAGAGCACGGTACTTCTGCCGTTGCCGCTTGCGGCGATCGTTGTAGGGCTGATTGAGAACAAGGAGCCACACCTCGGTTGCCACCACCATCGGCAGCATGCGGGTCACGAAGCCCATGGCGCTGCTATCCAGCGGCACCCAGCCCAGAAGCGCGAGGCAGAGAGTTGGAACGTAGACGAGAACGGTGAAGCTGGACAGGTAGAAGAACAAGAGCTCAAGAAACTGTGCCTTCTGGCGAACGTCCATACCCCGCAGTCCGCGCCAGACGATCAGCCGGACCGTGTCGATCGCCCAAGTACCACGCTGTTTGTAGACATTCGGCACGTCCTCCGGTGAGTGCTGTCCCACCGCGCCGACAATCGGGAGGTACATGCTCTGCCACCCCCGGCGAAGAGCCTCGACACCGGACTGAATGTCCTCGACGAGGTTCCACGTTGGAAACTCACCGATGTCTCGCAGCGCACTGCGCCGCCAGACGACGCCCGAGCCGCAGGGGAAGACAGCGTTCGAGGCGTTGCGTGCGAGCATTTGGCCGCGATAGAAGATCCCCTCGCGGTTGTTGAAGGGGTCGCCGGCACTCACCTGCGCTTCCTTGATGGTCTGGACGAATGCGAGACGCTCGTTCGCCTCGAGCTGTCCCACTACCTGGCGGAGAAAGGCCTGCGAGCCCATTTCGTCGTCTGCATCGCGCGTTTCGATGTATCGGATCTCCGGGAACCGCTCGTCGAGCATTGCGAGCGCTGAGTTGAGGTTGCCCGCCTTTGCGGCACCGTCGCGCCCCGGAGAATCGCGTGGTGGTGGTGAGTGGTACAGCACCGGATACGCCTCGAGCGCCGCTTGGAGGGTGGGATCGTGACCGTCGTCACTGACGACGAGAACAAGCCGATCCAGCGGCCAATCCTGATCGAGGACCGACACGACTGTCCGCATGATCATTGGCACCGGCTCACCGCAAGCCGTGACGATCACCCCGACTGCCGGCTCGGAGCCCGACGGGACGGACCTCGGCTTCGGGGCCACCCTCCACCATGAGTTGAACACGGCGAGCAAGCCTGTCGCGAGCGTAAAGAGGTTCGTGATCGCGAACGGCCATGCCAGCCAAGGGACTGATCGGTTGAGCGACGACAGCATCCAGGGCACATACAGAGCCGTTGCCACGAGCAGCGCGACACCTGCAACCCGGATGGCACGCTGACCGGTGACCGGCGGGTATGCGTCACCGAACAGTCTCGCCGCAGTCGCGATCGCCCCGGGCGGCGCGATCTCCGCTTCCGCCGTAATGGGAACGCCTTCGGCAGCCACCGCTCCGGCATCGGCAGACGGGAGCTACCTCTTGAGTTGCCGCACCTGAAAGCTTCGGGAAGGCGGCTCTAGTGATCGATGCGGGCTTGAGCCTGTCGGCTCGAGTCGGCTTGAGTCGCTTCGGGCTCTCTCCCTACCAAGCTGGATGTCGCCGGTTCGAGCCCGGTCGCCCGCCCTCCACCGACCCGTCGAGGAGTGCGAAACCCAATCGTATTGCGAAGCGGGAGCGCGCCCGACTCGGCGAGCCGGCTCAGCCGGTGACGAGAAAGACGAGCGCCTTCTGCGACTTCGCCCCGAGCGCGTCCCGCGCCCCGAGCGTTATGCGGAAGCTTCCGCTCTGACGCGGAGTCCCTGCGATCGTGCCGGTCTTCTGCGACAACTTGAGGCCGGGCGGGAGCGTGCCGCGAACGACGCTCCACTTCACGGGCTGGACGCCGCCAACGGTCGCCAGCTTCAACTGGTACGTGCTTGCGACCTTCGCGGGCTTCAAGCGGAGGGTCCTGATCGTGAGTCGTGGCGCAACGATCAACGCAGCAGCGGACCTAGTTACGCGGCCCTCGCTGTCCGTCGCGGTGACGCCGAACGCGAAGACCCCTGCTGTCTGCGGCGTTCCGCTGATCGTGCCCTTTGCGGGGTCGAGCGTGACGCCGGTGGGCAATGTCCCCGATGCGAGTGCCCAGGTGTAGGGGCCGCTTCCGCCCGCCGCGGTGAAGGTCTTCGCGAGACGAATCCCGACTTCGCTGCTCGGCGGCCGCGCAGGGCCGAACGGAGACTTCACGCTCAAGGGCTGGCGGACGGTCAGCGCATACTCCTTCGAAGTCGATCGTGCTGCCGTTCTGCGCTCTGATGACAAAGCCCCAGCTGCCTTCGGCCGTCGGGCGTCCCGGTGAGCAGACCCTGCGGCGAGAGCGCGAGGCCCGGCGGAAGCACTCCTGATTCGCACGGACCACGACGCCTGCACGTCGTTACCGGTGGGCGGGTTCAGGCTCGTGACCTGCTTGGCTGTGAGTGTCTCGGTATAAGGCTGGCCGACGCAGGCCGGCTTGACCGACTCGTTGACGATTGCGAGTCCGGGATCGATCTGGATGCTGAACTCACGCTCCGATTTGTCCTCGTCCACGCACCAATCAGGTCCGCCTTCCGCGAAGGTCTGGTCACGATCCCAGAGCCAGAAGCGCGTAAAGCCAGCGCTCGTGGGCACGCCGGAGATGACGCCCTTGCGCGTCATCGAGAGGCCCGGCGGAAGCGCTCCATTGTGCAGTTCGAAGTAGTCGTAGGGCTCGCAGCCCGAGCCGTCCTCGGACAGGATCTGGATCTTGTATTCCACGCCGACGTACCCCGTCGGACAACGGCCCAGAAGCGCCTCACCTGGCGTTTCGAAACACGGGCCGTCGTCGTGGTTGAAGTCCGCGGCGGAAGCTCCGGTCACGGCGATTGCCGCGACCAAACCGACGGCGATGAGGGCGAGCTTCAAACGCATGGCGCGGCATGGTACGCAAAGACGGTAAGGGCCGTGTTAGGTAGGGCTGGAGACGTCATCGGTCAGGTTCGCGCCACGCTCCTCGAGCAGCGGCGCGGCGAAGGAACCGGGCAGGAATCGGCGAACCGCGCCCTGAAACCGAAATCGGGAGGTTCGGACGATGGATCAGCCACTGGGCATTCGCCTCGGAGCAGAGGCGCTCGGCACGTTTCTCTTCTTCTTCCTCGGCTTCAGCGGCATTGCCGTTGTCGTCGACATCGGAGCCGACGCGATCACGCCCATCGGGGTCGCTGCAGGATTCGGATTCGGGCTCGCGCTCGCGATCACAGCCTTCGGCCACATCTCGGGAGGCCACTTCAATCCCGCTGTGAGCGCAGGTCTCGCGATCGCTGGCAGATTCCCCAGCCGGGACGTCATCCCCTACTGGATCGCGCAGCTCGTCGGCGGATTCGGTGCGG
>CAVZNF010000012.1:0-53752 GCA_963776565.1 uncultured Gaiellaceae bacterium
CGGGATCTCGATGCCGTTGCTCCCGGACTGACTACCCGTAGCGCAGGTAGGCAAGCACCGCGTGAACACGGCGATTGCTCGTTGCGTCCGCACCGATTTCGAGCTTGCGAAGAATGTGACGCACGTGCGTCTCGACCGTGCGCGGGGTCAGCCAGAGGCGCGCGGCAATGCCGCGATCGGTGAGCCCCTCGGCCATCAATCCGAGCACCTCGCGCTCCCTCTTCGTAAGCTCGCCGAGCGGGTTCGGCTCTCTTGGACGTCCGAGCAACTGCTCGACGAGCTCGGAGTCGATCACCAGCTCTCCCGCGTCGATGCGCTCCAGCGCCGAGACGAGCTCGCTCGCATCCAGGACGCGATCCTTCAGGAGGTAGCCACAGCCGCCGTTGGCTTCCTCGATCAGCCGAAGCGCATATGCAGGCTCAACGTACTGCGACAGGACGAGCACGCCCACCTGCGGGAAGCGACGCCGGATGACCTCGGCCGCGACGAGACCCTCGTCGGAGTGGGTCGGCGGCATGCGGATGTCGACGATGGCGACGTCGGGATGCTCGGCTTCGGCGATCGTCAGAAGCTCCGGAGCGTCGGCGGCTTGACCGACGACATCCACACCGGCATCGTCGAGCAGCCGTGCGAGCCCCTGGCGCAGCAGCGCCGAATCGTCGGCGATTACGACTCGCATGGAATCTCCGCGCGGAGCCGGGTTCCCGCTCCGGGCCGGTCGTCGACGAGCAAGCGACCGTCCAGCGCTCCGACCCGGTCGACGAGGCCGCGAAGTCCGGAGCCGCCGTCGAGACGAGCTCCGCCGACGCCGTCGTCCTCGACCTCGACCGTCACGACCCAGCACCGCGCACGATGGTGACCTTTCCCCTTCCGGCACGTGCGTGCTTCGCGACGTTCGCGAGCGCCTCGGCCACGACGAAGTACACAGCCGTCTCGACATGCGGAGGAAGGCGCCCGGAGGGCGCGCTCACCTCCACCGGAATCGGTGCGCGCTCGGCCAGCGTTCGCACAGCCGCGTCGAGGCCCTGGTCGGTGAGTATTGCCGGGTGAATGCCGCGAGCGAGCTCGCGGAGCTCGCGAAGTGCGACTCTGGGCTTCGGTCTCGGCCTCGTCGACGAGCGCAGCCGCCTCGTCGTTTCCGTCCACCCTCGTCCGAAGCAGCCGAAGTGCCATGCCGATCCCGAGCAGGCGCTGCTGAGCACCGTCGTGGAGGTCTCGCTCGAGCCGTCGGCGCTCGACGTCTCCCGCGCGCACGATTCGCGCCCTCGATTCGCGGAGCTCGGCGAGCTGCAGGCGAAGCTCGGCATGCAGCTGCTCGTTCTCGAGCGCGAGTCGCGCAGCCGAGCCCGCAGCCTCGAGGAGCGGTCGCTGGTCGACGAGCACGGGATCGTGGATCATCGCCGCGAGCCCTGACCCCACGGGTGTCACGGCGCGGTCGGACCCACGGGGAAGCGTGAGCTCACGCCCGCCTTCTTCCGCCCATACGCCGCGATCCGGAAGCCAGAGCGCCAGCTCGAGCGTCGGGTCGCCGATCGCCCGGGCGAGCGCATCGCGCACGCCTCCGGGCTCGATCCTGTCGAGCTCGACGACGAGATCGCCTACCGCGCCCCGTGCCTGCCAAACGAGAGCCACTCTGATCAAGGCAGTCAGGGCGGCGACGAGTGCGCCGGTGGTCTGGAGCCAGGAGATCGGCGTCAGTACCGCGAATCGGTCGGTCAGCACCGCGTAGCCGGAGATCCAGGACGTACACGTGATGAAGGTGGCGGTGAGGACGACGGGGCCGATCGACCGGCGTGCCGCCCGGCTCGCTCTCGCATAGGCGCGGTAGAGGAGAAACAGCCCGATCGGGAGGATCGCCAGGACGAACACGAGCCACCAGTGATTCCAGTCCTCGAGCGAGATGGGCGGTGATGCATCGACGTGGAGCAGTGTCGGAACCCGCGGAGGCGGGCAGACGGGGCACTCGCGCAGATCGAGGAAGAGCATGTTGTAGACGTTCTGGATCGCCTGGGCCGCGTAACCGAGGACGAAGACGAAGACCCAAGCGAGTGGTCCCGGCAGCAGGCGCCCGGTGGGATACGAGAGAGCCATCTGGGCGAAGACGATTGGGCCAACGACGAAGAGGGCGACGCCGATCGTCGACGCAACACGCGAAGCGGGAAAGGCGCCCGGCAGCTCGCTCGCGAGCCAAGCGCGGGCCACCAGAACATGAGCGGCCCCATGTGCGTCGCGGGTCGCCATCCCCAGACCCACAGCCCGACCAACATCCCGACGGCCATCGTCAGGCCGAAAAAAGACGGCCCGACCGTCCAGCACGCCCGCGTGGTGTCGGGCCCCCGAGATAGCCGTAACGACCAGGAGCCCGAGAACCGCAGCCGCCCACCACCCCGCGGTGCGTGCTCCGCGTTGCCAGTACGTCATCGTTCCTCCAGCAGCGCGGCGAACGCGGGACCGCTGAGACGATCCTTCGGAAGGAACCCGCACGTGCCGACGACTCGACCGCGACACCGAGATCATCGGCGCTGCGGCTCGAGGTGAGCACGACGTGAGGCGCGCGATCGGTGCGAGCCAGGACCTGGGCGACGTCGACGCCGGACCCGTCCGGCAGAATCACATCGAGGAGAACGGCGTCAGGACGAAGCGCTGAGACCGCCGCAATCGCCTCCGCGGCGCCTGCGGCTTCGCCGACGACCGAAAAGCCGGCGTCCTCCAGGAATCGACGCGCGAACCGCCTGAAGGTCGGATGATCGTCGACGATCAGCACCGTCGTGCCCATCGGTCGATACTGACATGCCTTTTGGGTGCGTCGACTCCGGGATGCCCCTGAACCGTCGGCAACCTCCGGGATCGCCCTGACGAGCTCGCAGACCAGTCCTCGTACGGTCGGGACGACCCACCGACCGGTGGGCACGGCAACAGAAGGAGGCAGATGTGTTGACCTCGACGACGAAGACACGCCGGGCGCGTCCGACCAGGCGGGGCCGCGGCGGCAGAGGCATGCTCGCGGTGCTCGTGCTCACGGCGTCGCTCTCGGCCGGGCTCGCGGGAAACGCCTTGGGCGCTGCGTCCGCAACCGGGCTCGTGTCCGGCACCTATACGGCGGTCGACTTCGGCACGACCAGTGCGCTGCACTCGACGACGTCCAGCTGCACTGCAGCACGTCTGGATTCAGGTCCCGCTACGAGGGTGATCTCGTCGGTGAATCCATCTCCAGCTTCGATCAGGTCATCAACTGCGCGACGGGCCGAACGTACGGCCACGGCGTCGAGACGTTCTCGGGCTCTGTCCGCGGCGGGAGACCGGGAACACTGACGTGGCGGCTCGTGTTCACGGCGGAATTCGATTGCGAGACGTTCTTCCCCTCGAGTCTGCGCGTCCTCGGCGTGGTGACCAAGAGCACTGGGGGGCTCGCTTCGATGCGAGGAGGTCTGCATTTCGACGACACGTCGTATCGCGGCGTCCTCAGCTGATCATCGCGAGGGCGAGGAGGTCGACGTGACTTCCTCGCCCTCCGCGCACGGTCCCACGAGACGAATCGTGGCCCAGCCGTCATCGCTTGCCGCGGCGAGCAGCCTCGTCCTACGCCGCCATTACGACTCGGTCTGCCCGTCCGCACCTCCTGAAGCACCCACGTGTTGCCGTCCGGATCGGCGAAGTCGGCGAACGACCCGTAGTCCCCGTCTCGGGATCGACCCCGTCCACCCAGGCGTCGGAGACATGTGGCGAATGTCGCTCACCTCGACACCGCGCTGCCTCAACACGTCGCGCGCGGCCTGGATGTCGGTGACGAAAGGGGTCCTGCGGGATCAGTCCGCCTCGGCACTCGTGATGCCCTCCCGATGGTGATCAGCATGCCAATCCCGGCAGGTCATCTGCACCACGCGGAATTCGCGTTCGGGGCATGGTGACATCGAGTCGAAGCCAGCCTTCTCGGTATAGAACGCCTTCGCCCGATCCAGTCCAAGACCGGGAGAGCCCGAGCTCGAGCTTGAAGTCCATTTCAGTCCTTTCGTCAAAAACGCAGGCGAAAGCGGCGTAACGTCAAACGCGAGATCGTGAAGTCGCGCTCATCGTCCTCGCTGTCATCGCCGCCGCTGCTGCGGTGACCGCCGGCGTCTTCGCCGGCCTGTACTTCACCGACGACGAAGACGAAACCGCCGCGACTGCTTGCGGGGACCTGTCTTCGGCCACATCGCCTCGCTGACGCCCGACGGCGACGGGTATCGGATGCGTTCGATCCGGCGTGGTTCACCAGCGGTGAGACGGCGAACGACGCCGCTGCCGAGGACGGAGAGGTCGAACCGGGCCAGCCCGTCCCCAACGACAACTACCGAATCGAAGAGGGTCACCGGCTCCTGACCTACCTCGTGCCCGCGGACACCCCCGTCACCGTTCTGACGAGGGAGGGTGATCCGCAGAGCTTCGGCGCAACGCCGATCACGGTCGCGGAGCTCGCGCAGCTCGTCGACGGAGAGAAGCCGGTCGAGCTGTTCGAGCCACTCGACACGGGCGTCTGGATTCGTGTCCACATCGACACGGTCTGCGCGATCGACCAGCAGTACGTCCCGTAGCGGGCACTCACGCCGCGTCTGCGAGCGACGCGTCAGCGTGCTCCGCATGCATCGCCGTCGCCCCGGCGGGACGGAGCATGAGCGCCGCCGATCGCCGCCGCGCTCGCGGCGAAGATCGCACCGACGAGGAATGCGGCGTGATAGCCGCCCGCGAGCGCGGCGAGCTCGCCGCTCCCGTCGCCGTCAGCGTCTCGGTGCGCGACGCGGCGAGGCTCGCGAGCACGGCGAGGCCGAGCGCGCCGCCCATCATGAACGCCGTGTTCACGACGCCCGACGCGAGGCCGGCCTCCTCCTGCGGGACGTCGCCCATCGCCGCGAGCAGCAGCGGATTGAACGCCATGCCCGCGCCGAGGCCGAGCAGGACCATGCTCGGAAGCACGTCGATCAGAGGATCCGTCGACCGGCGCGCGCGCGAAGAGCAGCAGGCCGAGAGCCGCGAGGCCGAGGCCGACACCGAGCGGCGTGCGAATCCCGAAGCGCATCACGAGCTTCGCCGAGAGGCCGAGCGAGAACACGGCCATGATGAGGTTGCCGGGGAGGAACGCGAGCCCGACCTCGAGCGGGCTGTAGCCGAGCACGAGCTGGAGATAGAGCGCGGAGAGGAAGAACCACGCGAACATCGCCGCCGCCCAGAGCACGCCGACGACGTTCGAGACCGCGAGGTTGCGCGAGCCGGAAGAGCCCGAGCGGCACGAGCGGCGCCTCGACGCGCGACTCGATGACGAGGAACAGCGCCAGCAGCGCTCCTGCCACGGCGAGCAGCCCGAGCGTCCGCGTCGTCGTCCAGCCGACCTCGTTCCCGTTCACGATCGCGTAGACCGCGACCATCAGCGACGCGGTCACCGTCGATCGCGCCGGCGACGTCGAGCCGCACGCCGCGAGCCCACGCCGCTCCCGCCGGGAGCACCAAGAGCGAGAACGCGACGACCGCGATGCCGATCGGGACGTTGACGAGGAAGATCCAGTTCCAGGCGAGCGCGTCCGTGAGGATCCCGCCGAGCAGACACGCCGATCGAGCCGCCGCCCGCCGCGACGAACCCGAAGACGCCCATCGCCTTCGCGCGCTCGGCCGGCTCGGTGAAGAGCGTCACGATCAGCGAGAGCGCGACCGCCGAGACGATCGCGCCGCCGACTCCCTGCACCGCCCGCGCGCCGACGAGCGCAGCCTGCGAGCTCGCGAGCCCGCAGGCGAGCGAGGCGGCCGTGAAGAGCGGCGATCCCGATGAGGAAGAGGCGCCGATGCCCGAAGAGGTCGCCGAGCCGTCCGCCGAGCAGCAGGAACCCGCCGAACGTGAGCAGGTACGCGTTCACGACCCACGCGAGCGACGTCTCCGAGAACCCGAGGTCCTCGCGGATCGACGGCAGCGCGACGCCGACGATCGTGACGTCGAGGACGATCATCAGATCGCCCAGGCAGACGATCGAGGAGTGCCAGCCAGCGGGCGCGCGAGTCGAGAGTCATGGCGGCATCCTTTCGCGGTCGTCGGTGTCTGGTGTTCAGACCTCCGACGACCGCGAAAGTCATCGCTCTAAGACGTCGGCCTCGCTCGGCTCCGGCCTGCACGACCGCGGAGCGGGCTCGTCGCCGTCGTGCGGCGGCTCGATCGTGATGTTCGGCAGCAGCCGGTCGAGCCAGCGCGGGATGTACCACGTCTTCTCGCGCGAGCAGCGTGAAGAAGGCCGGGATCAGCGTCATCTTCACGACCAGCGCGTCGGTGAGGATCGCGACCGCGAGCAGCAGGCCGAACTCCTTCGAGATGCGGTCCGGCGTGAGGATGAACGCCGAGAAGACCGTGGCCATGATGATCGCCGCGGCGACGATGACGCGGCCGATCGCCGCGATGCCGTGCTCGACCGCCGCCCTCGTCTCGAGGCCGTGGACGTGCTCCTCGCGGATGCGGCTCGTCAGGAAGACCATGTAGTCCATCGAGAGCCCGAAGAGGATCGCGAACGCGATCGGCGGCACGAACGTCTCGATCGGGCCCGTCGACGTCGAGCCCCGTCAGGCCCAGAGGTGGCCCTCCTGGACGACGAGCGTCAGGACGCCGAAGCCGACGAACGCGGACAGGATCGTCGTGATCGCCGCCGTCAGCGAGACGACGATCGACCGGAACGCCATCGCGAGCACGAGGAACGTGACGCCGATGATGTACAGGAGGAAGATCGGCAGCCGCTGCATGATCCGGTCGGCGATGTCGATGAACGCCGCGTTCAGGCCGGAGACGTAGACGGCGGCTCGCACTGCCTTCCGTCGCAGCCGGTACGACGTCGTCGCGCAGGCGGTGGACGAGATCAGCTGTCGCCTCGTCCTGCGGCGCGGAGCCCGGGGTGACGAACACGATCGCGACGCGACTTCGCGTCGTTGAACTGCGGCTCGCCGACGGACGCGACGTCGCCCTGCTCTCGAGCGCCCGGACGCCGTCGTACACGCGCTGCGGCGCCTGCTCGTCGCCGTTGACGTCGACGACGATCGGGATCGGGCCGTTGAAGCCCGGCCCGAAGCCCTCCGCGAGCAGGTCGTACGCGCGGCGCGCGGTCTGCTGCGTCGGCTGCGTTCCCTGATCCGACGCGCCGAGCCGCACGAGCGCCGAGCTCGCGGCGAGCACGAGCCCGATCGCGAGCAGGATCCAGAACACCGGCTTCGCGTGCGCCGTCACGAACCGGCCCCAGCGTGCGATGAGCGTGTTCTCGCCGTGCTGCTTCCGAGTCGTCGATCGGCTTCAGGAACGGAACCTTCAGGCGATCGACCTTGTGTCCGAGCTTCGCCAGCACGGCGATGAGCAGCGAGTTCGCGATCAGGACCGTCGTCAGGACGCCGAGGGCGCCGCCGATGCCGAGCTTCGTGACGAAGTCGAGGCCGAAGAACGCGAGGCCGGTGACCGAGATCGCGACCGTCAGGCCGGCGAAGATGCACCGCCCGACCCGCCGACGCGCCCGCCTCGGCCGCGGCGTCGCACGGCGGCAGACCCTCGTGGAGGTACTGGCGGAACCGCGTGACGATGAAGAGCGAGTAGTCGATGCCGACGCCGATCCCGATCATCGACACGAGGATGGGCGTGATCGTGTTGATGTCGGTCAGCCCGGCGAGGATGAAGAGCAGGATGAACGCCGTCGCGACGGCGACGAGCGCGAGCGCGATCGGGATCGCGGTCGCGACGAACGTGCGGAAGACGATCAGCAGGACGATGAACGCCGCGAGGAAGCCGAGCAGCTCCTGCGTGCCCTGCTCGATCGGCGGGAACTCGGCGTCGCCGTTGAACTCGGCGGTGACGCCCGCCGGCTCGACCGTCGTCGCGAACGGCGTCCTGCACGGCGACGACCCGCGATCGCGGTCCTTCGTCTCGATGACGTCCGACGAACTGCGCCTCCGCGTAGGCGATCCGACCGTCGTCGGAGAACGTGTTCTCGCTGGAGAACGGGTCGCCGACGCTCTCGATCCCGGCCCGGTCCGTGTCGGCTTGAACTCGGACGTCTTGAGCTCGCGATCGCGCTTCTCGATCGCGGCCTTGCGCTCGGGCGTGTCGAGCCGCTGGCCCTCGGGAGCCGCGAAGACGAGGTTGAGCACGCGAGCCCTGCTCGGACGCGAACTCCGACTCGATGAGGTCGGTCGCCTTCTGCGTGTCCGAGCCCGGGATCTCGAACTCGTCCTTCAGGCTGCCGCCGACGGTGACGACGAGCACGATCAGGACGGCGATGATCGCGACCCAGCCGATGACGACCGCCACGTGTGGTTGGCGCACGCGCGCATCCAGCGCGCGAGAGCGCCGGTCGAAAGTCGTTCGTGTGCTGCGAGGTCGTTCCTGCTCGGACATGTCCAAAACCCCCCGGTTGCTCGCTGCGGGTGACGACCCGCCTACGGTCGGATCTCCGGTCGACTGGACGGTGTTTCCTCGCCCATGGTCTACCAATCGGTCGAGCTCCTCGCGTGCCGACCGCTCAGTTTCCGGAATTCCGCCCGTCTAACGAGCGATGCCCACGTCGGGCCGCACGAGGTCGTCTTCACCATCCGCGGCCCGCTCCGCCGCGCCGATCTGCCTGGGCTCGTGCGTCGGCTCTGTGCCGCTCGCTCGCCGAGAGCCGGCGGTCGTGGTCGACTGCGACGGGCCGGCGTCGACCGGATGCGGTGAGGTCGACGCGCTCGCGCGTCTCCAGGTCGCGGCGCGATGAGACACGGCTGCGCCGTGCGGCCTGCAGAACGCATCGAGCCGCTCCTCGAGCTCGTCGAGCTCATGGGCCTGACGCGACGTGCTGCCGAACGGACTGAGGCCAGGCTACTCCGTGAACTCGAGCGGAAGCCCGAAGCGCGGGAAGAGCGTCGCGGTGTCGAGGAAGAACGTGAGCTCGACGATGCGCCCGTTCTCGATCTCGAGCACCTGTAGCGCCCACGGCTCGTAGCCGTCGCCGTCTCGCGCGGCTTGTACTGGCCGAATGCGGGCGCGCCGTTCGCCGACTCCACGGGATGACGCGCGAGCCGCGGCAGCCGTTGCCGGCCCGAACCACCAGCGTGAAGATGTCGTCGCGCCCGGTGAGCCAGAGGTCGAACGGCGGCATCGACTGCGTCGCATCCTCGTGGATCAGCGACGTGAGCGCGTCCATGTCGTAGCTGCTCGAACGCCGCGACGTAGCGGCGGAGGAGCTCCGCGTCGGCGCGTCGACGGAGGCCGCCGGGGTCGAGGGGTCGACGTCGCTCGCCTCGAGCGTCGCGCGCGCGCGCTGCAGCGCGCTGTTCACAGAGGCGACGCTGGTGTCGAGGAGCTCGGCGACCTCGGTCGCCTTCCAGCGAAGCACCTCGCAGAGGATGAGTACGGCGCGCTGTCGCGGCGGTAGGTGCTGCAGCGCGGCGACGAACGCGAGCCGGACCGACTCCCGCGCATCGGCGACCTCGGCCGGATCGCCCTCGGCGACACGCGGCTGTCGGGCATCGGCTCGATCCAGAGCTGGTCGGGCGTCCGCAGGTTCTCGACGATCGGCGCCCCGGAAGGCCCGAGATCCATCGGCCGCGCCCGCCGCTTGCGGCTGTCGAGCATGTCGAAGCAGACGTTCGTCGCGATGCGGTAGAGCCAGGAGCGAAACGCGGCGCGGCCCTCGAAGCGGTCGATGCCCGCCACGCGCGAATGAACGTCTCCTGGACGGCGTCCTCGGCGTCGATCGAGCCGAGCATGCGGTAGCAGTAGGCCGTCAGCTCGACGCGGTACTGCTCGAGCTGCTGCTCGAGGGCGAGCGTGGTCGTGGACATCGGGTCACGCTAGCCAATCCGAGCGAGGCCATGCCCGGTACGGCTCCGATCGCGCCGCGTCGGGTAGGCGTGACCCGACCGTCCTTGCCTCCTAGATTCCCCGATAGAGCACTGGTGGGCCGTAACCCTTTGAGAACTGCTGGAACACCGTGAGCGACAGGTAGAGATCGGCGACCTCCTCTTCGAGGTTGATCGTGATCAGCACGCCGTTGACCCCATCGACCGTCCGCGGGCCACAGAACGGCGCAGGCCCGAGCGCATCTCCGATCGTCGACTCCGCGAACGTCACGAGGCAGCGATGGCTCTTGCTTCCCGTCGGTACGAACGCTCGGATCAGATCCGGGGTCAGCAACACGTTTTCGTCGAGCGCAACCTCGCCAACCGCTGACCCGTGAGGCGGTTGGTGCTCGAGCCGTGCGAGCCCGTAGGCAACGGGAGCGATGGCAATCGCCGCGGCAACGACGAATGCGACTCCCCATCGGCGATTGGTGCTGGACATGGCACTCCCTTCTCGATTGACCCTCCGATGGAAGCGCCGATGCCTCATGCGTCACTCACACGCGATCGAGGAGCTTTGCGCATCGCGCGCTACGCGCTCGTCACCGCTCAACGCGCACGATCGAAGATCTCGCGCGCGCCCGACCCGCCGGATTCGTCGCAGCGACCTGGCAGACGATCCGCGAACCGGCATCGCGCAGGACAAGCCGATAGTGACTTTGCGTTGCGCGGGGAATCGTCTGCCCGTTTCGTTTCCAGCCGTACCGAAACCGGATCGGCGGTGAGCCCGACCAGGCGCCGTGGAAGCATGTCAGCGTGCTCCCGACGCGCGGCTTGCCCTTGACGAACGGGCGTCGCTCGTTCCGAACGGTCGCGGCGCGCACGGTGATCGTTGAGGCGGCCGACGAGACGTCACCTGCAGCATCCTTCTGCGAAACGGAAAGCTCGAAGCGCCCACGTCGCGCGTAGGTATGAACCACCACTGCTCCCTCCGCAGAGCTCCCGTCACCGAACCGCCAGAGTGGCTTTCCGGCCAGAGGCGACGCCCACGGCACGAGCTCGACCGAGAACCTCGCGGACGCTCCTGCGACGACACGTTTCGGAGCGATCACGCTTTCGAGAACCGGTCCCCTCCCCGCAAGATCGGCGCTCTCGAGAACGACACGCTGGGCGTCGTTCCGCTCCCAGACCGCAACACCGTCGGCGCCGTGCATGGCCACCTGCGGATGGGACACTGCGACCCGCGAGAGCTCACCCGACCTGTTCCACGCACCTGACGCAGCCGGCCTCAATGCGACGCCAAGCCTTCTTTCGTTCCCCGCCACCCACAGCGCGACGGCGTTTCCGCGGTTGTCCATCGCGATCCGGGGCTGCGCGACGACTGCGTTAGAAGCCGACACGGCAGAGCGATCCCATGTGCCGCTGGAACCTCGCGCCGCCGCGCTGATGCCTGTGGGAGCGACCGACAGAGCAACGGCGCGCCCCGCAGCGTCGATGGCGACCTCGAGCTCGGCCGCGGCGCCGTCCTTCATTGGCCCGATCTCTTCAAGCCCCCTCCAGCTCCCGTCTCGCGACCTAAAGACGCCTTGCGCAGTTGTCGGCCCGGCGGGCTCGCCACTCGCCCAGACGACAACGATGTCGCCGGCGTCGTCGGCGGCCATCCGAACTCCGAGCTTCGGGGGACCTGCGGATCCGGTAAGCGCAACCGGCGAATCCCAGCGTCCACTCGTGATGTCGCCCAAGGAGGCCTTCACGACACCGTTGCTCTCGATCCAGGCCACGATGGCTGCACCGGAAGGAAAGACGTGAACGACTGGGCCACTCGCCACGCCCCAGGCTGGCCCAGTGAGCCGTGCTGGCGAACCCCATCCGCCGGTCTGCGCTGACCGGACCGCGACCATGGCTTCCTCTCTCACTCCAACTGAGCGCTCAGCCCACACTGCAACGGCATTGCCTGCTGCATCGAGTGCGACGTAGTGCTCACCGATTCTGCGCACTGACGCCGACAGGTCGTTCGGCTCGGGAAACGAACCGGAAGGGCCACGCCGATACGTCGCCTGCAGTACGCGGTCGTCGCCGATGTCGTGCACCCAGAGAATCGCCGCGTTTCCGTTCGGGTCGATCGCCGCGAGTGGAGCCGACCCGATGCCGGGCCTCGAGATCTCGATGGGCGCTTGCCATGCGGTCGATCCGCGCGCACGAGTAGCCGCCTCGACGATGTGGATGCACGAGAGCGACGCCGGCGAGGTCGGACAGTCCGATCCCAGTTCGTGGTCCCACACGACGATCGCCTCACCCGCGCTGTTCATTGCCAAGTCAGGCCCTAGCGCACGATCTCCAGTCGAGATCTGGACCGGCGCGCCCCAGGTCGGCGTACCTGCCGCCGGCGTCCCGAGCACCAGCCAGGTCGCCAACAGGAGGGGAATCACGCGGCGAGTCATCTGCGCGGCACCCGAATGACGACCTTGCGCGAGAACGTCGGCGACGACGTCCCCCACACGTCCTCGACGATCGTCGCGTAGCGATATGTCCCCTTGGGCACGCGGCGGTTCGTGCACACGGGGGTGGTCGTGCGACACACGCGAGCGACACCGGCACCGTCGACCGCGAAGATGGACGAGCCGCGATGCCGGACGATCGTGAAGCTGCGGATGCGTGGATCCGGATGTCTCCTGATTCGCAGCGTCACCTTCCTCCTGTCAACCTCCGCCTCGAGCGCCCTCGCCCGGGCAGGACGCATCAAGTCGGCGAGCGCGTTCCGGACGAACCGCTGCAGGCGCGCATCTGCAGGAAGCGTGCGGCCGAAGCGTCCGGTGTTGAAGGGGTCGAGCGACCACGAGAGCTGCTGCGCTCCTCCGGCAAAGACGCGCGCGCCTGACGTTGTCGTGAACCGAACGGCATCCGCTTTCTGCGGTTCGCCGTCGTAGTGGAAAAGGTCGACGAGCCCTGGCTTCACGCACTGGGGAGGCACGGGCTGCTCCGGAAGCGAGTCCCACTCGTTCCCCACGACGTCGAGGACCTTGTCCCCGGGCACGAATCCCGTCCCCGCGAACCATGGGTCGGTCGTTGCAGCCTCGGTCACCGTGTAATCGACCGGGCCTGTCTGATGCTCGCGGATGCGGTAGTACATGACCCCCTCGAGATCGCACTCCGGGCGTCGGGGGACGAGATCCCGGAAACGCACGGTCCGCATCGCTGGATCCAGCTCCGGGTCGGGGGCCGCCTCCTTGTAGCCGACGAGCGTTCGTCTGCCGTCCTCGTAGCGAACCTGCCAGTAGGCAGCGTTCGAGCTCATGAACGCGAGGTTCGTGCCGACCGCGCGAGCGGCGTCGAAAGCGTCGCGCATGCGCTTGCTCCAGTACTCGTCGTGCCCGCCGACGATCACGAGTCGATGCTCGAGGAGGCTCTCCGGACGGAGATCCGTGTCGACATCGGTCTGGTATGAGACGTCGTAGCCTTCGCGCTCGAGGAACCGCACGAGGTTGATCTCCCAGTCGAACGGGCCCTGCGCTGTGAACGCGAGCGGTCTTTCGAACGAGACCCGGACAGCGGGGGCGAGATCGGTGCTGTTGAACGGGTAGAGGCTCTTCCCGCCCCACGGGTTGTACGCCTGCCAGGTGTTCACGGGAACCTGGACGACGATCCGCGAGCGGCGACCAGGCGGGTCCCGGACGATGATCGGCACGTATCCGCGTGCTCCTGCATCGTCTCCTCCACTCGTGACGCGCAGCAGAGCGTAGAAGTAGCCGCTGACCGCGCTCGACGGTACGGAGATCGTGTCGGTGACCGGCCAGTCGGCGCGCACCACGCCCGTCGCCGGATCCGCTCGGGGCGACCCCATGACCGAACCCGCCTCGTCTCCGCCGCAGCTCGGCAGGCACGAGATCAACCGCGCGCCCCGGCCCCCGTACCAACCGAGGCGATAGAGCTCGACCCTGTACCGCAGACCCTCGACCGTGCCGACGTGCAGGTGGAAATCCTCGCCGGGCAGGACGCTCGTCTCCGATGCGTAGCCTTCGATGCTCGTCGCTGGATAGGTCGGAGGCAGCCACGCCGCCTCGCCGGCTCCCGGCAACGCGTTCTCCGACTGGATCGGGTTCGGCGCGCCTTCGACTGACGTCGTGGTACGGGCGGGAGCGGCTCTCGGAACGGTGATCCCCGCAGCCACGACGATTGCGATCAGGGTGAGAATCGACGCTCTCACGCGCCCCTTCCCTCCTGTCCCGCCTGCCCGACGGTGATCGGCCACTCTCTCACGAACACAGGATGGGTTCAAGCGTGGACGGCTGGGCTGCCGGGGACGCTGTGCCCCCGGCAACCATTTCACCAGCAACAAGCGTTCAGGCACCCGTTCTTATCCGCGCGCCCAGTCCGGGGACATGTCGAAGGTGCCGCGGCTCAGCATCCGCACGCCGGAACCGTTGACGTTTGCCACGAACAGCCTTCGCTGACCCTTCCGGATGCGGTCGGACACGAACACGATCTGCTTCGAGTTCTGCGAGAACGAAGGCAGGGCATCGAGCGCCGGGTGGTTCGTGACGCGGGTCTGGTTCGAGCCGTCGGCGTTCATGACGTACACCTCGAGGTTGCCGTCGCGCATGGACTCGAATGCGATTCGACGGCCGTTCGGCGACCACGACGGGTTCTCGTCGATGCCCGGCGTGTTCGTGAGTCGTGTCACACCCGTGCCGTCCGCGTTCATGACGTAGATCTCGCGATCACCATTGTCGCGCTCACTCGTGAAGGCGATCTTCGCTCCATTCGGTGACCACGCGGGGTCACCGTCGAACGCCGGCGTATTGGTGAGCTGCTGCTCGTTGCTTCCGTCGGCGTCGATCACCCAGACGTCGGCCTTCCCGTTTCGCTCGCTCTCGAACGCGATGCGGTCGTCCAGAGACCACGCCGGATCGCCGTCGAAGGCGTTCGAGAAGGTGAGCTCGCGAATGCCGGTTCCGTCAGCCTTCATGACGTAGACGTCCGAGTCCTCGTACCGGCGCGGGTTGCCACGACGATTGCTCTCGAACGCAATCCGCTTCCCATCGGCCGACCAGGTCGGGTTCGAGTCAGATGCCTTGTGCCGCGTGAGCCGCGTCGGTGCTCCGCCGGCCGAGCTGACGACCAGGATCTCGTTGTTACGCCCGGGGAGCTTCGAGTGGTACACGATCTTGTCCGTACTCGCTGCCGGTGCGCTCACCGCACCGATGGCGACGGATGCGACTCCGATCGCCGCGAGCCCTAGACCGATGATGCTGCGCATGGCGGGTCTCCTTTCGTGGATTTGACTCCACGATCGGGCGGGCTCCTCACGCACTCCTCACACGAGGCTCACGAGCGCTGGAATCTGCACCGCTCGCCGCGGTCGGCCGAATGGTCGAACAGAGCGCTCAAGGAGTGTTCAGGCGGTGCCGGAGCGCCTTTCGGCGGCGCTAGTTGCTCCGGTCGCCGAGTGCGAGCCGATAGCGCCGCGCCTGATCGGTGTGATGGTCGACGAGCTGACCCGGCTCGGATGGGGCTGGGCCGAGCTGCGCGAGCATGCTCGCGAGCCGTTCGTGGAGGTCGGCCCTCACCTGCAGCGTCATCGACTCATATGCAGCTTCGCGGATGAGCTGATGACGGAACTCGAATCGTTCCGCATCCCCTGGGTGAGCACGAACGAGCTCCTTGCGAACGAGCGCCACCAGGCACGCGTTGACCTCGGCCTCAGTCATGTCGGCTGCGAGCCGCACGACAACTGCCCTGCGAAAGACCTTCCCTTCGACCGACCCCAGGTCGAGAACGATCCTCTCCGGCTCGGGAAGTCGATCGATGCGCGCCGAGACGAGCGCCTGGATAGTGGAAGGCAGCGGAATCACGGGCACCTGCGTCGTCGTCCAGCGCCCCTCGTGGCGTTGCAGGATCTCGCTGTCGACGAGCGTCGCGAGGAGTTCCTCGACAAACAGCGGATTCCCCTCGGAGGTGGAGACGATGTAGTCGTGGACCGAGTCCGGGAGATCGGATTCACCCAGGAGGTTGTCGAGGAGGCGCTCGGACTCGGCCTCGCTCAGCGGCTCGAGCAAGACGGAGCTCGCGTTCGGCTTCCCCCCACCCCAGGCCGGCCGCATGTCGAACAGCTCGGGACGTGCCGTGCCAAGCAGGAGGATCGGGGCGTTCCGCGAGTCGCCGGCAACAGCTTCGATGAGATCGAGAAGCGCTGGCTCGGCCCACTGCAGATCGTCCAGAACGAGCACGACCGGACGCTCTGTGGCTCGAGTCTCCAGCTCTGCACGAAGCCGGTCAGAGCTCACGTTGTCGAGCTCCAGGCGAGAATCCGCGAAGACCTCGGCCAGCGGTCGGAACCTCTCGGACTCGCCATAGGGCAGACACTGGCCGCGCAGAGTCCCAGCCACGTCGCCGACCTGGTCGAGGAGTTCACGGACGAGCCGAGACTTCCCCGCCCCAGCAACGCCGAGAACCGTGAAGAGGTGAAGCGTGCGATCGGTGACGACACTCTCGAAGGCACTCGAGAGGGCGGCGAGCTGGCGGCGGCGCCCGACGAAGGGCGAGTCCAGTCGGAGCGCTCTCCCGTGGACGTCCGGGCGCAGCGCGACCAGCCGGTAGGTCCCCTCGCCGGCGGGCTCGGCCTCGACCACGTCACGCACGAGCGACTGGGTGGCCTCGCCGAAGAGGATCTGACCGGGTCGTGCAGCACGTTCGAGCTCGTCGGCGGCCGTGATGGGCCGGCCCGTCGCGATCTCGTCGTCGCCCGGCGTGACGAGCGCTTCCCCCGTCTCGATAGCGATCCGCACCTCGAGGAAGACGCCGTGCTCGGGCAAGAGGCCGTCGTTCAGCACTCCTGCGCTCGCCCGGATCTCGGCCGCGGCGCGTACCGCTCGGAGCGCGTCGTCCTCGCGCGTCGCCGGAACGCCGAACACGGCAAGCGCACGCCCCGATTCGGCGCGCGCCAACCCACCGTGGCGTTCGACCGACGTATGCACGCGCTCCGCGTAGCGATCGAGGACCGCCCGCAGCACCTCGGGATCGAGACGATCGGCGAGCTCGGCCAGGTTCGCCAATCTCGCGACGACGACCGACACCATCTTTCGAGCCGCGCGGCTCGTCGCACTCGTCGCCACGGCCGCGTGACGCGCCGTAACGCGCGCCGGGGCTTTCAGCTCGGAGTCCTGGCGCAGAATCGCGCGCTCGAGCTCCTGGAGCTCGTCGCCCGGGTCGATTCCGAGCTCCTCCACGAGCGCGCGACGAGCGTCCTGGTAGACGGCGAGCGCGTCCGCCTGTCGTCCGGAGCGGTAGAGCGCCAGCATGAGCAAGGCGCGGAGGTGCTCGCGGTACGGATTCGCTGCGACGAGCGTCTCGAGTGTGACGACGACGTCTGCATGCCGGCCCAGTTCGAGCTCGAGACCGACGAGCTCCTCACGCGCCGCGAGCTCGAGCTCCTGTAGCCGCGGTGCTGCTTCGAGCGCGAACGGCTCGAAGGACAGGTCTTCGAGCGGTTGCCCACGGATCGCGGAAAGCTCCGCGCGTAGGCGGGCCGCTTTCTCGGCCGGTGTCTCCTCCGTCCGGTCGAGCAGGCGCTCGAGCCGGCGCGCGTCGACGTGCTCTGGAGCGACGTCGAGCAGGTAGCCGGCCGGCTCGGTACGGATGAGGTCATGCCCGAGCGTCCGCCTCAGCTCGGAGACATAATTCTCCAACGCATGCCGCGCCGTCCTCGGCGGGCTCTCACCCCAGATGTCCTCGACGAGGCGATCGGGCGAGACGGCTTCGCCCGAGCGGAGGGCGAGCACGGCCAGCAACGCGCGCTGCTTTCGCCGGCGGATGTCGACGACCCGCTCTCCGTCTCGAACCTCGAGCGGCCCGAGCAGCTGAATCTGCAGCACGGATGCGTTTGTACACCCCGCAGAACCGGCCAACAAGCTTGCCGCGCGTCCGTCGCAAGCCCATGATGCGCCCCGTGCCTCGTATCCATCGGCTCGTTCTCGCCGGCGCCGTCATCGGCGTCCTCGCCTCCCCCGGGCCGGGCTCGGCCGTGCGACCGGGAGAGAACGGCAAGATCGCGTTCGCAAGCGCGCGGGACGGCAACCGCGAGATCTACGTCGTGAGCCCGGACACCACCGGAGAAGCTCGCCTTACGAACGACCCCGCGACCGATACCGACCCGGCCTGGTCACTCGGACGGCAAGCGCATCACCTTCACGACGACGAGAAGCGGGGACGACGACATCTACCTCATGAACGCCGACGGGACGGGGCAGGTCCGGCTGACGACAAGCCCCGGCATCGACTCGAATTCGACCTGGTCGCCGCTCGGACGCAACATCGCCTTCGCGAGCACACGCGACGGCGACGCCGAGATCTTCGTCATGAACGAGGACGGGACTGGTCAGACGCAGCTGACGAACAACGGGGTTGCCGACGCGACGCCGTCATGGTCCCCTGACGGCTCCAAGATCGCGTTCCTCAGCGAGCGCGACGGGAACAGCGAGATCCACGTCATGGACGTCGACGGGACGGATGCCGTACGTCTCACGACGAGCCCGGCTCCCGACGTGAGTCCCGCCTGGTCTCCGGACGGCACGTCGATCGCATTCGCGAGCTTGCGGGACGGCAACTACGAGATCTACGTGATGAACGCCGACGGAAGCGACCAACGACGGCTGACGCGCAACCTCGACATCGATCTCGACCCCGCGTGGTCACCGAACGGTCGCTCGATCGCATTCACCAGCAACCGCGACGCGAACAACGAGATCTACATCATGAATGCGGACGGGAGCAATCAGGCGCGGTTGACGACGAACGCCGCCGAGGACACGACCCCGGACTGGCAGTGGCAGGAGCGCGTGCCGCTTCCGCCCCAGCCCGTCGAGGACGCGGAGTTCAGTGGCGTGCGCTGGAAGGAGAGCGTGTTCTCGGGGTCGCTCCGCGTGACGGGCCGAGTCCCCGGTCTTTCGAAGATGCAGCTCGCGCTGCGTCGCGGGAAGCACCTCGTCCTCGCCGATGGGCTCACGGTCCCGAAGGGCGCGTTCACGAAGCGGCTTGCCCTCCCTCGCGACCTGACGCCGGGGCTCTTCACGCTTGAGATCACCGCGGTGGGCAGTCCGACAGCGCTCACACCACAAACTCTGAGACTCCGCCTCGCGTCGCCGCCGGAAGGCGTCGTTTCCGAGGCATGGGCGAGCTCGACGGTCGAGGGACCTCCGCTCGAGCGGATCCCGTCGACGAGCCCGCTCGTCTGGGCGCACTTCGAGTTCGCGTCGCTTCCCCGGCCAGGTCGGAGGCTCGCGACGACGTGGTACGTGAACGGGACGCGGCCGCCGGGCGTCGACCCGAAGCCGAAGTCACGTCGGTCGCCAGCCATCGCCTGGCTCAGGGCTCCAGGAGACACTGCGTTTCCGCGCGGCACCTACATGTGCGTGCTCACGGCCGGACGAACTGTCGTGAAGCGCGTGACTTTCCGCGTTTCCTAGAGCCGGAGGCGCATGAGCGCGATATGAGAGCCGCGTTAGCGGCCCACTCGAGTCTCGGCTCCATGGCACGGACGACATGGAGAGCCCGTGGAGGCCGGATTGCTGCGGCGGTCACGGTCATGCTCGCATTCGCCGTCGGCACGGCGGCGGCCGAGCGCGTCGGCGGAACGCCTGGTGGAGACACGGTGCGCGGCACGCCGAAGGCTGATCGCCTCTACGGGCTAGGCGGGGACGACCGCATCTTCGGCCTCGGCGGCGCCGACCTCATCGTCGGCGGTTTTGGAGCCGATCGGCTCTGGGGCGGCGCGGGCGCTGACCGCATCGTCGCGCGGGACAAGACGCAGGACATGGTCGTCTGTGGGCCGGGTCGCGACGTAGCGCTCGTCGATCTCCTCGACCTCGTTCACCTGAGTTGCGAGACGGTTCGTCGACCGCAGGCGTCGACCAACTCGCAGCCGCCCGATCCTCCCGCGGTCGTGAGGGAGAACGCGAAGCCCGGAACCTTCGGCTGGGCCTCTTTCGACCGGGCACCCGCACGAGCGATCGAGGGCTACACCGAGCCGAGCGCGGCGCCGGGCGAGACGCTGACGTTCCATGTCTCGACCGTGCCCGAGGCCGGCTACAGGATCCTCATCTACCGAGCCGGGTACTACGGAGGGGTCGGAGCGCGTCGAGTGGCATGCCTCCCGTCCTGCAATGACGCCGCGGGGGGTCGCGAGCGAGCGATACCCATCGCGAGCCCGGAAGGTCTCGTCCACGCCGGCTGGGCCATCAGCCAGCAGCTCGAGATCCCGACCGACTGGGTGTCCGGCTACTACTTCGCCCACTTCCAGCTGACGAGCGGTCCCAACGCGAGCCGCGTGACGACGACGTGGTTCATCGTCCGTGAGGCAGCAGGCGCACGCAAGACGCCGATCCTCGTCCAGGCATCCGCCACGACGTGGCAGGCCTACAACGGCTGGGGCGGCGGCAGCCTGTACGAGTTCAACAGCCCGAACGGCCGGCGCGCTGCGAAGGTCGCGTTCGATCGCCCGTACGAGCAGCCGCTCGAGCAGCGTCCGGAATCGCTCGAGGTTCCGCTCGTTCGCTTCCTGGAGCGGAACGGCTACGACGTCGCGTACCAGGCTGACGTCGACACAGCACGGGACCCTGCGTCGGTCGTCGGCCGAAAGATCATCGCCGTCGCCGGGCACAGCGAGTACTGGTCGAAAAGCGTGCGTGACAGCTTCGACGCGGCACGCGGCTCCGGAGTCGACCTGGCCTTCTTCGGTGCGAACGCCGCCTACTGGCAGATCCGCTACGAGGACGACTTCCGCACGATCGTCGGCTACAAGAGCCCGACCTGGGACCCCGAGCCCGATCCGGCGCTCGACACCTATCTCTTCCGGGGGCTCACGCCTCCCCGGCACGAGTGCGCCCTCATGGGTATCCAGCATGCGGGCGGCATGCTCGACTGGACCACTGACGGCGACTACGCGGTGACGGATGCGGCGGCGACCGATCCCTGGCTCCGGCGCGCGGGCTTCGCGCCGGGAGAGACGGTGCAGGGGGTCGTGAGCCGCGAGGTCGACGCGATCCCCGGCGGCCAGTCGGCGGGGAGCTCCTGCGCGAACCGCCTCACCGTTCTCTTCCACCGCGAGCTCGGCACGGCAGAGACCGGCGATGCCGATGCGGTCCACTTCACCGCCCCGTCCGGGGCGAAGGTCTTCGCCTCGGGCTCACACCAGTTCGTCTGGGGCCTCGAGGACGTACCCGAGGTCGAGCGGATGCGACACGGGATCGTCGACCCGAAGCTGCAGGCCTTCGTCCGCGCCATGCTCGATGACATGCTCGGAGCGGGCTAGCAAATCAGCCGCTCGACCAGGTCGGGTCGGGCGTGGTGTCCTTCGGTGGGGTCGTGTCCTTCGGCGCCGTCGTGTCGACAGTGGGTGTCGTTCCCGTGTACGGCGTGGTCGAGACCTGCTTCGCCGGCCGGGTGAACGTGACGAGGACCGTGTGCCCGTCGACCCTGCGCACGCGGACGCGGTCGAGATCCTGATCGGTCGCGAGATCGATACGAAGTCTGTTGCGCGCCCTGCGGACGCGGACCCGGAGATCGCTCGACGCAGCCGTTCGCGTGCGTGCGGCGATCCCCGGTTGCGCCAGCTCGAACCACGCATGCCCGTCCGAGATGTCTCCATCCCGGAGTCGGATGCTCCTAGGGGCGAGCGGCGACCCCGTCAGGCGTATCCGTGCGGTGAGCGGATCGCCCGAGCTGAAGGCGACGTTGCTGAGCGTCGAGTGCTCAGGAGTAGTCGACGTCTTTTGCGTCGTCACCGTCTCGCTCGACTTCGGCGGGCTCGCCGAAGCGCCGCCGCCGTCATCGGTCATCGCGACGGCGAGCGCGACTCCGCCGGCGACGAGGATAACCGCAGCTATGACGGCCGCGACCAACGTCGCAACTCGACGGCGCCGCGGCAGCTCGCGCGTAGGTGTGAGCCGCTGGGTCGAGGCGGTCGTCTCCGCCGCCGCGACCGCGGCGAGAGGGGACTCCGTTAGCCGGCTCTGACGATGCCAGCGCGCGCCGGCGATGCCCGTGACGGTCTCGTCGAGCGCGTCCCAGGCCTCAGGCGCGCTCGCGGGCCGATCCTCCGGACGCTTCTCCAGGAGCCGCTCGACCCACGCGCAGAGTGCGGGATCGAGATCCGGCTGCGCGGCGAGGAGGCGCGGCACCGGCTCGTTGAGGTGCTGAAGCATGATCGCCATCGCCACGTCGGACCCGTGAAAGGGAACGCCTCCGCTCAGCAGCTCGTATGCGAGGACGCCCACGGCGTAGAGGTCGGCAGGTGGGCCGACGTTCGTCGCGAGGGCCTGCTCCGGAGCCATGTACGCGGGAGTCCCGAGCGTCGTCCCGCTCATCGTCAACGGACTGCCAGCCTCGTCTTGGAGCACTTTCGCGACTCCAAAGTCGGCGATCTTGACGGCACCGCTCGACGTAACCATCACGTTCTCCGGCTTGAGATCGCGATGCACGATCCCGCGCGAGTGCGCGTGTGCGAGCCCGGCGAGTATGCCCTCGAGGACTCCGGCGACCTGCGGAAGCGTAAGCGACGCCGAGGCACCACGAAGTGATCCGCGTTCGAAGTACTCCATCGCGATGTACGCCGTGCCGTCGTGCTCGAAGTACTCATGGACGGTGACGATGTTGGGATGGTTCAGCGACCCGGCGACTCGCGACTCCGAAGGAACCGCTCGATGAACGCAGGGTCGGACGGCATGCAGTCCAGCGAGCTCCTTCAGCGCGACGTCGCGATCGAGATCGACCTGGCGTGCGAGGTAGACGGCGGCGGTGCCGCCTCGCCCGACTTCTCGCACGATCTCGTATCGACCGACCCGCCGGTGCATGGCCGTGCTTGTCATTCCGGTCACATGGTGGAGATTCGGCGCGCCGTTGTCACCTCTCTCCTTCGAGCAAAGGGAGGACGCGACGGCAGATGAGCTCGATTCCGGCGAGCGGCGTCCGTCCTTGCGGCGTGCCGAGCTCGATGCGGTCGGCACCTGCGTCCCAGAGCTCGAGGACGCGCTCGGCGACCTCCTCTGGCGTGCCCGCGATGCAGAAGCGCTCGAGCGGCGGAGGCTCGCCCGGCTCGAGCTCGAGCGTGGGATCGAGATGAGCCACCACGTCGAGGTACGGCTCGACGCCGGCGCGCGCTCGTTGGCGAGCCCAGTCTCCATCCTCGTCGACGACGCTGACCGCGCCGACGACGACCTTCACCTCCGGATTGTCCAGCCACCCGCGCGCAACGGGGACGAGGTGGGGATTCGCGCTGCCGCCGAGCTTCAGCTCGTCCGCAATTGTGCCAGCCCAGCGCGCCGTCTCCGGCCCCCACGTCCCGATCATGAGCGGCACCGCGTCGCGCTCACGCGGATACGAGAGCCCCGTTCCCGGCTCGAGCGTGAAGCGCTCTCCCGCGAAGCCACTCTTGTCGCCTGCGAGCAGCGCGGTGATGACACCGACCGCTTCGCGGAGCGCGGCCAGCGGCCGCTCCTCCTCGATGCCGAGCTTGTCGAGCCACGCCCCTTTCGCGAGGCCGAGATACGCGCGCCCACCCGAGACCGCGTCCAGCATCGCGACCTGGCCGGCGATCTCGTACGGATGCAACGTGAACGGGTTCAGCGCGGCGGGCCCGAGTCGGAGACGATCGGTTACCCGAGCCATGAGCAGGAGCGGCCCTATCGCCGGCTGGTCGAGGAGGTCGTGGTAGACCGAGAGAACGTCGATGCCGCCCGCCTCGGCCCGCCGCGCGAGCGCCTCGTACTCCTCCGGCGTCTGGTTCGCGCGAACGCCGATACCGAGCTCGCGGGCTACGTGAGCTCCTCGGTGACGAGCGTGCGCTCTCCGATCCGCTCGATGCGCATGACGAGACGCTCGTCGGGATCCGGGCACGCCACGAGCGAGTCCTGCTCGAGCCAGTCCTCGTCCGGGAGCTTCCGCATCTTCGCGGGGAGCAGCGGCAGCACGGCCTGGATGGCGAAGAGGCAGAAGTGCTTGCCCTCCGGAATGCGGACCTGGCTCGACTCGGTCACCTCGAAGAAGTCGCCCACCTCGAGCCCGCAGACGGAGCGCCCCTCGATGCGCTCGACGGTCACGCGCAGGTCGTAGAGCCGCATTTCGGTCACAACGGCTACCAGACCGCCTTGGTCACTCGAACCAGACCACCGTGGCGAGCAGCGCATAAGTCGCGACGAGCGCGAACCCCTCGTACACGGCCGCCTCGCCGTCTCCCGTGATCTGCCAGATCGCAAGCGCTGCGAACACCAGCGCGACCACGAGGACGAGTCCGCCCGACGGCACGCCGAACGTGAGCCGTTGCGTGAAGAGCAGCGAGATGAGCACGAGCGCGGGATAGAGGAACGCCGCGATCTGTGCGACCGAGTTCTTCACGACCGAGACCGCGAGATCGAACCGCCGCTTCCACGCCAGCTGGATCCCAACGACGTTCTCGACCGCATTGCCGGCGATTGCGACGATCACGAGGCCAGTGAACGCCTTCGAAATGCCGAGATCCTCGGTGGCCGGATCGATCACCGCGACGAACCATTCGGACGTGAAGGCCGCTGCGACCCCCGCCAGTGTGAGGACCACGATGCCCGACCGAAAGCTCATCGCTGGTGCGTGCTCTTCCCCGATCGCCGGCTCCTGCTGCGCGCCCGCCCTCAGGTAGTTCACGATCCAAGCGCCGTAGACGCAGAGGATCAGAACCGCACCGATGACCGAGATCGTCTCCGCGTTGTCCGACGCCTTGTCGCCGAGCGAGATCGAGGTCGAGATGATCGCGATCATGAAGACGACGAGCATCAGCAGCATCGTCGTGTCGTTCGGCAGGCGCCTGTGGAAGCGCATGACGCCGTCGTCCGAACGGTATGCGCCGGCGATGATCGCAAGCCCGAGGATGAGCAACGCGTTCGCGAGCAGCGAGCCGAGGATCGACGTTTGGGCAACGACGATCTCGCCTGCTCGCAGGGCGAAGACGACGATGAAGAGCTCGGGCAGGTTGCCGAGCGTCGACTGCAGAACGCCCGTCGTGGCGGGTCCGAAGCGAGAGCCGACCGTCTCCGTGCCGACACCGACCGTCCACGCGAGCAGCGCGAGCGCGATGATCCCGACGACGAACTGCAACACGGCGTTCGCCTCCGCGTAGTGCAGCGCGCCCAGCATCGCGGCGACCCCGAACGACGCCCCGATCCCGATCCACGTCTTCATCAGCGCGCCGAGACTATCTTCCGGCCATGGCCACCTGGGACACCGTGCGCGAGCTCGCCTCGCCGTTCCCGGGTGCCGAGGAGTCGACCACGTACGGTCAGCCCGCGTTCAAGGTCAAGGGCAAGCTCTTCGCTTGGCTGAGCCCCGATCGCGCTGCCGAGGGCGCACTCGCCGTGCGCGCGGATCCCGGTGAGTTACCGCTCCTGCTGGAGACCGCGGCAGACCGCTACTTCCAGACGCCGCACTACGACGGGTATCCGATCCTGCTCATCCGGCTGGACCAGATCGATCGCGAAGAGCTGCGCGAGCGGATCGAGGACTCTTGGCTCCTGCGAGCGCCGAAACGGCTCGTCGACGAGTTCGTCGCCGGCGCGGACTAGGCGTGGCCGACTGGGACACGGTCAGCGAGCTCGCGCTCACCTTCCCGGAGGTCGAGGCGGCCACCTCCGGTCGAGTCGCGTTCGGGGTCCGCGGCAAGGGCTTCGCCTGGGAGGCACGCGAGCGCGACGGCGGCGGGCTCGCCGTCCGCGTGGATCGCGACGAGAAGGAGCTCATCCTCGAATCGAATCCGGACGTGTACTTCACGAGCCCGCACTACATGGGCTTCCCCGCTGTCCAGATCCGCGTCGAGGCGATCGAGCGCGAGGAGCTCCGCGAACGGCTCGAGGACGCCTGGCTCATCCAGGCGCCGAAGCGGCTCGCGGCCGCCTATGTCGCGGAGCGCAGCTAGCCGGTCGCGTCCGCGACAAACGTAGCGATCGCAGCGGTGAACGCGTGCCGGCTCGTCTCCCACGCATAGAACATGTGCCCGCCGCCGTAGTGCTGAACGGTGAGGCGGCCGGCCATCTGCGGATCGAGCCGCATGAGGTTCCGGAGGCGATCGCTCGCGAAGTACGGCGTGATGAGGTCGTACTGCCCATGCGTGATGAACGCCTTCATGTGCGGGTTGAGCGCCATTCCGTAGCGGAAGTCATCCGTCGCACCGGGGGGCGCGGCGAACGCGTGATGCTCGGCGTCGTTCTTCCACGCGAGATTGACCTCGTACGAGAGCAGCGTGTACTCGCGGTCGGTCTCGACGCCGATCTCCGAGCGCAGCATGCGGTTGACCGCCATGGTGTATGCCGGGCTGATGCCCGAGAGGGTCGGATCGGGCCACGCGAACCCGTCGCGGTCGGGGAACGGGTCCGTCGTCGTGATCGTCGCGTCGTAGAGGCCGAGCACCTTCCGTTCATCGCGCAGGAGCTCACGTACGTAGGTGAGGATCCCGACGCGGCCCTCGGCACGGAGCACGACGTCGAGCGAGACTCCGAGGAGGTCGGCGAGCTGCGTGAGGATTCGCGTGCGCTCCTTCGCCGGAAGCGAGGCCCCGCGTGCGAGGAACGACGCGTAGTCGCCGGTCGCGAACTCCTCGGCCGCGCGTAGCGCCTTCTCGAGCGAAGTGCCCTTGCGGAATGCACGCGAGCGTCCGTGATGCAGCGCGGCCGCCGCCATCGTCGGAACGCGGTCGATCCAGCCGAGAATCTCGTAATCGGTCGGATCGAGCCCTGTGATCTCGAGCGCAGGCGAGATGAGGATCGCGCCGTTCAGGCCGATGCCCGCCGTCTCCTGGAGCATGCGGGCGAGGCGACCGACGCGATAGCCGCCGTAGCTCTCGCCGGCGATGAAGACGGGCGAGCCCCAGCGGCCGTGCTCGGAGAGCCAGCGCCCCATGAACTCGCAGAGCGACTCGAGGTCGCGCTTGTAGCCGAAGTACTCCTTCGGATCGGGCGCGTCGTCGGGCTTGGCGCCGTCCTTGGCGTCGCCGCCCTTCGGCTCGGGCTCGATCACCCGGCTGAAGCCAGTGCCGACGGGGTCGACGAACACGAGGTCGGAGAAGGAGAGCCACGACGACTCGTTCTCGACGAGGCGCGGTGGCATGGTCGGAAGCGTTCCGTCCGACGGGAAGTCGACGCGCTGCGGCCCGACGGCGCCCATGTGCAGGTATGCCGACGCCGCACCGGGACCGCCGTTGAAGACGAACGTCACGGGGCGGGCGGGATCATCGCCCGTCAAGACGTACGCGACCGAGAAGATCTCGGCCGCCGGCTTCTCCTTCTTGCGCAAGACCGTCCACGTGCCTGTCGCCGTGTACTGGATCGCCTTGCGACCGCGTCCCCACGTTCCCGTGGTTTCCGCGCCCTTCGGCGGCTCGTGGTCCGGCTTCTTCTCGCTGTCGCCGTTCTTCGCGTCGTCGCTCATGGGCGCGCAGGCTACCCGTTGTTCTCCGCAGCTGAGCGCGGACAACTCCGGATGACGCGCTGTGCAGGTCGAGGAAAGCTAGGGGCGAGAGAAGGAGGCGTACCGATGACGCAGATTGCTGTCGAGCGAGTCGATGCCAAGCGCGTCGCCGTCCCGACGCAGGTTCCTGGATCGACGTTCTTCGCTCTGATGGCGGGTCTTTGGGGCTCGTTCGTGACGCTGCTCGCGGTGTCGCCGACGACGCTGACAGACGCATACGACTGGTTGACCGGCCTCCCGATCGTCTGGGAGATCCTCATGTGGATCGTGACCCTCCCGTGGACCGTCGCCTACCTCGTCTACGAGACATCCTGGGAGCACTGGCTCCGCATCGTTGTCGTAGCGCTCGTCCTCGTCGTGCACCTAGGCATCACGGCTCCGCGCGCCCCGAAAGCGTAGGCGCAAGGGGCGACCGACGAGATGCCGTCATCTCCCCAACCAGAGACAACGACATCGCCTAGTCTGGTACCAGCCGGCAGAGGAGACCCGTGAACGCCCAGCAGCCATATCCCGTCCGCATCGAGGGCGAGCTCGACCCAGGCGTCAGCCGTTGGCTCTGGCTCGTGAAGTGGCTCCTCGCCATTCCGCACTACATCGTCCTCGCGTTCCTCTGGCTGACGTTGCTCGTGCTGACGGTAATCGCGTTCTTCGCGATCCTCTTCACGGGTCGGTACCCGCGAGGCATCTTCGACTTCAACCTTGGCGTCCTGCGCTGGACGTGGCGCGTCGCCTTCTACTCGTACGCCGCCCTCGGGACCGACCGCTACCCGCCGTTCACCCTTGACGATGTGCCGGACTACCCGGCACGTCTCGACGTTGGGTATCCAGAGCAGCTGTCCCGGGGGCTCGTCCTCGTGAAGTGGTGGCTGCTGGCGATCCCCCAGTACATCGTCGTCGGCATCCTCCTCGGAGGAGGGAGCTACGCGGCGTCGCGCGCGTACGACCGCGCATGGGGATTCGGCTTCCAGACCGGCTTGATCGGCATCCTCGTCCTCTTCGCAGGGGTCGCGCTCCTCTTCACCACCCGCTATCCACGCGGAATCTTCAACTTCGTCCTCGGGCTCGACCGCTGGGTCGCGCGCGTCGCCGCGTACGTGCTCCTGATGCGGGACGAGTACCCGCCGTTCCGGCTCGACCAGGGAGGGACGGAGACGAGCGAACCGACGGAGCCGGAGACGCCCCCAGCTCCGGAAGTCGCGGAGCAGGTCGCGGAGCCGGCCATGCTCGCCGAGGAGCGGCGCGGCGGAGGGACCCTTGGCAAGGTCGTGCTGATCGTCGTCGGGGTAATCGCAGGGGTCATCGCGTTCGGTCTCCTCGCAGGGGGATGTGCGCTGACGGCCGTGGACCGGACGCAGCGCGACGACGACGGCTTCCTCATGTCGCCGACCCAGGACTTCGCGACGCCGACGTACGCGATCGTGTCGGACAGCGCTGAGATCGACTCGAACGGAGCGGAGTGGGCTCTCGACACCTTCCTGGGCACGATCCGGATCCGGAGCGAAAGCGACCGTCCGCTTTTCGTCGGAATCGCGGACGCCACCGACGTCGACAGCTATCTGGGGAACGTCGCACACGACGTCGTCACCGATCTCGACAGCAGCGGAGACCCGGAGTACTCGCGTCATGCTGGCACCGTCCCACCGAGCCCGCCCACCGAGCAAGAGTTCTGGACCACGTCCGTCGAAGGGCGAGGGGAACAGACCCTCGACTGGGAGCCAGAAGACGGCACCTGGCGCGTGGTCGTCATGAGGGCCGACGGGTCGCGAGGCGTTTCCGCAGACATGAGCATCGGTGCGGAGCTCGACTCGGTGCTGTGGATCGCGCTCGGCATGATCGGCGTCGGGCTGCTCTTCGCCGCCGGCAGCGCCCTCGCGATCACCGGCGCCGTACGCCGCCGCCGCTGACCGTCCGCGACGGGTAGAACCAGGTCGTGGAGATCGGCGTCTTCACCTTCGCCGACATTCGCGCCGGCGAAGGCGGTGCGGAGCGCCTGCGCGAGCTCATGGAAGAGGTCGAGCTCGCCGACGAGGTGGGGCTCGACGTCTTCGGCGTCGGCGAGCACCACCGGCCCGAGTTCGCCGTCTCTGCTCCTGCCGTCGTGCTCGCGGCGGCCGCGGCGCGTACGAAGCGCATCCGGCTCACAAGCGCGGTCACCGTACTCAGCTCGGCGGTTCCGATTCGGCTCTACCAGCAGTTTTCGACGCTCGATCTGCTCTCCGGCGGACGCGCGGAGATGATGGTCGGGCGCGGCTCGTTCATCGAGTCGTTTCCGCTCTTTGGCTTCGACCTTCGCGACTACGACCGCCTGTTCGAGGAGCGGCTCACCGAGCTCCTCCACATTCGCGAGACAGGACACTCCCCGGCAGGTCACGCCGTGTATCCGCAGCCGGTGCAGCATCCGCTGCCCGTCTGGGTCGCGGTCGGTGGGACGCCCGAGTCCGCCGTGCGCGCCGGAATGCTCGACCTGCCGATGGCGCTCGCGATCATCGGCGGGCTGCCGGAGCGATTCCGTCCGTTCGCCGACCTGCATCGCCGCGCCGCCGCGGAGGCCGGCCACGAACCGCCGCGCCTGAGCATCAACTCGCACGGCTACATCGCCGAGAGCAAACAGCAAGCGCTCGACGAGTCGTTCCCGTACGTCTCCGCGGCGATGAACAAGATCGGCCTCGAGCGCGGATGGCCACCGATGTCACGTGCCGACTACGACGCGGCCGCATCGCTCCGCGGCGCGAACTTCGTCGGCACGCCGGAGGACGTCGTCCAGAAGATCCTTTTCCAGCACGAGATCTTCGGGCACGACCGCTTCATGATCCAGTTCACGATCGGCGGAATCCCGCACGAGGGGATCCTCCGCTCGATCGAGCTGCTCGGCCGCGAGGTCGCGCCGGCGGTGCGCGAGGAGATCGCGTCGGCGCCTGGTGGCACGAGGACGCGCTGAGTGGTCACAATGAGACGCGCATGTCCCAGCTGATCGACGCACTCGACGACGCACGCGCAGCCGCCGCGAAGCAGGCGTGGCGCTCGGCCTATGCCGCGTATGCCGATGTCGACGCCGAAGTCCTGACCGCCGGCGATCACGAGAGCTATGGCGAAGCAGCCTGGTGGAGCGGAAAGATCGAGGAAGCCATCGCACACCGGGAACGTGCGTACGCCGCCTACAGGAACGACGGCGACCTTCTCGGGGCAGCTCGAGTCGCTCTGGCGCTGTGCTGGGACCACGAAGGCCGCGGCTCGTTCGCCGTCGCCGGAGGCTGGCTCGCGAGCGCCGAGCGTCTGCTTGCGGATCTCCCGGAAGCTCCTGAGCACGGCCGGCTCAAGCTCATGCACGCGTTGGCCGCGATGTTCGCCGAGGGCGACTTCATGCGCGCCGCCGAGCTGTTCGACGAGGCCTACGAGGTGGGGCAGCGGGTCGGAAGCCGCGACGTCCAGATGCTCGCTCTCTCTGGCAAGGGGCGCAGCCTGATCAAGGCCGGCGAGATCGACAAGGGGCTCGCCCTCCTCGACGAGGCGAGCGCGTCGGCGATGTGCGGCGATCTCCGGGCGCACTCGGCCGGGCTCGTCTACTGCATCACGATCAGCTCGTGCCAGGACGTCGGTGACTTCCGGCGCGCGGCCGAGTGGACGGAGGCGGCGAACCGTTGGTGCGACACGCTCGACGTCACGGGCTTCCCCGGTGCGTGCCGAATCCACCGCGCGGAGGCTCTCCGGCTACGCGGGGACTGGTCGGCCGCCGAGGCGCAGGCCGTGGCGGCGTGCGAGGAACTCCACGACTTCGACCAGATGATCACGGCCGGCGGCTTCTACGAGATCGCGCGAGATCCGGCGTCGCCGCGGCGACTTCGCGGGCGCCGAGCAGGCCTATCGCACCTCGAGTGAGATGGGACGGGATCCGCAACCGGGCCTCTCGCTCCTCCGGCTCGCCGAGGGCAAGATCGACGCGGCTGTCGCCGGAATCACGCGCACGCTCGAGGACGCCTCGCAGCCGCTGTTCCGTTTCCGCCGACTTCCCGCGCAAGTCGAGATCGCCGTCGCCGCCGGCGATCTCAAGACGGCTCGCGCCGCGGCCGACGAGAGCGACAGCATCGTCGATGCGTACAAGATCGGTGGTCGACGCGCTGCCGCGTTCGACGCGACCGTGCACTTCGCGCGTGGCCAGATCGGGGTCGCGGAGCGCGACTGGCCGGTAGCGATTGCGTCTCTGCAGCAGGCACGTGAGGATTGGCAAGGAGTCGGTGCACCGTACGAGACCGCCCGCGCGCGAGCGCTGCTCGGCGTCGCCTACATGCGGAGCGGAGACGAGCACGCGGGTACGGTCGAGCTCGAGGCGGCGCTGTCCACGTTCGAGCGACTCGGCGCGCCCGTCGAGGAGGCGCGCGTCAAGGAGCTGCTGGGCCGCGTCGAAACGCGTCGCACCTTCCTCTTCACGGACATCGTCGACTCCACGAAGCTCCTGGAGACGCTCGGTGACGACAAGTGGAAGCGCCTGCTCGCGCGCCACAACGAGCTCGTGCGCGAGCGCATCGCCGACGCCGGCGGCGAGGTCGTCAAGCAGACGGGCGACGGCTTCTTCGCGTCGTTCGAGAATCCAAAGGCCGCGATCGACGCGGCCGTAGGGATCCAGCGCGCGCTCGCCGACGAGATCGTCGCGCCCGACGTCCGAATCGGCGCACACTCCGGCGGAGCGTTCCGGACCGGGGCCGAGTCGACCGACTACGGCGGCCAGGGAGTGCACGTTGCGTCGCGGATCGGCTCGGCGGCGCAGGCGGGCGAGATCCTGATCAGCGCCGAGACAGTCGACGGCATCGGCTCGTCGTTCCGGCTCTCCGAGCCGCGCACGGAGACGCTCAAGGGGTTAGAGCAGCCCGTCGAGGTCGTCTCCGTCGACTGGCGCTAGGCGCCAGCGGGCGACACGACCGAGTACCTGGCGCAGGCGAAGTCGCCGTTGCGAGCGAGCTCCTCGAGGCGCAGCTCGACTCTGCGCGCGAGGAGAGGCTTGCCGCGTCCGAGCGTGACGGGCGCGATGTAGACGATCACCTCGTCCAGAAGCCCGACATCGGCGAACTGCCCCGCCAAGTCTCCTCCGCCGACGATCCACACGTTCTTCCCGCCGGCCGCATCGACCATCTCTGCGTGCACGGAGGTGACGTCCGCGCTCGTGAACACGACCTGGGCGCCGGGAACGACCGTCAGCTCCCGGTGCGTGAAGACCCAGCACGGGATGTCGTACGGCCACTTCCATTCGGCGGGGTCCTTGCCTGCGAACTCGTGGCCGATGATCCACTCGTACGTGGTCGAGCCCATCGCGAGCGCGCCGATGCCTGAGATGAACTCGGCGTAGTTGAGCGGCCCGTCGAGATCCTGATCCCGTGTGAAGAGCCAGTCGAGCGAGTCGTCCGGATCGGCGATGAAGCCGTCGAGGGTCGTTGCCGTGTAGTACTGCGTCAGGCTCACTTCAGCGATTCGCGTCGTTGTCGAGCCACGTCCCGACGACCAGCGACCAGAACTCCGGCTGCTGCTCGAAGCCGAGCGACTCGTACAGCGCCTGCGCGTCGTCGGTCTGGAGCCCGATGTGGTGCCCCGGGCACGTGGGCGATGAGCTCGCGCATCATCGCCGACGCGATGCCCTGCCGCCGGTACGACGACATCGTCCAGACGTCGACGACGTACGCGTTGCAGACGCCGTCGGAGAGCATCCGCGCCATGCCGACGACTCGTTCGCCGTCGCGTGCGAACGCGACGTGCTGCGACTGCTCGAACGATCGTCGCAACGCGTCGGCATTCCGACCGTTGTCAAAGTCGTCCGCTTGCAGATCGGCCTTGGCTTGTGCCCAGTCGATCCCCTCGAGCGATCCGTCGATCCGCACGGCCACCGCCGAACCATGCCAGGCGCGCGGCTAGGCTCGCGGCGTGGACGACTGGCTCGACGCGTTCGCTCGCTGTTCGACGCGAATGACCGACGATCCGCGCGGTGGATCTCTGGCGATTCTTCCAGCTTGACATGGCGGCGTCGCGATGCTTTACTTAGCCGAGTTGCTATTAGCGACTGGCTAAATGCAGACGGATCACCTCAGCCTCACGTTCGCAGCACTCGCCGACCCGACGCGACGGGCCATCCTGACCCGTCTGACCGAGGGCGACGCAACGGTCACCGAGCTCGCCGCTCCGCACGCCATGAGCCTGCCCTCGGTGTCGCGCCACCTGAAGGTGCTCGAGCGGGCAGGCCTGGTCATCAAGGGCCGGACGGCGCAGTGGCGCCCGTGCCGTCTCGACACCGAGCCACTCGCCGAGGCAGACGCGTGGATGGCCCCCTATCGCGCCTTCTTCGAGACACGATTCGCCCGCCTCGAGCAGCAGCTCGCAACCGAACGAACACAGGAGGAACGATGAACACGGATCAGACGCGACGCGACTTCACGCTCACCTGGACGCTCGATGCTCCTCCGGCGCAGGTCTATCGGGCGTGGACCGACCCGGAACACCTCGGCTGGTACTACAACGACCACCAACCGATCCCGAGCGAGCCGATCGAGGTCGACCTCCGCGTCGGCGGAGTCTGGCGCCAGCGGATGGTCATCGACGACAGCACGACCTTCGTGACGGGCGGCATCTACCGCGAGATCGTCGAGAACGAGAGTCTCGTCTTCACCTGGGGCGCGACCGATGGCTGGCCGAAGATCGATCCCGAGCGCCTCGACGAGAGCCCTCTCGTCACCGTCACGCTGAGCCAGATCTCCGGCAAGACGGAGATGACGGTTCACGTCGAGCTGCCCGCGAGCCTCTCCGAAGCCGAGGTGCACGAGTGGCTCTCGCTCGGGATCCAGAACGGCTGGCGCGACACGGTCGATCGCCTCGCGGCCGAGCTGGCCTCGATTACCGTGTAACCCATGCCCACCGTGTCCGCGCCGACCATGCAGCTCCTCGAGTGGCTCGCAGAAGGGTCGCGAACCTATGCCGAGACGATCGAGGTCTGGAAGACGTCCTGCCCACGGCTGGCGGTGTGGGAGGACGCTTTGGGCGACGATCTCGTTCGTGTCGGCAATGGATTCGTGGTGCTGACACCTTGGCCAGGGAGCTCCTGGCCGCTCGCTAGCGCTGGTTCCGCGCGGGCGACAGCCGCGGCAGCTTCAGCTCGACGACAGGTCACCGGGAGGTCGAAGGCCTAGTCGGCGAGGAACGCCTCCAAGCGTCCCGCCTCGTCCTCGAGCTCGCGTCGAACGGCGCGTGAGAGCGCGCCGAACGGCTCCAGGACGACGCGACCGTTCTCTGACCGCCATATGCCCGCGACGAGCCCGTCGACGAGGAACGTCTGCGCGACGTCGCCGTTCGTGCGGATCACGGTCTTCCGGTACTCCTCCGGGAGCACGCGCGTCCGGTCAGCGAACGCGAGCAGGACGTTGTCCCACTTCGGCAGGAAGCGGACCGGCGCAGGCGTGTCGGGATCCGGCAACGGCGCGCGTGGGACGTCCAAGAGCTCGCGGCCCTGCTCGTCGCGGAAGCGACGCAGCGGCTCGAGCACGTCGAGCGCTCGCTGCAGTTCGGGCACGTGCATCATGCTCCAGGCGACGATGTCGCGACGCGACGCAGGCCCGAAGGCGGCGAGATAGCGACGCAGGATCTCGGCGCGCGCCTCGAGCGGGTCGTGTGCCTCTGGCTCCTCGATCGCCACGAACCTCCCCTCGGGTCGCCCGTGCCAGAGCGCCGTCTCGTGGTGATGCAGCACGTGTGCGCGCACGCGGGCAGCGCGCCAGGCGCGCCGCGCGTCGATCCCGGTGAGCCCGTGCTCCCGCTCGAGCTGGGCGAGCGCGTCCGCCGAGGCCACCGGGCCTGCTTCCGCGAGCGCGCGCACGGACGGCGCGAGGCTCTTCGCCTGCGCCGCCTCCCCACGGGAGATCATCTCGCTCATCGCCGCGCGGAGGAGCCCGTAGTCCCGCCGGGTGACGAGGTGCAGCGTCTGCCGCATCACCGTTGCCTTGACCACCGCCCCACGCGCGAGCTCGCGCTCGAGCGCCTCCCGCCGGAAGCTCGCCGTTCGCGTCCAGATGCCGACGTACGGCGCTGACGGCCACTGCGCCTGCATGCCGACAAGACGCTCGATCACCGCTGTCGGCGACAGCCGCTTCCGCTCGAGCAGGAGCTGACGCGCGAGCGTTGCGCGCCCCAGCTCGCGCTGTGTGAGAACGCGCGCGGTCACGTGTCAACGCTACAGAGGCACCGATCCGTCTGACTGGAGCGCGAGCGTGCGCGCTCCGCCGCGGGCTTCTAGGGCATCATCGGATCGGCCGGAGACATCGACCCTGTTCCCGGAATGGTGAAGGCGGGGATCACATCCGGAGCGACGAGCAGGAGGACGCCGAGCACGAACAGCACCCCGGCTGTTCCGTATGTCGCGACCCGGCGCGAGGGGATCAGCTTCTCGAACGCGATCAGACCCGCGACGACCGCCATCCAGACGATGCTCATCACTCCGAGCGCGAACAGCGACGCCATGAGCGCCCAGCAGCAGCCCACGCACCAGGCGCCGTGCCGGGCTCCCATCTGCAACGACCCCGAGAGCCCGTCACGCCACGAGCCGAGGAGGAAACCGAGCGGGGTGCGGCACTTTCCCAGGCACACGTCCTTCAGGGGCGTCAGCTCGTAGACGGCAGCCACGAGCAGCGTTACTCCTGCGACCCACCGACCCCCTCGATCCCAGGCAAGTACGTCGCCGGCAAGCCGTCCGCCAGCGACCGCGAGCGCGAAAGCCAGTACTCCCACGGCGCTCCACACAAGGAGATAGCCGGACGTGAAGACGAGCGGCGCCGTCAGTGATCGCGACCTCGTGAGCTTCGAATAGAGAGCGACCGTCGGAGCGACGGACGGGAACATCATCGCGGCCATCATCACGACCCACACTCCGACGAACCACGCAAATGTCCCGAGGTCCGTCCAAGCCCCTCCGTCCATGCCCTGCATCTCCCTGGCGGTCCACCACCACCCAAGGGCGGCGAGAACGAGGAGCAGCGCGATGAGCCCGACCCGCACACGCGCAGCCGCGAATGCCGGCGCGAGGCCCGAACCCCGCGACGCCTCGGCATGGACCGAGGCGGTCAACCGCTCAGGCCGCCCAGGAGAACGCCGAACTCGAGAGCCCGGTCTTCCCTTCGAACTCGATGCCAAAGGCGCTGATCTGTGAGCGTGTTGCCTCGGCAGCCGTGAGCTCGGAGGCAACCGGGTGGAAGATCCCGGTGAGGCGGACCGGCTCGCCGGTCTCGATCCCGAACGGGACGATGTCCTCGATCTCGAAGTCGATCGCGTCTCCGACGCGGACGCTGTGGCGCAAGCCGTCGTCCACGACCTCGATGTGCGCCCGCTCGACGCCGAGCATCTCGCCGACGAGCGGCGCCAGTCCGGCCATCGGCCCGCCCATCTGGCCACCGAAGACGCCGGTGAGCTTCTGCATCTGTTCATCGGTGGCGTGCTCGTCGACGAACATGCCGAGGCGCCAGTTGCCCTCCGTCATGACCTTGGGCGTGTCCGCGATGGCGACAACCTTGAGGCCACTGACGTCCGTGCCCTCGATCTCCCCCTCCTGAATGTTGAAGGCGAGCGTGACGCGGCAGTAGTCGTACGTCGCACCGTGGTCGAACGACATGTTGCATGGACACATCAGCTCACACGAGCACGTCTCCACATAGCTGCCCTTCAGACTCCACGACATGCCGACCTCCGTTCCTCGGGGGCGCGAACGACCGATTCTCAGCTCATTCGCCACGTCTGTCAAACCGCGGTGAGGCGATCGAGGTCGCCCAGGGAGATCAGGCTGCCCGCAGCAGCTCTTCGACCGTCGCCGTCCGGACGACCCCTTCCACCCGGCGCGCAAGCTCTGCGTCCAGGGTCACGAATGCGTCCGCCTGCAGTTGAGTGAGTGCAACGTACTCGGCCTCGTAGGTCTCGGCCCATCCCAGCTGCTCGGCAAGGTCCCAGGCTCGACGCCGGAGGACGGCGTCGCCGAGAAGGCGGATCCTCATCGCCGAGATGCGTGCGAGACGGTCGAGAGCGACATCCGGCGCGATCTCGCCGCGATGGACGGCCTCGTGTAAGGCCGACAGCGCCTGGGAGCGCAAGAGCGTCGGCGCGAGCAGCTCATGCTCGGCCGGAACCTCGATGCCCTCACTCGCCAGATGGAGGACGACGCCGCAGTCGACCACGAATCTGTTCATGCGTCCGACTCCCACTTTGGATGCGGTGCCGCCCAGTGCCACAAACCCGGACGCAACTCGCGCACGGCCCGATGCTACTCAACGCATCGCGCCCGGAAATGCGCCGTCCGCCGATTGACCTAGCTTGCGTGCGCAGTGTTCTTCCGGTTGAGCAGTTGGGAGCTCGGGCTCGTCATCATCCTCGTGATAGGCGGAGCCAGTGCTCTCGGCGTGCTCGCCGGGCGCTCCATGGGCGCGCATTCGGAGAGGTATCGAGAGCCGATCGGTGTCCTGCAGGGGGCACTCCTCGGGCGTGGTCGGCCTGATCCTCGCCTTCGGCCTCTCTCTCGCGGTCGGCCGATACCAGGACCGGCGTGCGGATGTCGTGACCGATGCAAACACGATCGGCACGACGTACCTGCGGGCTCAAACGATCGCAGAGCCGCAGCGCAGCCGCTCGCTCGCACGCCTGCGCAGCTACAACGATCTGGCGATCCGCGTCACGTACGAGATTCCCGGCAGCGCGGCCATCCGTGCCACAACGGCGCAGCAGGGGCGGCTCCAACGCGCCCTTTGGCGATTGGCTGGCGAAAGCCTCAACGCACACCCGCGCGACACGGCGCCGCGCCTCTACGTCGACAGCCTGAACGACATGATCGATCAGCAGACCGTCCGGCTCTCCGGGCTGAACAACCGCGTGCCCGATGCAGTGCTTTGGCTCGAGCTGCTCGGCGCCGCGCTCGCGCTGGGCCTCCTCGCTCTCTACCTCTCGGTGCTCGGAAAGGGGCTGATTCCGATCGCCGTCGCGGCGGTCATCGTCAGCTTTCTCGTCCTCGTCACGTTCGATCTCGACCGTCCGACGCGAGGCCTCATTCAGATCCCGGCCACGCCGCTGTTGGCCGAGAAGGCGACGATGAGCCTGCCGCCAGCAGCTCCCGCGCCCGGCTAACAGCCGCCTCACGCAGCGATCTTCTCCAGCAACGCGTCGACGCGCTCGAAGCCCTCCTTCGCGCCCTCCTCGACGCCGTACTGCATGGTGGTGTCTCGCTGCTCGGCCGTCTCGAAGCGCATCGTCTGGGTCAGCTTCGTCTGCTCACCGAGATCCTCGAACTCGAGCGTCTGCAGGTGATTCTGGAACGTCTGCACGAGACGCGCGGGTGGCACGACCTCGCGAAACTCGCCCTCGACCACGCCGTAGGCGGTTCGGAACCGGTAGGTGCCGCCGGGACGGACGTCCATCTCCTCGACGACGGTGCCGTCGCCCCACCATTCGGGGATCAGCTCCGATCCGTCCAGACGGAGAAGACGTGCGTGCGCGGTGCGTCGAAGACCCGCTCGACCCGGATCTCGAGCTCGTTCGGGGTGGTGACGGTGGTCTCGTTCATCGTGCTCCTTTCGTCGGTTCGATGACCTGTGCGAAGCGGTCGCGCCGCTGCCGCCCTCAGCTCACCGCTTTCTTCACGAGCGCGGCGATCTTCTTCTCGTCCGCGGCGGTCAACTCTTTCAGTGCGAAGGAGGTCGGCCACATGGCGCCTTCGTCGAGGTTCGCTGCTTCCTCGAAGCCGAACGTCGCGTACCTCGATTTGAACTTCCCCGCACTCTTGAAGAAGCAGACGACCTTGCCGTCCTTGGCGTACGCGGGCATCCCGTACCAGGTCTTCGGCCAGAGCGCCGGCGCGCTTGCTTGGACGATCGCGTGGAGCCGCTTGGCCATGGCGCGATCCGGTTCCTTCATCGCGGCGATCGCCGCGAGCACGTCGCGTTCCCCCTCCGATCTGTTCTTGTTCGCGCGCGCTTCCGCCTTCAGCTCTTGGGCGCGAGCCTTCATCGCGGCTCGCTCGTCGTCCGTGAATCCCTTGGACTTCTTGTCTTTCTTGGTGGTGCTCTTGTTCGTAGGGGTACTCATCGTGCTCCTTTCGTTCGTTCGACGACCTGCGCGAAGCGGTCGAGTCGCTGCAGCCACGTGCTGATGCCCTCGAATGCGTACGGCACGAGCACGCATCTGCGGATACGGCCGACCTTCTCCGTCGTGACGAGCTCCGCCTCCTCGAGCAGCCGGATGTGCTTCTTCATCCCGGTCAGCGACATGCCAAAGGGCTCGGCGAGCTCGCTGATGGTCGCGCTGCCGGCGCCGAGCCGTTCGAGCACGGCGCGCCGGGTCGGGTCGGCGAGGGCCGCGAACGCGCCGTCCACATTCGGCTGATACTGAACCATTCAGTTCAGTATTGCAGAGATGTCCGCAAAGAGCAAGAACCGCCGTGCTCTCGCCGCTGTGCGTCGACGAGCGAGCGCACGCCGTCCGCCGCGACGGTCCCGGAGGCGAACTAGGCCCAGGGAAGCTGGTCCCAGTACGACGGACGCTCCCGACGTGATGGCGCGAACCGGCCCACGGATGCCTGCTTCGAAATCGGTCGTCTCTTCTTCCGCGCTCGCGCCGTAGCGCGCCGCGAGCTCCGACACCGGGTAGTGCAGCTGCTCGTCCGGCGTTCGCGTACCGGCCATCAGGATCACGCACGGCTCGTCGCCGGCGCCCACGAAGATGTGTTCGGTCCCGGGCGGGCAATGGAAGAAGTCCCAGGGCCGGAGGAGCCGCTCCTCTTCCTCGACGAGCAGCCTGCACTCCCCTGAAAGCACGAGGAACGCCTCCTGCTGATTCTCGGAGTGGTAGAGGCCGTTCGGCTGGCCCGGCTCCAGAACGCGGAGCTTGATGGCGAACTGCGGAAACCACGCCTTCTCGCTTTCGAAGCGGCAGTCCGAACCGGGCGGCTTCTTCTCCGCGTTCTCCGCCGTCAACCACTGTGCGTCCCGCACGTTGACGACGAACCAGCCCTCGTCGGCGGGTGCAAGGCCTGAGCCGAAGTCGTTGAGTGGCGCCTCGGGCACGCCGCGAGCCTATCCGCTGCTTGGCCGCTCTTGTCGAAGATACGAACATCCAAGTAGGGTCCTCGCAATGTTCGGCTTCGCAGCACGTACGAGGGCCGTCACTCGGCGAATTCAATCTCTCGCTCAGCTCAACATCGAACTGGCGAAGGCTGAGGGGAAGCAGAAGGCGACGGCGCTCGGGATGGCAGGTGCCCTTGGTGCGGTGGCCGCAGTCCTGGTCATCTACGGGATCGGGTTCGCCCTCGCAACAGCCGCAGCCGGGCTCGATGAGGCTCTTCCCCTGTGGCTGTCGCTTCTGATCGTCACCGGGGTCATCCTGCTGCTCGCCGCGATCGCGGGACTCCTCGCCCGAAGATCAGCACGCAAGGCGTCGCCACCGAAGCCGTCTCAAGCGATCGAGGAGGCGCAGCAGACGGTCGAGGCGTTGCGAAGCCATGTCTGAGCGGACGCCGGAAGAGATCCGCGCGGAGATCACGGCGGAGCGCCAGGCTCTCGACGAGGATCTGTCCAATCTGCAGTCCGAGATCCGCTCGCTGGCTGTATTCGTCACGGCCGGCCTCGTCGTGGTTGGGCTGGTTTCCTGGCGCAGGGGCAGACGAAAGGGCGCGGAGACCGTCTGGAAGCTCGTGAAGTAGGTCGCTTGCCTGCGCCAGGCGCATAACAAGGTCATATATCGACGAAGGGGTGTGTGGAATGCCCATCACAGGTTCCGATCGGGAATTCGCGGTCGTCGGACGCGGAACCGTCTTCGACGGCATCGCGTACTGGGTGACTCTCGCCGGCATCTACCTGATGGTCGGCGGGCTCATGTTCTATTCCGGCAAGGGCAAGCTCTTCGACAGCAACGGCAACGCTCCGCAAGGGATCAAGGATCAGTTCAAGGGCACATTCCTCGACACGTTCCCTGGTGTCGATACCGCGTGGTTCATCCTCGGCATCCTCGAGTTCGGCGTGTTCGTGCTGTTGCTTGCGAGCCTGATCCGACTCGAGTTCCTTCCCCACCGCGACAAGTCGATCCTGCAGGTGGGGCTTGCTCTGGCGCTGCTTACATTTGCGTGTCTGGCGTTCGGTCAGACCGCGACGAACCAGTTCTCCGGGACAGCGGAGCTCTATACGTACTTCGGCTCCACAGCGGTCATATTGATCCTGGTCAGCCTCATGCCCCCGAACCGTCCGGACAGGTGGCTTGGAGGTACCAGCCGAGGGAGCAGCTCGGACGCATAGGAAATCAGCGGCGGCCGGGTCACTGGCTGGGTGGCAGCTCAAAGCGGGCGATGATGCCGGTGTCGCCGCCTTCGGGCACCGGACGTTCAGGATGACGGGTCGCCACCCAGGCGACACCGCGCTCGGGATACGCGACAACGTCGGGAAATCGCTTCGAGGAGATTGCGAGCAGCCGAGCCAGCTTGTCGGTTGGGTTGGAGAACTCGTGCAGCCCGTCTGGGCCTTCAGGGAAGTACACGACATCTCCGGGGACAAGCTGCTCTTCGCCCTCTGGAGTGCGGACCGTGGGTGTGCCGTCGAGGACGAAGAACATCTCCTCCACGCCGTAGTGCATGTGCAACGGGCCTCCCGGCGAGCCTGGCAGAAGCTCGCGTAGCGAGGCTCCGAGGATGTCCGCGCCAAACGGGTGCCCGAACCAACGCACGCGGATTCGATCGTCGTCGTTCACCTCATCCCAGGGTTCCTCGGCCAGGAAGTTCAAGCGGCGCATGGCTCCTCCATCTTGGTCGTCGGTGCGAGGAGATGATTCTCGCTTGCCCGCGTGCGCGGGAATATCCCATGAGACGGCACGCGGTCGGCTGAGCGACTTAGCCCCGTCACCAAAACGGCAGAGGCAAGCGTTAGGCGAGTGGGTCCAGCGTTGCTATGAGGCGCCCGGTGAACTGGCGATTCCACGGCAGACCCTTCGCGGCGCGTGTCAGTGCGATGAGCGCTGAACCAACGATTCGAGTCGCATCATCGGCACGACTGCCGAAGCTTCGCCGGGGCCACCCGACTCGACATACGTCTGAACGAGGTCAACACGGAGAGCGTGATCGATCGTCGTCGAAGTGCCGTCCCACGACAGGTCCCAGACCATCCCAGCCAGCTCGAGAGCAGGCCAGTCCCTCCGCGAGTACTGCCAATCGACGATGCCGGCAACGCGCCCATCGCGCACGAGGACGTTTCCCGTGTGGAAGTCACCGTGGATCGCGCAGACGCGCAGATCGTCGGCGGCTGCGACCCACTCGCCCAGTTCCTCGAACGCCCGCACCAGTGGCGCCGGCTTGTCGACCAAGCTCCAGTACCACCAGTCGCGAGCGCAGCGAGTGGAGCAACCACCTGCTCGATCTCGTTCGCCAGGAACCGAAGAAGTCCGTGCTCCCATCGCACACGCGCGGGGTCAGCCGGTTCTACTCGCACGACGAATTCTCCTCCGCGGAAGACTCCGCCGGTCGTGTCAGAGAGAAGTCGCTCGAAGCGCGGAGGGATACCCACCCCGTAGCGATCGGCGATGGCTCTGGGGCTGGTTCGAACCCTGACTCGTCAGTCAAAGCCGAATACCGGCGGGAGGATGACCACAACGGTAGCGGCCCACAGGGCGAAGACGGGGAGGTACGTGGTCTGCCAGCGCTCGAGCCGGTGGAGCGTGCAACGTCGCGTGAGGAATCTGGCCGATAGCCAGCCTGCACCCGCGAGGTTCACGAGGAGGACGAGATTGAGGCCGAGCGCTGCCGTTCGGTTCGGAGTGAACCCGAGGTCGCCGATCCGAGCGATCATCGCGCCGAGCACCATCACGTCGAGCAAGAGGGCGCTGACGACGGCGACCAACTGGATGCGGTCCATCCAGTTCGGCGACGTCGACGGGTCGCGTGCCGACATCCCGTACAGGACGAGCCCGAGGACGACCAGCAGCAGGGCGTCGAAGGTGCTGAGGAGCTCGCGATCGAACGCGCCGCCAAGACCGGTCACGGCGTAGACGACGGCAGCGCCGGCCAGCATCACCGCGAACAGCGGCGTGAAGAGCATCGTGAGCACCGGCGCCATGTTTTCCACGACCCGCTGCTTCGACTCGACCAGCCACGCGGCCACGATCACAGCACCAGCCGCTCCCGAGGGCAGTACCCATTCAGCGATCCGGTCGACGTCGATCCCCGTGGGTTCGAAGATCCCCGCGGTCAGAGCCATGAGTACGCCGCCCCCGAGCGCGATCAGCACGTAGTAGATGAACCATTCGCCCGTGAAACGGACGAAGTCCATGCGCCGATCGTGGGATCGAACCGTGCCACCCATGTACGGATAGGCGACAACGAACCAGAGCACCACGGGCAGATGGAGCGCGACGAGGACCTCGGTGTCGGAGCCCGCACCGTACGGATAGAGGTTGACCACGAGCGCGGCGAACACGAACGGCACCGCCATCAACACCCATTGCCGAGTGTCGAGCTGCCGTCGGCGGGCGAAGTACACGGCGAGGAACGGCAACACGACCAGGCTGACGTCTCGCACGAACCAGGTGGGTTCCTCGTCGTTGGGGAAGCCCGCGGCGAGTCGTGCAACCTGGATCGCAACGGCCGCACACGCAGCAAAGACGAAGGCCTCGAGCCAGCCACTCGCACCGCCTGCCGGCTCGTCGTCGCCTGCCAGCACGAGCTGCTTCCACAGTCGGTCGCTGTGCTCGCGTGCGAACTCTCGGGACAGGCTGTCCACGTCCCCCAGCCGTTTCACGGCGATGAGGAATCCCTCATCGTCCGTGAGGCCGGCCGCGTTCAGCTCGGCGATCTGGTGGCGAAGATGATCCTCGAGCTCATCGACGTCCTGGCCGTTGACGCCTGGTGCGTTTACGACGTACGCCCGCCACTCTGCGATCTGCGATTCAACGCTCTCCATCGCTCAGGCCTCCCCGAGAGCCGTCACCGCTCCACCCGAGCCTGGCCAGACGTCCTTCAGCGCGCGGGTGACGGTCACCCACTGCTGCTGCTGGTCTGCAAGCGCTGCTCTTCCCTCGTCGGTGATCGCGTAGTACTTTCGGCGACGCCCTTCCGGGGGCGTTCGCCACTCCGTCGTGACGTACTCGAGCCGACGGAGGCGATGGAGCAACGGGTAGAGCATCCCGTCGGTCCACTCGAGCTCGCCCCCGGAGAGCGCACGAACCCGCTTGAGGATGGCGTACCCGTAGCTTTCGCCCTCCGCCAGGATTGCGAGCACGAGCGGAGTTGCCGAGGCTGCGACTAGGTCCTTGTCGATGTGCATATCACTTCCACGGCTCGAAGTGCTATGCATAGAAGCATAAGGTGCACTGAGTCGCAAAGCGCTCTGGCTCGCTAGGCGGTGGGCTGCCAAGACCGCCGTCGCCTGCCGCTGTGCTCAAGCAGGTCCGGGAGTTCATGCCCGATCCGACCGCAGGCAAGTAGGCGACATAGCCTGGGCCAGCGTGCCCTAGTGTCGCTCAAGCTAGAGGAACGAGCCAGACCTACGGACCGGACGAACACACCGAGCCGATGTAGAGCATGTCGACAGAGGGAAAATCGATGAGAAAGCTGAAGCTGAACATCACGATGTCGATCGACGGCTTCGTCGCCGGCCCGGACCAGTCACCAGAGCATCCGCTGGGGGTCGGCGGTGAGGAGCTCCACGACTGGCTAGTCCCGCTCAAGGCGTTCCGTGAGAGTCACGGCGAGGAAGGCGGCGAGGTCAACGCGAGCACACCGTTCGCCGAGGACATCCTCGGCGGCGCCGGCGCGACCATCATGGGCCGGAACATGTTCGGCGGCGGCCCGGGACCATGGGACGGGTCATGGAAGGGCTGGTGGGGAGACGATCCGCCCTACCACCATCCCGTCTTCGTCCTGACGAGTCATCCGCGCGAGCCGCTCGAGATGCAGGGCGGAACGACGTTCCACTTCGTCACGGAGGGGATCGGGTCGGCGCTCGAACAGGCGCGAGCAGCAGCCGGAGAGAAGGACGCGTCTCTCGGGGGCGGGGCGTCCGTCGCGCAGCAATACCTCGCAGCGGGTCTGCTCGACGTGGTCGTCGTTTCGCTCGTCCCGATCCTGCTCGGAGGCGGCGCTCGGCTGTTCGAAAACGTGGGAGATTTGAAGCTCGAGCAGGTCGAGTCCGTCGAGGCGCCCGGGGTGACTCACATCAGATACGCCAGGGCGTAGCTCTTTGCCGGAGCGCGGGGCGCACCGCGGAAGACTCGACGCCTCAGGCGCTGACCCGGTAAAGCTGCCAGCGCTCCGGAACTCCCTTCAACTCGTGCTCACCCTTGTCGTCGAAAGCGAATCCACTACCTGCCGTCAAGTCCTTGACCGTTCGTGAGACGAGAACGTCCCGTGGGCCCGCCATGCCCGCGATCCGCGAACCGATCGTCACGGCGAGACCAGCTCGCTTTCCATCGACGATCTCACACTCTCCCGTATGAATACCCGCGCGGATCTCGATCCCGATCTCACTGACTCGACTCACGAGGTCGAGCGCGCAGCGGATCGCACGGGCGGGCCGTCGAACGTAGCGTAGAAACCGTCGCCCGCAGTGTCGTTCTCGACGCCTGCCATCGCTCGAATCTGTCCCGAACGATGGCGTGGTGACGACGAATCAACTCGGCCCAAGCCCGGTCGCCCGCCGCCGCCTGGCGCTCGGTCGAACCGACGATGTCGGTGAACAGAACCGTCCCGAGAACGGTGTCGGCGTACTTCGGCGGCTCGCTCGCGGCCGATGAAAGCTTCGACGGCATCGACGATCTCGGCGCGATTCCCGAAGGGCAACCCATAGGGATCGCCGGAGACGAGTGCTAGCTCTGCGCCCGGGATCTTCGATTGCACGTGACGACTCTGCGCGGCGCCGGTCGGCGATTGCTCGTAGTCGAGCAGGAGCGTCGGGCATCGAAGCAACGGCAGGACCGCAGTGACATCGGTCTCGCTCTCGACCTGATCCATTGCGCAGCCGTTGACGGCGCCATGAAGTGTCGGTCGAGCCTGGCGATCTGGGCCTCAAGACGCTCGTCGTCTGCGAAGCTGGATGCCAAGTCCTCGAGCCACGCGCGGCCAAACTCCTCGCTGCCCATAACGCCTCCCACTTCCGCGGCCTCTTCGCGGTGCTCGTCTGGGGTGAACCCCACGGGTAGTCGGGCGACCATCGCCGCGTGGCGACGCCCTTGTACCACACGAGCGACGAGACCCGGTCGGGATAGGTCGCTGCGAAGAGTGCGAAAGCAGCACCGGCCGTGCGCTCGCCGAAAAGTACAGTGCGTGACGACCGGATGGTGTCGAGCACCGTCAAGAGGTCCCGCGCCCGTGTCTCCAGGTTGGGGAACGAGGAGCGGGCCACCGGAAAGTCCTGTCCCTCGCCGGTCGTGCAGGACCAGACGTGAGAACGAGGAGAGCCGCACGAACAGGTCGGCGAGCGCGTCGAGCTCCCACATGATCTCGACGTTGCCCCAGTTTCGAGTTCCAGAACCAGATCGACCGGACCCTCACCAATGGTCTGGTACGCGATGCTGACCCCGTCGTCGGTGGTCGCGTAATGCGTTTCGGGACGCTCGTCACAGGCCGACCTAAGCGATTGGTCAATCGAGGACGAGCGCATTCGGGAAGCAATGCACTTGGCTGCCCGAGTGTGCGGGAATGTCCCCTGATGGGTGGGAGGCTTTTGGACGCGTCGCTAGGGCGAGCTGAGTAGAGGCTCTAGGATCGCTTCGTGGCAAGCCCGTCGATTCGCTACGCGAAGACGAACGACGGATTGCACATCGCCTATCAGGTGGTGGGAGATGGTCCGCTCGACCTCGTGTACGCACCGGGCCCATTCACCGATCACGCGGTGGCAGAGGCTGACGGCCTGATCCGATAACGTGAGGCGTTTCGCGGCCCGGGCCCAGTGTGCGGGACTGTCGCTTGAGCCTCTCGCTCATCCAAATCAGCGATGTGCTGCAGTGTCATTCGGTCACGGTGTCCCCATGGCGATGGGCTACCTTCCACTCGCCGCCCTCGCGGCGGTACACCTGAGTGGCCCGCAGGGTGTACGTGCGCGGCTGACCGTCCACGGATGCCGAGGTGTGCTCAAGCCCGGCGGTATAGGCAATGTCGCCACTCACGTCATACGCCTGCAACTCGAAGGAGACGACGTGCAATCGGAGAAGCTTCTCCCAGGGCAGCGAAGAGCTCGTCCAGCTCGCGCTGCCCATGGGCGTTGGCCACCCACCCAGCACGCTCACCGGCTCGTTACGAGACCAGAGCGCCCGGCGCGGGCCCGTGTCGCCGTCGTGGAGGGCGCGCTCCGCGTCGTACAGCGCAGTCTTGACCCAGGCTAAGAAATCGTCGCGGTCGGACATTCAGCTCTCACCTCCTGTGGGTACAGCAATGGCTTCGAACATGGAACCTACGCCACTGAACACGTACCCCTGTGACGTCACTGTTGCGCGCCCGAGCGTGCGGGAATGTCCCTGGATCGATCGGGTCTCAGGACAGGCGTGTCGCTACACGCAACCGGTTGCCGTCCGGATCCTCCAAGTCGCACTCGCGCCCCGCAAGACCCTCTTCGTCGACGGAAAGGTGAAACTTACCCGAGGCCCAGCGGCGTCGATCTCCTTGACGTAGAGGTGGATCAGGGTATTGGGGCGAGCGTCTTCACCCTTGTGCTCTGACAGGTAGAGCCGAACGTTGCCCCGGGCTACGGATACAAACCACGGGAACTCTGGCTCGAACTGGTGCTCCCATTCCTTGCTGAATCCGAGGCGCTCGTACCAACTGACAGCACGGTCCACATCCTCCACATAGAGAACCGGTACTACTTCCTCGTCCATCCGGCGAGGCTAACGAACCGGCCGAAGTCGAGGAACCTGGTCTGGGCGAGTGTGCGGGAATGTCCCTTGAGCTATAGCGCTACCTGAGCCGGACGCACACCGGCTAGTTGGTCGCGGTTGATGCCGTGCCGTGCTGCCAGAGCGGCAGGATGTAGCCGCCACCGGGCGCGTGAAGAATCCGGACGACATGGGTGCCGTCGGGTCGGACTACCAGGACATCTCCCGGCTTCGGCCCGACGTAGGCGATGAGCCTGCTGTCAGGCGACCAGCTGAACCCAGCGTGGCTGCTCGGTGGGAGCGCTATGCGGTGGCTGCCGTCGGCATGCACCGTCCAGTCGCCACCGTACGCCTGCAGCCCCTTGTCCTTGAACCCGTAGCCGTTCGTTCGGAAGGCGATCATGGAGCCGTCGGACGACCAGACCGCGCCGTGCCCGCCCGCTGCAATTCGCCGCACGTCGCTGCCGTCCGCATGCATCACGTAGATGCCAGCGCCGGGACCTTGCTGCACGGAGAACGCGATCTTCGATCCGTCGGGCGACCAGGAGGGCAGGATCGGCGCGACGACCTCGCGCCGATCGGGAGACGTCGCGGCAGCCCGCTGCCGTCGGCTGGGACTAGATAGAGCCATCGCCGCCGGTCATTCTGCGTGCGTCCGGCGAAGAGAATCTGTGTTCCGTCCGGCGACCAGGCGAGGTTGCCCGATGTCCAGGCGGCCCCCATGGCGATGGGCTTCCCGGGAAGCCGGTGGAGACCACGGCCATTCGCGCCGACGACGTAGATCGCACTATTTCCCCAGCGCCCCGCCGTTGCACTCCGTGCACTTCCCTCGAACGCGATCCTCGTTCCGTCCGGGGACCAGACAGCGTTGTAGCCGTCGCCCCTGCGAGGGAGTCGAACCTCGCTCGAGCCGTCCGCGCGCACGACGTAGAGCATCGAGTGGCTCCGCTGGACGAGCAACCCGGAGCCGTCAGGCGACCAGCCGTATGCTCGCCCTTCGATCCCTGGGTCGCGCAGGCCTCGCCTGCTCCAAAGGACGGTGCGCTCCACGTCCCCCGTGCCCGTCAGGGCGATCGTCCCGGCGGGAAGCCCGGAGCCTGCATGAGGGCGGGAGAGGAGTCCTGCGAATTGGCCGCGTCCGCGCTGGTGCGCGCGACGTCACGAACGTCCCAACCCCGATGAGCATGACGAGCAGCGCGGCAGCCCCGTACTTGCGTCGGCGCCGACGTGCGCGCTGCCTCGCCTCCTCGATCAGCGCCTCGATGAGGGCTTCGAGCTCGTGACGATCGACCGGGTCGCTCGGTCGAGGCGGACGAGGAGGTGCAGTGACACTCATGCGTGCACTCCTCTCACAGTGACGCTACTATGACTAGCACCATGATCGATGTCAAGATCGACAGAGCCGACCCCACCGATCTCTACGAACAGGTCGCGGGTGAGATCCGTCGCGCAATCGCGGATGGCGAGGCGAAGCCGGGCGAGCGCCTGCCGCCCGCGAAGGACCTCGCGGCCGTCCTCGACGTCAACACGAACACCGTGCTCCGCGCGCTCCGCGTGCTGCGGGACGAAGGCTTGCTCGAGTTTCGACGCGGTCGGGGCATCTCCGTCGTCGGGACGCCAGAGCGTGGCGCAGTCGTCGCAGCGCGCGAAGGAGCTCGTCGAGTTCGCACGTCTTCAGGGTTATCGGCTGGACGAGCTCGTCGAGATCATCGAGGACGTCGGCTAGTGCGATCACGAGTGGGCATCCACGCTGCGGCGACACTCGCGATCGCGGTCCTGGCGCTAGCGGCAGTCGGGAGTCTCGCCCACGCGACCGCCCCGGCTACCAACGGCCGCATCGTCTTCGAGCGCCTTCGCTTCCAGAACACGCTCTGGGGCGAGCTCTTCGTCATGAACGCGGACGGGACGGGCGTTCGCAAGCTCACACACCCGCCGTCCGGCACGGAGGACATCAACGCGGACTGGTCGCCGGACGGATCGCGCATCGTCTTCGCCCGCGCGCCGTCCTCGGGCGTGCACTCGATCTGGGTCGTCAAGCCCGACGGAACCGGGCTTCGGCGGCTGACCCCGAACTGCCCACCCGGCGTAGGGATCCCCAAGTGCAAGGCCGACGACGGGTGGCCCGTCTGGTCGCCCGACGGGAAGCACATCGCCTTCCAGCGCCTTTCCGGGCCGCTTCGGCCGAAGGGGGCGACCGTGGACACTGCCAAGAGGATCTACAGGGACGAACTCGTCGTCACGGACGCGAACGGACGGCACCTGCGCAGCCTCGTCTGGTTCGGGCCGTGGCGTGGCGACCCGCAGATCCCCGCGTGGTCTCCAGACGGCAAGCGCCTCGTCTTCCTCGAGAGGAGCGACAACGGCGGGAACTGCTCCTGTCGCACTCTCTACGTCGTCAACGCCAATGGCACCGGACTGCATCGGCTGACGCCTCCGTCGATCGCTCCCGGCGACAAGATCGACTGGTCGCCGGACGGGAGCACGATCCTCTTCCGGACGCATCCGGGCGAAGACCTGAACGGCTCGAGCGGACTGGGCGCGAACCTCTACACGATCAACCCCGACGGTACGGGCCTGCGGCAGCTGACGCACTTCGGCCCATCCGATCGAGTCGTTCCGGGCTCGTACTCTCCCGACGGCGCGTCGATCGTGTTCGGAACGAGCGCCGGCGCAGTTGGCGGCGTGCTTCCAGACGTCTTCGTGATGAACGCCGACGGCACGGGATTGCGGCAGCTCACGAAGACTCGCAACTTCGAGACCCAGGCGGACTGGGGGCCGGGCGGATAGGGCCCGGTCCGGAAGGAGGAACCGATGAGCGATGCAAAGCATGTGCTCGAGCAAGCGATCGAAACCTGGAATGCCGGAGACCGCGAGGGGTGGGCGGCACTCTACGACGAGAACGTCGAGTGGGAAGCGCCGGGTGGCGCACGAATCTCCGGGTTGGAGGATCTCAAGGTGAAGTACTTCGACGCGCTGCTGGAAGCTGCGCCTGACCGGGCCAGCATCGTCGATTCGCTCTTCGCCGAAGGAGATCTCGTCGCCGAAGAGGGGAGGTACACGGGAACCCACACCGGAACGTGGCGGAACCCGGGTGGCGTCGAGATACCGGCGACTGGCAAGAGCTTGGACTTTCCGTTCAGTGCGATCTTCCGCGTCGAGAACGGCAAGATCGCCTCGATCCGCCTGTACTACGACCAGCTCGAGGTGCTCACTCAGCTTGGCCTAATGCCGACGCCCGCCTCGGCTTGACCAGCTAACGTCGTCCGCCGATCCGAGCTAGGCACAGGGCGGACACTTGGGCGAGTGTTCTCTCCCTCGACTGTCACCGACATGGCGCGACCGAACGGGCCAGGAAGTGGAGCGTTCCTCGGCAGAGCCCAATCGCGGCTCGGCGCTGATAAGCCGCGGTCGCGAGGAGCCTGTCCTCAGTCTGATTCGTCATGAAGCCCATCTCGACGAGGATCACCGGCACGTCCGCCCAGTTGAAGCCAGTGAAGTCCGTGCGCTCCTGAAGCCCTCGGTCAGGGAAGCCGAGCGCTGCATGGAGATCAGCCTGGACGACCTGGGCGGCGCTCTTGCTCTCCGAGTAGATGTCGTCCGTCCACCCCGCGCGTCGGGCCGGGTAGAGCGTGTGCGTTCCGCGGGCGGTCGGGTCAGTCGAGCCGTCCGCGTGCACTCGGAGGAACAGAGCCGCGCCGGCGCGGTTCGCGATCCTCGCGCGCGCGATGTTCCCGATACTCGTACCGGCCGTCTCCGTCCGTGTCATGACCACCCTCACGCCGGCGCGATCGAGGAGCGTACGGAGACGGAGACTGACGCGCAGGTCGAGGTCGGCCTCTCGGAGCCCGCTGACGACTCCGTGCGTCCCGCCGCCGTCCTTGATCTTCCGCGTCGACGAACCTGGGCCGATGGGCTCCGTCCGTGCATTCGCGCGCAGGTCGTGCCCCGGATCGATCACGACGACCGGACGCTGCTTCGCGGAAGCAGCGGGCGCGAGGAGTAGCGCAACGAGCAGCGATGGCAAGCCGTACCGGCAGGCGTTTAGCTCGCTGCACGGACGAGACGTTTGAGCTCGGCCGTCGGGCCGATGCGCCCGCGGGCCTCGGATCGCGTCGCAGGCAGCTCGAGCGCGTAGCGGTACTGGCTTCCGGGGTCGTAAATCCTGCACGGGTCCTTGCGGCACGGCGTCATCGACATCCTCCGAACCCGCCTGCCTGCGGTGTCGAAGAAGACGATCGTCAATGGCACCAGCGTGTTCTTCATCCAGAAGCCACCCGACGTGGCCTGCGAGAACACGAAGAGCATCCCGTCGGCGGGCGCTTTCCTACGGAACATGAGACCACGCTGCTGCTGTGCCGAGGTCAGCGCGAGCTCGGGGCGAACAGGCTTGCCGTCGAGACGGAGATTCGCCCTCTCCGAGGACGCGCTGCCTGCCGGCGCGAAGAGAAGGACGGCACCTAGAAGCAGTCCGACGGGAGCCGACGCGCGCACGGCGAAACGATAGGTCACGGGATCCGTCGGGTGCGCCGGCCCCTCGGCGGCTATTCCGTCACGCTCACGCGACACGCTGACCGCGTTGTTCACGTAGCCGCCGACGTTCCATGCGGGCTCGAGCGGTGCTCGTTGCCGGCGGCATCTCGCGCGCGACAGCAAAGCTCGTGCTCGCCGGGTTCGGCGCTCCATGCGAAGCGCCACGAGCGCCACGCCCAACGGCCGAGTATTGCAGGGCCCAGCTCCGCTGCCGACCAGGTCTTCCCTCCGTCGCTCGAAACTCGACGCAGGTGATCTCGGCCCGACCTGACCACGCACGTCCCGAGACCTCCAGGTCCCCGCCTCGACCACGCGCGCGCGGGTGGCGAACTCGGGAACGCCCGGCGGCGTCATCAGCGACCGGGGCGCAATCGTCGTGATCGGCTCGCCCGGCTCGTCCTCGTCGTGGCGGAACCGATAGCGAGTGCCGCATCTGGTAGCCGTCGAACGGCTCGTCGAGCGAGTGTGATGCGCGGAGCCACTTCACGCTCGTCATCCCGTACCAGCCCGGCACGACGAGGCGAAGCGGGAAGCCGTGTTGCGGTGGAAGCGGAACGCCGTTCACCTCGTAGGCGAGAAGGCATTGCCCGCCATCACCTCATCGACCGGAAGGCTCCGTGCGTAGCCTGTCCTCCCCACCCTCCACGCCGCGGTCGAGGCCTGTGAACAACACCTCGATGGCGCCATCTGCATGCCGGCTTCTTCGAGCACGCGGCGACGCGACGCCGCGCCAGCTCGCCGTCCCGACCGCCTCGAGCAGCCACGGCTGACTGACGACATGCGGCTCGAGTGCACGCGCCCATTGCCGGCGCACTCCATCGTCACCGCGACCTCCACGGAAGACCGAGAACGCAGGTCGTCGAGCGACAGCGACTGCGGCCGTTCCACCAGGCCACCGACGTCGAGGCGCCACACCGCCGCGTCGACATCCGGGATGTCGTAGTGCGTGAGGAGGTAGTGCAGGCCAATCGGCGTAATGTCCCAGCGCAGCGCCTCGAGCGGTATTGCGTGGTTCCTCGCTGCGAGCTGGAGCTCCTGGAGGCTGATCCCCTCGATCACGAGGCTGACCGTAGCGCAGGCGCGTCCTTTACGAACC
>CAVZNF010000013.1:0-34039 GCA_963776565.1 uncultured Gaiellaceae bacterium
ACGGTGATCGTCTCTAGGGCGTGTCGACCCTGACGATCGTGGGATTCGGCATGCCACTCGACCCCGAGTAGGCGACCGACCCGAGGTACCTCGTGGAAGGCGCGAGGCCCGAGAACGTGAGGGTGATCGTCCCGGTGCCGCCGACCGTTGCAGTCGTCGGCGCGGTGACGGCCATGTTGCCGGCCGCGGTCGAGCCAAGGGCCCACGTGAAGAGCGTGTAGTTGGCTCCACCCGTGGGCACCGCGAACCCATGCGTTACGACCGTGTACGTACCTGCAGCCGGATTGAGGAGGTTGACCTCCTCGGCTGAGGTGCCGCTACCGCTCGACCCAACCAAGGTCCCGCCGGCGTAGACGCAGAGGTCGATGTCGCTTGCGGGCGCGACGTTCGCATTGAATAGCGAGAACCGTGCATACGTCGTTCCCGCCGGGATGGCGACCGCCTGGAGCACGTTGCTCGTGCTTGGCGTCAACGTGCAGTTGCCGTCCAGCGGATCGTCCTGGATCGAGCCTGTGAACGTCGTGGCCGGAATCAGGCCGCGAGCGGTGGCCGAGAACGGACCCGCGTAGCCGAACGTGACGTTGTAGCTGATCGGACCGCCCGTACCTGACACCTGCGCCGGTGCGGCGAGCGCCACCGGGCGGATCACGATCGGGATCCGGACGACGTGCCCTCTGCTCCCGGTGAGCGTCAGCTGGCCGGCCGCGTACGTGTTGATCGACGCGGACGACTGGGTGAACGCGACGGTGAACGACTTCGTCGCACCGGCATTGATCGACCCGATTGAGCTAACGACAGCGTTGATACCCGTCAAGCCGGTCACGGCCGCGGTGTACGACTCTGCCTTCCCGGAGACGTTCGTCGCCTTCCGGGTCACCGTCTGCACGCCTCCGAGGTCACCGATCGAGATCGAGGCGACGTTGAGATCGCTGGGATCCGTCGAATACCCGAGGCCCGTCAATGCGCTGCACGTCCCCGCGCCGATGCCACCGGTCGTAGCGCCGCACAGGAACGCGAGCCAGTCGTTGAACCCGTTGTCGAACACGAGGCCGGGGTCGGCCGCGCCGTTCGGCTTGATGTAGCCCGCGCCCTGGGTGAAGAGCGTCGCCGCACTGGTCGGCGAGCCGTCCAGCACGTCGAAGCCGCTCGTCATGAGCGCCGACTTGACCGCCATCGGCGACCAGTCGGGGTGGAGCTGCTTGAGCAGTGCCGCGACACCCGCGACGTGCGGGGTCGCCATCGACGTCCCGCTCAGCAGGTTGAAGTCCAGTCCCCCGCTGCCCGGAGGCGCCACGGCTGCGAGGACGTCACGCCTGGAGCCATGACGTCCGGCTTCAGGAGGTCACCGCCTGCGCGAGCTGGCCCGCGCGACGAGAACGCCGCCGACAGTGGAGCTGGGGTCGAGTAGTCGAACACGGCCTTGCTGATCGTCGCGGTCGCGCCCGCCGTGGCGGCATACGTCTTCACCGCGGTCCGATCGGTCGACTGGAGGTGGACCGTCGGCACCGAATGGAGGTCGCCGTTCAGCGTGTTCGGGCTGGTGTTGACGAGCACCATCCCGACGCCGCCCGCCTGCTGGACCGCCAGGCTCTTGTCCACCCGGGCGTTCGACCCGCGATCGCAGACGACGATCTTGCCCGCGACCTTCGCCGGATCGAGGACGGTGTGCCCCCGTTGGCGACAGCCGAGAAGCAGAGAGCCACTGCCGTCGGATTCGCTCCCGATGCCGCTGCGTCCGTCGAGTTGATGATCGGAGCCGTGACGGCAGCCGGCGAGGTCGACGCACCCGTGTAGACGGCGCCGTTGCCGAGCGTGACCGTGCCGTTCGTGCTTCGGTTATGTGTTCCCGCGGCGACCGTCATCTCCCAGGGGCCTGGATGGTTAACGGTGCTCGCGCCCGGTCCTTCGTTGCCCGCCGCGACCGAGACGAAGATCCCGGCGTCGGCGGCGAAGAGGAACGAGACCTCGACGGGGTCGAGGTAGTTCGTAAGCGTTCCGGAGATCGAGTAGTTGATGACGTCGACGCCGTCGGCGACGGCCTGGTCGATCGCCTGCACGAGATCCGAGGTGAACCCGCTCGCGGTCGCCGCGTCCTTCGTCGACCAGAGCCCCTTGTACACGGAGATCCGTGCGCGCGGAGCCATTCCGCTCACTGCGCCGAATGCGGCGGCGGGGCCGGTCGTCGGCGTTCCGTAGTTGCCGCCCGCGGTGGCCGCCGTGTGTGTCCCGTGACCGTTGTAGTCGCGCGGGGAGGTGAACTCCCACGGACGCAGCGCCTCGATCCCGGCGTCGCCGCCCCAGGCGGCGTTGAAGAACCGCGCGCTGATGATCTTGTTGTTGCAGTCGGAGGCTGTCCACTCCTCACCGGTCTGGCAGGTCCCGCTGAATCCCGTGACCTTGTGCGGATAGAGGTTGCCGTTCGACCCGTCGACCTTGCGGTCCGAGAACGACTGACTCTCGGGCCAGATGCCGGAGTCGATGTCCCCGATGACGATGTCCTCGCCGGCACCACTGTTCAGGCCACCCTTCGAGACGCCTCCGAGCTGGTCCCAGAGACCGCCTTTGGCGTCGAGGCCGAGGAACGCAGGCGTCGAGGATGTGTTGATCGTCTGAAGCGTGTCTGGCGTGACCGCAACGACGTTCTTCGTCGTGCGCATCGCCGCAGCCTCGTTGTCGGTCATACGGGCGGCGAAGCCGTTGAACGAGTAGACGAAGTCATGGTACTTGTCCGCCCCGATCTTGTTGGCGGCATCGGCGTGCTGGTCTTCGAGATAGCCCGCGTACTTCTTCACGTTGTCCGACGAGGGGTCGATCTTCTTCCCCTTGCCCGGCTTGGTCGCTGCAATTCCAGGTACGCCGCCGTCGTACGAGACGACGGGGTTGGCGAGCATCTGTACGACAAAGCCCTCGGTCGACTGGTCCTCGGCCGTACCTGCAGCAGGCAGCGCGAACAGCGCCACCCCGAGCGCACCCGCTAGGAGCGCCAGCTTGAGTCGCATGTGTGTTTCTCCCCTTTCGAATCGACGGCCCCACGAGGCCTGCCTTGAAGCGCCCGCATCCTATTCCGGTCACAAAGTCCTGCAACACGCAAAGGGCGGCTTAACGCCGCCCCCTGCATGTCATGTCAGTCGTTGCCGCGACTAGCCGTGGATCGAGACGAGTAGCGGAATCATCAGGATCGCGACGATGTTCGCAATCTTGATCATCGGGTTGATCGCCGGGCCGGCGGTGTCCTTGTACGGATCGCCGACCGTGTCGCCCGTGATGGCCGCGGCGTGCGCCTCGGAGCCCTTGCCGCCGTAGAGGCCGTCCTCGATGGTCTTCTTCGCGTTGTCCCACGCGCCGCCGCCGGAGGTCATCGCGACAGCCAGGAAGAGCCCGGTCACGATCGTCCCGATGAGCAGGCCGCCGAGCATCTCGACCGAGATGATCCCGACGATGATCGGGATCAGCACCGGGATGAGCGCAGGAGCCATCATCTCCTTGATCGCGGAGCCCGTGACGATGCCGATCGCGTTCGAGTAGTCCGGCCTCGCGGTGTAGTCCATGATCCCGGGGTTCTCGCGGAACTGTCGGCGCACCTCCTCCACGACCTGGCCGCCGACGCGCCCGACCGCCTGCATGGCAAGCGACGCGAAGAGGAACGGCATGAGGCCGCCGATGAACAGGCCGGCGACGACCCAAGGGTTGTCGAGCGAGAAGAACGTGTCGAGCCCGTTCTCGCGAAGACCTCGCCCGTACTCGTCGAAGAGAATCAGTGCGGCGAGTCCAGCCGAGCCGATCGCGTAGCCCTTCGTGACGGCCTTCGTTGTGTTACCGACCGCGTCGAGCGGGTCGGTGATACCGCGCACGGCCTCGGGCAGATCGGCCATTTCGGCGATGCCGCCCGCGTTGTCGGTCACGGGTCCGTACGCATCGAGCGCGACGATCAGCCCTGCCATGGAGAGCTGCGCCATGACCGCGACGCCGATGCCGTAGAGGCTCTCGCCGGCCGCGTAGTAGGCGCCGACGACACCGACCGCGATGACGATCACCGGGAGCGCCGTCGCCTGCATTCCGACGGCGAGGCCCGAGATGATGTTCGTCGCGTGACCGGTTTGTGATGCCTTCGCGATGTCCTTTACCGGCTTCCACCGCGTGCCCGTGTAGTACTCGGTGATCGCGACGAGCAAGAACGTCACACCGAGCCCGATGAGCGCAGAGCCGTAGAGGTTCCAGAAACTGAACAAGCCGCTGTCGTAGGCCATCGTGACGGGGATGAACCCGAGCGCCGAAAGGATCGTGGCGACGATCACGCCGCGATAGAGAGCGTTGATGATCGCGTTGTCTCCGCGCCCGACCCGCGTGAAGAACGTCCCGATCACGGACGACAGGATCGAGATGCCGCCGAGCGCCAGCGGGTACAGCCAGAGGTCTGCCTGATCGAAGCTGATCCCGAGCAACATCACGGCGACGGCCGTGACGGCGTATGTCTCGAAGAGGTCGGCCGCCATGCCGGCGCAGTCGCCGACGTTGTCGCCGACGTTGTCGGCGATCACGGCCGGGTTGCGCGGGTCGTCCTCGGGGATGCCCGCCTCGATCTTCCCCACGAGGTCGGCGCCGACGTCTGCAGCCTTCGTGTAGATGCCGCCGCCGAGTCGCGCGAAGACGGAGATGAGCGAGCCGCCGAACGCGAGCCCGATGAGATCGCGCACCGCGGACTCCGGCGTGTTCCCGATCCAGCTCGTGAGCACCCAGTAGTACCCGGCGACACCGAGCAGGCCGAGCCCGACGACGAGCAGACCAGTCACCGAGCCTGCGCGGAAAGCGACCTTGAACGCCGGTTGCAGTCCCTCGCGCGCCGCCTCCGCTGTGCGCACGTTCGAGCGGACCGCGACGTTCATCCCGATGAAGCCGGCGAGTGCCGAGAAGATCGCGCCGATCAGGAAGCCGAACGCTGTCCCCCACCCGAGCTTGTCGTAGAAGCCGAGCAGAAAGAACGGCACGATCGCGACGATCGCGATCGTCGTGTACTGCTTGCGGAGGTACGCGGCGGCACCTTCCTGGATCGCGCGCGCGATCTCCTGCATCTTCTCGTTGCCCGCGGGCTGCCTGAGCAGCCACCAGGTGAGGTACAGCCCGTACAGAACCGCCATGGCAGCGCACGCGAGCGCGAACCCGACGGCGTGGTCTACGAAGAAGTCCATGGTCCTCCGGTTCTTCCGCCCGTCACAAAGTGAGCGCCCAGTTACCCAGGCGCGGCCGATTATGTATCACAAGCGGCCGAAACGCTTCGCTTCTGCCGTCATCTGGCGCGGTCGAGGAGCGACTGCGCGAGCTCGCGCTCGCGAACGGAGCGGAGCTCGTCGAAGATCCCGAGCGCTTCCGTCGTGGAGCGACAGGCAGCATCGGCCTCGCCGGCAGCGAGCTGCGCCTCACCGAGCCAGAGCTGCGCAACCGCCGCCTCCCAGCGAGCGCCGTGCGCCGCGAATCCGACCTTGGCCGACGTCAGGAGCCGGGCGGCGTCTCCCAACTCTTCCCGGGCAAGGGCCACTCGGCCCTCGAGACGATCGGCATGGAGGGGTAGCGCCTCGAGCTGCGCCCGAGCGGCGAACGCACGCGACTCGTCGAGCGTGTCGTCCGCGAGCTCGAAGCGCCCGAGCTCCGCGGTCACGTCGCACTGCGCCTCGAGGATCAGGCCCATTCCCATCTCCCGGCCCACGAGCGACACGCTCGACTCGATACGTGCGAAGGCCTCCTCCGATCCCCGGTGCGCGAACAGCCGCGAAACGAACGGGATCACCCGCACTGTCGGCGTGCCGCCGGCGAGTTCGGCGTCGAGGCGGGCGAGGAGCCGGTCGGACGCCGCGCGCTCCCCACGGAGCTCGTGAAGCAGCGCGATACAGCTCCACATCGTCAGCGTGAAGTACCCGGTCGTTCCGAAGCGCGTCACAGCGCGTGCCGCCTCCATGCGCTCGTAGTCCTCGAGCGCTCCGTCCCAGTCGCCGAGCCTGAAGCGGGCGATCGCTCGCCACGCCAGGCCCGCGCGCCAGACGTCCGGGCCGCCCCTCGCACGCTCGAAGCCCTCGCTCGCCCAGCGGCGCGCGTCCTCGTATCGACCAACGGCCAGGGCCGTATCCGCGGCCGTCTGCAGTGCATCGCCTATCTCCCACGGATCCGTCAGTCGCTCGACGATCTCGAGCCGGCGCTCAACAACGGGCCAGGTCAGCCCATGCAGGCCGACGATGAACTCGATGCTCTGGACTCCGTCGAGCGCCGCGCTTGCGAGGTCGTCCCGCCCGAGCGCCTCCGCGAGCGCGAACGCCTCCTCCCCCGCGCGTCGCGAGGCGTCGGCGTCCTCCTCGCTGAACCCCTCCCGCCCGAACGCGAAGATCCACATCGAGCGCGCGATCAGGAGGCGCACCCGCGCTTCTCCCTCGGCGTCGGCGTGCTCGAGGCCGATCTCGACGTAGCGCCTCACGTCCTCCAGGCCCGGCGGCAGCTCCATCGACGCCGGCCAGCGTGTCGGTGACTCGACCGCGCGGGCGCAGAGCATCGCGAGGCTCTCTCCTGAGCCACGACCGCCGGCGATGCGCTCGTCGACCGCCTGCGAGTAATAGCGCCACGAGTCGTCGCCGCGGTACTCCCTGAGAGCCGACAGGCCGAGTGCCTCGAGGGCGAGTGACCGCTCGTGTGCGTCGACGGCGACGTCGAGCGCCGCTTCGCCGAACGTGTTCGCCTTGTCCAGCAGCATCCTGCTCTGCGCCTCGGCGGAGGCGGCCAGAGCCGCTTCGAGGAAGCGCAGCCTGAGCTTCTCGCGACGGTCCGCGGGAACTGCCGGGTCGGCGACGGCTCCCTCGTACGCGAGCCCGAGGTGGTGCGCGAGCAGGTCGGCGAACTCACGCTGACGCTCTCCAGCGGCGCGCTCGATCCACGCGGCGACATCCGCGTGCGCGCGGGCACGGTCCCTCCGCGCCAGCGTGCCGTATGCCACGTCGCGCGTGAGGACGTGCTTGAAGAGGAATTCGCGCTCGCCGGCGATTCGCGACCCGAGCTGCGAGAGCACGAGTTCGCGGTCCTCGAGCCGCCCGAGCGCCTCGTCAGCTTGCCCGTTCGCGTCGTCGAGGAGACGGGCGACCGACCCGCTCCAGAACACGCGCCCCACGACGGACGCGGACAGGAGCGCGCTCCGCTCGACCGCCGGCAGCAGATCGATGCGCGCGGCGAGCACCGCCTGAACGGTGTCGGGGATGACGATCTCGCCGACCTCCTCCGTCGCTCTCCAGCGCCCGCCGTCGCGAACGATCCGGCCCTCGTCGATCAAGTGGCGGATGATTTCCTCGAGGAAGAGCGGGTTCCCGTCGGCGCGCTCGAGTATCGACTCCCGCGTCTCGACGGGCAGGTCGTCGACGGCGAGCAGTACCTCGACGAGGGTCGTCGCGTCGTCGTGCGACAGCGGCTCGAGGAAGATCGAGCTGAAGTTCCGCTTTCCACCTCCCCAACCGGTCCGGCGCTGGGCGAGGTCGGGACGCGACGGGCAGACGAAGAGGAGCGGGCCGGCGACGCGGTCCGCAAGCTCCTCGAGCAGGTCGAGCAACGGGTCGTCCGCCCAGTGGATGTCCTCGATTACGACGATCGCGGGCCGGTCTGCGGTGAGACCGGTGAACAACGCCCTCCACGCCTCGTGGGTCTCGAGCCGCACCTGGCGCGGCGGAAGGTCGGCGAGCCCGAATCGCGGATCCTCGAGCCCGAATGTGAACGCGAGAACGGCGGCGGAACGCGCGGGATCGGGAACGGCCGCGAGGACGTCCGCTCCGAGCGCGGCGATCTTGGCGAGCGCGGCCCCGGGCGGATCCGAGTCGAGCACACCGGTATACGTCTTCAGCACCTCGGCGAGCGGCCAGTAGGTGATCGCCTCGCCGTACGGCAGACACCGGCCCTTGAGCACCGTGACGCCCTCCGCCTGCGCATCCGCCCACGCGAGCAGCTCGCGCGTCAGGCGGCTCTTCCCGATGCCGGGATCGCCGTAGATCGTGACGAGCTGCGCCCGGCCGGACGAGGCAAGCCGTCCGTAGATCGAGCGCACGAGGGCGAGCTCGTGATCGCGCCCGACCATGGGCGCCCGGAGTCCCGGCACTCCGCGCTCCGGCATCGGCGGCAGCGCATCCACCTCGTCGTCGAGCAGCTCCACCGTCGCAACCAACCGGGACTTCCCTCTGAGGTCGAGTGCTCCGACCTCGCCGAAGCGGAAGCCCCGCGCGGACCTGGCAGTCCGCTCTGCAACGAGGATCTGGCCGGGACGTGCGGCCTGCTCGAGCCGAGCCGCTGCGTTCACCGCGTCGCCCGTGACTATTCCGCGCTCCGGGCTCGCATCGGGCGACGTCACGACATCCCCGGTGTTCACGCCCATGCGGAGCTCGAGCCGAACGCCGAACCGACCGTCGAGCTCGACGTTGAGCTCTCCGAGCCGGCGGCGCATGCGGAGCGCCGAACGAAGAGCGCGCGATGCATCGTCCTCGTGCGCGACGGGAACGCCGAATGCAGCCATCACCGCATCGCCGATGAACTTCTCGACGGTTCCGCCCTCCGCCTCGATCTCTTCGCGCATCGCGGTCGCGAAGGCGCTGAGAACGTCGGTGAGATCCTCGGGGTCGAGCGCCTCCCCGAGCGGCGTAGAACCGATGATGTCCGCGAAGAGGACGGTGACGAGGCGGCGCTCCGACTTGCCCACCGCATCAGCGACCGCGAGCGGCCGTCCGCAGCTCGAGCAGAAGCGGGCGTCCTCGGCGTTCTCGGCCGCACAGGCCGGACACGTGATCATCGGCGAGCGAGTCTACGGATCGGACGCCGCGGCGCTCTCGCCCGGCTCGGTCACGGCCTTGGCGTACGCGAGCTGGAGGTTAGTGCGTGCCTGCTCGAGGTCGCGCACGACGGCCTCGTCCACCCCGCCGTCACGCAAGACCGGGTCGAGCGCGCGGAGCGTCTCGATCGCGAGGCGCACCTCGTTGAGATCGCGGGCCTCGGCCGACACGCGGCGAAAGCCGATCGACGCGACTGCCGACAGCGCGTTCAGCAGGATGTCCGAGACGCCGATCGCGTCGAGCGCCTCGCGGAGCTCCTCCTCGGACGGCAGTTGCGGGTCGTCAGCCACCGATCGTCACCGTCGCGCGCACCTGCTCGGCGTAGATCTCCTCGAGGGAGGCGCCACCTTCGACGCGCTCGATCTGGCGCTCGGCCGCGTTCTGCTGTGGCACGGCGAGGTACTGAGCCGCGCCGATCTCCTCCGCAGCGGGCTGCACCCACTCGATGAGCTCTTCGATCCGCTGCCGTGCCGGAATCGCCTCGCCGCGCGCGAAGTCGATGAGGTCTCCGGGCAGGCCCCACCGAATCGCACGCCAGAAGTTCTCCTCGATCAGCCGATGCGGAAGCGGATCGACGGGGTCGTCGTCGTCGTACGCGCGCGCCACGCGCGCGGCGAGCGAGGCCGCGAAAGCGGCAAGCGACTGCGCCTCGGCGACCTCGGGCTGCCCATCGCAGATCCTGATCTCCACGGTCGGGAACGCGAGGTGCGGGCGCACGCTCCACCAGAGCTGCGTGTGCTCGGTGATCGAGCCCGTGTCGTAGAGGAAGCGCACGAAGCGCTCGTACTCCGACCAGGAGGCGAACACGTCGGGCACCCCGCAGCGCGGGAAGAAGCGGGTGAAGATCTGCGTGCGCGCAGAGTGCAGGCCCGTGTTCACGTTCTCCGCGAACGGGGAGCTTGCCGAGAGCGCCAGGAGCTCGGGGAGGAAGTTCCTCATTGCCGCGACGACCGCGATGGCGCGATCAGCACCCTTGATCGCGACATGGACGTGGAGCCCGAACGTGTTGTTCCGCCAGACGACGTACCGGAGGAGCTCGTCGTTTCGCCGGTAGTGCGGCGTGTCGATGATGCGCTGCTTCTTCCAGTCAGCCCAGGGATGTGTCCCGGTCGCGCCGAGCATGAGCCCCATCGGCTCGACCAGCGACCGCAGCTGTGCGCGACGCTCGGCGATCGCGGCCGGAACCTCCGCGAACGACTCCTGCTTGCCCGTTCGGACCTCGACCTCAGAGGCGATGAGCTCGCCGACGAGGTGCTCCTCGAGCGCCGTGCCGCGCGCGGCCGCCTGGACGTCCTCGAAGCGGTTCGTGAGGTCGAGGGACTCCGGATCGAGGATCGCGAACTCCTCCTCGACGGCGATGGTGAAGTCCGTCGCGGCCTCGAACTGCGCGCGCGCCTGCGCTATCAGCTCGTCCGCGGAGAGGCGCTGCTCGTCTCCCATGGGCGCACTACAGTAGTCGGAGCGACCTGCTGGCGCGTACTACCGGTTGCTTCGGATCCGGTCTCTCTCCAGGACGATGATCCCGACGAGGAACGCAACGATGATGGCGGTCGCGACCGCCTCCGGCAGCCAGTCGCTGCCCGCAATCGCGAAGAAGGCGAGGCTCGCGGCGATCACGAAGACCGTCAGGCACCCCCCGCAACCGAAGCAGCTGAAACCTTCGCCCCCTTGACTCCGATCACTCATCGCTCGGCGATCCTAAACACGCCCGAGCTCGGCGAGATGCTCGGCGACGCTTCTCCAACTCCAGCGCTGGACCGCGGCGCGGCGTGCGGCCGCCCTGATCTCGACCCGGTCGTCGTCCGACAGCGCGAGCAGCTCGGCCAACTTCGAGCCGAGATCGGCCGCGTCGCCGGTCGCGAACGATGTCAAGTGGCGCAACGCCGCCGGATACTCCTCCTCGAGGCCCTCTGCAACCTCGGCCAGGCCCGAGTGCCTCGCGACGAGCGGAGGGCAGCCTGCTGCGGCGGCCTCGGCTGCGACCATCCCGAATGCCTCCGGGAAGATCGACGGCACGACGCAGGCATCCGCGAGCGCGAGCAGGTGCACGAGGTGGCGATGCTCGAGCGGTCCGGTGAAGAGCACGCGGTCGGCCGTCGCCATCTCCTCGAGCTCGGCTCGGTAGTCGCCGAACCCGACGACGACGGCGCGCGCATCCAGGCCGCGGAGAGCCTCGAGCAGCACGTGGACTCCCTTGTTGCGGAGGAGCTTCCCGAAGTAGACGACGGTGGGCTCGTCGCCGGCAAGGAACGCGGCGAGACGCTTCGCGTTTCCCTCGTCCGGGAGTCGCTCGTTCGCATTGATTGGATTTGGCAGATCGCGGAGCGCCTCGGCGACGAGCGCGGCCAGCGCGGCGTCACGCGGCTGCGGCCGCCACTCCTCGATGTCGACACCGGGCGGAACCTCGTGCACGCGGTCGACGTGTCCACATACCTCTTCGACGACCTTGCGGATGTGCGCCGAGCCGACGAACGTGGCGGTGGCCGCTTCGAGCACCTCTCTCCCCCACGCTTCGAGCGCGGGACGGCCGCGCATCGAGTACTCGAGCTCGGATCCGTGCGCCTTCACGGCGTATGGCGCGCGGGATGCGAGACCGACGGCGCCGCCCAGGAGCACGTGGTTGCAGAGGACGAGGTCAGCCGGCAGCTGGTCGCGCACCGCCGCGGCGTTCGCCCCGACCCAGACATCGAGCTCCTCGCGCGAGCAGTCCTGGAGCAGCTCGACTCGATAGCCCTCGTAGTGGTCAAGCACGAAGGTGGGAAGCAAGCCGCCGACGTCGGGCCGCACGACCTGAGCGCCACCGAGGTCGTAGCGCTCCGGGTGCGGCTCCTGAGAGAGAACCGTGACGTGGTTCCCACCTCGCGACCACTCGCGCGCGAGCTGACGCGTGTACACGTTCGAGCCCGTCCCACCCAGGAGGTACCCGTGCCAGATGACGATTTTCATGCCACGTGACACTGTGTCACCTGGCGCTCGCTTGGGCGGCTACGCCAGGTGGAAGTACAGCGCGTAGAGGAGGTCCACGGCGGGATTCGACGTGTGGACGTTGACGTCCGCCGGCACGTCGAGAAGCGCCTCCGAGTAGTTGAAGATGATCTTCGCGCCAGCCGCGATTAGTGCGTCGGCGGCATTCTGCGCCGAGTCGGCCGGGACGGCGATGACCCCGACGATGATGTTCCGCTCGCGCGCGATCTCGCCGATGTCGTCGATCGAGCTGATCATGAGATCGCCCACGCGAGAACCGATCTTCTCCGGGTCATTGTCGAGCACTGCCGCGACGGTGATGCCGTGCTCCGCGAAGATCGGCGAGCTCGCGATCGCACTTCCGAGACGGCCTGCGCCGACGAGCGCGATGTTGTGCTGACCCTGGGTGCGCAGGATCTGCCGGATCTCTTCGAGCAGCGCATCGGTGCGATAGCCGACGCCGCGCTTGCCGAACCGTCCGAACGCCGAGAGGTCGCGCCGGATCTGCGTCGCGTTGATGTTCGTGTACTCGGAGATCTCCTGCGACGAGATCCGTTCCTTGCCCATCTTCCGCGCCTGGGTCAGGACCTGGAGGTACCTGCTCAGGCGCGCTGCGACTCCGACGGTCAGGCGTTCGGTCACGTAGTCCCCCTGTCGATGGTTTGTGACAAAGCGTCACGATTCTGCCAGCGGCCTTCGCGGAGCCGCCGCCGGAACCGTCGCTCAGGCTTCCAGGCGTGAGCGCAGCCCGTCGGCGTCGACGAAGTACGTGAACGCCTGCTCTCCGTCGATCTCGACCACGGGCAGGAGCTCGCGGTAGCGGCGTTCGAGCTCCGGGCTCCCTCCGATGTCGATCACTTCGAGATCGAAGCCGACCTGGTCACGCACTTCGTGGACGATCTCGAGCGCCCGCTCGCAGAGGCCGCAGTCAGCAGCGTGGTAGACCGTAACCCGTCGCGCTACGGATACAGCCCTCGCGTCGTGGTGGCCTCGGCGACGCGTTGAACAGCAAGCCCGTATGACGCCATGCGCAGGCTCATAGCGTGGCTCTCCCGTGTCGTCCATGCCTCCTCGAAGGCGCGCGCGACGATGTCGTGCAGCTTCGCGTTGACCTCGTCCTCGCGCCAGAAGTACTCCTGCAGTCCCTGCACCCACTCGAAGTACGAGACCACGACCCCACCGGCGTTCGCGAGGACGTCGGGAAGCACGAGGACGCCCTTGTCCTCGAGAATCGCATCGGCCGTCGGCGTCACCGGTCCGTTCGCTCCTTCACAGATCACGGTCGCCTTTACGCGATCGGCATTCACTTCGGTAACCACTTGCTCGAGCGCGCACGGCGCGAGGATGTCGCAGGGCAGTTCGACGAGCTCTTCGTTCGTGACCGCCTCCGCGCGCGCGAGCCCGGCCAGCGTTCCATGCTCCTGCTTGTGCGCGATCGCCGCGGGCACGTCGAGCCCGTCGGGGTTGTGGACACCACCCTGCGAGTCGGATGCCGCGACGACCTTTGCGCCCTCGGCGTCGAGGAGCCGGGCGAGATTCAAGCCGACATTGCCGAACCCTTGGATCGCCACCGAGTACTCGCTCATGCGCTTGCCTTGCTTCGTTGAGAGCGCCTGGATGCAGTACAGGGCGCCGCGCGCGGTCGCTTCCTCACGCCCAAGCGAGCCGCCCACTGATAGCGGCTTGCCGGTTACGACACCGAGGACGGAGTGCCCCTTGTTCATTGAGTACGTGTCGAAGATCCACGCCATGACGCGCCCGTCGGTCCCGACGTCGGGCGCGGGAATGTCCCGCTCGGGCCCAATGTCGTTGATGATCTCGCTCGTGTAGCGGCGGGTAAGTCGCTCGAGCTCGCCGACCGTCAGCGTCTTCGGATCGCACACGACCCCGCCCTTCGCGCCGCCGAAGGGGAGTCCCATGAGCGCGCACTTCCAGGTCATCCACATCGAGAGGGCCTTGACCTCCTCGAGGGTCACGTCGGGGTGGTAGCGGATGCCACCCTTGGATGGTCCGCGCGCGATGTTGTGCGTCACGCGGAAGCCCTGATACACCTCGATCGACCCGTCGTCCATCGACACGGGGATCGAGACCTCGACGGCTTTCTTGCACTGCGAGAGGACGCGGATCAGGTTCGGATCGAGCGCGAAGATCTCGCCGACACGGCGGAGTTGCTGCTTCGCCAGCTCGTAGGGGTCCTCACGGAGATGGGATTCCGCCGCAGCGGTTGACATCGAGAGTCCCTCCTGGCTCGAACGACGGGCCGAGTATAGGAGCCTTCAGCGGACGCGGTATTCGATCGTATCCGCCTGCTTCCGGGTGCCGTCTCCGGGGAACGCAAGCAGTCGAATCGTGTACGTGCCGCGGGCGAGTCGCTCACCGTTCGCGCCCCTCCCGGTGAGGCCGAATGTGTACCTGCCGGGGAGCAGCTCGCGGCGACGAGCGAGCAGTCCGAGGCGCGTTCCGCCTCGCCACAGCTCGACGTCCAGGAGCTCCACAGCGCGCACCTGCGGTTCCGGCGTCCCCGTAACCGACCCGGCGACGAACGAGAGTGCGGCGGGGGTCGCGTCGGACACACGGGTTCCGGTCATCGTGATGGCCACCCTCGAGACGAGGTCGACATCGGCCGGCACCGCGACGGCCCAAGGGACATGGACCTCGGATGCGCCTCCTGCGCGCAGGACGAGCTCGCCGGTCGCAGCGCCGGCTGCCGACGAGAGATTCGAGGTATTCGCGCGGACGACGACGTCGGTGCTGGCCCCCGGGCGGATGCGGACGTGCAGCGGGTCGACTGCGATCTCGACGCCCTTCGGAGCGATCGCAGCGCTGCCGATCGAGACGGACAACCGGCGCGTCGACACGTTCGTCAGCCGCACCACCCGCTCGGCTCCGGCGGTCCCGGTCGCGCCGAACGAGATGAGCGACGGCTCAGCGAACACCTCTTGCTGAACCGCTGCGCGGAGATCGACGACTCCTGCGCCCGAGGCGGTCGGGTCGAGATCCGCGCGCTGGGCCGATCCCACGAGCACGGCCTGCAGCCCGCGGGCCGACAGCGCCGGCCGACCTTGTGCGAGGACCGCCGCGACCCCGGCCGTCACCGCCGCGGCGGCGCTCGTGCCGCTGAGCGTCCCGAAGCGGACCTCGCCGTCGTCTCCTCGTCCCGGCTCCGATGTCGGCACGGAGACGCCCGGGGCCGCGAGACTCGGCTTCAGGCTGCCATCGAGGACGAGCCCACGTGAGGAGAACGCGGCGATCGAGCCGCCTGCCTCGCGACTCGCGACCTGGACGTCCCCGATCGCGACGGTTACGGGGATGCCTGCCGCGAGGAGTGCGCGAACCTCTGCAACGACGCCGCTGGGAAGCCCGACGACGGGGACGCCGGGCGGGACGTCGAGGCTGAACGCGCCCGCCGGCAGAGGCCCGTCGACGAGGACAGCAAGAGCACCTGCCGACGTGGTCTCCTCGACCGAGTCCTCGGAGAGCGCGCCGCGCGGCAGCAACACGGCATGTCCGGCAACGGCGCTCACGCCCTCGTCGGAGAACAGGGCGCCGATCCCCTGGGAAGCCGCACGGCGATCGACGAGGACGACATCCGAGGTCACCGTGTCCGAGGGCGCGCCGCCCAGTGGCACGTCGTCCTGGTAGACGACACGGAGACCGGCGCGGATGTGCACGCGAACCGTCGGAGCGGCGAGCCGACCGTCGGAAGCGGCGACCGTGACCGCCGACTCGGCCGCGCCCGGCCCGGCGATGCTGCCGTATCCCGGACCGGCGCTTCCATCGTTCCCTGCCGGGACGATGGTCAGCATGTCGAGATCGGCCGCGCCCGCGATTCCTCGTGGGAGCGGCCCGTCGGCGAACGCCGCGTACGGCTCCACCATCCCGATGAGCGCGATGCGTGCCGCGTCGTGCACGTCGCCGTCGTCGTTCGGATCGACGGCTGCCTCGAGTCCCGCGAGGATCTGGTCGGACCGCGAGTAGATGCTGTACCCGCCCTCGGAGTTCGGCTGCCAGCCGCCGACGCGAACGGGGAGGATCGCCGCGCCCGGTGCGATCCCGTGCAGGCCGCCGGGCCCATCGGTTCCCGCGACGATCCCCGCGAGCTCCGTCCCGTGGCGCTCGGGACGCCCGGGGATCGTCGGATGCGGCTGCGCGATCCCGCCGCTTCCCGGATCTATCACGTCGAGGCCGGAGAGAACGCGCTTGCGGAGATATGGATGTGAGGGGTCGACGCCGGTGTCGAGGAGCGCGACGGTGACTCCAGTGCCGTCGAGCCCGGCGACCTCCAGGTCTGCGACAGCAGAGGGCAGCACGCCTCCTCCGTCCGGGCTCGACTGTGCGGGATAGGCGATGCGAACCGGATAGATCCCGGTCACCTCGCGGTCTCGGTCCAGGAGCGCCAGCGATGTCGGATCAAGGCGGGCGGAGAAACCGTTCACGACCCGCACGTAGCGATACTCCGGCGCGACGCGCGCTCCGACTGCCGAGAGCCGCGCGAGGAACTGCTCCTGCTGCGCGACGGCGGCCGACGTCCACGCGGTCATCTCCCTCTCGGTCGCCTCCCCGCCCGCAGCTCGAACGCGCGCAGCAAGCGAAGGCTGATTCAGGAGGACGATGTAGCGCTCTGCCGTCGAGACGGCGGGGCGAACGCCCAGAACCCCTTCCCAGCCCGCCTCGTCGACCGGAGTCGACGGCGCCTGCTGAGCGTGCGCTCCGGACGACGCGAGGAGGAGCGTGGCGGTGGCAGCCGCCCCAGCCACGAGCGCGGCGCTACGTGAAAGACGCATAGGCATCGAGCGCAAGGTAGCGCGGGTACGGAAGCGCCTCGACGAAGCGCGCGCACGACGCGATCATGGCCGCGTTGTCGGTGCACAGCTCGAGCGGGGCGAAGGCCGCCTCGGGGAGAGTGGCGCGCAGCTCCGAGTTCGCTGCAACCCCTCCGACGACAGCGAGTCGTGGGAGCCCGGTCGAGGACGCTGCCTCGCGCAGCCGCTGGACGAGCGCCCGCACGATCGCGCGCTGGTACGAGGCCGCGAGATCTGCTCGGCGGCGCTCGGTCTCGTCCGGCCCGAGGTCGCGAACCGTGTACAGCAGTGCGGTCTTCAGCCCCGAGAAGGAGAAGTCGAGGCCGGGCACGCGCGCGACGGGAAAGTCGAAGGCGCTCGAGTCACCTGTCTGCGCGAGCCGATCGATCGCCTCCCCGCCTGGATAGCCGAGACCCAGGAGCCTGGCTCCCTTGTCGAACGCTTCCCCGGCCGCGTCGTCGAGCGTCGTCCCGAGCCGCTCCGACCTCCCGCGCTCCCGCACCGCAAGAAGAAGCGTGTGCCCGCCGCTCGCGAGAAGGCACGTGAACGGTGGCTCGAGGGCGTCGGGCTCGAGGTAGAGCGACGCGAGATGCCCCTCGAGGTGATCGACAGGGACGAGCGGTAGGCCGCGCGCCCACGCGATCGCCTTCGCGGCCGAAAGGCCGACGAGGAGCGCACCGACCAGGCCTGGGCCTTGAGTGACGGCGACGCGCTCGACGTCGTCGAGCGGCTTGCCGGCGGATGCGAGCGCCTCGCGAACGACTGGCGCCACGAGTTCGAGATGGCGACGGGATGCGACCTCGGGAACGACACCGCCGAAGCGCGCGTGGAGGTCGGCCTGCGACGACACGACCGACGAGAGCACGCGACCTTCAGCCGTGACCAGAGCCGCAGCGGTCTCGTCGCACGACGTCTCGATTCCAAGGATCACGACGCCTGCTCGGTGCTCTCCGGCTCACGCCACATGATGAGTGCGTCCTCGCGATTGTCCGTGTAGTAACCGCGACGGATCCCACGAGCCTCGAAGCCCAGCTGCTCGTAAAGGCGAATGGCGCCGATGTTCGAGACGCGTACCTCGAGCGTGTACCCCCGCCGCGGATCCGACTCCGTCACGGCGAAGAGCCGCTCGAGGAGCGCAGAGGCGATCCCGCGGCGCCGGTACGAGTCTGCGACCGCGACGTTCATCACGTGCCACGCATCCACGTAGCGCGAGACGAACGCGTACCCGACGAGGACGTCGCTCTCGGTGAACGCTCCAAGCGCCAGCGCGCTCGGCTTGCGAAGCTCGGCGTCGAACATGGAGCGCGACCATGGCGTCGGATACGACTCGCGCTCGATCGCCTCGACGAGGTCCAGGTCGCGCGTCTCGAGCCGGCGGAGCTCGACGTTCACGCGAGCGTCGCCTCGGCATCGGGCACGCGCACATAGATGGGCTCGATCGCATCGACCGGCCCGAAGCCGCTCACGAGAGACGCGTGCAGTCGAGCGTGCGGAACGTGCCTCGCGTCGTCGTCCGGTGGGACGACCGCTCCCATCCGCTCGAACGTGCTGCGATAGCGAATCGCGCCACTACCGACGCATACAGTCCCGGGTTCGAGAGCGAGGTCGTCGGGCAAAACGGCGCGCGGCCCCTCGACGAACACCTCACGTCGTCTCGCGTCGATGACCGGATAGACGCCTCGCTCCGACGCCGCGAGCGCAGCCACTGTCGACACCCCGGCCCCTGGGATCTCGAGCGCGAGCGCAAGGCCTCGCGCTATCGCGAGCCCGATGCGCGTGCTCGTGAAGCTTCCAGGGCCGGTTCCGACGACGAGCGCGTCGAGGTCTGCGGGGGTCTTGTTCGCGTCGGACAGGATCGCGTGCGCATCCTCGAGAAGCTTGCGCGGCACTCCGATTCGCTCCCCGACCACCCGCCCGTCGTCGAGGAGGGCACTCGTCGCGACATCAGTTGCGGTATCGAAGGCGAGGACGAGCATCTACGCGATGCCTTGTATCAGCGCCTCCTCGGAGGCGGCGAGCGTGATCCACCGCTGATCCGCACCGGCGACCTCCAGCGTGACCGCGACGCGCGCCGGCGGAAGTGTCGACGCCCCGGCCTCCGGCCACTCGACGAACACGAGCGCGTCGTCGAAGTAGGGCTCGATGTCGGCCCACTCGGCCGGCGAGACCGAGGTGAACCGGTAGAGGTCGAGATGGGAGATCGTGACGCGCCCCTCGTACCGATGGCCGATCGTGAACGTCGGGCTCGTGACCGGGGCGGTCACGCCGAGGGCTCGGCAAGCGCCGCGGACGTATGTCGTCTTGCCCGCACCGAGCTCACCCGAGACCGTTACGACGTCGCCGATCTCGAGGCGAGCCGCTAGCGCTGCGGCTATCCGCTCCGTCTCGCCCGCCGACGCACTGGCGAGCTCGATCCGCACGTCAGAAGAGGCCGAGCTGGACTGACTCGGGATCGGGCTCGGCGACATGCGCCGCCGGCTCGTTCGGCGCGGGCTCCGTCTCCGCTGCGTTTTCGAGGATCGCAGGGATCCGCGCGAAGTCCTCCTCGAGGACTTTCAGCATCGACGGCGTGTACAGGGCGGCCGCCGGATGGAAGAGCGGATACAGCAGCACCGTTCGCGAGCCGAGGGTGACCTCTTGCTCGTACCCGTGCACCTTCGTGATGCCGGCCGGCTTCCCCGAGAGGAGCTTCGTCGCGAAGTTGCCAAGCGTCGCGACGAGCGTCGGTTGGATCAGCTCGATCTGACGGAAAAGGTGCGGCTCGCAGGACGCGATCTCCTCGGGAAGCGGGTCGCGATTTCCGGGAGGTCGGCATTTGAGGACATTTGCGACGAAGACATCAGCGCGCGTCAGCCCGATCCCGCCGAGCAGCTTGTCGAGAAGCTTGCCTGCCTGCCCCACGAACGGGACACCCTGCTGATCCTCGTGGAAGCCTGGCGCTTCGCCGACGAACATGAGTTCCGCGTTGGGACTTCCCGAGCCGAACACGACCTGGGTTCGCCCCTGCGCGAGCGCGCAGCGCGTACAGATCGCGGTTTCCTCCGCGTGCGCTCGAAGCGCTGCGGCGCGCTCGACAGCGTCCATCGGGAGGCCAGTTTACGGCGTCACGCGGATGGTCATTCGAGCGGCCGCGACTTGAAAGGCGGTGGTTAGTGACCGCAGCCGCACGAGCCGCCGCAGCACCCGCCGCCACTGCCCGTCGGGCCGCTGAACGCCGGCTTCGACGAGGCGCCGTGCACCGCGAAGCTGGAGAGCTGCTTCAACACGTTCGCGGCACCGCATTCCGGACACGTGACCGCCTGGTCGCTCGAGCGGACGAGCTCGTCGAAGTGCGACTCGCACTCCATGCACGCGTACTCGTAGATCGGCACGCGCCGAGTGTACTGTCGCGCCGTGTCGAGGTGGAGCACTCCGACGCTCGAGGGTCGCCTCGTGCGGCTCGAGCCGTTGCGTCTCGAGCACAAGGAGGGGCTCTGGCTGGCGTCGCGCGACCCGCGGACGTGGCGCTGGCTTCCGATTGTGCAGCCGCAAACGCCTGACGAGTGGGGCGCGTTCATCGAGACGACCGGCGCGGCTGCGAACGAAGGGACGGAGATGCCCCTTGTGACATTGCGCCACGAGGAGATCGTCGGATCGACGCGGTTTCTCGCGCTTCGTCCCGAGCACCGCTCCGTCGAGATCGGCTGGACGTGGCTGCACCCGTCGGCTTGGGGCACAGGCGTCAACGTCGAGGCGAAGTACCTGCAGATGAAGCATGCGTTCGACGTGTGGGGCTGCCGGCGCGTGGAATGGAAGACCGACGCGCAGAACGAGCGCTCGTGCCGAGCCCTCGAGGCGCTCGGCGCGACCTTTGAGGGCATCCACCGCAACCACATGCTCGTGCGCGACGGCGAGAACCGCGACAGCGCCTGGTACAGCGTCACCGACGAGGAATGGGCCACTGTTCGCGAGCACCTGGAAGCGCGCCTTGCCGAGAAGTAGGCGCTGAGGGCACACTTCGGCTGCCCGGTATCCCGAATGGGAACTGGAGCAGGCGAAATGATCGAGACAATCCAAATCGCGGGCGCGCGCGGGCGCGTCGGCTCAGCGGTGAGTGCACGGCTCGCGGAGCGCGGCCTCGACCTCGACTCGCCGACGCCACAGCTCGTCCTTCTCTGCGTTCCCGATCGTGCGATAGCCGAGGTCGCGGCGGAGACGCCGCTCGGGCCGTGGATCGCACACGTGAGCGGCGCGACTCCGCTGACCTCACTCGAGCCCCATGTTCGGCGTTTCAGTGTTCATCCACTGCAATCGTTCTCGAAGGCTCGCGGCCCCGAGCAGCTCGAAGGCGCGTGGGCCGCCGTGACGGCGGAGACGGATGACGCGCGTGCGGTCGGCTGGTGGCTTGCCGAGACGCTCGGGCTTCGTCCTTTCCCGCTGGCCGACGAGGCGCGCGCCGCGTACCACGCTGGCGCGGCGATGGCGTCGAACTACCTCGTCACCCTGCGCGCCGCTGCTGGATCCCTGTTCGAGGCGGCCGGCGCTCCGCCCGAGGCTCTCGACCCGCTCATCCGTGGAGTGATGGATACGGGATTCGAGCTGACCGGGCCAATCGCGCGCGGCGACTGGGAGACCGTCCAGCGTCACCTGGACGTCATTCGCGCAGACCGACCGGAGCTCGAGGAGCTCTATCTCGTTCTCGCCGCCGCGACGGCCCGCATCGCCGGCCGCGACCCCGCTGAGGTTCCGGCGTGAAGGTCGTCAGGACGATCGCGGAGCAGCGCGAGGCGCTCGCGCCGTTGCGCGCAGAATCGGTCGGGCTCGTGCCGACGATGGGCTCGCTCCATGACGGCCACCTCGCGCTCCTGCGCGCTGCCCGCGCGGAGAACGACACGCTCGTGATGACCCTCTTCGTCAACCCCGCCCAGTTCGGGGATGAGGCAGACCTCGCGCGCTATCCACGCGACGAGGAGCGCGATCTCGCGCGAGCGCAAGCCGAGGGAGTAGATCTCGTGTTCGCGCCTTCCACCGACGAGATGTACCCGCCCGGGTTCCAGACCTGGGTCGAGGTGACCGAGCTCGGCGCGATCCTCGAGGGGCGGTTTCGCCCAGCTCACTTCCGCGGCGTCGCGACGGCGGTGCTCAAGCTCTTCAACGTCATCCACCCCACGCGCGCGTACTTCGGGCAGAAGGACGCCCAGCAGGTCGAGGTGATCCGCCGGATGATCCGCGACCTCGCGCTCGAAGTCGAGCTGCGCGTTGTACCGACGGTCCGCGACGAGGACGGCCTCGCTCTGTCGTCGCGAAACGTTCTCCTCTCGGCCGAGGAAAGAGTTGCCGCCCTCGCGCTCCCTCACGCACTTGCGACACGCGACCGCGACGTGGCGCTCGCCCGTCTCGCCGAGACCGGGCTCGAGATCGACTACGTCGAGGTCGCCGACTTCGACCCTCCCGCACTCGTCGGCGCCGCTCGCGTCGGCTCGACGCGCCTCATCGACAACGTCCCAATGGAAGGAGAACCCGAATGAGCATCCGCCCCCAGAAGCCTGCCCCGGCAACGCCCGCTCCCGGAAAGCTCCCGATCACCGAGCTGCCTGAAATGAAAGCGCGACGACAGCCGATCGTCATGGTCACCGCGTACGACGCCCCAGGTGGACGGCTCGCGGACGAGGCCGGCGCGGACCTCGTGCTCGTCGGCGACTCGGCGGCGATGACCGTCCTCGGCCACGACTCGACCGTCCCCGCAACGATGGACGAGATGGTGATCCTCACGCGCGCGGTGACACGCGGCGCGAGCCGCCCGCTCGTAATCGCCGACATGCCCTTCGGCTCGTTCCAGATCTCCGACGAGGACGCGCTCCGCAACGCCATCCGTTTCGTCAAGGAGGCCGGAGCGGACGCGGTGAAGCTCGAAGGAGCGGGAACGATGCTCTCGCGCGTGCGCGCGATCGTGGATGCCGGCATTCCGGTGATGGGTCACCTCGGGCTGACGCCGCAGTCGGCGACGATGCTCGGCGGCTACAAGGCGCAGGGCCGGTCGGCGGAGAAGGCGCTGCGCCTTTACGACGACGCGCGGGCTCTCGAAGCGGCCGGGTGCTTCTCACTCGTCCTGGAGGCGGTTCCTGCACCCGTCGCTGCCCGCATCACGCGCGATCTCGTCATTCCCACGATCGGGATCGGCGCGGGAGCCGATTGCGACGGTCAGGTGCTCGTCTGGCACGACCTCCTCGGCCTCTACCACGGCCGCGCCGCCCGATTCGTCAAGCGCTATGCCGAGATCGGAGACACCATCCGAGCTGCGCTCGAGGAGTACGCGGCCGACGTGCGTGAGCACCGCTTTCCCGAGGAGCAGCACACCTACGCCATGCCCGTCGACGAGCTCGCGCTCTTCGAGGCCGCAGCCTCAGATCGTCATGAACACGCCGAGGATCGCGCCTAGGAGCGCGACGGCGCCGAGCACGGCGACGAGCGATCGCGGCCAGCTCCAGCCGTGCACGGTGCGGACACCGATGACGAGGAGCACGACCGACCATGCGACGAACGCGAGCTGCAGCGCGAGTAGGACGCGCTCGCCCGTCCCCTCGTCGGCTCCGCCGCCCCGGAAGGCGTCGCCGCCGTAAAGCGCGAGCCGGAGCGGGAACACGACGAGAAGCGAGGCGGCGAGCGGAACGAGCGCGAACCCAACGGTCTGGCGCGCGCGCCGAAAGTCGCCAAGGCTCCCGAGCAGGCGCACGCCGAAGAGCAGGGCGAGGCCGATGACGAAGTACCCGACGAAGCCGTAGAGCCCGCCCGCGATGAAGGCCCAGATCGCGAAGAGGACAGAGTCGTACTCGGGATCGTCAAGGATGTCGGCCGCGGTCGGCGTCGCGAGTACAGAAGCGATGCCCGCAAGCCAGATCACGAGCAGGAGCGGCTCGGCGCGCGCGGCGACGTCGTCGGGGTCATCCTCGCGGAGCGCGAAGAAGACGGACCGTGGGCTCAGCAGCACAGCGGGGACGCGCAACCACCAGGCACGAGTAGGGGAAAGCTCCTGATGCACAGGCATCGTCTCGCTCGCCACGGCCGGAGCGTAGCCGCACTCGATTGAGCGCCTGGCCTCCTGACACTAGAGTTGGGCCGTGTCCGACACGCTCTCGTGTTCCTCCTGCGGATTTGCGAACGAGGCAGGGCGAAAGTTCTGCGGGGAATGCGGGAATCCGCTATCGAGCGGGTGCCCCTCGTGCGGCACGCAGAATCCGCCAGGTATCAAGTTCTGCGGCGAGTGTGGCACGGCGCTCACGACGTCGGCCACACCGGCAGCGCCTGCTGCTGAGCATGCCGCCCCCGTAGCGGAACGCCGCCTCGTGTCCGTCCTCTTCGCGGATCTCGTCGGCTTCACGACGGTGTCGGAGAATCGCGACGCCGAAGAGGTTCGCGACCTGCTCTCGCGCTACTTCGAGACTGCACGGACGATTATCGATCGCTACGGCGGGACCGTCGAGAAGTTCATCGGCGACGCTGTCATGGCCGTCTGGGGAACGCCGATCGCCCGAGAGGACGACGCGGAGCGGGCGGTGCGTGCCGGGCTCGATCTGACCGCAGCCGTGACGTCGCTCGGGGACGAAATCGGCGCCCGTGGTCTCCGCGCGCGGGCCGGGATCCTCACAGGAGAAGCCGCGGTCACTCTGGGAGCCGAGGGCCAGGGAATGGTGGCCGGCGACCTCGTCAACACCGCATCGCGTATCCAGTCCGCCGCGGAGCCGGGCCAGGTGCTCGTCGGCGAAGCAACGCGACGCGCGACGGAGGTGTCGATCGCCTACGAGGAGGTCGGCGAGCACGAGCTGAAGGGCAAGGCCGAGGCCGTACAGCTGTGGCGCGCGCTTCGCGTGACTGCAGGCAGGCAGGGCGCCATGCGGTCGGTTGCACTCGAAGCGCCGTTCGTCGGCCGCGATCGAGAGCTGCGGCTCGTGAAGGAGCTGTTCCATTCCGCTGCAGAAGAAGGGAAAGCACAGCTCGTCACCATCACCGGAATCGCCGGGATCGGCAAATCGCGCCTCTCGTGGGAGTTCGAGAAGTACATCGACGGACTCGCCGACGATCACTTCTGGCACAGGGGACGCTGCCTCTCCTACGGGGACGGGGTGGCGTATTACGCGCTCGCAGAGATGGTCCGCATGCGCTGTGACATCGCGGAGGACGAGGACCCCAAGACGGCTCGCGAGAAACTGCGCTCAACGCTCGAAGAGCATCTCCGCGACCAGGAGGAGCGCGCCTGGGTCGAGCCTCGGCTCGCGCACCTGCTCGGGCTCGAGGAAGGAGCCCCCGGAGACCAGGAGAACCTCTTCTCCGCTTGGCGGATCCTCTTCGAGCGACTCGCCGAGGACTCGCCAACGATCCTCGTGTTCGAGGACATGCAGTGGGGGGATAGCGGCCTGCTCGACTTCCTCGAGTACTTGCTCGAGTGGTCCCGCTCGCACCCGCTCTTCGTGCTCGTGCTCGCCCGACCGGAGCTGGCCGACAAGCGCCCCGCCTGGGGCGGCGGCAAGCGCAGCTTCGCGTCGATCTACCTCGAGCCTCTGTCTCCCCAGGCGATGGATGACCTGCTCACGGGACTCGTGCCGGGCCTCCCGGAAGACGTGCGCGCGGGTGTCCTCGCCCGCGCTGAAGGCGTCCCCCTCTACGCCGTCGAGACGGTCCGGATGCTGCTCGACCGCGAACTCGTCGTCCGCGAGGGAAACGCCTATCGTCCGACCGGTCCGATCGGCGAGCTCGAGGTACCCGAGACGCTGCATGCTCTTATCGCTGCACGCCTCGATGGACTCGCTACGGAGGAGCGGCGTCTCGTCCAAGACGGTGCGGTGCTCGGAAAGACGTTCACCAGACTCGGCCTGGCGTCACTCACTGGACTCGAGGAGTCGGATCTCGAGCCGCTCCTCGGCGCGCTCGTGCGCAAAGAGGTCCTCGCGATCCAGGCAGACCCCCGCTCTCCCGAGCGCGGCCAGTACGCATTCCTCCAGGACATCGTGCGCCACGTCGCCTACGAGACGCTCTCGAAGCGAGAGCGCAAGGCCAAGCACCTCGGCGCCGCGCAGTTCCTCGAGTCCCTTCCGAGCGCGGACGAGGGCGAGATCGTCGAAGTGATCGCGACGCATTACGTCGACGCCTGGAACGCCGCACCTGATGACGACGACGCCGATGACATCCGAACCCGCGCTCGTGAGATGCTCATTCGCGCCGGAGAGCGCGCTGCTTCGCTCGCAGCGAGTGCTGCGGCGCAGCACGCATACGAGCGTGCGATCGAGTTGAGCGACGCTCCGCTCGTCCAAGCAGAACTGCACGAGCGCGCAGGGCAGATGGCGTTCAACGCGGCCCACGCGGAGGAGGCGGCGACCCACTTCGAAGCGGCGATCACGCTCTTCGACGGGGCCGGCGAGACCCACGCTCGAGCACGCGTCGAGGCACGCCTAGCTCAAATCATGTGGGACCGCGGGCGTTTGGAGGAGGGGCTGGAGCGGATGGACCGCTCGTACCAGGAGCTTTCGCTCGAGGAGCCGGACGCGGATCTCGCCGGGCTGGCAGCGCAGATCGGTCGGTTCCTCTTCTTCGCCGGTCGCCACGACGTCGCGATGGAACGCATCGAGTCCGCACTCATACTTTCCGAAGGCCTGGCTCTCCCGGAGACGTTCTCGCAGGCGCTCAATACCAAGGCGATCCTTCTCATCTCCCACGGCCGCCAGCTCGAAGGTCTTGCGCTATTGCGGTATGCCCTCGAGGTGGCGCTCGAGCACGACAAACCGTCGGCAGCACTTCGGGGCTACTTCAACCTGGCAGACAGCCTGAGCCAGGCAGACCGGTACGAGGAGGCAGAGTCGGCGGTACGCGACGGACTCGCCTACGCACGGCGCGTCGGAAACCGCTACCAAGAGCTCCTCTTCCTCGGACAGAGCTACGCGCTGTTCGCACTTGGCAAGTGGGAAGAGGCGCTCGACTGGGCTGCCGAGCTTCCCGAGGATTGGATGTCCGCCCGGCAGGCGTACTCGACCGTCTCGAGCATCTGCGTCTCGGTACTCGTGCATCAAGGCAACCTCGAAGAGGCCGAGCGGGTGGTCGCGCTTCTCGGCGATTTCGCCACGTCAGTGGACGCGCAGGAGCGCGCCGGCCACGCATGCGGCCGTGCCCGTTTGCTCCTAGCGCGCGGTGATGCGAGCGAGGCGCTGCACGTCGCGCAGACCGCGCTCGATATGAGCGACGAGATGGGCTTGGCCCAGGAGTACGTCAAGGAGTCTGTCGTGACAGCGCTCGAGGCTGCGCTGGAGCTCGGCGACGCCGCTCGCGCCCAGCAGTTGCTCGCTCTCGTCGACGAGCTTCCCGCTGGCAATCTGCCGCAATACTTCCGCGCCCAATCCCTCCGCTTCCGTGCACGTCTCGCCGCACTCACGGGTGACCCCGATGCCGAGCGACTGTTCAAGGGTGCGACGGGCCTTTTTCGCGAGCTGACGATGCCCTTCTATCTCGCCGCTACGGAGCTCGAGTACGCCGAGTGGCTCACAACGGAAAGTCGCGAGGACGCTGAACCCCTCCTCGACGAAGCACGCACGATCTTCTCGGAACTGCGGGCCGCACCGTGGCTCGAACGGGCCGAAAGGATCGGCGCGGGCACTCCCGCAACAGCATGATCTGCCCGAGCTGCGCTGCCGAGAACGAGGCCGGGAAGCGCTTCTGCACGGAGTGCGGAACGGCACTCGCTGTTGCGTGCCCTGCATGCGGCGCATCACTTGCGGGCAGCGAGAAGTTCTGCGGCGAGTGCGGGACGCCGGTCGGAGCAACAGCGACCACGGCAGCATCCACATCCGCCGCGAGCGCTCCCCCTGCGGCCGAGCGACGGCTCGTGTCCGTCCTCTTCGCCGATCTCGTCGGCTTCACCGCTGCATCCGAGCAGCGAGACGCCGAAGACACGCGCGAGCTCCTCTCCCGCTACTTCGACACGAGCCGACGCCTGATCGAGCTCTACGGCGGCACGGTCGAGAAGTTCATCGGGGACGCGGTCATGGCCGTGTGGGGTACTCCGGTCGCGACCGAGGACGACGCCGAGCGCGCGGTCCGTGCGGCGCTCGACCTCGTTGCCGCCGTCTCGGCGCTCGGCGACGAGGTCGGTGCGCCCGAGCTCGCGGCGCGCGCAGGCGTCCTCACGGGCGAGGCGGCGGTGACCCTCGGCGCGGAGGGTCAGGGCATGGTCGCAGGCGACCTCGTGAACACGGCGTCGAGGATCCAGTCGCTCGCGGAGCCGGGAACGGTCTACGTCGGGGAGGCAACGCGACGATCCACGGAGCAGACCGTCGTCTACGAGGACGCGGGCACGCACGAGCTGAAAGGGAAGGACGGGCTGTTCGAGCTCTGGCAGGCGATGAGAGTCGTCTCGGGCGCGCGCGGCTCGCTCAAGTCCACCGGGCTCGAGGCCCCGTTCGTCGGCCGGGATCGCGAGCTACGCCAGATCAAGGATCTCTTCCATGCCTCCGCGGACGAGCGCAAGGCGCATCTCATCTCGATCACGGGCATCGCAGGGATCGGCAAGTCGCGGCTCGCGTGGGAGTTCTACAAGTACTTCGACGGCCTCCCGCAGATCACGTACTGGCACCGGGGACGCTGCCTCTCGTACGGCGAAGGCGTGACCTATTGGGCGCTCGCGGACATGGTGCGCATGCGCTGCCGCATCGCCGAGGAGGAGGATCCCGCGTCCGCTCTCGGCAAGCTCCGGACCACGCTCGACGAGCACATCCTCGACGCCGACGAGCGGATGTTCCTCGAACCGCGATTGGCACATCTCCTCGGGCTCGCCGAGCATGACGCCCGGGATCAGCAAGACCTGTTCGCCGCCTGGCGCCTCTTCTTCGAGCGCCTTGCGGAGACCTATCCGACCGTCCTCGCCTTCGAGGACATGCAGTGGGCGGACGCGAGCCTCATCGACTTCATCGAGTACCTCCTCGACTGGTCGCGGAACCACCCGATATTCGTCGTCACGCTTGCCCGGCCGGAGCTCCTGGACCGGCGACCGACGTGGGGCGCTGGACAGCGGAGCTTCACGTCGCTCTACCTCGAGCCGCTGTCCCAGCAGGCAATGGAGGATCTTCTCGCCGGGCTCGTGCCCGGGCTACCCACGGAGGTCCGCGACCGCATCCTCGACCGCGCCGAGGGCATCCCGCTGTACGCGGTCGAGACCGTGCGCATGCTTCTCGATCAGGGGCTACTCGTACGCGAAGGCTCCGCACATCGGTTGACGGGTCCCGTCGATGCGCTCGAGGTACCGGACACGCTGCACGCCCTCATCGCCGCGCGGCTTGACGGCCTCACTCCGGAGGAGCGACGGCTCCTCCAGGACGGCGCCGTCCTCGGCAAGACGTTCACCGCGGCGGCACTCAGAGCGCTCGCCGGCTCGGATGTCGAGACCGAGCCGCTACTCGCGTCTCTCGTACGCAAGGAGGTGCTCGGCGTCCAGGCCGATCCGCGCTCGCCCGAACACGGCCAGTACGGATTCCTCCAGGACCTCGTGCGGCACGTCGCGTACGAGACGCTATCGAGACGCGAGCGCCGCGCCAGGCACCTGGCAGCCGCCGCGCACCTCAGCACGGCCTATGCCGACGACGAGGACGAGCTCGTCGAGGTCGTCGCCTCGCACTACCTTGCAGCGCACGAGGCAGCCCCCGACGCAGAGGACGCCGACGAGATCAAGAGCAAGGCGCGCGCGACGCTGGTGCGCGCCGGCGAGCACGCCGAGTCGCTCGCCGCGGCCGCCGAGGCGAGGCGCTACTTCGAGCAGGCCGCCGAGCTCGCCGAGGAACCGTCGGAGCGCGCGGCGCTTCTCCACCGCGCAGGTGAGATGGCCGGGAGGGCCGCCGACCTCGAGTCGGCTCGCCGAATCCTCGGTGCATCGATCGCACAGTACGAGGAGCTCGGCGATACGCACGCCGCTGCGCGGGTCACCGCGCGGCTCGGCCGCGTCGACTTCTTCACCGACCGCCGCGACGAGGCAATGGCGGCCATGGAACGAGCCTTTGCCGTCATCGCGGACGACGAGCCGGACGAGGACCTCGCGGCGTTGGCCGCACGACTCGGGCTCGGCTACTGGTACCGCGCCGACCTCGAGCGTGCGGCCGAGCGGGTCGAGCTTGCGCTCGACATCGCAGAGGCGCATCCGTATCCCAGGCCGTTGGTCGTCGCGCTCCGTGCGAAAAGCGCGCTTACCGAGAGCCGCGGTCACCACGAGGAGTCGCTCGCGCTCCAGCTCCGTGCGCTGCAGCTCGCGCTCGAGCACGAGTTCTTCGACGAGGCGAGCACGTGCTACTTCATCCTCTCCGACAAGTGCTTCCGGCGCGACGCGTACGTCGATGCGCTCGGATACCTCGACGAGGCGCTCGCGCTCGCGCGACGGCACGGCAACCGCCCGTACGAGTTGGGCGTCTTGGCCGAGCGGACGTACCCAATGTGGATGCTGGGCCGCTGGGACGAGGCGCAGGAGGCGAGCGCCGGGTTCACACAGGAGCAGATCGACTCGGGTGGGATGGTGCTGAGCCTGATGGAGTCGTCCATGGCCATCCAGATCGAGCGCGGCGAGCTCGACGGCGCACGTCAAATGCTGCGGATGTTCTCGCGCCTCGAAAACTCCACCGACGTCCAGGACCTCTCGTCCTACCTCGGATCCCGGGCGGCGCTGCAGCGGGCCGAGGGACGACCCTCCGACGCGCTGGCTGACGCCGAGCAGACCATCGAGGTCAGCCGCACGCTCGGCGTCGCCGGGCAGTCCACGAAGCAGGGCATCGTCGAGGGGATCGAAGCCGCTCTCGCGCTCGGCAACACCGCGAAAGCCGACGAGCTGCTCCGGATCGTCGAGGGAGTGCCAGCCGGAACGCGGCCGCCGTACCTCGACGCGCAGGCGAGGCGCTTCCGTGCGCGTATGGACGGCAACGCGGCCGGCTTCGAAGCCGCAGCGGCGATCTTCCGTGAGCTCGGCCTTCCGTTCTGGCTTGCCGTCACGCTGCTCGAGCTCGGCGAGCTCACCGGCGACACTGTGCTCCTCGACGAGGCGCGCGAGATCTTCGAGAACCTGAGGGCGACGCCATGGCTCGAACGGCTCGATTCGATTGCGTCTCCCGGCCGGGGCGCCGAGGTGCACGCGTGAACTGCCCGAGCTGCGGGACCGAGAACCGCGAGGGGCGGAAGTTCTGCTCGGAGTGCGGGACGTCGCTCGCAAGTGCGTGCCCGTCCTGCGGGGCCGCCTACGAGCCGGGCGAGAAGTTCTGCGGCGAGTGCGGATCGGCGCTCGGAGGCGCCGCCGCGGCCACCGCAGCAGCTCCGACCGCGAACGCTCCCGCCGCCGAGCGTCGCCTCGTCTCCGTCCTCTTCGCCGACCTCGTCGGCTTCACGACGCTCTCCGAGACCCGTGACTCGGAGGAGGTACGCGAGCTCCTTTCCCGCTACTTCGAGACGAGCCGGCGGCTGATCGAGCTCTACGGCGGCACGGTCGAGAAGTTCATCGGCGACGCCGTGATGGCTGTGTGGGGCACGCCGACGGCAACAGAGGACGACGCGGAGCGGGCCGTCCGGGCGGCACTCGACCTCGTGGCCGCAGTGTCCGCGCTCGGAGACGAAGTCGGTGCACCCGAGCTTCGCGCCCGCGCGGGTGTCCTCACCGGCGAGGCCGCCGTGACAATCGGCGCCGAGGGGCAGGGCATGGTCGCCGGCGATCTCGTCAACACCGCATCGCGCGTGCAGTCGGCCGCGGAGCCCGGGATGGTCTTCGTCGGCGAATCAACACGTCGCTCGACGGAGCAGACGATCGTCTACGAGGATGCAGGGTCGTTCGAGCTCAAGGGCAAGGAGGGGCTCACTCCGCTCTGGCGTGCGCAGCGCGTCGTATCCGGCTTGCGCGGCTCGCTGAAGTCGCAGGGTCTCGAAGCGCCGTTCGTTGGGCGCGATCGCGAGCTTCGCCAGATCAAGGACCTCTTCCACTCCTCGGCGGACGAGCACAAGGCGCACCTCGTCTCGCTGACCGGCATCGCCGGCATCGGCAAGTCGCGGCTCTCGTGGGAGTTCTACAAGTACTTCGACGGAATCGCGGACACCGTGTACTGGCACCGCGGGCGGTGCCTCTCCTACGGCGAAGGCGTGACGTACTGGGCCCTCGCCGACATGGTGCGCATGCGCTGCCGCATCTCTGAGGAGGAGGAGCCGGCGTCTGCGCTGTCCAAGCTGCACGCCACGCTCGAGGAGCACTTCCTCGACGCCGAAGAGCGGAGCTTCCTCGAGCCGCGCCTCGCGCACCTGCTCGGGCTAGCGGAGCACCAGGCGCGAGATCAGCAAGATCTCTTCGCCGCGTGGCGGCTCTTCTTCGAGCGCCTCTCGGAGAGTTATCCGACGGTGCTCGCTTTCGAGGACATGCAATGGGCCGACGCGAGCCTGCTCGACTTCGTCGAGTACCTGCTCGACTGGTCGCGGAGCCACCCGATCTTCGTGGTGACGCTCGCACGGCCGGAGTTGATGGAGCGCAGGCCGACCTGGGGCGCCGGACAGCGGAGCTTTACGTCCCTCTACCTGGAGCCGCTGCCGCAACACGCGATGGAGGAGCTCCTTGCAGGCCTCGTGCCGGGGCTTCCCACGGAGGTTCGCGATCGCATCCTCGCCCGCGCCGAAGGCATCCCGCTCTACGCGGTCGAGACCGTGCGGATGCTGCTCGACCGCGGCCTCCTGGTGCAGGACGGCCCGGCTTACAGACTCACGGGCGAGGTCGAAGCGCTCGAGGTTCCGGAGACGTTGCACGCCCTCATCGCGGCTCGACTCGACGGCCTGTCCCAGGAAGAGCGGCGGCTACTCCAGGATGCAGCGGTTCTCGGCAAGACCTTCACGCGAGACGCGTTGGCCGCCCTCTCGGGCTCCGAGGCCGACCTCGAGCCGGTGCTCGTCGCCCTCGCACGCAAGGAGGTGCTCGGTGTGCAGGCCGACCCCCGCTCGCCCGAGCATGGCCAGTACGGCTTCCTGCAGGACCTCGTTCGGCATGTCGCGTACGAGACGCTCTCGAAGAAGGAGCGTCGCGCCCGGCACCTCGCCGCCGCCGCTCACCTGAGTGCTGCATTCGCGGAGGACGAGGACGAAGTCGTCGAGGTCATCGCCTCGCACTACCTAGCCGCGTACGAAGCCGCCCCCGATGCCGAGGACGCAGTCGAGATCAAGGGCAAGGCACGAGGCATGCTCGTGCGCGCCGGAGAGCGCGCCGAGTCGCTGGCCGCGGCTGCCGAGGCCCGGCGATACTTCGAGCACGCGGCGGACCTCACAGACGATCCATCCGAAAGAGCTGTGCTCCTCGGCAAGTCGGGCGAGATGGCCATGCGTGCCGCGGATCCGGACGCCGCGAGACGCCTCCTCGAGGAGTCGATCTCGCTTTACGAGGGCCAGGGCGACACGCACGCTGCCGCCCGCATTTCGACTCGGCTCGCCCGAGTCGAGCGCTTCACCGGCAGGCTCGACGAAGCGCTCGCGCGGATGGAGCGGGCATTCGACGTCATCTCTCTCGACGAGCCGGACGAAGATCTCGCGCTCCTCGCAGGGCGGCTGGCAAACGCGTACTTCAGCACCGGCGATCTCGATCGGGCGACCGAGCGGGCAGAGCTGGCGCTCGACCTCGCCGAGGCTTACCGCTACCCGGAGGCATTGGCGCTCGCGCTCGGCGCGAAGGCGTGGGTTGCGCACAGTCGCGGACACACAGAGGAAACCACCGCCCTGTTCAAGCAGCAGCTCGCGATCGCCCTCGAGCACGGTCTCGCAGAACAGGCAGGCAGCGCGTACTTCCTCCTCTCGGACCACTCGTTCCACCGCGACCGGTACGAGGACGCACTCGAATACCTCGACGACGCGCTGGCGCTCATGAGGAGGATGGGAAACAGGCCGCAGGAGTGGTCGATCCTCGCCGAGCGGACGTATGCCCTGTTCATGCTCGGACGCTGGGACGAGGCGCTCTCCGTCACGAACGAGCTGACTGAGGAGCAGACGCGCTCAGGCGGAATGTTCTTGAGCCTGTTATCCGGCCCGCTCGAGATCCATCTCCAGCGCGGCGATCCGTCCGAGGCGCAGCGTCTGTACTCGCTCTTCTCAGGCCTCGAAGAATCCTCCGACGTGCAGGAGCGCGTCTGCTTCTTCGGCGCGACTGCCGCACTCGAACGCGCAGGGGGTCGTCTGCGCGAAGCCCTCGATTCGGGGCGCAAGGTCGAGGAAGGACAAGAGAGTCTCGGCATCTCGCACCAGGCCATCGAGCAGGGCCTGGTGGAGGCACTCGAAGCCGCGGTCGCGATCGACGACAGCGAGACGGCTGAGCAGCTGCTGGCACAGCTCGATGCGATGCCACCGGGGCGTCGGCCACCATTCCTCGATGCACACATGCACCGCTTCCGCGGGCGGCTCGCCGGCGATCCAGCAGAGCTCGACGCGGCG
>CAVZNF010000014.1:0-17911 GCA_963776565.1 uncultured Gaiellaceae bacterium
GGCGGGCAGGACGTGCACGGCATTGCGCGTGAGCTCGGCGATGCCCATGACGCTACGCGGGCTTCACGTGCTCGGCGGTCACCTCGGACGGCGAGCGGCAGCCGAGCAGCGCCAGCGCGTTCTCCGTCTCCTCGCGCAGGATCTCGAGCACCTGCTCGACGCCCTTCGAGCCGCCGAACGCGAGTCCGTAGAGGACCGGACGGCCGACGAGCACGGCGCGTGCGCCGAGCGCGAGCGCCATCACGACGTCCGTACCGCGTCGCACGCCGCCGTCGAGATACACCTCCGCGCGTTCGCCGACCGCGTCGACCACCTCGGGCAGAGCATCGAGCGATGCGATCGCACCGTCGAGCTGTCGACCGCCGTGGTTCGAGACGACGACGCCCGCAGCTCCATGCTCACACGCGAGGATCGCGTCCTCCGCAGTGACGAGGCCCTTCACGAGCACGGGCACCTTCCAACGCTCACGAAGCTCGGTCACGTAGTCCCACTCCAGCCCCGACTCGAGGAGATCCTGCGAGTGGTGACCATCGGGCTCGCCACCGCGTGCTCGCGCGGCCACGATCGCCGGCACGTCGTCTTCGGGAGCTTCGAATCCGGTCCGCGCTTCGCGGTGCCGGATGCCGTAGACGGGGAGGTCGGCCGTCAGCACGAGGGCGGTGAACCCGGCCTCGAGCGCCTGCTCGATCACCTCGTCACTGACGCCCCGGTCGCGAAAAACATAGATCTGGAGCCAGCGCGGCGCACCCGGGGCGGCCTCTGCGATCTCGGCAGGCGTCGCGGTGGCAACGGTCGAGACGCACATGAGCGTCCCGGCGGCGCCCGCGCCGCGCGCCATGGCGAGCTCGCCTTCCTCGTGCGCGATCTGCTGGAAAGCCATGGGCGCCACGAGAGCTGGCATCGAGACCGGCGTCCCGAGCACAGTCGTTTCCGTCGAGACCGACGACACGTCGACGAGAACTCTGGGCCGGAAGCGACTACGCGAGAACGCCTCGCGGTTCCAGCGGAGGGTCCGTTCGTCGCCGGCGCCGCCGACCATGTAGCTCCAGGCCTCGGGCGTGACGGCCTGCTCGGCCATCCGCTCTGCGTCGTCGACCGTGAGTAGTTGCTCCACGGCCGCGGAGCCTATCGCCTCGATAGCAGCGGATTTCACGACTGCGCAATGGAGCTCGGCCTAGGCTTCGCTCGTGCTCGTCCTCCTCGTGGTCGCACTTCTCGCAGGAGTCATCACGGCGATCTCGCCGTGCGTTCTCCCGGTGCTCCCGATCATCCTCGCTGGCAGCGCGACCAGTACCGACCGCCGGCGGCCGTACGCCATCGTCGCCGGTCTGGTCGTGTCGTTCACGGCGTTCACCCTCGCAGGCGCTGCGCTGCTCAGCGCCCTCGGGCTGCCGGAGGACCTGCTGCGCACGATCGCAATCGTTGCGCTCCTCATCCTGGCCGCGAGCCTCCTGTCTCAACGTGTCGCCTGGCTGCTGGAGCGCCCATTCCTCTTCCTCACCCGTCGGCGCGTTGGCCAAGACTCGAACGGCTTCCTCGTCGGACTGAGTGTGGGCCTCGTGTTCGTACCCTGTGCAGGCCCCGTGCTCGCGGCGGTGACGGCTTTGGCCGCGAGCGGCGAAGTCACCTTCCGGATCGTCCTCGTCACAGCTGCGTACGCGATTGGCGCGGCGATTCCGATGCTCGCCATCGCGATCGGCGGTCAGCGGCTCGGGTCGGGGATGAAGGTCGTGCGCACGCATGCGGGCGCAGCCCGAAAGGCAGCCGGGGTCGTGGTCGGCATCACGGCGATAGCAATCGCGCTCGGAGCCGATCAGCGCTTCACGACCGCACTTCCAGGCTACACGGCGTCGCTCCAGAATCGGATCGAGGGCAGTTCGACGGCTCGGGCCGAGATCGAGAAGCTGAACGGGTCGGGCGGCATCGGCCCCGCTACGGCACAGGGCGGCGAACCTCGAGCCCCGGACTTCAAGGGAATCAAGCTCTGGGTCAACACGCCCGAAGGGGCTCCCCTCTCGCTCGCCAAACTCAAAGGGAAGGTCGTCCTCGTCGACTTCTGGACGTACTCCTGCATCAACTGCCTGCGCACGCTTCCGCACCTCAAAGCCTGGGATCGCGCGTACCGCAAGGCCGGGCTCACGATCGTCGGCGTCCACAGTCCCGAGTTCTCGTTCGAACGCGTTCCGGACAACGTGCGTTCAGCCGTGCGGCGCCTGGGCGTGCGGTATCCGGTAGCACTCGACAACGACTTCGCGACGTGGCGCGCCTACTCCAACGACTACTGGCCTGCGGAGTACCTCATCGACAAGTCAGGGCACGTTCGTCACGAGCACTACGGCGAGGGCTCGTATGGCGAGACGGAGAGCGCGATCCGACGGTTGCTCGGACAGACGGCGCTCGTTTCGCGCACGTCCGTCGCCGACGCCACGCCGAGCCAGATCACGACACCCGAGTCGTATCTCGGCTATGCACGCCTCGACCGGTTCGCGAACGGCGCCGTCGCCTTCGGCGCGGAAGCCGACTACCGGTTCCCCGAGCGCCTCGCGCGGGACCAGCTCGCCTATGCCGGGCGCTGGACGGTCGAGCCTTCGCGCATCGTCGCCGGCGCGAACGCGCGGCTACGGCTTCGGTTCCAGGCGAGCAACATCTACCTCGTCCTTGCCGGATCGGGTCAGGTGCGCTCCTTCGTCGACGGACGCGAGGCGAGGACAATTGCCGTCTCTGGGACGCCGCGGCTCTACACGATCGCGGGCTTTCCAACCGACGAAGCGTGGACTGCTCGAGCTGCGCTTCTCGCCCGGCGTCGAGGGCTACGCCTTCACCTTCGGCTAGACGGACACAACGAGGCTCAAAGGTCTTCTCAGAACGGGTACGGTGCGAGCGACCACGCCGCAGCCGCGTACCAGACACCGAACGCGAGGCTCATGGCGCCGAGCGCCGGAATCATCGCTCTCGATGCAGCAGCGACCGGGCGCGCCGAGAGCGTGAGCCCGAAGCCGAAGGTGACCAACGTCATCGAGACCGCCGTGAAGAGCGCAAGCAGCAGGAGTGAGGCGATTGCGACGGTCTCCGACGGGATGGCCGCCAGGAGCAGGACAGCGACGCCGGCGCTCCCGCCCATCCCGTGCACGAGCCCGACGGCGAGCGCACCGGCAGGAGTGCGAACCGCGTGCCGGTGATGCTGCTCGGGGTGCAGGTGGGCGTGAAGGTCGAAGTACCCGTGGCGCCAGCGGACGAGTAGCCGGAGAGCGAGAAAGACGATGAGCGCCGCGACGGCCGTCTCAGCGCCCTGTTGGAGTCGCACCGGGAGGTAGCGCTGCGCGAGGAGGATCGGGATGCCGAAGACGACGAGCGTGATCCCGTGACCGACGCCCCACCAGGCACCGAGCTCCGCGGCGGAGCGAGCGACCCGCTCGCGCCCCGAGGCGACGAGCGTCGTCATCGCGGCAATGTGATCGGGATCGGTCGCGTGCCGGAGACCAAGGAGGGCCGCGACGAGGAGGACGACTCCGAACGAGGCTCCGTCGGAGAGGCCTGCGATCCAGTCGTCGAGCCCGAACACGCCTCTTGTTCGCCCGCCCGACGCGATCGGTTCGGCTAGACGACGCCGGGGACGGCGCGGATCGTGATCACGAGGCCGACGGTGAGGATCAGCGCGGCGCTCACGGCCGGGAGGGCGCGCACGAGTGGGCCGTCGAGCGACACCCTCCCGAACGTGCGACGCGCGAGCACGGCGACCAGACCGATCGACGTGATCGTCGCGGCGAGGCCGAGACTGAATGCGACGATCAGCGCCAGCCCGAGACCGACGCGATGCAGCGCGATCGCCGAGAGGAGGACGACGAGGGCCGACGGGCACGGGAGGAGCCCGGCTGCGACTCCGACGCCGAGGATGCCCTTGGACGAGAGCGCGGCGTCCTCATCGTGGTGGTGATGGTGGTGCTCGTGGCCGTGATGGTGGTCGTGGTCATGACCGTGCTCGTGCTGATCGTGCTGGTGGCCGGAGCCCCGCGAGCGAAGCCGCTGCCTCAGGACGGAGGCGCCGACGAGCACCACCAGTAGGCCGGACACGAGCGTAAGCCACGGGTAGAGCTGCTCGGGCACGATGAATGCCGAGAGGCCGAGCGTGACGAAGCCGAGCGCAAACACGCCGGCGGTATGCGCGACCGTCACGGTGCCACCGAGAAGAAACGCGTCGCGCGGCGTCCCCTTCGTCCCGACGAGGTACGCGGCGACCATCGCCTTGCCATGGCCGGGCGTGAGCGCGTGAGCCGCGCCCCAGAAAGCCGCGATCAGGAACGACAGGAGCAGCACGCCGATGGACACCTGGCCGCGCTCGATCAGCTTCTCGAAGCCGCCACCGACATGGACGGGCGCCGCGACGGCAGCGATCGTCGGCGCGGGCGCCGAACCGGATCCGAACTCGACGGTCGCAGCCGCCGACGAGACCGCCAGGGGTGACCGCAGGAGATCCGCCGGGTACGCGCGTAGCTCGTTGCTCGAGCTCGTCGACGGGACGTCCGCCGAGGCAACTCGCCCGCCGTCACGTGCACGGATCGTGACCTCGCGCCAGCCGATCCTGTCCGGAAAGCTGAGATCGCGGAACGCGAGCTCACCACCGTCGCCGGGAGCGCGGTACACCACATCGAGCCGCAATGTCTTCAGGCCGCCGGCGCCCGGGCGCGCGGCGGTGCGATGGGAGACGACCTCGAGCGGAACCCGCCGGCCGTCCAGCATCAGGACGAGCTTGTCGGCGAGACGGGCCGGATAGCCCGGCTTCCGAATGTCGGCACCCATCTGGTACGTCGGGATCTCGGCGACATCGAGCGCGTAGCGGACGTACACGTCACGCCCGGCGACCTCGATCCCCGCGTAGCGGTTGATCGTGAAGTTGCCGAGCGGGTGCGCCTCGGCGAGTGTCGGGGCGACGAGAGAAGCTGCCAAGGCGCCGCACAGCGTGGCCAGGACGAATGCGATGCGGCGCCTCACGGAGGTTGTTCGCTGGAAGGAGCCAGGCGGTTCGGTCGGAGTGGCGCGCTGCTGGCGCCGTACTAGCCGACAGGCTTTGCCCACTTGTCCTCGGAGAAAGCGCCACTGACCGCGTCACGCGTGTGGGCCGGGCGAGCCCGGCCCACACGTCGAGTAGAGCGGCTTACTTGCCCTTCGTATTTTCGAACCCGCTCTGCGGATCTGCGGCGTACGGGAACGATCCGAGGAGGTTCCGGTCGTCACCGTTGACACCGTCGCCGAGCGGGAGCTTCGTTCCCTTGAGGAACCCGCCCACTGCCTGCTCGGCGATGTCGATCACGTCGTCATTGAGCCGGCGGCCGTTCGGCCAACCCTGGTTGTCGCCCGCGAGGACGCCCATGCGGTCGGGCTTCGCGGTCACGGGGATCGTGAGGTTGACACGGAGCAGGTCCGCGAGCCTCGGTCCCGTGTAGTTGAGCTTCGGCACGCCGGTGAGCAGAACCGCGACGAGGTCGTCACGGCCGGTCTCCGGAGCACCGAGCTTGTACAGCTTGTTGATGACCGCTGCGAGGATCGGCGTCGTGTAGTACTTCTGGAAACGCCCTTCCTGCACCGGCTGGAGCGCGTTCCACTGGTCCTTGAGGCCCGTCGGGATGACGACCTCGTTGACCAGCGGGTTCGCAAGGCGGTTGACCTGGACCCAGCCGCCCGAGTTCCGGGTGGCCGTGCCTCGGGTCGTCACCTTGCGCCGGTCGACGGACGACCAGACGCCGATGGTGCCGTTCTTCGCGTTCAGGCCCGCGATCGGAACCTGCACGCCGAACGAGTGGACGCCATAGCCAGCGAAGAAGTCCTTGCCGCCGCCCATGTTGCCCGTGCCCTTGCGGATCGCGACGAGATCGAAGATCGCGCCGATGTCGCCGAAGAACGGGTCGTCACGCTGACCAGCGAACGCGCTCCCTCCACCCGCGACGGACACGACGCCCTTCGCGGCGAGCGAGCGGTAGCTCGGGGTCGAGCGCGGCCCGATGTTGTTCGGCGGAGTCGTTCCGCGTGCGACGACCTTCGACTTCCCGCCGGCGATGCGCGTGACCGTAAACGGCTGCGCGGTGTCGCCGAGGAAGAAGGGACCGGTCTTCGTATGGAACTGGAACCGGTACGTCACGTTCGGGAGCGCATCCCCGTTGGTGTCGATCTTGAGGTTGTAGCGCGCGTTCGGTGAGAACGTGTACCAGTTCGGCCCTGCCGCGGGATCCTCGCCCGGAATGACGTTGGCGAGAATCGTGACGGTGTTGGGCTTGTCGGGACTGCGGAACGCGTAGAGATCCGTCAGGTCGGCCGACGGGTCCTCCGCAATCAATGGTGCTTCGCGGTGGCTCGACGCGGTGCCGTTCCCGGGCCCGAGTGTTGCTGCCCCGACGGCGGCGGCTGCGGTGAGCAAGCCGACGGCGCCGAGAGCGATGATCCCTTTTCGCATCACTGCTCCTCTCGTTGATCGTGTTTGGGAACGGCTCTTGTTCGCGCGGTCTCGTAACCCGGTTCGACGCATTCGCGAAATGAACTGAAACGCCACGTTCCGCGAAGCAGGGTCATGAGTGCGCAGGCGCTAGAGGTGCCCGTGTTAGCGTTGGACGGGCCGACGAACCGCTTTGGCATGCGGAAACACCACGCTCATCTCTCGGACGAAGCTCTGGTAGCGCTCGTCGCGCGGGCCGACGAGGACGCACTCGCCGAGCTCTACGACCGCGTCTCGCGCATCGCCTACGGGCTCGCGCTGCGCGTGCTGCGAGACGAGCGTCACGCGGAGGACGCGGTGCAGGAGGCGTTCCTCCAGGTTTGGCGCAGCGCGGCGACCTTCAGGGCGGAGAGAGCGAAGGCGAGCACGTGGATCCTCACGCTCGTCCATCGACGCGCCGTCGATCTCGTGCGGCGCGAGGAGCGGAGGCAGGCGGATCCTCTGACCGACGACTCGGCTCTCGGCGAGGCGCCGGAGGACACCGAAGAGGCTGCATGGTTGCGCTTCGAGCGCGAGCGCGTGCAGGCCGCGCTCAAGCAGCTTCCCGACGTCCAGCGTGAGGCACTCGAGCTCGCGTACTACGGCGGGTTCTCTCAGTCCGAGCTCGCAGACAGGCTCGGAGTACCGTTGGGCACGATCAAGAGCAGGATGTTCGCCGGGCTCGCTCGGTTGCGTGAGCTTCTCGACGACTCGACCCACGAAGGATCATGGAAACCGGAATTCACGAACTGACCGCGGGCTACGCGCTCGACGCGCTCGACGCGGACGAGCGCGTCGCCTACGAGGCGCACCTCCCGGGCTGCGCGACCTGCCAGCAGGAGCTCGGATCGTTCTGGGAGACGACCGAGGCGCTGGCCGTCGCGGCCTCGGGCCCGGCGCCGAGCCCAGCGCTGCGCGAGCGAATCCTCGCGGACGCTCGGGCGGAGGCGCCGCAGAACGTCGTCCGGTTCGAGCCGCGACGGCGCCGCCTTGTACCCGTGCTCGGCGCCGTTGCTGCGGTCGCAGCGATCGTCGCGCTCGGGATCGGGCTCTGGGGAGCGAATGTCTCGAGCAAGCTCGACGACACTCGCTCTGCGCTCGAGCGGTCGGAGGCCGCAGCGGCCGTGCTCGCCGACCCGGGCGCGCAGTCCGTTGGTCTCCAGGCGGGCGAAGGACGCCTCGTCGTTGGCGCGGACGGGCGTGCGGTCCTCATCGTCGACGGCCTCGATCCGGCTCCTGCAGGGAAGACCTACGAGATGTGGATCGTCCCGGGTGGAAGCATCGAGGCGGCGAACCCCGCCGGCCTCTTCCCCGGACGGGACGGTACGGAGATCGTCGCGATCGACGGCACCGTGCAGGCCGGCGACCTCGTCGCGGTAACAGTGGAGCCGTCTGGCGGCGTGGGCTCGCCGACAACCGCGCCGATCGTCGCATCGGACACCGTCTGAACCGTCCCTTTGCGGGAGCTTCGGGCTCCCGGAGCTAGAATCGACTCCCTTGCGAGGTCGGAGAGAGAAGGGGACGCCGCGTCCGCGGCGCCGGGTTCGCAAGCGCCGCCTTGCGGCGCTGCTACTCGTCCTCTTCGTGGCTGCAGCCTTGTCCTTCACGTTCGGCCTCGTGCGCGCGGTGGCGAGCGAGATCCCGGCGCTCGACCCGGCGGCGCAGCATGCGGACGTGGACACCGTCATCTACGCGGCCAACGGCAAGACGGTGCTTGCCGTGCTTCGCGGCGACGAGAGCCGCGTCCTCGTCGACACCGCGGACATCGCGCCGATCATGCGGCAGGCGATCGTCTCGGTCGAGGATCAGCGCTTCTTCGAGCACAACGGAGTCGATCTACACGGCATCGGGCGCGCGTTGTGGCAGGACGTCCGCCAGCAGGGCATCGTCGAGGGTGGCTCGACGATCACACAGCAGTTCGTGAAAAACGCGTACATCCGCAACGAGCAGACGCTCGCACGGAAGGTCCGCGAAGCCGCGCTGGCGTGGCAGCTCGAGCAGCGCTGGAGCAAGGACAGGATCCTCACCGCCTACCTCAACACGATCTACTTCGGGCACGGGGCGTACGGGATCCAGCAAGCTGCTCGTGCGTACTTCAAGAAGAGCGCGAAGGACCTCACGCTCGCGGACTCCGCACTCCTTGCCGGGATTCCTTCGGATCCGTCGCTCTACGACCCGGCGAGCAACCCGCGGAACGCGACGCTTCGACGGCGCCACGTCCTCCGGTTGATGTTCGACCAGGGGAAGATCTCACGGACCCAATTCCGGCGTGCGGACAAGGCTCCTCTCCCCGTGCTCGACGACATCCGGCTTCCGGGCACGCAGGGGCCTGCGCCGTACTTCGTCAACTACGTCAAGGACGACCTCGTCGCGCGCTACGGCGCCGGCCGCGTGTTCGGGGGTGGACTCAAGGTGACGACGACGATCGACCTCGACCTCCAGCTGAAAGCTCGCGCGGCGATCGAGAGCGTCCTGCGCAATCCGGACGGGCCTGCGGCCGCGCTCGTCGCGATCGACCCTCGGGACGGCGCCGTGAAGGCGATGTTCGGCGGGCGGAACTTCCGGCAGAGCCAGTTCAACCTCGCCGCGCAGGCAAAACGCCAGCCGGGTTCCTCGTTCAAGCCGATCGTTCTCGCGACCGCGATGAACGAGGGCATCTCACCCGTCACCGAGCTCGAGTCGAAGCCGGTCTCGATCGACGCCGGAGACCGGATCTGGAAGGTAACCAACTACGACCACACCTATCTCGGTCGCGTGAGCCTCTCCCGCGCGATCGTGTCCTCGGACAACTCGGTGTTTGCCCAGCTCACCGATCTCGTCGGGCCGAAGGCGATCGTGAAGACCGCACGCAGCCTCGGCATCCGCAGCAGGCTCGTTCCGTACTTCTCGATCGGCCTCGGCTCGGGCGCCGTGAGTCCGCTCGACATGGCCCGCGCGTACGCCACCATCGCGAACGACGGCCGCCGCATCGACGGCTCGGAGTTCGGCAACCGCCCTCGTGTCGTCCAGACGGTCGAGCGGTTCCGATCGAGCCGTGTGGACGCCAACGTCCCTGACCCGAAGCAGGTCATGGACGAGGGCCACGCCGAGCTTCTGACCCAGATCCTTCAGGACGTCGTACGGGTGGGAACCGGGAAGCGCGCCGCGATCGCAGGACGCCAGATCGCCGGCAAGACGGGAACGACGGACAACTACGGCGACGCGTGGTTCGTCGGGTACACGCCGGAGCTCGTCGTCGCCGTGTGGGTCGGGTACCCCGACGCGCTCAAGCCGATGCTCACCGAGTTCAACGGCGAGCCGGTGGCCGGTGGAACGCTCCCCGCGGAGATCTGGAAGGCATTCGTCGAGAAGACCGAGGAGGACGACACGCGGTCGTTCGATTCCCCGCCTTATCTCGGCGGTGCATCGACGTGGGTGGTGCGGCGCGACGGATCGTGGCAGCTTGACAACGGCTACTGCCGCGGATCTCGGCTCGTCGCCTACTTCTCCGGGGAGGCGCCGGACACGGAGGCAGACTGCAAGCCGAACGAGGTCTCGGTGCCGCTCGTCGTCGGGATGACGAAGGCCGGAGCTGAGGCCACGCTGCACGCGCAGCCGCTCGACGCAAGCATCGCCTACGCGCCGGCGAAGGCGGGCCGGCTGCCCGGCATCGTCGTCAGCCAGGATCCGCGCTCGGGCGGGCTCTCCGCCAACGACTCGGTGACGATCTGGGTCTCGAAGGCGGAGCACGGGATGCTCCCGAACTTCGTCGGCTCGAGCATCGCCGACGCGCAACGCGAAGCCGCTCGGCTGAAGATCAAGCTTCGCGCCAAGACGGCCGCTGGTCGGGCAGGCGCGGTCCTCCGCCAGAGTCGAGAGCCCGGTGTGGCAATCGCGCGCGGGCTGAGGGTCACGCTCGTGGTCGGGGACGGCTCACGAACCTAGACCCGGCGAGAGAGAACCGCCACCGCTTTTCGACGGCGCGGGTGATGCCGACCCGTGTCGATGCGACGACGTCGACCGAAGCGCTCGGCGCGATCAGCTCGAACGGGGACCTCTCGAGGTCGAGCCCGTCGTGCGCGGACGTGATGCCGAGCGCCTGGGTGAGCCTCCCCGGCCCAGATGCGACCAAGAGGACGTCGTCCAAGCCACGCCGCTCGCACATCTCTCCGACGCCATGCGTCGGCTCGAGCGCGCGCAGGAGGACCGCTGCGCCAGATCGCCTCGTCTGCGCAGACGACGTTCGCGCACCAGTGGATCCCGTACGAGCGGTAGACGTATAGCCGACCCGGCGGCCCGAACATCGTCGCGTTCCGGCGCGTCCGCCCTGCGAACGAATGGCTCGCCGGATCATCCGGCGCATACGCCTCGGTCTCGACGATCGTCCCTCCGACGCCGTCGACGAGGAGCGTCCACCCGACGAGCTCCCGTGCGACGACGTCCGCGTCGCGCGCGAAGAACCCTCGCGGAGGCGTCAGAAGAGCGGCTCGGTCTCGGCCGGTCGTGCCGTCGCGGCGAGGAGCTTGCGCGCACGACGCCCGAGGTCCCCGAGATCGACGCGACCTTCCTCCGCCGCCGCAGCGAGACGCTCCGCGAGATCGAGCGCGCCGTCGAGCAGCGCCGAATCTCCGCCCTCATGGCCCATCTCGTGGAGGATCGTGCGCTCGGTCCGTGACGCCACGAGCGGCTCGCCCACGCCTTCGACCCACACCCGCGTCCGGCGGCCGCCCCCTCGATCGTCTCCCGTTATGGGCTCAAGCGCGTAGATCTTGTCAGCGCGCGCGTACTTCCCGAAGCCGAGGAAGATCATCCGCGCCGGCGTCATGGAGCGGAGTATGACGGCCGCTTGTCCTCGCGGAGAAGGACGACGGTGGAGAGCACGGCAAGTGCGATGACGACCAACCAGATCGGGTTCGCCGAGGGCAGGATCGCCGATGGAATCCTCGCGTCCGTCCAGCCACGCTTCACGAATTGCTCGGTCCACGCGTCCTGGACGCAGTTGACCGCGCCATACGAAAGCATCAACCCGAGATACGACGTGATCCCGATACGCAGGCCTTTCGTCTCTACGAAGACACGCGAGAGAAGCAGGGCGGTGATCAGCAGCAGCGCGCCGTCCTCGCCGTGATGGTGGCCGAGGTGAACCGCGGCGATGAGCGTGCCGTCCTTCTCGGGGATGATCTCTTCCCCCATGAAGACGTCGCCGGGGAAGTGGAAGCCGAGCTCCGCGCTGAGCCAAGGCAACGAGATCAGGAGCACGACGGCGACGATCATCACGCGTGCGGTGTCCCACGGGCGTCGCGATGCGAGTGACGGGCCGGCGCGTCGCGTCGCCGCCACGGTCAGCCCAGCCGCGATCACAACTCCGAGCGCAGGGATCGCGTTCCCCCAGTGGGCGTCGAGGTTCTTCTGCTCGTTGAACCACGGAATCGTGGCGCACAGTCCGATGGCAGGCGCCGCGGCCCACCACACACTCCGAGGAAGCGCGGCGGCGGCGATCAGGACGAGTGCGATCGCGACAAGTCCGAACGGGAAGTTGACGAGCGTGAGCGCGCGACTGAGCCCGCCCGCGATTCCTTCCCTGGACACGTGGTACGTCTCGCTCGGGTCGATCCGGCTGTACGTCGCGATCACGCACAGGGCGATGAGGCCCCACAGCGCCCACGTGGCGAGGGCCTCACCTTGAGACGGGCCGCGCGACACTACTCCAGGGATTCGCGGAGAGCGTCCGCGACATACGCCTGATCGTCCTCGGCGAGCCGCGCGTGGAACGGGATCGCGAGCGTGCGCGACGCGATCTCCTCGGCGACGGGGCACAGGCCGACGCGAAACCCGAAGCGATCCTGCATGTACGGCTGGAGGTGGATGCACGGGAGGTAGCGCGCCGTCTGAACGCCCCTCGCGGAGAGCGACGCGATCACCGCCTCGCGGTCGGCATGAGCGGGAAGCGTGACGACGTACACGAACCACGAGCGCTCGTGGTCGGCGTCGTCAGCGCAGGGGAGCTCGAGCCCGGGCACGTCGGCGAGGAGCCGCGCGTAGCGGGCGGCAACCGTCGAGCGCGCCGTGAGAATCGCGTCGAGCTTCTCGAGCTGCCCCAGGCCGATCGCCGCGCCGATGTCGTCGAGCCGGTAGTTGAAGCCGAGCCTGGAGTGCTCGAGCCACCCGCCCGAGTCGGCCCGGCCCTGGTTCCGGAGGCTCCGCAGCAGTAACCACTCGCTCTCCGAGTGGGTCGTCACCATCCCGCCCTCACCGGTCGTGATCTGCTTGTTCGGGTAGAAGGCGAATGCCGCCGAGGGGCCCTGCGACGCGATCGGGGCGCCTTTGTAGCGAGCGCCGAGCGCCTCGCAGGCGTCGTCGACGAGCGCGATGCCACGCGCGTCACAGAGCGCACGCAACTCGTCGAGCTCGCACGGATAGCCGTAGATGTCGACAGCGATCACGGCCCGCGTGCGGTCGGTGATCGCGGCCTCGACCGCTGCAGGCGAGAGGTTCAGCGTTCGTCGGTCGATGTCCGCGAAGACCGGCGTCGCTCCCTCGTAGATCGCGCAGTTCGCCGACGCGACGAACGAATACGGAGATGTGACGATCTCGTCTCCGGGGCCGACTCCAGCCGTGATGCAGAGCAGGTGCAGCCCCGCGGTGCCGCTCGAGACGGCCGCAGCGTACGGTGCTCCGACAGCCTCCGCAAACGCCTCTTCGAAGCGGTCGATCGTCGGGCCGAGCGAGAGCCGCCCTGAGCGGAGCACGTCGGCGACGAGCTCTTCCTCCCGCTCGTCGAGCCAGGGCAGCGAGAGCGGGATCGTCCGGACGGACGCCACGCGCTATGCCGTGGACGGCGACATCTCGACCACGTCGAGCCAGTGGCTCCAGCGCTCGCTGCGCCCGTGCACGGTGTCGAGATAGGCCGTCTGCAGCTCGCGCGTCACAGGCCCCACACCGATCTCGCGGTCGTCGACCGCGCGCACCGGCGCCACCTCCGTCGCGGTCCCGACCATGAATACCTCGTCTGCGAGATAGAGATCGGTGCGGATGAGGAGCGTCTCCTCGACACGGTGACCGAGGTCCTGGGCGATCTGGATGACCGTGTCGCGCGTGATGCCGGGAAGGATCGACATCGCGAGCGGCGGGGTGTGGATGACTCCATCGCGCACGACGAAGATGTTCTCGCCCGGCCCGTCGGCGACATAGCCGTCGTGGGAGAGCATGATCGCCTCGTCGTAACCGGCGCGACGCGCCTCCATCGTCGCGAGCATCGAGTTCAGGTAGATGCCGGTCGCCTTCGCGACGTGCGGGATGACGTTCGGTCCGACGCGCTCCCAGCTCGAGATCTTCGCCGAGATGCCCTGCGCCTGGCTCTCGTCACCGAGGTAGGCGCCCCACGGGAAGCTGATGATCACGACGTCGACCGGGTTCCCGGTGGAGGACACGCCGAGCTCGCCGTAGCCGTAGAACGCGATCGGCCGCAGGTAGCACGATGCGAGCCCGTTGGCCGCGATGACGTCGTGCGCGGCCGAGCGGATCTCCTCGAGCGAGTACGGGAGGTCCATGTACAGGACCTTCGCCGAGTTCTGCAGGCGTACGAGGTGGTCGGTCAGTCGGAACACCGCCGGTCCCTTTGGCGTGTCGTAGCAGCGAATGCCCTCGAATACGCCGGAGCCGTAGTTGAGCCCGTGCGAGGCGACGTGGATCTTTGCGTCCGCCCAGTCGACGAGCTCGCCGTTCATCCAGATCTTCTCGGTCTCTTGCATCGGGTCAGCTCTCCTTCGGTCTAGAAGAATCGTAGGTTCGCTCCGTGACGACGTCCATCGGCCGCGCCCGTGTCAGTCGCCCGAGCTCGCTCGGGCTGATCGCGAGCATGTGCCGTGACGATCCGGCGCCCGCCCACACGAGCGAGTGCCGGTACAGCGCGCGCTCCATGAGCGCTTCGTCGATCTTCGGGAGTGGAAAGGGCGCGACGGCGCCGGGCGCGAAGCCGGTGGCTTCCTCCACCTCGGGCGCCTTCGCCACCCGAGCAGACTCCGCGTCGAGGGCGCGAGCGACCTTCTGCGGGTCGCACCGACGGTCTCCCGGAACGAAGACGACGACCGGGCGCTCGTCGCACACGAGCACGAGCGACTTCACGATCTGGTCGAGGTCGCAGCCAGCTGCCGTAGCCGCATCCTGCGCGGTCGGCGTGCCTTCGGGGAACTCGTGGATGCGCGACTCGACACCCGATTCGCGGAGGAAGGAGGACACCCGCTCGACGGGCTCCGGCCAGGCCCCTACCACGCCCGCAGCCTACCTCTCGGAAGTCAGTAGACGAAGGGGACGAGCCGGAACCGGACCTGGGAGCTGTAGTCCGCGTACTCCGGGTAGGTCGCTGCGAGGAAGCGCTCCTCGACACGCGCCTTGAGCGCCCACAGGACTGCAAGAGCGGCCGTTCCGGCAAGCGCCCACGGCGAGAGCGCAAGCGGGATGCCGCCGAAGACGAGGATGCCGCCGGAATAGACGGGGTGACGCACGAAAGCGTACGGCCCGTCGTCGACGAGCTGACCGCCGCGCGCCGGACGCGGAAACGGCGTCATGCTCGAGCCAAGTGCGCGTGCGGCGAGGATGACGACGAGCGTGCCGGACAGGAACAACAACGCCCCGAGAGCCGATCGCCATGTCGAATCGCGGTCGGGCCAGGCGATCACCGCACCGACGATCGCCGCCATGAGCACGAACTGCAGCACGACCCATCCTCCGCCGCGCTCGCCGAGCTGAGGAACCTCAGCCAAGCGAGATGAACCGCACGTCGTCGAATCCGGACGCCTCGACACGTTCGACGAGTTCGGGGGGCGCAGACGAGTCGATGGAGAAGGCCATGAGCGCCTTGCCGCCCTCGGTCGTGCGCGACACCGCCATGTTCGCGATGTTGACGCCGGCCTCGCCGAACATCGTTCCGACCTTCCCGATGATGCCCGGCACGTCGTCGTACGAAAGGAACGCCATATGCGGTGCGAGCTCGATGTCGATCGAGAACCCCAGCGCGCCGGCAAGGAACAGGCGGTGCTCGGGACCGACGGTCGTCCCGGCCACCTCGACGTCCTGCGCTCCCGCGCCGACGACGACGCGGACGAGGTTCGTGTAGTGCTGCGCGGCGGCAAAGCGCTGCTCGGAGACGTCGATCCCGCGCTCGGCCGCGATCAGAGGCGCGTTCACCTCGTTCACCGCCTCGTCGACTCGACCCTGGAACGCGCCGTTCAGCGCTGCGACCGTCAGGAGTCGCGCGTCGTGCTCCGAGAGCGGGCCGTGGACGGCGACCGCGATGCGGGAGGGCCACGCGTCCGCGAGCGCCATCGCGAGGCGGCCGAGCTTCGCAGCGAGCGGGACGAACGGGCCGAGGATCTCGAGCTCACGCGGGTCGACGACCGGGATGTTGACCGCCGTCCGGACGACCTCCCCGTCGAGCGCCGCGGCAACCTGCTCCGCGATCACCACACCGGCCCGATCCTGTGCCTCGGCCGTCGAGCCCGCGAGGTGCGGTGTCACTACGACCTGTGGAAGTCCGAGCAGCGGGCCTGAGTATGGCTCCGTCTCGAAGACGTCGAGCGCCGCGCCGGCGACCCTCCCGCTGCCGATCGCCGCGACCAGCGCGTCCTCGTCGACGAGGCCTCCTCTGGCCGCGTTGACGATCCGCACACCGTCCTTCATCTGCTCGAAGGCAGACGCATCGAGGAGCCGTCGTGTCTCGTCGTTCAGCGGAAGATGAAGCGTGATGACGTCGGCCTGGGCGTAGACCTCCTCGAGCGAGCCGGCCGATTCGACACCGAGCTCGCGGAACCGATCTGCGGCCACGAACGGGTCGTACGCGACGACGCGCATCTCCAGCCCGAGCGCGCGATGCGCGACCTGGCGACCGATCCGTCCCAGTCCGAGGACACCGAGCGTCTTCCCCGCCAGCTCGATTCCCGTGAAGCGCGCGCGATCCCAGGTTCCGGCCGTGAGCGCGGCGTGCGCCTGGGGGACGTTCCGGGCGAGCGCGAGGAGGAGCGCGATCGCATGCTCGGCAGCGGAGTCGACGGTCGACTCGGCGGCGTTCGCGACGACGATCCCGCGGCGGGTCGCCGCCTCGACGTCGACATTGTCTACGCCGACGCCTGCCCGTCCGATCACCTTGAGGCGGTGTGCATGGTCGATGAGAGACGCGTCGATCGTCGTCGCCGAGCGAATGACGATCGCGTCGTAGTCGACGATGATCGAGGCGAGATCCGACTCCGAGTCCTCGACGACGTCGAAGCGCTGCCGTAAGAGCTCGAGGCCGGAGTCGGCGATCGGCTCGCGGACGAGGACGCGGAGTCGCTCAGACACGTGCGGGATCGCGATACGCCTCGAGCGCGCGCGCCGCGGCGACGCCGGGCTCGATCGCCGCACCGCGCTCCGCCAGGAGCGTCTCGACGGCGGTGAGCGCCGTCGTGATGTCGAGCACGTCGTAGTAGCCGATGTGGCCGATGCGAAACATCCGCGTTCCGAGCTCTCCGTGGGCACCGGCGACCGTGATGCCGAAGCGATCGCGCAGCTCGAGGACGAGCTCCTTCGCGTCGACCCCTTCCGGCGTGAGGATCGCGGTGACGACGGCCGAGCGCTCCTCGTCGGGCGAGAACAGCTCGAGGCCCATCGCCTTGACTCCCTCGCGGCACGCCCGACCGAGAGCAGCGTGGCGCGCGAAGGCGGCGTCAAGCCCTTCGTCGAGGAGCATCGCAAGGGCGGCGTCGAGGGCGGCGACGAGCGTGACCGCGGGAGTGAACGGGGTCGAGCCGGACTCGAGCGCGGCGCGCATGCGCTCCCAGTCGAAGTAGTAGCGCGGCATCGTCGAACGTCGCGCCCGCTCCCACGCACCGTCGGAGATCGTCGCGAGCGAGAGCCCGGGCGGCGTCATCAGCGCCTTCTGCGATCCGGCCACGACGACGTCGAGACCCCACGCGTCGGTCTCGAGCGGCACGGCACCGAGGCTCGACACCGCATCGACCACCACAAGGGCGCCGGCATCCCGAGCCACGCGCGCGAGCGCCTGCACATCCGCGACGACGCCGGTCGACGTCTCGGAATGGACGAGGACGACGACCTCCGCGCCCGTTTCGCCGAGGCGGGAGCGGAGGTCGTCGGGCTGCGGCGTCTCCCCCCAGGAGTACCGAAGCTCGTGTACGTCTGCGCCGAAGGCCGCCGCCATGCTGCACCAGCGATCGCCGAACGCTCCCGCCGTGACGACGAGCACCGCGCTCGCCCGGCGAGAGGAGGTTCACGATCGCCGACTCGAAGGCGCCCGATCCTGACGCCGTGAAGAGAAGAACGTCGTTCTGCGTCCGGCAGACCTCTTGCAGCCGACTGAGCGTCCGCAGCATCAGCTCTCGGAAGTCCGGCCCACGATGATGGATGACGGGCGCAGCGCCTGCTGCGAGCACCTCGGGCGGCACCGGAGTTGGGCCTGGAGCCATGAGGTAGCGC
>CAVZNF010000015.1:0-644730 GCA_963776565.1 uncultured Gaiellaceae bacterium
TGTGCGACGCGAGCGCGGAGCGCGCAATGCTGCCTATCGGCACACGGCCGCCGGATGTTAAGAGTTGGTAATCAGGCGCGAGCCCAGGCGGCGAGGGCGTCCAGGAGGGATCGGAGCTCGAGCCCCTCCGTCGTCAGGACGTACTCGACGTGCGGCGGTCGTGCGTCGCGGACCTCGCGCCGCAGCACGCCGGCGCTCTCGAGTTCGCCGAGGCGCTGCGCGAGCGTGGCGGGCGGGATGGAGCCGAGCGCCTGGCGGAACTCCGTGAACCGCGTGCAGCCGTGGTGCGATGCGTACAGGATCGAGACGGCGTAGCGACGCTCGAGGACGTCCGCGGCGCGGCGGACGTCCTCGGGCACCGGCTGGTGACGCTTACACCGAGACACTCGACTGCACCGACGCCTCCTCGAGCGCGAGCCCGAGCACCTCGTCGATCGACATCACAGGATGGAACGCGATCTCCTCGCGCACGTTCTCTGGGATGTCCTCGAGGTCGGAGCGGTTTCGCTCCGGGATGATGATGTCGGTGATGCCCGCCGCATGCGCGGCGAGCACCTTCTGCTTGAGACCGCCGATCGGCAGCACGCGTCCCTGGAGGGTGATCTCGCCGGTCATGCCGACCGTGTGCTTCACGGGCCGGCCGGTCAGGAGCGAAGCGACGGCGGTCGCCATCGTGATCCCCGCGCTCGGACCGTCCTTCGGGATCGCTCCCGCGGGCACGTGGAGGTGGAAGGAGCGCTTCTCGAACAGTTCCTCGTCGATGCCGAGCTTCGGGGCGCGGGCGCGCACTGACGAGAGCGCGATCTGCGCCGACTCCTTCATGACGTCGCCGAGCTGGCCCGTCAGGACGAGCCGGTCGCCGTCCTTGTGCGACGTCGCCTCGATGAAGAGGACGTCGCCGCCCGTCGCCGTCGCGGCGAGACCCGTGGCCACGCCGGGAACGGCCGTCCGCTCCGCGACCTCCCGGTAGTACTTGCGCCGACCGAGCGCGTCGCGCACGGCATCGTCGTCCAGCTCGACCGGCGCCTCCACCTCGTCGGATGCGATCTTCGTCGCCGTCTTCCGCAGCACGGTGCCGAGCTCGCGCTCGAGCTGGCGGACGCCGGCCTCGCGCGTGTACTCGGTGACGACGAGCTCGACGCCCTCGTCCGAGATCGAGACCTCGTCATCGCGGAGGCCGTTTCTCTCCACCTGGCGCGGCCACAGGTAACCCTTGGCGATGGCGATCTTCTCGTCGGTCGTGTACCCGTCGAAGCGGATCACTTCCATGCGGTCGAGGAGCGGGCCGGGAATCGTCTCGGCCATGTTCCCGGTCGCGATGAAGAAGACCTGCGAGAGGTCGAGCTCGACATCGAGGTAGTGATCGCGGAACGAGTGGTTCTGCGCCGGGTCGAGCACCTCGAGCAGCGCCGACGACGGGTCGCCGCGCCAGTCGGCGCCGACCTTGTCGACCTCGTCGAGCATGATCACCGGGTTCATCGTCCCGGCATCGCGCAGGGCGCGGACGAGCCGGCCCGGAAGCGCGCCGATGTACGTGCGGCGATGCCCGCGGATCTCGGCCTCGTCGCGGATGCCGCCGAGCGACATGCGGACGAACTCGCGTCCGGTCGCACGCGCGATCGATTCTCCGATCGACGTCTTGCCGGTGCCGGGCGGGCCGATGAGCGTGAGGATCGCGCCGGAGCGCCTGTCGTCCTCCACGCCACGCTCCTTGCGGAGCTTCGCCACGGCGATGTACTCGACGATTCGGTCCTTGACATCGTCGAGGCCCGCATGGTCGGCGTCGAGCACCTCGCGCGTGTGCTTGGGGTCGAGCCGCTCCTCGGAGCGCTTGCTCCACGGGACGGCGAGCAGCCAGTCGAGGTAGTTGCGAATCATGCTCGCCTCGGGCGACTGGTCGCCCATGCGGTCGAGCCGCGAGAGCTCCTGCTCGGCCTGCTCGAGCACGTTCTCGGGCATCTCGGCCTCGCCGATCTTCCTCCGGTACTCCTCGACGACCGAGCCCTCGTCTTCGCCGAGCTCCTTGCGGATCGAGTCGAGCTGACGGCGCAGGATGTACTCGCGCTGCTGCTTCTCGACCCCGGACTCGACGTCCTCTTGAATGCGCCGCCGTACCTGCATCAGAGCGTGGCGCTCGCGCTGCAACTCGAGGGCGAGCTCGAGCCGCTCACGCACGTCGACCGTCTCGAGCAGGTGCATCTTCTGCTCGAAGGTCAGGTCGGGGGAGTAGCCGGAGGTGTCGGCGAGCGCGCCGGGCTCGGTGATCGAGCGCAGGAATGCGGCGATGCGGCCGTCGTCACCGCGCAGCTCGAGGATCTCCTCGACCGTCGCGCGGTACTCGCGCTCGAGCTCGCGGATGCTTCCGTCGGCCGACTCTCCGTCCGGCCGCTCCTCGACCTCAACGAAGAGGCGTCCTTGCGTGTCGCTCGTCGCGGCACCGGCGACTCCACGATGCAATCCATTAAGGGCAACTGCGCGCCCGCCGCCGGGGAGCCGGATCCGGTCGGTCACCTCGGCAACGGTGCCGACCTTCGCGTACTCGTCCTCGTGCTTGGGCACGAGCAGCACGCGCTCCTCGTCGCCGACGTCGACGGTGAGGGTCACGTTCATGTTGGGGAAGACGACGATGTCTTCCAGGGGGACGAGGAGGAGGCGTATCGAGTTCTCGCTCACGGTTCTCGCTTTCGTGCGGATGTCAAATGCCGTAGTTGGTTCAGAAACTGTACCGGCCGCGGCAGGTGCTGCGTCGAGCTCAGCCTTCGACGCGGCGGAACCGCGCCAGCGCTCGCGTCGCGACCCTGCCCGCGAGCACGTCCGCGGACATGCCGACTCCACGCGAGCTCCACGTCATCACGCTCGCGACGAAGACGCCGCCGCGCCAGAAGACGAGCCCTGAGTCATGGCGTGCGTCGTTTACCCACCCGGCCTTGTGCATGACGACGACGCCGGGGTTGCCCGCACGAACACGATCGAGCTTCGGCACGTCGCTGACGTGCGCGAGGAGCCAGAGGAGGTAGCGGCCGTCGGCGGCGGTGAAGCCGGGCTGCTCGACGCGAAGCGGCCCGCGGCCTCCCGAGGCGAGCCAAACCGCGCGTAGGAGCGTCGCGATGTCCCAGGCCGTCGTGTGCTTGCCGTAGCCGTATGCGGGTTGCTGCTCGACGCGAACCGGAATACGCGACGCAAGGGTGCGAAGCTCGTAGCCGCCGTACATCTCGGAGTCGCGCATGCCGATCGAGCGCATCAACTCGTTGACACGCTGAGAGCCCGCGCTCGTCGATCCGCCGAGCCAGACCTCGAGGGCGTTCGCGGACGCGTTGTCCGAGTGGGTGAGCATCGAGGAGAGAAGCGATGAGACCTGCGACCCTGGCGCTGGAATTCCCGTGTGGCGAGCAAGCACGGCGGCGGCGATCGCGAGCTTCATCGTGGACGCGCCGGGGAAGCTCGCGCGGGCGTTCCAGGCGGCGCCGCCTCCCCCGGTGAGACTCTGCACGTACACACCCGCCGTCCCCGAGAACTCACGCGCGAGCGGTGCGATCGTGCGTTCGAGCGCGGCATCCTCGCGCCCGGCGACGACACGCGGCCGCGAGCCCGAGGGCAGGCCGAAGACGTCGTGGACGTACGCTGACGAGCGCCGCCCGCCGCGCGCGATCGTGGTGACGCGAACCGTGACATCGCCGACCGGAAGAGCGACCCGCAGCGAGAACCGGCGCCTCGCAAGCGGACGCGACGCGAGCTTCTTCCCGTTCGCACGGACGATCACGCGCGTCGAGCCGCGTGCGGCGCGGCCCGTCACGAGACCGTAGGAGACCTGGTGCGGCGCCGGCTGCTCGATCGCAGGCGGCGCCAGCGCTGGGGTGACGATCACGAGGCAACAGTAGCTTTGCCTCGATGAAGATTCTCGCGCACCTCGATCTGGACGCGTTCTTCGCTGCCGTCGAGGAGCTCGAGAATCCCGACCTTCGCGAGAAGCCGCTCGTCGTCGGCGGCGATCCGCACGGCCGCGGGGTCGTGTCGACGGCGAACTACGCCGCTCGAAAGTTCGGCATCCACTCCGCGATGAGCGCGGCGGAAGCGCTCCGGCGCTGCCCGACCGCCATCTTTCTCCGCCCCAGGCATGCGGTCTACCGCCAGTACTCGCGGGCCGTCTGGGAGACGATCGGCGAGATCGTCCCGCGCATCGAGCGCACCGGCATCGACGAGGGCTACCTGGACCTCGGCACGGTCGCGGGCGACTTCACGCGAGCTCGGGCGATCGCATCAGCGGTTCAGACGGCGGTTCGCGGACGCACGAGCCTGACGTGCTCGCTCGGCGTCGGCACGTCGAAGGTCGTGTGCAAGATCGCATCCGATCGGCGCAAGCCCGGCGGGATCACGGTCGTCCCGCCCGGGACCGAGGCGCGCTTCCTCGCGCCGCTCGCGGTACGCGTGCTCCCGGGTGTCGGGCCCCGTGCCGAGGCCCGGCTACGGACCGCGGGAGTGAAGACGATCGGCGCTTTGGCAGCCCTCGGAGATCCCGAACTGCGAACGCTCCTCCCCGGCTCGCTCGGCCCCCTCCTGCGCGACCGGGCGCAGGGCATCGACCGGCGTGATCTCGACCTCGAGCTGGAGCCCGTCTCCGTCTCGGCGGAGGACACCTTCGCGCGAGACCTGACCGACCGCGAGCGCCTCCACGACGAGGTGAGGCGCCTGGCCGTGCTCGTCTCCGAGCGCCTGCGCAACGCCGATCTCTCGGGCCGGACGGTGACGACGAAGCTCCGCTACGGCGACTTCTCCATTCGCACCAGGTCGACGACGCTGCCGGCGGCCGTCGACGACGCCGCAGTCATCGGAGAGGTCGCCTGCGGCCTTCTCGACCGCGGGCTCCGTGACCGCCCGGGCGCGCTGCGACTCGTGGGGGTGGGCGTCTCCGGGCTCTCGCCCTACCGTCAGCTGTCGCTCGACGAGTCGTAGAGCGGCTTCGGGTTCTCCTAGGTTCGGAGCAACGGGCGGGTCAAGCAGGTCGGGCCGCCGTCGCCCTTCCTCGAGATCTCCTCGCCGCGGTAGACGACGACGTCGACGCCGGCTCGCTCCATGCGCCGCCGCGTCTCCGGATTGCCGTCGAGGGCGAGCGCGTGGCGCGGTCCGAGCGCGAGGACGTTCGGCCCCTGCGTCTCGAACTCCTCGTCCGGAACCTCGACGATCTCGATCCCGCGCTCAGCGAGCAACTCGAGGAGCCTCACCGGCGCGAGCCGCGGGTAGACGAGCGCGAGGTCGCGATCGAGCGGTGAGATGAACGACATGAGATGCATCACCTCGCCGCGTCCGTTCCAGTGCGGCAGGTCGAATGCGATCACGTCGACTCCGGGGAAAGCGTCGGCCAGCGCGGGGACGGCGGCCGGGCTCGTGCGGTAGCCGATCCCGACGAGGAGCGTCTCCTCGTCGAGCCACACCGTGTCGCCCCCTTCGGCGATGACGGGCTCTGCGAGCTCGGCCGCAATCGGAACGTCAGCGTCCGCGAGCGTCTCCGCGATCGCAGACGGCTCACCGCGTCGTCCCTCCTTGCCTGGGCGCAGCAGCACCGCGCCCTGCGACCCCACGAGAACCGGGTCGTACACGTAGATCGCGTCGGGGTTTCCTCGATCGTGCTCCGAGACGACGACCTCGGCACCGGCGGCTTCGAGGATGCCACGGAAGAGCTCGTGCTCGGCTGCGGCAGCGGCGTAATCGGGAGCCGAGCGCCAACCGTAGTCGCGCCAGCGCTCCACATCCTCGGCGAGCGGGGGCCGCACGAGCACGCGCTCGAGACGCCCGGTCATCGATTGCGAGCCGTACCGAGGCATCGCGAGACGCTACACCGCGTTCTCGGGCGTCCGCCCTTCCAGCAGCACCGAGCGCAACGCCGAGATCACGAGCATCCCCATTGCCAGGCGGGCGTCTCGCGTCGCGCTCGCGATGTGCGGTGTGAGGACGACGTTCTCCATCGCGAGCAGCTCCTCGCTCACCGCCGGCTCGTGCTCGAAGACGTCGAGCGCGGCGCCCGCGATGGATCCATCGCGGAGCGCAACGACGAGCGCAGCCTCGTCGACGACCTGTCCCCGTGCCGTGTTCACGAGCACCGCCGTCGGCTTCATCGACGCGAGCGCGTCGGCGTCGACGAGATGACGCGTCTCGGGAGTGAGTGGGCAGTGGAGGCTCACGACATCCGCAGCCTCGAGCGCGGCGCGAAGATCGTCACCTCGACCGGCGAAACTCACGTGAGCTCCGTGCGCCTCGGCGAGCTCGGCGACGCGCCGCCCGATCCGGCCCGGGCCGACGACGAGCGCCTGCTTGCCCTCGAGACTCTCGCCGACCATGAAGTCCGGCCCCCACTCCCAGTGGTCTCGACGACGGAGCGAGCGATCGCCTTCGGCGATCCGCCGCAGGAGGGCGAGCATCAGCCCGATCGTGTGCTCAGCCGTCGCGTTGGTCAGGACGCCGGGCGTGTTGGAGACGACGATCCCGCGTGTGCGTGCCGCCTCCAGGTCGACGTTGTCGATCCCGACGGCGTAGTTGGCCACGATGCGGAGCTGCGGGCCTGCGGCGTCGAGGTACGCCGCATCGACCGTTACCGCTGGCGTCACGACGACTCCGTCGGCCCGATGGGGCGACCCGACCAGCTCGAAAGCCGCGGCGAGCTCCCGTTCGATCTCGACCGGCACGCCGGCCGCTTCGTGAACGCGCGGCCGCGACACGAACCTAGTCGTCGAGCAAGCGCGGGTTGTGCAACGAGGAGTAGACGTCCTTGCGCAGGATCAAGCCGTTCTCGAACGGGAAGACGTCGATCCCGTCCCACTCGATGCGCTGTCCGGCGCGATTCGTCGCGGTCGCCGTCCACTCGCTGACGACGAGCCCGTCGCGCGCGTAGAGCCGGCGGCCCGTGAACTGGAGGTCGGGGTTCCGCTCGAAGATCCCGGCGATGTGCGGGCCGACTGCGTCACCCTCGACGCGATCACCCGCCGTGTGGTTCTCGAAGACCATGTCCGGAGCGTGATACGAGAGGATCGTCTCGACGTCATGGGCGTTCCACGCGTCGTTGTAAAGGGCGATCGCCTGCTGGAGCGCGTCTGCGGAATCGCGGGGATCCATCGGACGAGTATCGCACCGCGCCTTGACATTCGTTTCAGGACACCGCCGCATCAGGCGAGCAAGGGCGTGTTCGCGCGCAAGGCGGCCAGAATGCGGTCGACGTCGTCCTCGACGTTGTAGAGGTGAAGCGAGATCCTGAGGCTCGAATCTCGTGTCGACGTCACGATCTGCTCCGCGGCCAGAGCGCTGACGAGCGCATTCGGATCAGTCGAGACCACGCAGATCAGCGGGCCGTACTCTCGCTCGCCGCGTGCCGTCGCCACGGTCGCGCCCAGCTCGTCGAGCCCGGACAGGAGTCGGTCGACCAGGCGGCGCACGTGCGCCTCGATCGCGGTTACCCCGACCTCCGCGATCAGCTCCATCCCCGCGACGCCCGGATAGAGCGACGGCACGGGTGGCGTGCCGCTGTCGAAGCGACGGGCAGTGGCGTGCGGCGAGTAGTCGGCGATGGACATCGCGAAGATGTCCTCGTCGGCGAACCAGCCGGTCTGCGTGGGGAAGAGCTGCGTGCGCAGCGATCCGCGGAGCCACATGAACGCGAGGCCGGCCGAGCCGAGCAGATACTTGACCGTCCCACCCGTCACGACGTCGGCGCCGAGCGTGCGCACGTCGACCTCGAGCGCGCCGATCGCCTGATAGCTGTCCGCGAGCACGACCGCACCGTGCTCGTGCGCGACCTCGGCGATCGCGGACACGTCGTGGCGATGACCCGAGCGGAACGAGACTGCCGTGCAGCAGACGAGCGCAGTCCGCTCGTCGATCGCCTCGGCGAAGCGATCGAGCGAGATGCGGCCGTCTGCCTCCGGCCGGACGTGGACGATCTCCGCACCGCGCAGCTCCTGCGCGTGCGCGATCTGCCCGACCGTCGGAAACTCGTAGTCGCTGATGACGATGCGGTTCCGCTCGCCCGAGAGATCGAGCGCGGAGACGAGCGCGCTGACCCCCTGCGAGACGGAGGTCGTCACGGCCACGTCGTCGGACTCGGCGTGCAGCAGGCCGGCGAACGCCGCTCGAGCCGCCTCGTTGCGCTCGACCCAGTACTCCCACTCGGCGCCGTTCTCGTCCCAGCCGGCAAGCCACGCCTCGGCGGCGGCGCGAACGCGGTTCGAGAGCGCGCCCTGCGAGCACGAATTCGCGTAGATCGCGTGCTCGAAGATCGGGAACTCGGCCCGAGCGGACACGCCAGGGGTCAGACCGTGGGGTCGGACCCCTGCTCGTCCAAAGCGGCCATGTCCGCCATCGCGCGGAGCTTACGCGGGGCGCGGCTAGCGACCCAGATAGGCCTTGCGCAGCTCGTCGTGCTGGAGAAGCTCCGAGGCCTTCCCCTCGAGAACGATCCGCCCCGTCGAGAGGACATAGCCCCGATCGGCGATGGAGAGCGACACGTTGGCGTTCTGCTCGACGATGAGCATCGCGACACCGGCGTCGTGGACTTCCTTGATGATCTCGAAGTTCTGCTCGACGAGAATCGGCGCGAGCCCCATCGACGGCTCGTCCATCAAGAGAAGCTTTGGCCGCGCCATGAGCGCTCTCCCCATCGCCACCATTTGCTGCTCCCCGCCGGAGAGCGTCCCGGCGAGCTGGGCGCGGCGCTCGTAGAGCAGAGGAAACAGCGAATACACGCGCTCATAGTCCTCTGACTGTCCGCCGCCGTGGAGGTATGCGCCCATCTGCAGGTTCTCGAGGACGGACATCGGGCCGAACAGCCGCCGATTCTCCGGGACGATTGCCATGCCCTTCGCGATGCGGTAGCTCGTCGACCGACCTGTGACGTCCTCGCCGCCGAAGACAACCGCGCCTGAGCGTGGCTGAACGAGTCCGAGAACCGTCTTCAGGGTGGTGGACTTTCCCGACGCGTTGCCACCAAGGAGGCACACGAGTTCGCCCTCTCCCACGTTCAGGCTGGTGTCCTGGAGGATGTGCATCTGGCCGTAGTACGTGTTCACGCCCTCGAGACTCAGGAGCGCGGATGATCCGTTCGTCTGCTCGCTCATTTCGTCTCGGTGGCTGATGTGCCGAGGTATGCCTCGACGACCCGCGGGCTCGTCGCGACGTCCCCAAACGCGCCCTCGGCGATCTTCTCACCGTGATCGAGGGCAACAACCCGGTCGGAGATTCCTTCCACAACGTGCATGTCGTGCTCGATCACGAGGATGGTGTAGCCGCCCTCGTCGCGCAGCTTTCCGATGAGCTCGGTGATCTCGTGCGTCTCGACCGGGTTCATCCCTGCGGCAGGCTCGTCGAGCATGAGGAGCTTCGGCCTCGCCCCCATCGCGCGGGCGATCTCGAGGCGACGCCGGTTTGCGTACGAGAGGCTGTACGCAGGTTGGTCCCACCGGTAGCCCATCAGCCGCTGTCCGAAGAACGCAAGCCTCTCCTCCGCAAACTGGGCGGACTCTCGTTCCTCACGGCGAGCTCGTGGAAGACGAAGCATCGACTCGACGATCGTCGCCCGCGTTCGACCGTACGTCGCCGCCATGACGTTCTCCTTGACGCTCATGTTCAAGAACAACCGCAGAGTCTGGAATGTCCTTGCCAAGCCGCGGTTCGTGATCTTGTACGGAGGGAGCCCCACGATGCTCTCGCCCTCGAAGAGGATGTCGCCTGCGTCTGGGGTGTAGATACCGCTGAGCAGATTGAACAGCGTCGTCTTGCCTGCACCGTTCGGGCCGATGACGCTGACGATCTCGCCTCGGCATGACGGAGAGGTCGAGGTCGTCGATGCACACGCAGACCTCCGAACGACTTGCGGACGCCCCGCAACTCGAGCATCGGTTGCGCCTCCATCAGACGACCTCGACACGAGGCTTGCCGAAGAGCCCCTGCGGCCGCACCGCCATGAGCACGATCAGGACCACGCCGAGGAGAAGCGGACGCGTCGTCGGCGAGTCCTCGATCGAGGCGCGTCTCCCAGACGAACGCCGCGAGTCCAGATCGTCGGCACGAGCAGCACGTACCGCCACCAGCCCTGGACGACGGTCAGCGCAAGGACGAGAACGACGAGGCTGACGAACGCGACATTGCCGATCCGAAAGTCGGCCACCTCGTACGTGTTCTTCGGCAACACGAGCCAGTGCCGTAGCACCACCGCGAGCCAACCGTGCGTCGTGAACTCGAAGATCCCGGTCGAGATCGGCCCGGCTGTGCCGCGTGGCCAGACCGCACCGACGATCGCGTGCACGACGACGCCGAACGCGACGAGACCGCCAAGTACGGCAGCGAGCACGCGCCAGGGCCTGATCTTCGCTACGAGGAAGCCGAACACGAGCACATAGAAGACCCAGCGAGCGTGATCGGGGTCGCGCAAGACCTCGAGGAGCACGTTGATCAGAATCGCGCCGGCGACGACGCCGGGAAGACTCCCCGCGCCGCCGAGAATCACCATCGCGTACACGGTGATCAGGGTCGCGAAGCCGAACGACGAGGGGAAGACGCCCTGGTAGTAGGCGCCGTTGATGGCGCCGGCGAAGCCCGCAACCCCCGCCCCGACGGCCACGGCGAGGAGCATGAGCTTGTTGACCGGCATGCTCATCACCTCAGCCGCAAGGGTGTCGTCGCGCAACGAGCGCCATGCGCGCCCTGTACGGGAGTGGTTCGCGAAAGCCAGTACGACCGCGATGATCAGGAAGCCGGCGACCTCCACCCAGATGTAGTCGCGCACCCTGGTCAAGTCGTGCCCGAAGATCCGCCAGGGGTCGACCTGCGTGAGCCCGTTCGGACCCCCCGTGATGTCGTGTATGCCTCCGAAGCCCAGCCAGTCCCAGCGATAGCCCTGCGTCACGAAGGTCACGAACATCACTACCGAAGAAGAGCGTCACGATCGCGAGGTAGTCGCCGCTCAGCCGGCGCGTCGGGAGTGCGAGCAAGAAGCCGAGGACGATCGTGGCGACGATCACGATCGGAACCGACGCCCAGGTCGGCCAATGGAGCCCGTAGTGCGGCGATGAAAGCTCGGCGAAGAGGTACGCGGCGAACCCGTAGAACGCGATGTACCCGAGGTCGAGGATGCCGGCCCAGCCGACCGCGACGTTCAGGCCCATGGCCAGGAGCGCGTAGAGCATCGTGTCGGCCGTCACCCGGAGCACGTATTCGTCGGACGTGAGTACGGGGATGAGGGCGACGACGACGACGAAGCCGACGAGCAGTGTCCATTGCGGAACACGTGCGAGCTGTTGCTGCGTGCGACCGGCCATGGTCGTCGGCGCGGCCAGCCGACCCTCTCGCCGCGCGACCCACTCGTCGACGCCGATATGCGGGCCGGACGCGGCCTGCGCCTGCCCGTCATCCTGCGGCGGCGGGATCACGTCGCTCACGTCACACCTTCTGGATCGCGGGACTGCCGAGGAGACCCGTCGGTCGGAACAGCATGAACAGGACCAGGACGGACAGAACGATGAGGTCCTGGAAGGCCGAGGAGAGATAGCCGATGGTCAGCTGCTCGGCGACGCCGATGATCATCCCGCCGAGCATCGCGCCCTGGATGTTCCCGATCCCGCCGACGACCGCGGCCGTGAACGCCTTGAGGCCTGCGCCGAAGCCCATGTACGGGTTGATGTTCTGATACACGAGCCCGGTCATCACACCCGCCGCGCCGGCGAGCGCGGAGCCGATCAAGAACGTGAAAGCGATCACGTGGTTGACGTTGATGCCCATCATCTCGGCCGCCTCCAGGTCGACGGAGGTCGCACGCATCGCTTTGCCGACCTTCGTGCGGCGAACCAACAGCGTCAGCGCGATCATGAGCACGATCGCGGAGACGATCACGAGGAGCTGAGCGTACTGGATACGCAGATTTCCGATCGAGATCGAGTCGAAGAGCTTCCCGCCGTTCAGCGAGTAGGTGTCGTACTGCTTGGGGATGGGACCGAAGATCAGCACGGCCGTCTGCTGAAGGAAGAAGGACACGCCGAGCGCGCTGATCAGCGGCGCGATGCGCGGCGCCTTGCGCAGCGGCCTGTACGCGAAGCGCTCGATGACGACGCCAAGCACCCCACAGCCGATCATCGCCGCACCGAACATGAGTGCGAAGAGCAGGGCCATGGATACCGCCGGCGACTCGGCTCCTCCGAGCGCCGTCAGGACGTAGTAGCCGATGTACGCCCCCATCATGTAGACGTCGCCGTGGGCGAAGTTCAGCAGCTTCAGGATCCCGTACACCATCGTGTAGCCGAGCGCGAGCAGGGCGTACAGACTCCCGATGGTCAGGCCGCCGACGAGTTGGGCGAAGAAGTAGTTCCAGTCGTACAGCGCGATGGCGACGACGCCGTGCATCGACTCCTACTCTCTCGGAGTTGACGTGTGCGGCCCGCGCCGAGCGGGCCGCACACCATGCGAGTTTCGGGCGAGCGCTAGCTCTTTGCGATCTGCTTGTAGCTCCCGTCCGACTGGATCTGGAACAGCGTGACACCGGACTTCGGACCGCGGAAGAGATCGCCGTCGTTGTCGAAGGCGATCGGGAGGCCGAGGATCGAGTTCGTGAGCTTGACCTTCGGCAGAAGCCGCCGCACCTCCGCCCGGCTCGTCTTGCCGTCCTTGCAGGAGTTCGAGATGGCGACGGCGAGAACTTCCATCACCGTGAACCCCGGCGGTCCGAACCCGAGCGTCTGCCCGTACGCCTTCGTGAATGCAGCGAGGTACGGCTTCGCGACCGCGACCTTGTTCACGTCTGCCCCGAAGTACGTGAGGTACGCACCCGGGAACTTGAAGTTCGACGTATCGAAGCTTCCGTCCGCCGCGACGAAGTCACCCCTGTAGCCGGCGGCCTTCAGCTGCTGCGTGAACAGCTGCGAGTCCGAGGCCACCTGAGTCGGGGAGAAGACGATGTTCGCCTTGATGGCGACCGCCTTGTTCGCGAGCGCCGAGAAGTTCGCGGTTGCACCCGAATTCGACGCCGGGAGCGACTCGCGGTCGACCTTGATGTTCGCGGCGACGAGCAGCTTCTGTACGTCGTCCGCCTGATTGGCAGCGTACGCCTCCGCGTCGTCGACGACCATCGCCTGGTCGCCGGCCTTGATGACGCCGTTCTTCAGGAGAGTGCCGACCGCGAGCCTCGCCTGCGCCACGTTGTTCGGGACGACGCGGTAGAAGTTCTTGAGATTCTGCGCGAGGTCGTCGCGCGTCGCCGAGCTCGACACGTACGCCATCCCGCCGCGGTCGAGCACCGGACCTCCTCCGAGGTTCTCGTTCGAGCCTGCGAAGCCGGACATGGCGAGGACCTTCTTGTTCGAAATCATCTGGCCCGCGACCGTCGCGGCCTTCTGCGGATCGAGTGCGCCATCGCCGACGGCGCGAATCCTGAGCTTCGTCCGCTTGAAGCCCTTCGGGATACCTGGCATCGCCTTGTTCGTATTCCAGAACTGGAGGAATACGCGCGACCACCGGAGCTGGTCCTGACCCAGCGCCGCGGCTGGACCACTGAAGATCGACGCGATCCCGAGCCCAGCCGTCCTGCAGTCTGGCGTCACAACCTTCTCAGAGCTACTCGATCCCGCGATTGCCGACGCCGTGATTCCAAGCGCAACGACGGCGAGCACCGCAAAGGATGCGAAAAGACTTCTTTTCATTTGCCCTCCTTCGAATTCCCCCGCGTGTGGGTATTCCTATTGGACGTCGAACGGACCCGAGAGTTGCCGGGAACGACTCGACGACGAACCCCTACGCGAGCTCGTCGCAGGAATGTGACACCCACTCCGTTGCATGTCAACACGGGAATCAGAAGTAGAACTGCTTCCAGGCCTCCCACCACGTGTCGGCGCGCGAGACGATCGTGCGATCGTCGACGCGCTCGACGCCGTGGCGAAAGCGAAGCCGGTCCGGCTCGGTCGTGTTCTTGAACTCGGCCTTGACCTCACACGGGCTGCCCGGGTCGTACGGCGCGACCGCGCTCAGGTCCGCGAGCGCTCGGCGTGCCGCGTCCTCGATGAGCTCGCGGGCGCGACCGGGAGTGAGGTTGCGAGCGGACTCCGAGCCGATCCCCCACTTCACGGCGGCGGTCGTGAGGCCGTCGCCGAGAAGCTCGCGGCCTTCGCGGCACGAGGCCTCGTCTCCGGTCACGAGCAGCACGGGGCAGCCCCACGTTCCGCAGAGAGCCGCATTGATGCCGGTCTCCCCGACGAGCGTGTCGTTGAACCAGAGGTTCTGGTAGTCGCGGCCGGAGATCGTGTGGTTCATGACGCCGTCGCGCGTGCCGGCGCGAGCGTGCATACCGACGAAGAGCGCGGCATCGCAGCCGGCCTCCAGGAACTCCGTGTACTCGGTCCACTCGTCCTGGACGACGAACTGGCAGTCGGGATCGAGGTCCTCGGGCACGAGGGAGTTGAACGTCCACCCCTTCCCCGCTCCGTGGCAGTCCATGACGACGATCTCGGTCGCGCCGCCCGCCTTCGCGCCGCGAACGGCAGCGTTGATCTCCTGCGTGTAGAGCTTGCGCCCTTCCTCGTACAGCGACTCGCCGCCGGAGGTCTGTTGCCACTTCACGATCCCTGCAACGCCCTCCATGTCCGAGATGACGTGGACGCGCACGGCAGTAGCCTACGCCGATCGACACGGGCCTTCAGGGGAAGTGCGTGCTCATCACGGGCGCCTCGGGCGGCATCGGCTCGGCGTGTGCTCGTGCGTTTGCGGCCGAAGGCGCGCACGTGCTCGTCCATTACCACCGAGGCGAAGAGCGCGCCCGCGCGGTATCGGAAGAGCTCGGAGGAGCACCGCTGGCCCAGGCCGACCTCACCTCCGAGCACGACGTCGAGCGCCTGTTCGATGAGACTCGGACTGCGCTCGGTGGCATCGACGTGTGCGCCGCGGTCGCCGGGATCTGGCCGAGCGAGGACGTCCCGGTCTGGGAGCTTCCGCTCGAGCGCTGGGAGGAGACGCTGCGGGCGAACCTGACCGCGAGCTTCCTCGTCGCGCGTGCGTTCTTACGTGAAGTCGAGCGCACCGGGCATGGGTCGCTCGTCTTCGTCGGCTCCACCGCGGGAATATTCGGCGAGGCGGGGCATGCCGACTACGCGGCCGCGAAGTCGGCGATCAGCGGCGGCCTGCTCCTCTCGCTGAAGAACGAGATCGTGCGGATCGCACCGCGCGGTCGCGTGAACGCCGTCGCGCCGGGCTGGACGGAGACGCCGATGACGCGCGGCCTCGTCGATCCCGGCCAGGTGCAAGCCGTCTCGCGCACGATGTCGCTTCGCAAGGTGGCCAGCCCGGAGGACGTCGCCGCACAGGTCGTCGTCCTCTCCTCCGACACGCTCTCCGGCCACGTCACGGGTCAGCTGATCGTCGTGGCCGGAGGCATGGAAGGCAGAACGGTTCATCCCGACTGAGGAGACACGCATGAGCGACTCGCCCGCAGGCCGCAAGTCCGTCAACGCGCACACGACGCCGTTTCTCCCGTACGACATGGAGGGACCGGTGCAGCCGGAGATGAGCTGGCTCCCGGTGAGCTACGACGACGAGACCGAGCAAGGCACGTATCTCATGCGAATGGAGCCCGGCGCGGTGACGATCGCGCACGACCATGCGGGTATGGAGGAGTTCCTCGTCCTCGAAGGCGACCTCGTCGACTCGGATGGCACGACGTTCGGCCCCGGCGACTTCGTGAGCTACGAGGCCGGCACCCATCACAACTCGTGGACGGAGGGTGGCTGCCTCATCGCCGTCTTCGAATGGCGCAGGCCCGAGTAGCACGACACCCGCGCAACCGGGCAGTCGCTACGACGCGGCCGCGAAGCGGACGCCTTCAGGGATCTTTGCGCGATCGTGATTCGCGAGAGCGAATCTCGATCTGCGCCAATGAGAAGGGCGGCGTCGTCCGCCGCCCCTTCTCGAAGCTCCAGGCCTTGGCTGATTGCCGTCAGTCCCCAGCCGGGAGTCGCACTCGCTATCGGCACGCGCCCCGCAGGGCTTGAGTGCCCAACACAGGATCTCGGGCAAGAAAGGGGAACGGAGCGGGTTAGCCGCCAAGCCCCCGCTCTCTCCGTCCCCGGCAAGCTCCTCCGTGGAGGAACTGCTCCTTCACCCCTCAGTGATCTCACCCAGGCGACCGCCGCATCGCTGCCCGCTGTGAGTGAACGCACTCTGGTCGAATCCCCAACAGCGGGCGTCACCCAACGGCGCTTGACCGATCCCCCGAGGTGCGTTGACTTCGCTACTTGACCTACCGCTGGGCGCTCCCGCCGCGAGGAATGGTGGAATGCGCCGGTGAGCCGATTTCTCGAGCGCCTCGCGAGCGGCCCGCCGCTCGTCGGCGACGGTGGCATGGGGACGCTCGTGTCGAGCGCCGTCGCCCGACTGCGCTGCCCCGAGGAGGCGAACATCCGCGCGCCCGAGAGCGTGCTCTCGCTGCACCTCGGCTTCATCCGCGCGGGCGCAGACATCATCGAGACGAACACCTTCGGCGCGAATCGGCGCAAGCTCGCGGAGCACTACCTCGAGGACGAGGTCGCGGCGATCAACGAGGTCGCAGTAAAGGTCGCGCGCGACGCGCGCGAGGTGTCCGGATCGGACGTCTTCGTCGCCGGGTCGATCGGCCCGCTCGGCGGGCCGGTGAAGGACCGCGATGCCGTGTTCGGCGAGCAAGCGCAGCTCCTCGAGGGTCGCGGCGTCGACCTCTTCATGATCGAGACGTTCTACGAGCTCGACGAGCTCCTCACCGCGATCGGCGCGGTGCGCGCGGTCTCATCGCTGCCGATCGTCGCACTCCTGACCTTCGACGAGGACTCGCAGACGCTCGGGGGCGTCTCCGCCGAGCAAGCGGCCGCAACACTCGCAGCGCTCGACGTCGCCGCGATCGGTGCGAACCACGGAGTCGGCCTCCAGGCGGCCCTTCGTGCCATCGAGCGGATGGGCGAGAGCGGCAAGCCGCTTGCCGCGCTCCCGAACGTCGGCCTCGCGAGCCTCGCCGGCGAGCGCGTGATCTTCCCGCACGCGACGCCGGAGTACTTCGCCGAGTTCGCCGCGCACGCACGCGAGCTCGGTGCGCGGATCATCGGTGGCTGCTGCGGAACGACGCCGACCGAGATCGCGGCGATCCGGAACGCCGTCGACGAGGATCGCAGCCCGCGCACGCGGCTCGTCGTTCGCGAGCGGGAGATCGTCGTCTCCGCGAGCGAGCCCGAGCGCGAGACACTCCTCCAGAGGAAGTTCCGCCAGGGCGAGTTCGTCGTCTCCGTCGAGATCGACCCGCCGCGAGGCGGCAACGCGCACTCGATGCTCGAGCTCGCTCGAGCGCTGCAGGAGTCGGGCCACGTGGACGTCGTCGACGTCAACGACAACCCACGTGCCCGCGCCCGGATGAGCGGTCTCATCGCCTCGGCCACGATCGAGCGCGTGGTCGGGCTGGAAACGATCCCGCACCTCACGCCGCGCGACGCATCGATCGCCGGGCTGGAGTCGATGCTGCTCGGCGCGCACGCAGAGGGCATCCGAAACATCCTCTCCGTCACGGGCGACCCGCCCGAAGCGGGCGACTACCCGGGCTCGCAGGGCGTGTACGAGGTCGACTCGATCGGGCTCGCTCAGATCATCACGCGCATGAACGCAGGCGAGGACTTCAACGGCCGCGAGATCGACGCGCCGACGTCGTTCTTCCTCGGCGTCGCGGTCAACCCCGCGGCGGACGACCTCGAGCTCGAGCTCGAGCGCTTCGAACGAAAGCTCGAGGCGGGAGCGCAGTTCGCGATGACGCAGGTGCTCTTCGACCTCTCGTACCTCGAAGCGTTCCTCGAGCGGCTCGGCGGGTCGTGCCCGATCCCGCTCCTCGTCGGCGTCTTCTACGTGCGCAGCTACCAGCTCGCGCTGCGGCTCCACAACGAGGTGCCCGGGATCGTCGTGCCCGAGCACGTCCAGGAACGGCTTCGCGATGCTGGCGCGGACGCAGCCGAGACGGGCCTCGCGATCGCGCGCGAGCTGCTCGAGGCATCACGGGAGCTCGCGGCGGGCGTGTACGTCATCCCACCGTTCCGGCAGCCGCACGCGGCGCTGGATCTCTTCTCCTAGGACGTGCAGTCCGTGGCAGCGACGGGTCGCGCTTTCACCTGCGCGAGCACCTTCTGCACGAGGTCGGCCGGAATCCCGTAACCGCCCGTCTCGCGTGGCCTGCGGGCGAAGACGGTTGTGCGGACGTGTCCCTGGGCGTCGACACCGGGACCACCCGAGCTTCCCGGCTGCACCGACCCGCGGATCGTCGTCATCTGCCTCGTCACCGGCCCGCTGCCGTACGCGTCACGGCTGAGGACTTCGGCTGTCCCGCCGAGCCGCGCGGGAGTCCGAGTGAGCGGCCCGTTCTGCGGATAGCCGACCAGCGCGACCGGCGTGCTGCGATCGGGAGGCGCGAGCGCGAGCGCCGGCGCGCCGAGACCGGGAACGCGGAGCACCGCGAGGTCGTTGGTCGAGTCGAACGCGACCACTGTCGAGACGAATGCTCTGCCTCCCGCCGTGTCGACTCTCGGGTTGCGGATGCCCGCCACGACATGCGCGTTCGTGACGACGAGACCGCGCTTCGCGACCCAGCCCGAGCCCTCCACGCCGAGCCCGCACGCGATCCCGGTGACCCGGACGACGCTCTTCGAGGCGCGCACGACGTCGGGGTCCTTCGCGAGCCCCTTGTCCGGCGGGGCGACGATCGCAGGCGGGCCGAGGAAGACGCCGATCGGATCCACGCGCTCGAGTTCTTCCAACAGGCGCTCGGGAGGAACGACGTCGTTGATCTCGGAGAGGATCAGCGAGCGCTGCACGGAGAGCCGCAGCTCGGTCTCGCCCGGGAGATAGAGGAGTACGGCGCCGATCGCCCAGCACAGGAAGACGCCGGCGACGAGGCCGAGCACGAGTCCGGCGAACCGATCCAGCAGCCGCATGCCGGGGATCACGCCGATGCTCGTCCGGAGCATCCCCGCCAGCATCCCGGCGAGGCCGCGCATGAGCGTGCCGAGGAGGATCGCGCCGCCGAGCGCCACGACCGGGATGTACGGCGAACCGTCGCTCAGGATCAATGGCGCGATGCGCGCGCCGAGATACGCGCCGACAGCGAAGCCCGCGAGCGAGAACGCCCCGCGCAGGAACCCCGTCGCGATCCCGTACAGCCCGGCGACAGCGACGACGGCGATGACGACCCAGTCGGCAGTGGACACGTGCACGTGAGCTACGTGGCGCAGCCTCCGATCCCTGCAGCGCGGCTACACTCTGCCGGCCCAGGGGGGCGTAGTTCAGTTGGTTAGAACGCCGGCCTGTCACGCCGGAGGTCGCGGGTTCGAGTCCCGTCGCTCCCGTCCTTTGTTCAAGCCGTTTCTGCGCTGATGACGAGGGCTCGGACATGACGGGCAACGAAATCGAGCCTCCATCGCACGAGGTTCTGGGGGAGGGGTGAGGGATGAGGGGGCCTGCGCCCACCCCACAAGGCCGCGGGTTCTGGCTACTCGCGCGGGGAGGAAAGCAGATCGGCTTGAGGGGCAGGAGTTGACGGGCGGCAGCGGTACCGACCGGTCGGCGGCGTTGACACGGGCGGCGAGCTCGGGACGCTTGCGCTGGTGCAGCAAAAGGGCGACGATCCTGTTTAGAGATCGACCAAGGCAGCTTGCGATGCCGAGAGTTACCGTCAACGGGACTGAGCTCTACCACGAAGCCCGGGGCACCGGGCCGCCGGTCCTGCTGATCATGGGTGCGACCGGCGACGGCGGACACTTCGACAAGCTGGCCGGCGTGTTGGCCGACGAGTTCACGGTTATCACCTATGACCGGCGTGGGAACGGGCGCAGTCCCGTCCCGGCCGGTTGGCAGACGACCTCAGCGGAGGAGCAGGCCGACGACGCGGCGGCGCTGTTGGATGCGCTCAGTGTCGGTCCCGCCGCAGTGTTCGGCACGAGCAGCGGCGGCAGCTTCGCGCTGTGGTTGCTGGTCCGTCATCCCGAGGCGGTTCGCGGCGCGATCCTTCACGAACCGGGGTTGTACGCCCTGGTTGACGATTTCGACGCGGTCCGAGCACCGGTGAGGGCGCTGGTGCAGGAGGCGATGGAGAGCGGCGGGCCGGCCGCCGCGGTGGAGCGCCTCTGGTGCTACGTGGCCGAGGACGAGGACGCCTGGAATCGGCTGGCGCCTGCGCTTCGTGTGCGCATGTGCGCCACCGCCAGCACGTTGTTCGGGGTCGAGCTCGGAAGCTACGAGCTGAGTCTGCCCGACGAGGAAACGTTGAACTCCCTTGCCGCGCCGGTGCGCCTGCTCGTCAGCGAGGACAGCCTTCCGTTCTTCGCCGAGATCGCCGGCCGCCTGGGCGAGCGCCTCGGCGTCGACGTCGCCACCACGCCGGGTCGACACGACGCATATCACGAGTACCCATGCGAGTTCGCGGAGGCTTTGCGGCCGTTCCTGCGCGAGGTCAGTTTCGGCTGATCAGGACGCTCGATCTCGAGTGGGGACCGGCTCGAACCGTGGGGTAGGGACCGCTTGCTCAAGCAGCGCGATTCGTGTGCCGGTCGACACCGCACCCCGCACCAGGCTCCGCCCCGAGTAACACGTGCAGGGGGTGGGTAGGCCCTCGACACTTCTTCCTGCGTGCGCGTGCGCGTGAGCGGGAGGAAGACGGGAGGGAATGGATCAGCCTCATCCGGAGGCCCTGGAGGGCCGAGGATGTGGGTTTGCGCAGGGGAGGGCTTCCTAGCCGGGGACATTCGGAGCGATCCGAATCAGACGCTTGCCGAGATTCTCGCCGCGGTACAGCCCCGCGATCGAACCCGGTGCCTGCTCGAGTCCATCGAGGATGTCCTCTCGATAGCGAATCTGCCCGTTGCGCACCCAGCTCTCGAGTTCCCGCAGCGCCTCGGGATGGCGCTGGACATGGTCAAAGATCAGAAAGCCCTGCATTCGCGCGCGTTTGACGAGAAGATGACGTTCGACCCGCGGTCCCTGTGGTGGCGGGTCCCAACTCGCGATGGATGCCGTGCCGCAAATGACCACCCGTGCTCCGACATTGAGACGTCGCATGATGGAATCGCTGACTGAGCCGGCCGTGTTGTCGAAGTAGACGTCAACGCCTTCTGGGCAGGCGACATCGAGTGCTGCCTCGACGTCAGCCTTGTAATCGACCGCAGAGTCGTAGCGAAAGTCCTCGCGACACATACGCACCTTGTCGGGCCCACCGGCAATGCCAACGGTACGGCACCCCTTGATCTTGGCGATTTGCCCGACGCATGACCCGACCGCTCCCGCTGCAGTCGATACGACCACAGTCTCGCCCGCCCTGGGCTGACCGACCTCGAGCAAGGCGAAATAGGCCGTCAGACCATTGAGGCCGAGGACGCCAAGCGATGTGGAGATCGGCAAACCCGAGCCGTCGACCTTGCGCTCGATCGCCTCGGCGGCCACGACAGCGAAGTCCTGCCAGCCGAACATGCCAAGCACGTAGTCACCTGCTTGAAAGTCGGCACTTCGAGACTCTTCGACCCGCCCGACTGCACCCGAGCGCATGACCACGCCAAGCGCTACAGGCTCGGAGTAGTTGGCGACCGCGCTGACCCAACCGCGCATCGCGGGATCGACCGACAGGTAGATGTTGCGCACCAGAACCTGGCCATCCGACAGGTCCGGCACAGGCGCCTCGACGATCTCGAAGTGCTCCGCCTGGGGAATGCCGGATGGCCTCGACTTCAGTCTGACCTGCCGGTTCACTCGTTGGTGCATAGCTGGTACCCCTGGTGCACTCTAGTGCTCGCGTCGTGCCGCGCGATATCGGCGACCCCCTAAGAAGGCGCGACACGCTGCGCTTACCTCGAGCGACGGCTCGCCTGGATGGCCGAGTGTGCGGGAATGTCCCTTGAGCGTGACGCCTGAGTTAGGCCACGTCTTCGATGATCTCGACGAGCTCGTCGACGCGGTATCCCTGGCTACGGGCAAAGTCGACGAGCTCCCTCGCACGCTGGACGACGACACCACGTTCTGGGGTTCCTGCAACCGAGATTCCACGCCCGCGTCGGAACTCAAGTAGTCCCTCTTCGCGCAGCATTCGCAGCGAACGCAGCACGGTGTTCGTGTTGACGCCGAGGACAGCGGCGAGATCCTTTGCCGGCGGAAGGCGCTCTCCAGACTTTGCCTCGCCGTCGGCGATTGCCCGGCGGATCTCTCCCGCGACCTGCTCGTAGAGGTCAGTGGGGTCGCTCTTATCCACCTTGACATTCAGCATAGTGCTAGTGATACTAGCGCAATAGACCTAAGGAGGCAGCAATGACCGTTACCGCTCCGCCTCGCCCGCCTCGCCCAAGCGATCCCGTGGATCGCAAGGAAGTTGAGGCTCTCGTCGAGGCGCTTTTCGAAGAGGCAAGGCAGCGCGCACGACGACGACGGCGCGTTCGTCTAGCCATCGTGGCGTGTGTGGCACTCGTAGGAGTCACCGTCCTAGCGGTCTTCGAGCGCGCAGCCGAGTCACAGAGTTCTTCCCCTGCGCTCATGGCACGGTCGGGCGTCTCAGGCGGCAAGGTAAAGGTCGTCATCGCTGGCACCAACGATCGCATTCCCCCGCCATCGGATGGAAGCCTCGCGGGCAAAGGCACCTTTAAGGCCACCGGAGCTATCACCGACGCAGGTCCAGTCCTCGCCTACCGCAGCGTAAGTGCGAATGGAACGTTGATCACGCTTCGCTTTGTCGCCAAGGGCAAGAAGGGTGCAATCACGTACCTGGTCAAGATCGACACGAATGCAGGCACATCTCGATGGACGATTTCGTCCGGGACCAAGGCGTACAAGGGCATGCACGGCAAGGGCATCGAGAGGGAGAACGCCAATTACACGGTCAGCACCCTGACGGGAACCGTGTCGGGGTAACGACACAACGCTCGGGTCGTGGGCGCCGCGCTCGGTGAGGTACCGGCGCCACCACATAGAGCTCGCTGCTGTGCCCGAGTGTGCGGGAATGTCCCTTGACTCTCTCTCAGGGTGAGGACCAATACGGCTTGTTGACTCTCGTTTCGTGCGCTATAGCGAAGCTGTCAGCTCCACATCGAGTTGCCGCTGCATCGCCGCCCAATCGAGGTACGTGTCCTTCCGCGCGATCAGACCGTCGGACACTGCGATCACGTCGACGCCCTCACACGCGAAGGGCCGGCCCTCCGCGGTTCCACTCATCCGATACTCGCTGACGAAGTGTCCATCGCCGATGTAGACCCTGCTCTTATCGAAGCGGAGGTCGGGCGATCGGGCGAATGTGGCGGCGATTGTCTCACGCACCGCAGCGAGTCCTGTCGCAGGCTCGCTGAACCCATGAAGATGGAACACCGTGTCGTCGGTGTGCATGGCGAGGATCGCGTCCAGATCGTGCTCGGCCCAGGCGGCGCCATAACGAGCTGCCAACTCTTGGGTCCCTTCGATGCTCATCGGATTCCCTTCTGCTACTTCGGACAGGAACGCAGCAGGTTCGAGATGACTCGGACCTGCGCACGAGGTTAGTCGCACGACGCGAACGCGGTCGCCTGCACGAGTGTGCTCTCGCTTGAGCGCCTTGTCGTGTCAGATTTGTGTCAGATCAGACTGACTATCGTCGACCACTCCCGGACACCGGCTGGGTCGCAAACCGCTCAACGGTCAGGTCACGACACGCGCTGACCCCGCCTGATCCGCACCGGACAGAACTGTCACGCCGGAGGTCGCGCGTCGACTTGAACAAGCCTTAGCGGGGTCGGAGCGTCTGTGAAGTCGCTATCCCGGAGGCGACACCGCCTGGGTGTCAGGAAGGAGCCCGAGTCGCACCAGTTCGCGCCGCAACGCCGTCGCGTCGGTGAACCTGATCGCGCGGTAGCCCAATGCCGTCGCTGCTTCGACGTTCGCCGACGAGTCGTCGATGAAGAGCGCGGTCGTGGGCTCGATGCCGAACTGCTCTGCGAGGTGGTCGAAGATCCGCCGATCGGGCTTGTTCACTCCGACGTCGCCCGAGATCACGATTCCCTCGAACCATGCCAGGAAGTCGAACCGCTCTCGGGCAACCGGGAACATCTCCGCCGACCAGTTACTAAGCGCGACCAATCGGACGCCCACAGCCCGCAGATCGGCAAGTACGTCGACCGTTCCCGGGATCTCCCCGGCCAACATCTCGGGCCATCGCCGGTGGAACGCCTCGATGAGTTCTCGCCGCTGCGGATGCTCAGCGACCAAGAGGTCGACGCCCTCGGCCCAAGGTCGCCCCGCGTCTTGGCATGCGTTCCATTCCGCCGTGGTCACCTCGGCGAGGAACGACTCCATCTCGCCCGGGTCATCGAACAAGTGCCTATAGAGGTAACGAGGGTCCCAATCGATGAGGACGCCGCCCAGGTCGAAGACCACGGTGGTCGGGCGTATCGGGGCAACCGCGCTCACTCCTTCTCCGGCGTCAACATCACGATAGGAATCAGTCTCGCCGTGCGCGCCTGGTAGCGGGCGTAGCCAGGGTGGGTCGTCGTCACGAGAGGCCAGAGCCGTTCGTGCTCCTCGGCGGTCGCGGCCCTCGCCGTTACGCTCGAGGTCGTCCCGCCGATCAGCACGCTCGCCTGGGGATCGCGCTGAAGGTTGAGCCACCAGGCGGGCGGCAGGTCGGAGCCGCCGAAGGAGCCGATGACGACGATGTCCGCGCCATCGCGGAAGTACGTGAGCGCGGCCGTACGCGGCTTGCCTGACCGCCGCCCCGTCGTTGTCAGGAGGAGCACCGGCATCCCGACCACGCGGCCCAGGAGGCGGCCTCCGCTGGCACGGTAGACGCCGCCGTGCGTGCGCGACATGGCACGAATCAGGAAGCGGCGCAGTCGTTCGCGGGTGTTGGTCATCTCTGACACGCCTCATGAACGATGATCGATCAGCCCGCCTGCATCCGCGGCAAGGAGTCAACGAATCGGGCGAGCTAGGCTCTGGCCATGTCAATGAACGATGGAATCGTCGTTCAGCCCGGCGACGGCGAGCGACTCGAGCGCGGCCCTCGTTACCACCGCATCCTGGCCGAACTTCCCGAACTAGAAGTGATCGACTTGCGATTCGGTCCGGACTTCGAAGGCGTGCCGTCCCACAGCCATGCAGACCACGTCGACTCGTTCTACGTGATCGAAGGTGACGCCGAGTTCGTGGTCGGCGACGACGTCGTTCGCGCCGGGCCGGGGACGTATGTCGCCGCGCCTATCGGTGTCGCCCACGGTTTCCGCAACGTCGGAGACGGAGAACTGCGGATGTTGAACGTCCACGTGCCGAATTCGGGCTTCGCCCGCCGCATGCGCGACGGCTAGGCGCGCCACCGTGGCGCGGCTGCGTCGTGGATACCAGCTAGCCGCCCGCGACCGAATCGACGTCCGCATAGCTAGCGTCCTCCCGCGTGAGGGTCACCGCTGAGGCTGCGCGCCGTTTTCTCGTCGCCCGGCACTTCCTCGCGCCGGCGCGATCCCTCGAGGGAGGTCCCAAGGCCGTGCTCGAGGTCTTCCGCCGACTCGGCTCGGTCCAGTTCGACCCCCTGGCGGTCGCCGGTCGTAGCCACGACCTCGTGCTGCACGCGCGCGTGGCCGACTACGACCCCGGCTGGTGCGACCTCCTCTACGAGCGCCGCGAGATCTTCGAGGCGTACAACAAGGGACTCTCCCTCGTCCCTGTGAGCGAGTTCGCGTGGTTCCGCGGGATCTTGAGCCGGAGCCCGGCGCGGATCCTGGACGAGAACGCCGACGTGGCCGACCGGGTGCTCGAGAGAATCCGCGCGGACGGCCCGTTGTCGGCGCTCGATTTCGAGCGTGAGCGCGGGGCGACGACCGACTGGTTCGGGGTGCCGACGAACACCGTGCGCGCCGTGCTCGAGGCGTACGCCGTCACGGGCGTGCTCGGCCTCGCGCGGCGTGACGGCAACCGCCGGTACTACGACCTCCTCGAACGACTGCTGCCGGCCGACGTGCTCGCCCGCGATTTGCCGCTGAACGAGCAACTCCGGCACAAGCTGCTGTCCCGTTACCGCGCGCACGGTCTGCTCGGCGTCGGCGGCGGCGCGGACATCTTCAGCGGACTCGGGCCTGCGAAGCCGGATCCGAGGTGGCCCGACTATCCCGGCCGCCACGCTCTGCGCGAGGAGCTCGTCGAGCGCGGGGAGCTCGTTCCGGTCGAGGTGGAGGGTGTGCGCGCAAAGCGCTTCGTCCTTCGCGAGGAGGTCGCGGCGCTCGAAGCGCCGCCCGAGCCGACGTCCTCTGTCGCGTTCCTCTCCCCGTTCGACGCGTTGGTCTGGGACCGCGGCCTCCTCGGGAGCCTCTTCGGCTTCGACTACGTGTGGGAGCTCTTCGTGCCGCCCGCGAAGCGCCGGTGGGGTTGGTACGTGCTGCCGATGCTCTTCCGCGACCGCCTCGTCGGCCGGTTCGAGCCGCGGATCGACCGGGCTGAAGCCCGTGTGCAGGTGCTCGACGTCTGGTGGGAGAACGGCTTCGCGCCGCGTCGTGCCGAGGGGTTCGTCGACGCGATGCGTGACGCTCTCCGCGCGTACCTGCGCTTCGCAGGCGCGAGCCGTCTCGAGTGGGCACCCCACCTCCGAGCGGAGAAGCGGCTCTTCCTCACTCGCCCGTGACGCGGAGATCGGCCAGGCGCTCGAGGCTCGCCGCCGGCCAGAGCTTCTCGGTGTCGTAGTACGTCGCGAACGCCGGAACCGAGTCCGGCAAGCGTGACCCAGCTCAGCTTCGATCGTGTGTAGATGTGGACGTCGGGAGCGATGCTCGCCGGATCGTCGAGCGTTCCGCCCCGAACGAACCGGATGCCCGCTCGCGTGTACTGGCTGTAGACCGCAACCTGACACGTCGGGCACCTGAAGACTCGCTGCTTCTTGCCCGCGCCGCGGGGCACGTCCACTCGCAGCGGGTCACCCGCGAGCAGCTCGACTCGGTCGGTCTCGATCAGCAGGTTGATCACGAAAGCGCTTCCGGTCTGCCGCTGGCAGTTCAAGCAGTGGCAGCAATGCGTGAAGAGCGGATCGGATGCAAGGCGGTAGCGAACCGCCCCGCACGAGCAGCCACCCTCACGAAAATCACTCATGAGCTCCTCCTCGAGGACAAGGCCCTGGAGCCGGCACAGTACCCCTGGTTACCGCTCGCCCTACACCGCCTAGCGGTGCACCGATGTTCTAGTCGACAAGACCATAACCATGTGCTACGGTATTGGTCATCGTGACTAGAACAACCGATTCAGGAGTGCCTCCGGAGTACGATCCGTCGCAGTTCCCGGCCTTCGCCGTCACGGTCGACGTCGTGATCCTGACCATGGCCGGCGGGATGCTGCACGTGCTGCTCGTCCGCCGTGGCGAGGCGCCGTTCGAGGACATGTGGGCGATTCCCGGAGGCTTCAAGCGGCCCACCGAGACGCTCGACGAGGCCGCGAAGCGCGAGCTACGCGAGGAGACCGGCGTGGATGCCGCGAGCGTGCTGGCGCAGTTCGGTGCATACGGCGATCCGGGCCGCGACCCGCGAATGAACGTCGTCACGGTCTCCTACCTTGCGGTGCTGCGAGACGTCGGGGACGTCGTGGCGGGCACCGACGCGGCGGACGCCGGCCTCACGCCCGTGTCCGACGTGCTCAACGGAAAGCTCCAGCTCGCGTTCGACCATCAGCGAATCGTGCGAGACGCGATCGAGCGGGTGCGCGTCGAGCTCGAGGCCTCGGGCATGGCGACGGCGTTCGTGGGCACGACGTTCACGATGGCCGAGCTGCGCACGGTGTACGAAGCGATCTGGGGCGTCCAGCTCGACGCCGCGAACTTCAGGCGCAGCATCCTCGCCGAGGACGGCTGGGTGATCCCGACCGGCCGCCGGGCGCGGCCTGGTTCCTCGGGCGGGCGACCCGCCGAGCTCTATCGCGCGGGCCGGGCCTGGGGCCACGGCGGCCCGATCCACCGAGCGCCACGAACCGATGAGAGGAAGTGAGTCGATGAGAGCAGTCGTGTTCGACCGTTACGGACCGCCCGAGGTCCTGCGCGTCGAGGAGATCGAGCGCCCCGAGCCGAAGGACGACGAAGTCCTCGTCGAGGTTCGCGCAACGACGGTCAACCGCTCGGATTGCGGGTTCCGGGCCGCCGAACCGTTCTTCGCGCGCTTCTTCACCGGCGTGTTGCGGCCGAAGTACCGGACACCCGGCATGGAGCTCGCAGGCGTCGTCGTCGCAGTCGGCAGCGCGGTGACGGAGTTCGAGGTCGGCGACGAGGTCTTCGGCGTGCGGGGGAACAGCGCGAACGCCGAGTACGTCTGCGTTCGAGAGAGCGGCGCGCTTGCGCACAAGCCGGCGGCCATGAGCTACGAGGAGGCCGCGGCCGTCAGTGACGGCGCCTGCATCGCGCTGGCCTGCTTGCAGAAGGCCGACCCTCTCGATGGGAAGCGCATCGTCGTCTACGGCGCATCCGGCTCCATCGGAACGGCCGCGGTACAGCTGGCCAAAGCGCTGGGCGCTCACGTGACCGCCGTGTGCGCGACGACGTCCGTCGAGCTGCGTGCGATCGCTGGGCGCCGACGAGGTCGTCGACTACCTGAAGGAGGACTTCACGAAGAACGGCGAGACCTACGACGTCGTCTTCGACGCAGTCGGCAAGCACTCGTTCAGGCGGTGTCGCGGCTCGCTGGAGCCGGGCGGGATCTACCTCGAGACCGATCTCGGATTCATGTGGCACGTCCCGCCGCTGGCGCTGCTCACACGCTGGATCGGCGACAAGAAGGTGACGCTGCCGATCCCCAGGTACCAGAAGGCGGACGTCCTCCTCGTCAAGGAGCTCATCGAGGCGGGGAAGTACCGCGCAGTCATCGACCGAACGTATCCGCTCGACGACGTCGTCGAGGCGACGCGCTACGTCGAGACGGGACAGAAGACCGGCAACGTCGTCCTGACCATGAATGGAGTCGTCCGATGACCGCAGAGTTGCTTCGACAGCTGACCCACGACCGACGAGACGAGCGGGAGCGCGAAGCCCGGATGGAGCGTCTCGCGCTCGAGATACGACGGATTCACCCGCCCCGCGCCGAACGACGCATCGACTTTTCGGTGCTCGGCTACCTGGTGTCCGTCCGGCGGCAGGCGACTCAGTGAGATGAGAGCCGTGGTGCACGACAGGTACGGGCCTCCGGAGGTGCTGCGCGTCGGCGACGTCGAGCGACCCGTCCCGAAGGACGACGAGGTCCTCGTGCGCGTTCACGCGACGACGGTGACGCGGACGGATTGCCACATGCGCGCGGCGAGCCCCTTCATCTGGCGCTTCATGCTGGGATGGCTTCGTCCCAGGCGGCGGGTCCTCGGCCTCGAGTTCGCCGGCGTGGTCGAGGAGACCGGCTCGGCGGTCACGCAGCTCGCGAGCTGGCAGAAGACCGGCAACGTCGTCCTCACTCTGGATGGAGAGCCGCGATGAGGGCCGCAGTGCGGAGCAGATTCGGCTCCCCGCGCGACGTCATCGAGCTCCGCGAACTCGAGAGGCCAACGCCCGCCGACGACGAGGTGCTGGTCAAGGTCCGCGCAACCTCGGTCAACATCGCCGAGTGGTACTCGGTCACGGGCCGGCCCTGGATCGCCCGCCCGACGATGGGGATGCGCCGCCCCAAGGACGAGCGACTGGGTGTCGATTACGCCGGGACCGTGGAAGCCGTGGGCAAAGACGTCACTGAGTTCGCGCCGGGCGACGAGGTCTTCGGCGGACGTGACGGCGCGTATGCCGACTACGTCTGCGTCCGCGAGGAGCGCGCCATCGTGCCCAAGCCGCCTACCGTGACGTTCGAGCAGGCCGCCGCAGTGGGCACGGCCGCCCTCACGGCGCTCCAAGGCCTACGCGACAAGGGTGGGCTCGAACAGGGGCAGAAGGTGCTCATCCATGGCGCGTCGGGCGGGGTCGGCACATACGCCGTGCAGATCGCGAAGGCGCTCGGGGCACACGTGACCGCCGTGTGCAGCACGCCGAACGTCGAGATCGCGCAATCGCTGGGAGCCGACCGTGTCGTCGACTACACGCAGGACGACTTCACGCGTGACGGAGAGCGCTACGACCTCGTGCTCGACGTCGCCGGGACGAGGCCGTTCTCGGCGCTCAAGCGCGTGCTCGAGCCCGCCGCCACCGTCGTGGTCGTGGGCGGGCCGAGGGCGAACCGCCTACTCGGTCCGATAGGCCACTTGGTCGGAGCGCGGCTCGCGGCTGTCCGCGCCAGCCAGAAGGTCGTCTTCTTCCTCGCCAGGTTCGACAAGGCAGACCTGGAGACGCTGCGGGAGCTCCTCGAGGACGGGAGCTTGACGTCGGTCGTCGACAGCGCCTTTTCGCTCGACGACATCGGGGACGCCCTCGAGCACATGGGGAGCGGACATCCGCGCGGCAAGATCGTCGTCACGATGTGACGCCGCCGCGCGGTGCTACATGGCTTGGCAAGCAACAAAGCTTCGCCTTGAGGTGAGCCCGCTAGGAGTCGCTCTCGACGGGAAGCATGAAGGCGACCTCGTCCACGTAGCACCAGAACCAGTCCTCGTGCGGCTCGAGGGAGCGGATGACGGGGTGCCCGGTGTCGGTCGCATGAGCCGTCGCATGCCGGTTCGGGGAGTTGTCGCAGCAGCCGATCCGGCCGCAGCTCGTGCACCGCCGGAGGTGGATCCACCAGCCGTCGATCGCGAGGCAATCCTCGCACCCGGGGATGTCCTCGGGCACATCCCGGAACTCGATCGTGTCGAGATGCGCGCACGTCGCCACGTGAGCTCGGACGCTACCTGCACCGACTACGCTTGCCGCTCGTGCCCTCCGCCTTCGACGTCTCGCCGATCGACGGATCCTCGCTCGCTCTCGAGACGCGGACAGTGAAGGCTGGCAGCGCCGCTCGAGTCGGCCACGAGGCGAGCGACTCGCTGGTGTACATCGGCTCCGGCACGGGCCGCCTCGCGCTCGCCGGCGATGCGAGAGAGGTGGCCGAACGGAGCGCCTGCCTCGTGCTCGCCGGTGAGGACGCGACGATCGCGGCGGACGAGGAGATGACGCTGATGGTGGCGACCGTCGACGGCGACGTCGACCTGCACGCCCCCATGGGGCGGCGCGAACTCGTCACCGCGCTCGACGTCGCCGACGCACAGCAGGCGACGGGCGCGCGGTCGTTCCAGATCCTCTTCGGCCCGCACAACGGCTCCACGCGCGCGACGCTCTTCGCGGGCTTCATCCCGCCGGGTAAGTCACCGTGGCACTACCACCTCTACGACGAGATCGTCTGGGTGCCGGACGGGCCGGGGCGGCTACACCTCGCCGAAGGCGACGAGGAACTCGGCGCGGGCGCGGCATTCAGGCTCAGGCCACGCCAGGTGCACATCGTCGAGAACGAGGCGGCAGATCGCGAGCTGACGATCATCGGCATCTTCACGCCCGCGGGAAGCCCCTCCGCCGCGTACCTCACGTCCGACGTGGCAGCCGAGTACCGCTTCGCCGGGTAAGTCGTGTCGCTCTCGATCCCGCTCACCTGGAGCGAGCAGCATCGGCTGCATGCGCCCGAGACTGCCGTCTGGGTCGGACTTCCGATCGCGACGGACGAGCTACCCGAGCGGGCGGATGCGATTCGGGCGGCGCTCGTAGATGCGGGTGCATCGGTGGTCGATGCGGAACCGCACTCAGACGAGGCGGTCCTCGCCGTCCACGATCCCGGCCTCGTCGAGTTTCTCCGGACGGCGTGGCAGGACTGGGCCGAGGCCGGGCTCACCGACGACCCGGGACAGAGCGACGTCGTCGGCTACATCTTCCCCACCGCCGGCCTTCTCGGCGGAATCGCGCCACGCGTGCCGACCGCGCTCTCCGCTCGCACAGGCGCGTGGTGCTTCGACACGATGACGGTCGTCGCGCAGGGAACCTGGGAGGCGGCGCGTGCAGCTGTGGACACTGCGCTGACCGCCGCCGATCTCGTGCTCGAGGGCGCGCTCGCTGCCTACGCGTGCTGCCGACCGCCCGGACACCACGTCACGCGTTCGGCATTCGGCGGCTCGTGCTATCTGAACAACGCGGCGATCACGGCGCAGTACCTTCGAGACCACGGTGTCCGGCGCGTCGCGCTCCTCGACATCGACGCCCACCACGGAAACGGCGCGCAGTCGATCTTCTGGGACCGTGGCGACGTCCTCACAGCGTCGGTGCACGTCGATCCGGCGGAGGGATGGTTCCCGCACTTCCTCGGGTTCGCCGACGAGGTCGGAGCGGCGAGTCTCAACGTCCCGCTCGCACCCGGGTCGGGCGACGACGTCTGGCTCGCCGGTGTCGACCGCCTGGTCGAGGCCGCGCGCACGCATGCGAGCGAGGCACTCGTCGTCGCGCTCGGCGTCGATGCCGCGGCGGACGATCCCAACTCGCCGCTCGCCGTCACTCCCGACGGCTATCGGGAAGCGGGTCGCCGCCTCGGCTCGCTCGAGCTCCCGACCGTTCTCGTGCAGGAGGGCGGCTACGTGCTCGAGACGATCGGCCCGCTCGTTCGAGCGACACTCGAGGGCTTCGAGAGCGCCAGGTGAGACCGCCCGCGTGACGAGACAAGCATCGGGCTGATCGCTACGCCGATCGCGGCCGCCAATATCGCCTCGCCCGCCGTCCGTCCTACTCGTCGAACAAGCCCGGCCGCGTGATCGCCCAGATCACCCAGCAGGCGAGGGCGATCTCGAGAATGCTCCAGAACGGGTAGTACGGGATGAAGAAGAAGTTCGAGACCGCGCTCAGGACCGCGAGCGTGATCGCGACGACGCCGGCCCACGCGGCGCCCGAGAAGAGCGACAGGCCCGAGAGGATCAGCAGGATCCCGATCAGCAGATGGATCCAGCCCCACGTGCTCGGATCGAGGTCGAACGTGTAGTTCGACGCGGATGCGAAGAAGTCGTCGTTGAAGATCGCGGTCAGACCGGCGATCGACTGGAAGCAGCCGACGAGCACCAACATCACGCCCGCGAAGACGACGCCGCCGGATGCCCAGCCGGATACGGGATGCTGCGAGCGGTACTCACTCATCGCGGAAGCTCCTTTCCCGAGCCGTCGCATGCACGCACGCGACAACTGTAGGAAGGCCGCAGGAGGACGCCGCTATCCGGCTCTGATCTCGGCGCGCACCTCGCGCAGCCGCGCGGTCTCCAGCGCGACCGAGAAGACGAGGATCACGATCACGACACCGAGCGTCGCGATCGCGTCCGCACCGTCGAGCACGACGGCGGCCACGAGCGAGAGCACGGCGGCGGCGAGGCGCTCCCATGCGACGCGGTGGACGACACGGAAGCGCATGAGCGCGAAGCCGACGAGGAAGATCGCGATGCCGAGCCCGAGCGCCCAGCGCCCTGCGTCGGACAACGGGTCGAGCGGATGCTCGAGCGTCTTCTTCGCCGCGACCGCGTAGAGGATGATCCCGAGCACCACCGGGTAGTGGAAGTAGGTGAACACGTCGCGGGCCATCGGCCCGCGCGCCTGCGGCGAGGCGCGACGAAGCGCCCGCTCGGCGGCAACGGCTGTGAAGTCGAAGTAGGCCCACCACAGCGCGGCGACACCGGCGAACGCGACGATCACCGACAGGGCGTAGGTCGTGTCGCGCGGCAGTCCCGACGTCCCGATCCCGATCGCGACGATCGACTCGCCGAGCGCGATGATCACGATCAACGCGAACCGCTCGGCGAAGTGCGACGGCGAGACGCGCCACTCGACGCGAGCGACGGTCAGCGTGCCGACGACGTCGATGACCAGCGATGCGAGCCACACCCACGCGCGGTAGTCGGCGTCGACGAATCCGCCGACGAGTGCGACGACGGCCGCGACGACGAACCAGGGTGCGAGCCGGCCCATCGCACGGAGGAGCACTGGGTCGCCGCGCACACCCCAGGCGTAGAGCGCCGGGTTCAGCACGCGCACGACGAAGTACGCCACGGCGAACCAGGCAGCTTCGTCCTGGAACGCGTCGGGGACGGCGAGCGCCATGAAGAACCCGGCCGTCATCGCCGCGAACATGATCACTCGCGTGACCGCGTTCTCGACGTCGATCGCGTTCGTCATCCACGCGTAGGCCGACCACGCCCACCACACCATCGCGAGCACGAGCGCCGCGCGGGCGAATCCCTGCGGAGTCGTGTCCTCGAGGATGAGCGCCGTCACCTGCGTGAACGCGAACACGAACACGAGATCGAAGAACAGCTCGAGGTAGCTGGTCTTGCGTTCCTCTTCCTCGTAGGTCGGCTCCCGGACGTAGGGCGCGACGTCGGTCATGCGCCGGGTTGCGAAACGGCGCGCTCGAGGAACTCGACCGAGAGCGGCGCGCCCGAAGCCTGCTCGACGAGGCGGTCCCAGCGAATCGACTCGCCGGACGCGTAGAGCCTCTGACGCAGGAGCGCGCCCGCCTCGGGGCGATCGACGATGCCGCCCAGCTCGGATTCGAGCGCCGCGACGAGCTGTAGCGCGACGATCGCGCCGTAGAGATACGTGTGGTAGTAGACCGGCGAGACCGCGATGTGGATCTTCGCCGCCCAGTCGGGCGCGCGGCGGTCGTCCGGAGGCGTGACTCCCTGGTAGCGCTGGACGAGCTCCCACCACAGCGCGTCGAGATCTCCGTCCGGATCGGCATAGAGCGCGCGCTCGAACGTGTTCATCACGAGCACCCAGCGCGTGAACACGAGCAGCTCCGAGGCGCGCGCGCTCAACAGGCGGCCCTCGAGCTCGGCGCCCTCGTCGGCGCTCAGCCCGAGGATCTGCTCGAGCCAGTCGCGCCGCCCGGCGAGTGCTCCGAAGAGGAGCGCCGAGGCCTCGGTTGCGACGAGATGGGTCGACCGCAGGAGCCAGGGCAGGTCCGCCCGGATCCCGAGGTCGTAGACGCCGTGACCGAGCTCGTGGAGCATCGTGTCCGCCGAGTCGTGCGTCGGCACGACGTTCGCCATGATCCGGACGTCGCCGGCGCGGTCGACGTCGATGCAGAACGCATGTTGGTTCTTGCCGTCGCGGGGGTACAGGTCGCTTCGCTCGACGATCCCGTCGACCTCGAGCCCGACACCCGACGAGCGTGCGACGCGCCAGCCCGACGATGTCCTGGCCCTCGAAGAGCGGGTCGAGATCGACGGCCCCGTCAGGCGGCGTCTCCTGGAAGAACGGATCCGCGTAGTGCCACGGGCGCAGGTCTCCCGTCGTGCAGCCGAACCGTCGCGGCGAGTCGCTCGTCGAGCGCGCCTTTCCAGCGAGCGAACGGCCCGGACGTGACGCGTTCGGCCTCGGCGAGCGTCTCCAGCGAGCTTGCCTTCGTCGAGCTCGTCCGTCGCCAGCGAGAGCGCGAACCAGTCGCGGTGGCCGAGGCCGCGCGCGGCCTCGTTGCGCAGGCGCGCGAGCTCGCGGACATCGTCGGCAACGACCGACGCCGACGGTCTTGGACGCCTCCCAGGCCTCGCGGCGCTCGGCAGGATCGTCGCTCTGGCGAAGGATGCGCTTGATCTCGGTGTCGCCGACCTCCGTACCCGCGACCACACCGCGATGGCGTGAGAAACGCAGGTCGACGAGCGTCTCCAGCTCGACGATGCGGGCTCTGAGCTCATCGGGAACCTGGTGCCTGAGCATGAGGTTGGACAGAAGGTCGAGCCCGCGACCCTGCGTTGCCCTCGGCGCCGGTGTCCCGGGCCTTCTGAACGCGAGCGAAGAGCTCAGGGTCGGCGAGAGCGTCCGACAGCTCGAGCTCGGCGCGCTCCGCGCCGCTCCGCGTTCTCCTCGGTCGCCTCCACCTGCGAGTCCCACCACGCGATGTTCGACGCGAGCGCGAGCGGCGCAAGACGCGCTTCGGCCTCTTCGAGAATCGCGCGAGCGTCGTCCATCACGCAGCTGTCGGCTCGATCAGGCGCACGACCCGCAGACCCTCTTTGAACCGCTCGAATGCGTGCTCATCGCGGCGCGATGCTACCCACCGTTTCAGGTGTCCACGGGTAGCGTTCGCAACATGAGCGCCGTCGACGTCAGAAGCCTGCCGTGGAGCTGGTACACGGACCCTGCCGTGCTCCAGCTCGAGCGCGAGCGCATCTTCCGCCGCTCGTGGCAATACGTCGGCCACACCGGCGACGTCCCCGAGCCGGGATCGTTCGCGGCCACGCGCGTCGGCGACATCCCCGTGGTGCTCGTTCGCGATCGCGAGGACACGTTGCGCGCGTTCCTGAACGTCTGCCGTCATCGCGGGTCGATCGTGTGCGAAGGCGCCGGGAGACGCGAGACGCTCCAGTGCCCCTACCACGCGTGGACCTACGGCCTCGACGGTCGCCTCATCACCGCGCCGCGCGGAAACACGGAGGGAGGGATCAAGAAAGACGAGCTCGGCCTCCTGCCGTTGCAGCTCGACACGTGGGGCCCCCTGATCTTCGTGAACCCGGACATGGACGCCGGTCCGCTCGACGAGTTCCTCGACGGGATACCGGAGCGGATCGCCGACGCGGGGGTCGACCTGGACGCGCTGCGGTTCCTGCAGCGCTCGGAGTCGGAGCTCGCCTGCAACTGGAAGATCTCCTCGGAGAACTTCCTCGAGTGCTACCACTGCCCGACGGCGCACCCTGGATTCTCCGCCGTGATGGACGTCTCGGTGGACGCGTATCTCCTCGAGACGAACGCCGGCCGCATGACCCAGTTCAGCCCGCCGCGGAGAGAGCCTCGTGGCGCATATGACCCGACGGGCGAGATCGAGCGAGGCCAGTTCCACCTCCTCTTCCCCGGCACCGTCGTCAACGTCATGCCAGGGCGGCCGAACTTCTCGATCGGTCCTGTCGTGCCGCTCGAGACGGAGAAGACCTACCGCTTCCTCGACTACTTCGTCGCCGAGGACGCGGACGACGCCTGGGTCGAGGAGTCTCTCGCGTTCGACGCGCAGGTCGGCGCCGAGGATCGCGTCCTGGTCGAACGCGTCCAGACGGGGATGCGCGCCGGAATGATCGACGAGGGTCGTCTGCTTCCGGAGTCCGAGAAGCTCATCGCGCACTTCCAGGCGCTCGTGGTCGACGCGCTCGCGTAACGTCGCCACTCCCTCCTCCGAAATGTCGCTGATTGGTTAACGTCCCGCGCGCATGCGGTTCAGCCTCACCCCGCGGACGACGGAGTTCTACGTCCTCTTCGGCAAAGCGGGAGAGAACGCGCTCGAGGTCGCCCGGCTCGTCGAGCGGCGATTCCGAGAGCATCCGAACTCCGGGGTGACGCAGGAACAGGTCAAGGCGGTCGAGACGGCCGGCGACACCTTGACGCGCGACACCATCAACCTGCTCAACACCCAGTACATCACGCCGTTCGACCGCGAGGACATCTACCTCCTTGCAACGGAGATCGACGACGTCGTCGACTACCTCGAGGAGGCGTCCGACCTCCTCGGCCTTTACGGCGTCGAGATGCCAACGCGCCATGCCGTCGAGCAGTGCGCCGTCATCGTTCGCGCGTGCGAGAAGCTCAGCTTCGCGTGCGACAACCTCAAGGGCATGCGCGGTGTCCAGGACGCGCTCGTCGAGCTGAAGAACCTCGAGGACGAAGGCGACCGCATTCTCCGTGACGCCCTCGGCTCGCTGTTCCGCGGAGGGGCGATCGACCCGCTGATCGTCATCCGGTGGAAGGACATCTACGAGGCGCTCGAGCGCGCGCTCGACGCGTGCGAGACGGCTGCGAACGTGATCGCGAACATCGCCGTCAAGAACGCCTGACACAGGCTCATGGAGGACCTGACGCTCGTCGCCGTCGTCATCGTCGCTCTCTTCTTCGACTTCACGAACGGCTTCCACGACACCGCCAACTCGATCGCGACCAGCGTCTCCACACGTGCCATGTCGCCGCGGGTCGCCGTCCTCGTCGCCGCGGTCATGAACTTCGTCGGCGCATTCGTCTCGCTGAAGGTCGCGGCCACGATCGCGAAGGGCATCGTCAACCCGGAGGCGATCACGCTGAGCGTGGTCCTCGCGGGGCTCGTCGGTGCGATCACCTGGAACCTGATCACGTGGTTCCGGGGACTTCCGTCGAGCTCGAGCCATGCGCTCATCGGCGGCATCGCGGGCGCTGCGATCGCGGCGGACGGGCTCGACGTCGTCTACTGGAACGGGATCTGGGAGAAGGTCGTCAAGCCGGGCGTGCTCTCGCCGCTCCTCGGCTTCGCGATCGCGTTCGCGCTGATGATCGGGATCATCTGGCTCGTCCGGCGGCGGACGCCGAGCAAGGTGAACCGTGTCTTCCGACGCGCCCAGATCTTCTCGGGGAGCTTCGTCGCGTTCACGCACGGCACGAACGACGCGCAGAAGACGATGGGGATCATCTCGCTCGCGCTCATCACGACCGGCCACCTGAACGCCGAGGAATTCGACGTGCCCTTCTGGGTCATCGTCTGCTCCGCCACCGCGATGGCTCTGGGAACCTACGCCGGCGGCTGGCGGATCATCCGCACGATGGGAACGCGGATCGCGAAGATCGACCCTCCGCAGGGATTCGCCGCGCAGAGCGCGTGCGCCGGAATCCTCTTGACGACTGCACATCTCGGATTCCCCGTGTCCACGACGCAGACGATCTCGGGATCCGTCGTCGGCGCGGGCGCGAGCAAGGGGTTCTTCGCGGTCCGCTGGGGGATCGCCGGGAACATCGTGTTCGCCTGGATCCTGACGCTTCCCGCTGCCGGGCTCGTCGGCGCGCTCATGGAGGTCGTCACGCGCATGCCCGGCGGCGACTTGGTCGTGTTCCTCCTCGCCGGCGCGATCGCCGCCACGGCGTTCCTCGGGCGTAGATACGAGACGCGCCGCCTGCTTCCCGCCCCCGCGTAGCTGACTCTCTTACCCTCGGGTAACGCACGAAGGCCTCGTGCCGATACACAATGCACTGATGGCGACGCGAACCCGCACGGAACCGGTGGAGACTTCTCCTCAATCGCGAGCTCTCCCACCTCGAGTTCCACGCCCGCGTTCTCGAGCTCGCGACGGACGAGACGCTGCCTCTGCTCGAACGCGTGAAGTTCTGCGCGATCTTCTCGTCGAACCTCGACGAGTTCTTCCAGGTGCGGGTCGCCGGGCTACTCGGGCAGGCGGAGGCGGGCATCACCGTGCGCTCCGCCGACGGCCTCACCCCGCAGCAGGCACTTGCACGCATCCGCGAGCGAGTCCTGGAGCTCTCGTCGATCCAGTCGCGCCTCTGGAAGCGCGAGCTGCGCCCGGCGCTTGCAGCCGAAGGGATCACGGTCGGCGGCATCGAGGACCTCGGCTCGAAGGAGCTTGCGAAGCTCGAACGCCGCTTCGAGCGCGAGATCTACCCCGTGCTGACGCCGCTGGCGGTCGGCCCGGGGCAGCCGTTCCCGTACATCTCGGGCCTGTCTCTCTCCCTCGCCATCTTCGCGGAGGACCCCGACGTGGGCGAGGAGCGCTTCGCGCGCGTGAAGATCCCGGAGGGCCTACCGCGCTTTTTCGATGTCGGAGGACGCGGCTTGCACGTCCCGCTCGAGCAGATCATCGCCCACTTCCTGCCGTCGCTCTTCCCCGGCGTGAACATCGTCGAGCGCGCGGTCTTCCGCGTGACGCGCGACGCCGACTTCGAGGTCTCCGACGACGCCGACGACCTCCTCGAGGCCGTCGAGACGCAGCTGCGACGCCGGCGCTTCGGAGACGTCGTGCGGGTCGAGGTGAGCTCGTCCGCGTCCTCCGAGATGGTCGCGCGGCTCCAGAGCGGCCTCGGCGCAGACGAGACTCAGATCTACCGAGTCGAGAGCCCGCTCGACCTCTCCGAGCTGCTGGAGCTGACGGAGATCGACCGGCCCGAGCTCAAGCCCGAGCCGTGGGTTCCCGCAATCCCGTCACGCCTCGCGAGCGCGCAGACCGACATGCCGCAGATCTTCGACGAGATCCGCCGTGGCGACGTCCTCGTGCACCAGCCGTATGGCTCGTTCATCGCGAGCTTCGAGGTGCTCGCGCAGGCCGCGGTGCGCGATCCCAACGTCATCGCGATGAAGACGGCCGTGTACCGCACGAGCGACGACAGCGTCCTCGTCGGCTCCCTCATCCAGTGCGCCGAGGACGGAAAGCAGTCGGTCTGTCTCGTCGAGCTCAAAGCCCGCTTCGACGAGCTGCGCAACATCGAGTGGTCGAGAGCCCTCGAGCAGGCTGGCGTCCACGTGGCGTACGGGTTCCCCGATCTGAAGATCCACGCGAAGATGACGCTGATCGTGCGCCGCGAGGGCGATGCGTTGCGACGCTACGCCCATATCGGCACGGGCAACTATCACGCGGCGACGGCGAGGCTCTACGAGGACCTCGGGATCTTCACGGCGGACGAGGAGATCACCGCTGACGTCGCGGATCTCTTCAACTACATCACGGGCTTCGGGAGACCGCAGAAGTTCCGCAAGCTGCTCGTCGCGCCGTTCACGCTTCGAAGCGGGCTCGTCGACGAGATCCGCGCGGTTGCGGCCGCCGCCAACGACCGAAAGCACGCGCGGATCCGGCTCAAGCTCAACCATCTCGTCGACCCCAAGATCGTCAGCGAGCTCTATGCAGCCTCCCAAGCGGGCGCCCGGATCGACATCATCGCCCGCTCGACGTGCGCGCTTCGTCCGGGTGTCGAGGGGCTCTCGGAGAACATCCACGTGCGCTCGATCGTCGGGCGCTTCCTCGAGCACAGCCGCGTCTACTCGTTCGAAGCGGACGAGCGCGTTGCGACCTACATCGGAAGCCCCGATCTCATGCAACGCAACCTCGACCATCGCATCGAGGTGCTCGTGCCCGTCGAGAACGCCCGCGCACGCCAAGAGGTCCATGCGATCCTCGACAGCGCGCTCGCCGACGACACGAATGCCTGGGTGCTCGAGCCGACGGGCGAGTGGGTTCGCGTGCTTCCTGCCAACCCGGCGAAGCCGCACTCGCACCACGAGACGATGATGCGCCGTTCGCTCAAGCGCTCGCGCCGTGGCGCACGCGACCGGCGCGCCGAGTAGTTAGACCGCCTGGCGCTGGCCGGTTCGCACGACCGACGGTGGTTCCAGGTAGAGCGTCGGGACCAGCTCGGGCCCGCTTCGCTCCATGACCCACGCCCCGCCCTTCTCGCATGGCGCATCCCAGCCGAGCAGCTTGTCGAAGATCTCGCGATGCGTGCACGCCAGGGTGGTATCCGGAAGGTCGACGAGCAGGGTTAGCAGGTCGTCAAGCGAGGCGTCCGGCGTGAGCTCCCAATGCTGCTCGACAGCGAGGCCGCGACTCTCGGCCAGCGGGACGACCGACTCGACGCACCGAGGCAACGGGCTCGAGACGATCTTGGTGATCTCACGGTCGGCGAGCGCCCACACGAGCTGTCGCGCGACGCTCCGACCGGTCTCGTCCAGACGCCGGAAGTGGTCCACGCCGGGTGACGACAGTCGCTCGCCCGCACTGGCGTGTCTCAACAGCAACATCGTGCCCCTCTCTATGCAGGTCTCTCCCCGACCTGTGCAGGGATTCTCTCCATTCCCCACATGCTGGTCAAGGGGGTCATGTGCGGTTCACCCTTTCGAAGGCTCCGGGCTCCGCGAGAAGGCCCGAGATCCGGTCGGAGCGGCCGCTCAGTGACAGACGAAGGTGGATCGGAGGGAGAAGTCAGGAGCCTTCGAGCTGCCGCCGCTTCCGGCCGGCGAACAGCTTCGCGAGGATGTTCATCACGAGCACGAAGGCGATCAGCACGAGAGCAGCCGCCCACGCGGCCGCCTGCTCACCAGGGTCGGCAGACTCGGAGTTGGCGAAGATCAGGACCGGCAGCGTGGGCAACGCAGCATGGATGTCGAACGAAATCGAGTTCGCCGCGATCGACGACGTGAAGAGAAGCGGTGCCGTCTCTCCGGCAACGCGCGCGACGGCGATCACCACGCCTGTGAGGATCCCGCCGATCGCGGCGGGAAGGACGATGTTCCAGGTCGTGCGCCACTTCGTGACGCCGAGCGCGAAGCTCGCATCGCGCAGGCTCCGTGGAACGACCTCGAGGATCTCCTGTGTCGCGCGAGCGACCATCGGAATCATGAGGATCGCGAGCGCGAAGGCGCCGAAGACCGCGCTCTGCCCGCGCCCGACCACGAGGATCCCGAAAACGAAGATGCCGACCACGATCGCCGGGACGCCGTTGAGGACGTCCAGCACGACCTTCAGGGCACGCGCAACCCGAGGTCGCGCATACTCGGAGACGTAGATCGCGACGAGCACGGCCATCGGGATCGCCATCAGCATCGCCATGCCGACGATGAGCGCGCTACCGATCAGCGCGTCGGCGATGCCGCCCTTCTCGCCGTACAGCGGTCGGGCCTTCGTGAAGAAGTCGAGGTTCAGCGCGCTGAAGCCCTTTGCGACGAGCGTGCCGAGAACGATCACGAGGATCCCGCAGGCGAGCACCGCGGAGGCGACCGCGAGGACACCGAAGATCTTCTCGACGATGCGGCGCCGTCGCAGCCCGTTCGACTTGACGGTGATGTCGAAGGGATCGATCGTCGTCAGCTCGCTCACACTGCCCTCCTGGCGCGCTCGAACCGCACGACGATGAACTGCGCGATGATGTTGGCCGCAAGCGAGATCACCATCAGGATCGCCGCGAGATAGAGAATCGACGAAGCCTGCTGCAGGCTCGTGGCTCCCACGTACTCGGATGCGACCTTGCTTCCGAGGGAGTCGCCGGGCTCGAACCACGACGTCGGAATGGCGTTGTGGTTTCCGATCGTCTGGTTGACGGCGATGGCTTCACCGAATGCCCGTCCCAGGCCGAGCAGGACCGCCGCGGCGATGCCGGGCGCCGCGTACGTGAAGACGACACCGCGGATCGCCTCCCACCGCGTCGACCCGAGCGCGAGGGCGCCGTCCGTGAGCTCCTTCGGGACGCGGATGAAGAGCTCGCGGCAGATCGCAGACGTGATCGGAACGATCATGATCGTGAGGACGAGCGCGGCCGGGAGGATTCCCGCCTGCGAGGGCGTCCCCGAGAAGACGGGAAGGAGCCCGAGAGGCGTGTCCTGAATCCACGGCTCGAGGTGATCGCGCACCCATGGGCCGAAGACGAGAATTCCCCAGAGCCCGAGGACGACGCTCGGGATCGCGGCCAGGAGCTCGACCATGGTGGCGATCGGCGCCGCGATGCGGCGCGGCGCGATCTCGGAGAGGAACAGCGCGATCGCGATCGAGAGCGGGGTCGCGATCGCGAGCGCGATCAACGATGTGACAACGGTCCCGTAGATGAAGATCAGCGCGCCGAACTGCTCGGTGACCGGATCCCAGGCCTCGGTCCAGATGAAGCTGAGCCCGAAGTTCTGGATCGCGGGCCAGGCCAGGTCGAAGACCTTCCAGGCGATGAGCCCGAGGAGCGCGGTCGCCGCGAGCGCGGCGGCGATCGCGATCCCCTTGAAGACGACGTCTCCCAGACGAATGCCCTGACGCCGGAGATCGGTCTCCGGCGCCAGGGGCTCATACGTCGTCGTCGTCATGGGGACGCCGTGTGCCTAGTTTCCTGCCTGGATCTTCTTGATCTCCCGGTACACGAAGCCGTTCACCGCGGCCGGCATCGGAACGAAGAAGAGCGGCGGCCCGAACTTCTGCCCCGCTGTCACCGCCCAGTAGACGAACTTGCGCAGGTCGGCGGCCTTGTCGCCCGAGCTCGTCGGGACGATCACGTACGTGAACGTCGAGATCGGGTACGCCTTCTTGCCGGCGCTCTTCGGCGGATCGACGATCTTGAGCTGCGAGAGGTTCGTGACCTTCTTCGGAAGCGTCGAGAGCGCCGCGGTCACACCGCGGACTCCCGGAGTCGCGAAGCCACCGGCGCGGTTCTGGATCAGCGCGAACTGGAACTTGTTGGTGATCGAGTACGCGGCGTCCACGTAGGTGAGCGCACCGGCCGTCGACTTCACGACGCCGGCCACGCCGGAGCTACCGCGTGCGCCCGTGCCCGCCGGGAAGTTGACGCTTGTGTTCCTGCCGACCTTGCTCTTCCACTGCGGGCTGACCGCCGAGAGGTAGTCGGTGAACGCGTAGGTCGAGCCCGAGCCGTCCGACCGGTAGACCGGCGTGATCTTCAGGTCGGGGAGGTTCGCATTCGGGTTCAGTGCCTTGATCGCCCTGGCGTTCCAGTTGGTGATGTTGCCGAGGAAGATGTTGGCGAGCACAGCGCCATTGAGGCGCAAGCGGGCGTTCAGGCCAGGGATGTTGTACGGCACCGACATGCCGGCCAGCGCCCACGGGATGACCACGCAGCCCTTGCAGGCCGTGAGCTGGTCAGGGCTGAGCGGCGCGTCGGATGCGCCGAAGTCGACCGTGCGAGCCGTGATCTGAGCGATGCCGGCGCCCGACCCCGTGGCCGAGTACGTGATGTCGATCCCGAGCGCGCTGCCGACCGCCGGGATCCACTTCGAGATGAGCGGGAACGGGAAGGTCGCCCCCGTGCCCACGAGCTTGCCCGCCGCTGGCTTCGCAGACGCGCTTTGCGCCTGCCCTGCGAAGACGGCGACCGCGCCGACTGCGAGCAGTGCGAGCGCCGCCAAGAAATATCGCTTCATGGTCTTCGTACCCCTTTCTCTCCGATGTCGTGTGCCCCCCGGGCGTACGGTGCGAGTCTCGGGGCCTACGGTCTCGGTCATGTGCTTGGGGAAGGTGAAGGTCTGGTGCGTTGGTGGTGAACGTCAGTGCGAGGCATCCGTGAACTCGCGGAACTCACCGGTCACGAGGAAGGCGGTCTGCTCGCCGATGTCCACGGCGTTGTCTCCGATGCGCTCGAAGCACCGAGCGACGGTGATCTGGCGCATGCCCCACTCGAGCGCCTCGGCGTCGTTGACGTAGCCGAGCACCTCGTCGAACACCTGTCGATTCGACCGATCGACGAGATCGTCGAGCTCGTGGATCCGACGCGCCTGCGCGACGTCTCGCGTCGCGAATGCATCGAGTGAGGACGTGCACCATCTCGACGCAGCGCTCGCCCATGTCGACGAGGCCGTCGATGACGTCGCGCTTCGTCGCGAGGTGACTCGAGAGCTTCGTGAGCTTCGCGATCGTGACGCACTGATCGCCCATGCGCTCGCAGTGGATGGCGGAGTGCAGAAGGGCGAGAACGAGGCGGAGGTCGGTCGCGACGGGCGTCTGCCGGGCGAGGACGAGCTGGATCTGGTTCTCCATCCCCAGGTAGCGATCGTCGATCTCGTCGTCGAACGCGACGACCTCGTCGCAGAGCTCGACGTCCTGGGTTCGCAGCGCGTCGACCGCGCCGCGGATCGCCCGGGAGACCACCTCCCCCATCTCCTGGAAGCCGGCCTCCAGCGAGTCGAGATCGGACTGGAAATCGGTCCTCATCCGAAGCGCCCCGTGACGTAGTCCTCGGTCCGCTTGTCGGACGGGTTCGTGAAGATCTTCGTCGTCAGGTCGTACTCGACCAGGATGCCGTTGCGCCCCTTGCCGTCGTCTCGCACCTCGACGCTGAAGAACGCGGTCAGGTCGGCCACGCGTGCGGCCTGCTGCATGTTGTGCGTGACGATCGCGATCGTGTAGTCGCGCTTGAGCTCGTGGATGAGATCCTCGATGCGGGTCGTGGAGATCGGATCGAGCGCCGACGCCGGCTCGTCCATGAGGATCACGTCGGGCTCGACTGCGAGCGCGCGAGCGATGCAGAGTCGCTGCTGCTGGCCGCCGGAGAGGCCGAGCGCGTTCTCCTTGAGGCGGTCCTTGACCTCGTCCCAGAGCGCGGAGTGTCGGAGCACGCGCTCGACGCGGTCGTCGAGATCCTTCTTCATGCCGAGCATGCGCGGACCGAACGCGATGTTGTCGTAGATCGACTTCGGGAACGGATTCGGCTTCTGGAACACCATGCCGATCCGACGCCGAACCTCGACCTTGTCGACCTCGGGTGCGTACAGGTCACGGCCGTGGTAGAGGATCGTCCCGTCGACCTTCGCGCCGGCGATCTCGTCGTTCATCCGGTTCAGGCAGCGGATGAACGTGCTCTTCCCGCAGCCCGACGGCCCGATGAACGCGGTGACCGCGTTCTTGTGCACGTTGAGCGTCGCCTCACGAAGCGCCAGAGCCCCGCTGTACGTCACCGAGAGGGCGTCGATCTCGAAGACGACGTCGCGCGAGCGAACGTCAGTGGCGGCCGCGCCCGCCAACTCGCCCATCCGACGGCTGTCGAGCCCAGGTGCGGCGGTCGTCTCGTCCACGATTGTCAACGGCACGCTTTCGCGCGTTCGTCCATGCGCCCAGTGTCACGCCAGCCCCGCGACGTCCGGGACGACGCCTGGTGAAGATGTGGTGAGGATCCGGTGAAGCGTTACGGGGCGGGCAGCTCGCAGCGCACCTCGAGCCCGCGTCCACGCGCGCCACGCGCCTCGACCGTCCCGCCCGCCTGCGTGACGATGTGCTTCACGATCGCGAGCCCGAGGCCTGTCCCGCGCGAAGCTCGCGCGCGATCGGCCCGGTAGAAACGCTCGAAGAGCCGCGGGAGCTCGGACTCGTCGATCCCGATTCCGTCGTCTCGTCCGGAGAGGACGACGGCATCGGCGGAACGGGAGACCGCCAGCGTGAACGTCGCGCCGGGGCCGGCATACCGAATGGCGTTCTCGGCGAGGTTCTTCGCGACGACCCGGAGCATCCGTGGCCGGATCGCGAGCTCGACGTCGTCGTCGCAGTCCACTCGCAGCTCGACGCCGGCTCGCGCAGAGCGCTCCTCGAGCTCCTCGACCGCCTCCACGAGGACGGGCTTCACCGGGGTCGCGCCGAGCGCGACGACGCGGGCGCCCGACTCGAGCTCGGAGAGGAAGAGCACCTCGTCGATCAGCTCCGTGATCTGGTCGATCTCGCCACGCGCCTGCTCGACGAGCGCGGGGACGTCCTCGCCGGGAAGCGTCGTCGTCTCGAGCAGCGTCAGGAGCCGTGCGAGGGGGGTGCGGAGCTCGTGCGAGACCGCGGCGGTGAAGCCGGCGCGCAGCTCCTCGTACGCCGCAAGGTCACCCTCGCGAGACAGATAGACGAGACGCTCGCGCCGGCCACCCACCTCGTACGGAACGACGAGCGGGATGACGCCGCGCTCGCCGGTCAAGAGATCCGTCGGGAGCGCCTCGCCCTCGCGGAGGCCGTCCACTGCCTGCCGCGCGCGCCGGCTCGCGAGCAGGACCCGATCCGAGTCGTCGAGGACGACGATCGCCTCGCGGCTCTCCTCGACGAGCGTTCTCCCTCTGATCGCGTCGGCGTCCGTCACGTCAACGGTTCTAACAGACGCATCGACGTTCACCACTCGCTCACCAGACGGTCACCATCTCGCCGCCCCCGGGACGTTCGGAGACGGACACTATGGTGTTGCCGGATGGCGAAGGTCCTGATCATCGAAGACGACGACGTCATCGCACGCGGGATGGCGCGGCACCTCGAGACGGCCGGATTCGATGCCGTGGGAGTGGCGAACGGCGAGACGGGCCTCGCGCGTCTTCGCTACGAGCGCCCCGACGTCTGCGTCCTCGACCTGATGCTTCCGGGCATCGACGGCTGGCGCGTCATCGAGCAGGCGCGCGACGAGGGGATCGGGACACCGATCATCGTCGTGTCGGCACGCGGCACCGAGCACGACCGCGTCCACGCGCTCGAGATCGGCGCAGACGATTACCTCGTGAAGCCGTTCTCCATGAAAGAGCTTGCCGCCCGCGTCCGCGCGGCCGCCCGGCGGGGCGTCAGCGACGCAGAGCCGCGGCGCGGTGACGAGATCAAGATCGAGGAGCTGCGGCTCGACCCCGACAACGTGCAGGCGTACGTCGACGGATCCAGCGCAGAGCTCACGCCCGACCGAGTTCCGGCTCCTCTACACGCTCGCGCGAGAGCAGGGCCGCGTGCTCACGCGCGACGAGCTTCTCCAGCGCGTCTGGGGTCGTCGCGCGACCCATCGCGACCGCACGGTCGACGTCTTCGTCCGCAAGCTCCGCGAGAAGGTCGACCGGCGCGCCTCGCGCCACACCTTCATCCACACGCGCTACGGCGTCGGCTACAAGCTCGAAGCAGAGCCGAAGTAGCGCTCGGAGACCGCGCAACGCCAGAGCGGGCCGGCCGGAGCGAACGCTCAGGCGGCCGGGGCGGGCACGGCTTCGACGGCCTTCGACTGCGCGCGATCCTCGGGATTCGGGAGCATCGTGGCGACGAGCCAGGCGATCGCAGCCGCGAGAACGGCGATCGGAGCGACGTCGAAAGCGGACGCACCCATGAGGAGCGACACGAGCAGGACGGCGGTGAAGGGAACCCTCAGTACAGCCGTCGTCCCCGCAGCGATTCCGGCCGCGACTGCAGGCGTCGTGTCCAGCCCGGGGAGCACGTTGGCGGCGACCATCGCGGCGGCGACGCCGAGTGCGATCGCCGGAAACACAGGTCCACCCCGGAACCCGGCGCCGAGCGACAGCGCGTAGGCGAGACCCTTGGCCACAACGAGGAGGATCAGCACCCCCGCTGATCCCTCCGCGACGACAGCCGGCAGCTCGGACTGACCCGAGAAGAGGACGAGGTCGACCGGCCGGTCCGTGATCGCACGAAAGAGAACCGCCAGCACGCCGACGGCCAGCCCCGCGGCCATGAGCAATGCGGAGGGGCCGAGTGCCTTTTGCGCCGCGATGCCGTGCGCCAAGTGGCGAATGGCTACGACAAGCACTGCGACGACGACAGCAATAAGAAGGCACCAGGCCAGATCGGCGATGCGCAGAGTCTCGTACGGCGCGAGAGACGGGATCGCGAGATTCGTCTCGTGCAGCCCGTCCCACCCCGCTACCCCCGTAAAGACGATGGCTCCAGTTCCTGCGGCCACGAACCCGGGAAGCAGCGCGCGCCCAATCTGCTGCGCGGGAATCTTCCCGCCGGCGGCTGTCACCTCGAACAGGAGGAACGCGGCGATCAACGGCCCCCCGAAAAGCGCGGCTATCGCCGCGAAGGCACCCGCGAGAGCGAGGAGCTGCGCTCCCGTCCCCTCCATACGAATCAGCCTGACTGCGACCGCGCCGAGACCGAGCCCGAGCGCGATCAGCGGGGCTTCAGGGCCGAGAACGAGTCCGAGCCCCAGAGTCGCGAGCGCTGCGGGAAGGATGCTGGCCAGAAAGATCGGGGGGATCGGGTCTGCTCCGAGACCCTCCAACGGAGAGTGACCGCCGTGGCCCGGCAGTCGAACGGCGGCCGCAACGAGCAGCCCTGCCAGTCCGGGTACGAGGACGACGTACCACCACGAGGGCTGGCTCCATCCGAATTCGTCGGGAATCACGTCCCACACGAGGTGGATCACGTCGTGGATCAGCGTCTGAAAGAGCACGGCCGCGAATGCGACGGGCACGCCGAGCAGCGCCGCGAACACGAGTGTTCTGACGTACTCCCTCGATTCCGAATCGCGCATGGTGCGGACACTACTGCGACCGTCGCACGCAACCTGTGAGACAAGCCCGCAGACGCGAAACGAGCGATGCCCTCCTGTCGGCCGTCTCTGCGTAGATGCTATAGTTCACTCACGTTAATGATTAGTGACGTTACGCTTAGTCCGGAGACCGTCGCGGCCGACCTTCGGCCCGTCTTGCTGCGGCTCGCACGCGAGTTGCGCAAGGAGACGGAGCAGCTCGGCATTACGGCGCGACAGGCGACGCTTCTGTGGCTCGTGAAGCGCAACCCAGGCCTTTCACTCGCCCAGCTCGCAGCGGAGGAGGGCATCTCGCCGCCCGCGCTGTCGGGTCACGTCGATCGCCTCGAGCGCGCCGGGTTCCTCGAGCGCGTCCGGTCGAGTGACGACCGACGGCGCGTCGGGCTCCGCCTCACCGACGGATGGCGAGCGGCTCATGCGGCGCGTTCGTGCACGGCGAACCACCTGGCTCGCCGACCGCCTGCGCGGCCTCGAACCGTCGGAGCTGGGAGCGATCGACACCGCCTTGCCGGCGCTCCTTCGGCTCGTGGGAGACGACGCGTGACGACGATCGCCTTCGCTCTGCAGGCGCGTACGTTCCGGAGCCTCAGAAGACATCGCAACTACCGGATCTTCTTCACCGGGCAGGTCGTCTCACTCGCGGGCACGTGGATGCAGAACGTCGCGCTCGCCTGGCTCGTCATCGAGCTCTCCGGATCGCCGCTCGCGATCGGCGCGCTCGCGTTCTGGCGCTTCGTCCCCTTCACGATCTTCGGCCTCGTTGCCGGCGTCGTCGCCGACCGCATCGAGTCGCGCAAGCTCGTCATGGCAACTCAGGCAGGCGCGATGGTGATCTCGATCGCGCTGGCAGTCGTCACGCTTACGGACACGGCCACGCTGCCGATCGTCTACATGCTCGCCGCCCTCGGGGGTGTCGCGCTCGCATTCGACGCCCCGGGCCGCCAATCGCTGACGTTCCAGATGGTCGGGCCGCGTGAGCTTCCGAACGCCGTTGCGCTCAACTCGGGTCTCTTCAACGGCTCGCGAGTGATCGGCCCGGCGATCGCCGGCGTCGTGATCGCAACCGTCGGCACGGGCCTCTGTTTCGTCCTCAACGCGGTGAGCTTCCTCGCAGTGCTGACTGCGCTCGCGATCGTTCGTCAGGAGGAGCTGCGGCCGATCGTGCGCGACCCCTCGACGCGTGTGATCGAAGGGCTTCGCCGTGGTTTCGCGTACGCGTGGAACGACCCGCAGCTCCGTCTGATCCTCACGGTGGTGACCGTCGTCGCGACGGTCGGCTTCAACTTCCACGTCCTCGTCCCACTGCTCGCCGCCGACACGCTTCACGTCGGACCGGAGGGCTTCGGCCTCCTGTCCGCCTCGTTCGGGCTCGGCGCCCTCATCGGAGCGCTCGCGACGGCCACCTTCCGCGAGGCGAGCTGGCGCCTGTTCGCGGTCGGCACGGCGTCGTTCGGTGTGCTGGTTCTCCTCCTTGCACCCGTCCACAACGCCTATCTCGCGGGGACGCTGCTCTTTGGAATCGGCGTCGCTTTCACGCTCTTCACCGCGAATGCGAACGCGCTCGTCCAGCTCGCTGCGCCCGACCACCTGCGCGGACGCCTGATCGGCCTCTATCTGTTCGCGTTCCTCGGGCTCGCGCCCGTCGGCGGCCTCTTCGCCGGCTGGCTCGCGCAGGTGGGCGGGACGACTCTCGCATTCGCCGTCGCAGGTGTCGTTTCTCTTGCGGCGATCGGACTCGCGAACGCCAGCCGCTCCCGCCGCATTGCCGCCGTGGCAGCCCGCGAGTACGCCTGAGACTCACGGCTCCCGCGCGAGGAGGGCGTCGAACCTAGCGGGTTAGACTCGGTCCGGATGGCCGAAGACACTCAGCATCGCGATCGCTCTCGAGAACGTCAGCAAGCGCTTCGGACAGGCCGCTGCGGTGCGCGACGTGACGCTCGCGATCCGCGAGGGAGAGTTCTTCTCGCTCCTCGGCCCGAGTGGGTGCGGAAAGACGACGACCCTGCGGATGATCGCGGGGTTTGAGGTGCCGGACGAGGGGCGCATCGTCCTTCAGGGACGTGACGTCACGTCGGTCTTTTCGAACCGACGACCCGTCAACATGGTGTTCCAGCAGTACGCGCTGTTCCCGCACATGTCGATCTACGACAACATCGCGTTCGGGCTCAAGGTCAAGCGCGTTCCGCGACAGGAGCACCGGGGGCGCGTGCTCGAGATCCTCCGCGTCGTCGAGCTCGAGGGGCTCGAGAGTCGGCGCCCGCGACAGCTCTCAGGCGGCCAGCAGCAGCGCGTTGCTCTGGCCCGCGCGCTCGTCAACCAACCTGCCGCGCTGCTGCTCGACGAGCCGCTGGGCGCCCTGGACGTGAAGCTCCGCAAGCAGATGCAGCTCGAGCTGAAGCGGATTCAGACCGAGCTGGGGACGACGTTCGTGTACGTGACCCACGACCAGGACGAGGCGCTTGCGATGTCCGACCGGATCGCCGTCATGAACCGCGGGCAGGTCGAGCAGATAGGGGGCCCGCGCGAGATCTACGACCATCCGGCCACGGCTTTCGTCGCGGACTTCATCGGCTCTCTCAACACGCTCGAGCTGACCGTCGACGAGATCGTGGGAGGCTTCGCGGTCATGCGCGCAGCGGAAGGAGAACGAGTTGTTCTCGCTGCTCCGCAGAACGCCCGGGTCGGCACGACACTCCGAGTCGCGGTTCGTCCGGAACGCGTTCGCATCGGACCGGTAGGCGCTCATGCTGCCGAGGGCGGTTCGCTGCTCGGAGGAACCATCGCCGAGGTCGTCTACCTCGGGATGTACACGCAATTCCACGTGGCCACCGGAGCGGGCCGCGTTGTTGCAAGTCGCCTCGCCGACGAACTGACGACTCCGCTCGAGGTTGGCAGCTCCGTCATCGTCAGCTGGGAGCCAGAGCACACGTCCGTGGTCACCGGTTCCGAGCTGCAGCCGATGTCCCTCTAGAGCTCGAGCTCCCCGAGTCGGCGCTCAGCGACACGCCGGCCGACCTCGGCGGCTACCACCACCAGCAGCGAGACGGTGATCACGACCACTGCCACCGCGATCACCTGCGGCAGTTGGTTCGGGAAGCGCAGAGCGGCGTAGAGGTAGACGGGGAAGGTCACCGTCGAGCCTTTGACGAACGAGGCGACCGCGTACTCGTCGAACGACGTCGTGAAGGCGATGAGATAGGCCGAGACAACCGCCGGCAGCATCAGCGGCAAGGTGATGGAGCGGAACGTTCTCAGTCGGCTCGCCCCGAGGTCATAGGCCGCCTGTTCGAGCGAGACGTCGATCTGCTGAAGCCTCGGGATCATCACGAGCATTGCATAGGGGATCGTGATCACGATGTGCCCGACGACCACGGTCTTGACGCCCAGCTCGACCCCGACGGCGTGAAAGAGCAGCAGCAGGGAGATCCCGAAGACGATGAACGGGATCACGAGTGGACTGAGGAGAAGCGCCGAAACGGGTCCCGTCCCCCGGAAGGGATGGCGGACGAGCGCGATCGCGGCGAGCAGGCCGAGGATGACGGCGCCGAGGCTCGAGAGTGCGGCGACGACAGCGCTCGTCTTCAGTGCGTCCTGGAGGTCGGGGTTGGTGAGGAACTGGTGGTACCAGCTGAGCGTGAACCCGCTGAGCGGGAACGTCGGCACGGCCGAGTCGTTGAACGAGAAGATGAGCAGGACGACGATCGGGGCGTAGAGGAAGACGACGATCAGGGCGAAAAACGCTCGTAGGAGCCACGCGCCACGTCTCGAAAGGGCGACGTCCATCAGTCGGCCACCACCTGTCGTGGCTGGAGGAAGCGCGCGAAGACGAGGGTGAGCGCACCGACGACGCCCAACAGGAAGAGCGCGAGCACGGAGCCGGTACGCCAGTCGGGAAAGCCGGTTCCGAAGAGATCGGCGATCTGGTTGCCGTACATGTAGCCGTCCGTGCCGCCGACGAGGGACGGCGTGACGAACTCGCCGAGCGTGGGGATGAACACGAACAGGAAAGCCGCGAATACGCCCGGCGCGGACAGCGGCAGTGTCACACGGATGAACGCCTGCACGCGGCTCGCTCCAAGATCGGTCGCCGCCTCGAGCAGCCGACGGTCGAGGCTCTCGAGCGATACGAAGATCGGCAGCGCGACGAAGGGCAGCCAGATGTACCCCAGCACGAGCATGACGGCGAACTGCGTGTAGATCAGCGTCAGCGGATGGTCGGGCGACGTCACACCGATCGAGGACAGGAGGCTGTTGATCGGCCCCTGGTCCCCGAGGAGCACTTTCCAAGCCAGCACCCGCAGGAGGTAGCTCGTGAGGAATGGAGCGATCAGAAGCAGGAGGAGGACGTACTTTCGCTTCGTGCCCGAGAGCGCGAGGTAGTACGCGAGCGGATACGCGAGAGCGACGATGATCGCCGACACGATCAGCGACATCTTCACCGACTTCCAGAACAGCGCCAGGTAGATATGGCCGAGAAACGGGTCGCCGGTGATGAGATGGCGCCACGCGGTGAGCGTCACCGGATGAGGCCCGTTCGTGATCGAGAGCGCGTCGAGGCTGTACGCCGCGACGATCCCGATCGGCACGACGAAGAAGACGATGAGCCAGGCCACCGGGAGGCCGAGCAAGGTCGGCGCAGTCAGATCCAGCCGGAACCGTCGGCGGCCTGCGCGGCTCGCCGTCGACGTCCCGGCTTCGGCCTCGCCTGGCATGACGAGAACTAGCGGCTGCCTCTCAGGCCGACTTCACTCCTTCCCACACCTTCGCGTAGACATCACGCCGCGGAATGTGGCGGTCGATGTACGCGTTGCGCGGCCCGAGGGCCTTCGGGTCGTCGATCTTGAGAGCACGCAGGAGATCGCTCGACGACGGCTTCGCGAGAAGGTTTGCGTGACCGTAGCCGTAGTTGTCCTCGAGCCACTTCCCGCTCGTGGCGGAACTCCAGGCATCGGCGAACGCGTGCGCGAGCTTGGGACGCGGCGAGTCCTTGAGCAACATGAGCATGCCGACCCAGGCGAGCGGCTTCTCCCTCGGCATCATGTACACGACCGGGAGGCCGGGCTTGGGCTTCTTCCTCATCTGCACCCAGTCGTTCGGCCAGGCGTAGGCGATCCAGAGATCACCCGAGCCGAACGCTTGCCAGAGTGCAGTCTCGGAAGACCAGATCGTGCGCACGAGGTGCTTCTTGGAGATGAGGAATTTCTGGGCCTGCTTGAGCTGCGCGTCGGTCTGGTTCCACGGGTCCTTGAACCGGAGATACAGGCCGGTCATCGGGAGCATCGTGCTGCCGTCGTCGTACCAGGCGATCTTGCCCTTGTAGCGCTCGTCGAACAGAAGGCCCCAGGAGCGCGCCTTCGGCTTCACCTTGTCCGACCTGTAGAGGACCGCGTCGAAGCCCCAGTCCTCTGGGATCCCGTACTGCTTTCCCTGGTACTGGCCGGCCTTCACCATCAGCGGGTTGAGATGCTTGAAGTTGGGGATGAGCTTCGTGTCCCAGGGCTGCACGAGACCGCTCTCGGCGAAGTACCTCACCCAGCCGACGTACGGACGGAAGATGTCCCAGTTGACGCCCTGCTGGAACTTCCCGAGCGCGTCCGCCTCGTTCGCCATGACGGTGAACTTCGGCTTGTTCTTCGGGTACTTCTTGTCGTACTGCGCGAACATCGCCTGGCCGCCGTCGTAGCCGTAACCCGGCCCAGTCGAGCACCTGCAGCCGTCCGCTCTCGGCAGCGAGGCGGTCGAGCGCAGCGCTCGCCGCTCCCGTGTGCCCGGCGAGGAGCCCGGCGCCGCCCGCAGCCGCCGCGAGCTTGAGGAGATCCTGCCTGCTGAGTCGCCGATCCACGACCTCGAGGTCGTCGGTCATGTCACTCCCTCCGTTTCGGTGTCTGCCGTCTCGAACTCATTCATCTGCCTCTAGTAGCTCGGTGGACTGATGATCCACATCACCTCCGCAGGGTCGCCTCCGATATTGACCAGCCGGTGCGGAATCGAACTCCGGTAGTCGATGGAATCACCGGTCGAGAGCTCGAAGATCTCGGTGCCCAACTGGAGCGAGACGACACCCTCCAAAATGACCAGCAGCTCCTCGGAGTCGCCATGTGTATAGGGCTCGTCTCCAGTCGAGCCGCCCGCGTCGAGCTCGCCGGTGATGACCTGCAGGTTCTCGAGCGGCCGCGGTGTCAGCATGAACTTGCGCCCGAGCGTTCCGAATGCGAGATTCGGCCGAGACTCGCGGCGGAGCACACGTGGACGCGCGGACGATCCGTTCGGCTCGAAGAGGTCGGCCACGCTGACGCCGAGCGCCGCGGCGATCCGCTGGAGAGACGCGACGCTCGCGTTCGCTCGCCCGCGCTCGACCTGGCTCAGGAAGCTCTCGGAGAGACCGGCGCGGTCAGCGACGGTCTTCAACGTCGAACGGCGGAGACGCCGGATCGCCCGGAGCCTCTCACCGACGTCTACGCGCTCGGCTTCAGCGATCTGCGAGTTCATCGAAGAAAACTGAAGCGACACTACTCCTCGCTTTGACTCGAATCAACCGGGGTGAGAGAGTGCGCCAGTCGTGGCGACCGTCGTCTTCTTTCCGGAGGGAGCCTTCGGCCCGACGAACAACTGCGTAGGGATCGGGCAGGTATTGCGCGACCGCGGTCACCGGGTGGTGTTCGTCATCGAGGAGTCGTTCGCAGGCTCGCTCGAGGCGCAGGGCTTCGAGGAGCGGCTCATGCGGCTCGGGCCGCCGGCCGAGGTCGAGGAGGAGCCCGGGCAGTTCTGGAAGGACTTCATCCGCGAGACGGCGCCGGTCTTCCGCAAGCCCACCATCGAGCAACTCTCGGAGTTCATCGAGCCCACCTGGCGCGCGCTCTGCGACGGGGCGCGCTACGTCGACGACCGGCTGCGCGAGATCTTCGACGAGGTCGCGCCCGACGTGATCGTGGAGGACAACGTCGTCTGCTTCCCCGCGATCCACGCATCCGGACGTCCGTGGGCGCGGATCGTCTCGTGCAACCCGCTCGAGGTGAAGGACCCGGACATCCCGCCGGTCTACTCGGGCTATCCGGCGGGCGACCGCACGGGCTGGGACGAGTTCCGGGCCGAGTACGCGCGCGCGACCGCCGATCTGCACGGCGAGTTCTCCGCGTTCGTCGCGGAGCGCGGCGCGCCCGCGCTGTCCGAGGCCGAGTTCATCCACGAGTCGGCCTGGTTGAACCTGACGCTCTATCCGCGCGAGGCCGACTACGCACGCGGGACGCGTCTCGGGCCGACGTGGCATGCGCTCGACACGTGCGTCCGGCGCTCCGACGCGGAGGCGTCACTTCCGGATCGGATCGCTTCGGGCGAAGGCGGGCTCGTATATCTGTCGCTCGGCAGCCTCGGCTCGGCCGACGTCGACCTGATGAAGCGGCTCGTCGACGTGCTCTCCCGCGCGCCACACCGGTTCATCGTCTCGAAGGGCCCACAGGCGTCCGAGTTCGAGCTGGCCGAGAACATGTGGGGCGAGGAGTTCGTCCCCCAGCCCGCACTCCTTCCGCTCGCGGACCTCGTGATCACGCATGCCGGGAACAACACGACGACCGAGTGCTTCCACTTCGGAAAGCCGATGATCGCGCTGCCGCTCTTCTGGGATCAGTACGACAACGCACAGCGGGTGGCCGAGACCGGGTACGGCATCCGCCTGCAGACCTACGAGTTCGAGGACGGAGAGCTGCTCGGTGCAATCGACCGGCTGCTCGCTGACGAGGTGCTCCGCAGCCGGATGGCCGGCATCGCGGCGCGCGTGCAGGCCTCACCGGGAACGGTCCGAGCGGCCGACCTGATCGAGCGCCTCGCACGGGACCAAGCTCCCGTCATAGGCTGACCGGCATGGAGGTCTACCGCACACCCGATGAGCAGTTCGTCGGGCTCCCTGGCTACGACTTCGAGCCGCACTATGTCGAGCAGGACGGGCTGCGGATGCACTACGTCGACGAGGGCTCGGGCGCTCCCGTGCTGCTCTTGCACGGCGAGCCGACCTGGGCATTCCTGTATCGCAAGATGATCCCGACCATCGCGGTTGTCGCTCGCGCCGTCGCGCCCGACTACTTCGGGTTCGGCCGCTCGGACAAGCCGACGCGGATCGAGGACTACTCCTACGACTTCCACTACGCGTCGATCGAGCGCTTCGCCGACGAGCTCGACCTGCGCGAAGCCACCGTCGTCGTCCAGGACTGGGGCGGGCCGATCGGACTGCGGCTCGCGGTCGAGCGCCCTGATCGCGTCGCCCGGCTCGTGATCCTCAATACCGGAGTTGGGGCGGGACGGGCTCCTTCGGAGGAGTGGCTGCGATTCCGGGAGTTCGTCCGCCGAGTCGGAACCGACCTCGTTCCCGGCCAGCTCATCCGCATCTCGGCCGTCACGGAGCTTGCGGACGAAGTCGTTGAGGGTTACAACGCGCCGTTCCCGACACCGGAGTCGAAGGCCGGCGTGCTCGCGTTTCCCGAGCTCGTCCCGACCGAGGCCGACCATCCAAGCGCCGCGAAGATGATGGAGGTACGAGCGGCGCTCGAGCAATGGGAGCGCCCGGCGCTCGTCCTCTTCTCCGACTCGGACCCGATCTTCTCGACGGCTGCGGCAGAGCGCATGGCGGAGCGGATCCCCGGCGCAGGCCCGGCGGAGACGATCACCGGTGCGGGTCACTTCCTGCAGGAGGAGAAAGGCGAAGAGATCGCGGAGCGGATCGTCCGCTTCCTGACCGAGGGCTAGCCCGGGACGACCCAGGTGTCGCCGGAATGGAGAAGCGCTTCGAGGTCGCCGTCGCCCTGCTGCTCGCGCGCCTCGGCGAGCTGCTCGCTCATCAGGTCGTCGTAGACCGGCTGCTCGATGGCGCGAAAGACTCCGAGCGGCACGGCGCCGTCCGTCTCCCAGGTGACGCGCGACAGGGCGAAGGCGAGGCTCGGCTCGCGGTGGTGCGCGTCGTGGACGAGCAGCGAGCCCTCCCCGACCTCGGCGACGTCGACGACGCGCGCCGACCCGTCCGCGTCCTGGACGAGCCCGCGCTCACCGTCAGCACCGAATCGAATCGGCTGGCCACTCTCGAGGTAGATCCGCTTCGCCTTGTCCTCGCGAACCTCGAATGCGCCGTCGTTGTAGATGTTGCAGTTCTGGAGGATCTCCACGAACGCCGAGCCACGATGCCGCGCCGCAGCGCCGAGCACGTCGGTGAGCCCCTTCTTGTCCGTGTCGATCGCACGCGCGACGAACGACGCCTCGGCGCCGATGGCGATCGAAAGCGGGTTGAACGGATGGTCGAGCGAGCCGAGCGGCGTCGACTTCGTCACCTTGCCGAGCTCCGACGTCGGCGAGTACTGGCCCTTCGTGAGTCCGTAGATCCGGTTGTTGAAGAGGAGGATCTTCAGGTTCACGTTCCGGCGCAGCGCATGGATGAGGTGGTTCCCGCCGATCGAGAGGGCGTCGCCGTCGCCCGTGACCACCCAGACCGAGAGATCCGGCCGGGTGACCGCGAGGCCGGTCGCGATTGCCGGCGCGCGGCCGTGGATCGAGTGCATCCCGTAGGTCTGCATGTAATACGGGAAGCGCGCCGCGCAGCCGATCCCGGACACGAACACGATCCGCTCGCGCTCGAGACCGAGCTCGGGCATGAAGCCCTGGATGACGTTGAGGATCGCGTAGTCGCCGCAGCCCGGGCACCAGCGAACTTCCTGGTCGGACTTGAAGTCTTTGCCCGTCAGCTGCACGAGGTGCCCGTTGCCGTCGGCCATCAGGAGTCCACCAGCGCCGTGATCGCGTCCGCGAGCTCGGCCGCCCGGAACGGACGCCCGCGCACCTTGTTGTACCCGGCCGCGTCGACGAGGAACTGCGCGCGGATCAGCATGCGCAGCTGCCCCAGGTTCATCTCCGGGATGAGCACCTTGTCGTAGGCGCGCACGACCTCGCCCGTGTTGCGAGGGAAGGGATTCAGGTAGTGGAGATGCGCCGTCGCGACTGTTCGCCCGCTCGCGCGCACGCGACGAGCTGCTGCACCGATCGCGCCGTGCGTCGATCCCCAACCGAGAACGAGCGTGTCCGCGCCGTCCGGATCGTCGACCTCGAGCTCGGGGATGTCGGCCGCGATCCCCGCCACCTTCGCCGCGCGTAGCCGGACCATGCGGTCGTGGTTCTCGGGGTCGTACGAGACGTTGCCCGTCTCGTCCTCCTTCTCGAGTCCGCCGATTCGGTGCTCGAGGCCGGGAGTACCGGGGATCGCCCACGGGCGCGCGAGCGTCTCGGGGTCGCGCTTGTACGGGAGGAAGTCGCCGTCTTCGCCGTTCGGACTGGACGCGAACTCGGTCGAGATGTCCATGAGCGTCGCGACGTCGGGGATGGCCCAGGGCTCGGAGCCGTTCGCGAGGTACGCGTCCGAGAGGAGAAAGACGGGAGTGCGGTACTTGATCGCGATGCGCGCCGCTTCGATCGCCGCGTGGAAACAGCCCGACGGAGTCGAGGCGGCCACGACGGGCACTGGCGACTCCGAGTTCCTGCCGAACAAGACCATGAGCAGGTCGGCTTGCTCCGGCTTCGTCGGCATGCCGGTCGACGGGCCGGCCCGCTGCACGTCGACGATGACGAGCGGGAGCTCGAGGGTGACCGCGAGACCGACCGTCTCCGACTTCAGAACGATCCCCGGGCCTGCCGATGTCGTGACCCCGAGCGCGCCGCCGAACGCAGCGCCCAACGCCGCACCCGAGGCCGCGATCTCGTCCTCGGCCTGGAAGGTCCGCACGCCGAAGTGCTTCAGCTGCGCGAGCTGCTCGAGGACGTCCGACGCCGGCGTGATGGGATAGGCGCCGAGGAAGAGCGGGAGCCCCGAGAGCTTGCTGGCAGCGACGAGGCCGTACGTCAGCGCCGTGTTTCCCGAAACCTGGCGATACGTTCCTGGCTCGAGGGGTGCAGGCGCGATCTCGTACGAGACCGCGAAATCCTCTGAGGTCTCGCCGTAGTTCCAGCCCGCCTTGAACGCCCTCGTGTTCGCCTCGACGATCTCGGCTCGCTTCGCGAACTTCTGCTCGATGAAGCCGAGCGTCCCCTCGACGGGCCTGTTGTAGAGCCACGACATCAGGCCGAGCGCGAAGAAGTTCTTCGATCGCTCCGCCTCACGCGACGTCACGCCCTCGATGCCCTTGAGCGCCTCGATCGTCATCGACGAGAGCCCGACAGGGTGGAGATGGAAGTCGGCGAGCGAGCCGTCGTCGAGCGGATTCGACTCGTAGCCCGCCTTCTGCAGGTTGCGCTCGTTGAACGCGTCGGTGTTGGCGATGACCGTGCCGCCCTTTGCGAGATCGCCGAGATTGACCTTGAGCGCGGCGGGATTCATCGCGACGAGCACGCTCGGCTGGTCGCCCGGCGTGAGGATGTCGTGGTCGGCGAAGTGCACCTGGAAGCCGGACACGCCCGGAAGCGAGCCGGCCGGCGCGCGGATCTCGGCCGGGAAGTCGGGGAGCGTCGCGAGGTCGTTCCCGAAGACCGCGGTCTCGCTCGTGAAGCGGTCGCCCGTGAGCTGCATCCCGTCGCCGGAGTCGCCGGCGAACCGGATCACGACCCGTTCGAGGCTCTCGACGGGCTTCGACGTAGCCACATTCGAGGTATAGCTGACGCGGCGGCACCAGCGCTTTGCGTGAACGACAGAGGCGGCCGAGTGGAAGCTGCGACCCGGCGGCGAAGCCGCCGGCTTTAGGGATCGTCGCGCAAGCGGGATCCGCGAGAGCGGATTCCGCTTGCTGCGGGAAATTCAGCTCAGCCGATAGACGATGCGGCCGCGGGTCAGGTCGTACGACGAGAGCTCGATGCGAACGCGATCGCCCGGGAACACCCTGATGCGATAGCGCTTCATCCTGCCCCCCATGTATCCAAGCGCCTCGTGCCCGTTGTCGAGCCGCACGCGGAACATCCGGCTGCGGAGGGCCTCGATGACCTCACCCTCGACTTCGAGCTTCTCTTCCTTCTCTTTCATGCAGAGCTCCTTGTCTTGGGGAGAGGCCGTGGCCGCACGGGTGCAGCCACGGCTCTCGATTCCTTACGACGCGACGGGGATGACGTTCGTCGCCTCGGGGCCCTTCTGACCCTCTCGCGGCTCGAACTCGACGCGCGAGCCCTCGGAAAGGCTCTTGAACCCATCACCGGCGATGTTGCTGAAGTGCACGAAGAGATCCTTCGAGCCCTCGTCCGGGGTGATGAAGCCGTACCCCTTGCTGTCGTTGAACCACTTAACGGTTCCAGTTGCCATAGAAAACACCTCCCTTACCAAAACTCACGAACGGGTAAGGAAAGCGCAGCGCGCGAACCGGACTCGCTCTTGATTTACCGCGGGGAACCTTAGCAGCATGCGGGCTTCATTTGGCTTCGGCAAGCAGTGCGCGCACGTCGAGCGGCGCGGTGCCGATCCCCAAGCTGCCGTCGGAATTCACGGGCCACTCCTCGCGCGGCCGATCGCGATAGAGCTCGACACCGTTTCCGTCCGGATCGTGCAGATAGAGAGCCTCGCTCACGCCATGGTCCGATGCCCCGTCCAGCGAGATGCCGGCGTCGACCAGACGTCGCAGCGCGTCCGCGAGCGCCTTGCGATCCGGATAGCGGATCGCGGTGTGGTAGAGCCCGGTGTGCCCGGGCGGAGGCGGCGTCCCACCCTTCGACTCCCACGTGTTGAGGCCGATGTGGTGGTGGTAGCCGCCGGCCGAGATGAACACGGCCTGATCTCCGTAGCGCGCCTGCTCCTCGAAGCCGAGAACGCCGACGTAGAACGCGAGCGCACGGTCGATGTCCGCGACCTTGAGATGGACGTGGCCGATGTCGACGCGTGGATCGATTGCCATCCGGAAACCGTACAGCTCCGCGCGCCGCGTCGAGGAAGGGCGGCCGACCCAAGGAGCCGCCCTTCCTTTCCCGCACGCCATGTGTCAGGACTGCGCGACGGGCGGCTCGGCAAGCGCCGCGGGGCGCTCCGAGAACGCCTGCTCGGCATCGACCGGGTAGCAGGTGTTGACGCTCGAGTCTCCGAGCACCGCGTCGACGTAGTCCTGAAGAGACGCCACCGAGTCGGACTCCCAGAGGCACGTCACTTGGGTGTGATCGAGGCTGGGATAGAACTGGAGAACGCGTGTGCCATGCGGCGCTCCTTCGTTCGCCATGAGCTGCTGCCCGCGCGCGAACGCCGCCTGGGGATCCGTGATGTCGTGGAGGACGACTGTGTACATGGCATCTCCTTTCGAGACACGTTACGTTACGTGTATCGTAACGCGTACCGATAAGATGTCAAGATGGGTCGCCCGCGAGAGCACTCGGAGCAAACCCGTGCAGCGCTCCGCGCCGCGGCTGAACGTCTCGTGGCCGAGGGCGGACCAGCTGCGCTGTCCGTTCGGGCAGTCGCCCGCGAAGCGGGAACCACGACGCGCGCGGTCTACAGCCTCTTCGGGTCGAAGGAGGCACTTCTCGTCGATGCCCTCGCCAGAGATGCTTTCGAGTTCCTCTATGAGGAGATCGACGCACTACCCGAGACCGACGACCCGTCGCCGATCTCATCGCCGTCGGTGTGAGCGCGTTCCGAAGGCTCGTGCTCGAGCATCCTGCGGCGTACCGAATCGCCTTTCAGCGCGTCGTGCCGAGCCTCGATCCAGGCCCGGAGCTGACGGACGCGCGGAGTCGCGCGTGGAGCCAACTACAGGCGAAGGTCCGGCGGCTCGAGGAAGCAAACCTCCTGGGCGAACGATCCGTTCAGGAGGCGGCTGTGGTGTTCAACGCCATGCTGGAAGGCCTTGCGAACGCCGAACTGCGTGGATCCGTATTTCGAAATCTGCCCGAAGGTGACGAGGCAACGGCGTGGCATGACGCACTGGCAACGGTCATCGCCGGCTTCGCTGGAGGGAAGCGGCAACAACACCCTGACTAGAGCTGCGCCGCATGCTGCCGCGCCTGTTCTGCGCGGTGCTCCTGATCGGTGCGTGGCAGGCCGAGCGCGAGCCCCGCCGCGACCCACACGGTGAACGCGATCCAGTGGATGCCGATGACGTCCGTCTGCAGGGCGATCACGAGCACGGTGGCGAATGCTGCGGCCAGCCACGCCTCTCTGCGCCACAGACCCGCTAGCACGGCGAGGCTCCACAGGACGAACGCGAGGACACCCGCCACTCCGGCATCGACACCGAGCTCCGTGTACGTCGACTCGCCGGCGCGGATCTCGACCCCGGTCCGCTTCGCCACGACACCCGCATTGCCGAGGCCGTACCCCTGCGGATGGTGGATCACGACACGAATCCCGTCGCGCAGGTTCCGCCAGTGGCTCTCCGTCGAGGACTCGTCGCCCGCGAACGGATCGCCGCTCGTGCCGCCTTGCTGCTGCGCGTTCTCGCGGAGCCACTCGAGCTCCTCCGGCGTGTAGCTCGTCGACGGCCCGATCGACGGATAGACGGAGAGGAAGAGCGCGCCAGCCGCGACTGAGGCAGCCGCGAGCACCGCCGGCGCGATCCGGCGTTGCGCGAGCGCGAGCACGACGAGACCGAACGCGAGCGCGGCGAGCGCGGCGCGTGTGTGCGTAAAGAGCAGCGCGACGTAGAGCAGGAGCGCCAGAAGACCCCACCACCATCGAAACGGCCGGCTGACGACGTAGATCAGCGCGACGACGAGCACGTACGCACTGGCGAGCGGCGAGAGGAACGTCGAGACGAGCCGCCGGATGGGGTTGTCCTCGTCGCCCGTGTTGAACACCCAGTTCTCGGGCAGGCCGGAGAGACCCTCGTAGTCGAGCCCGAGCTGCTCGCGGTACCAACCGGGGACGCCGGAGTCGCGCCACGCCTGCAACGAGATGAACGCGAGGTCGGCGAGTCCGACCACCGCCACGACGACCGCGGACACCGCGATCAAGCCGCCGACCCGGCCGCGCTCCTCCCACGCGAAAGCGGCCAGCCTGCCGAGCGCATACGCGGCGACGGGAAAGAGGTGATGACGAAGCGCGAGCAGCTCCCCGCGCGCGGTCGCCTCGCCGCCGAGCACGTCCTGCGGGATCGCCCAGTACACGACGATCACCGCGGCGTAGGTCATCGCGAGCACGTCGGCCGCCTTGACCGCCGGGAAGTGCCGCGCGTGCCACGCGACGACGATGAGCGCAACGAGGAGGAGCGCCTCCTTCCAGGCGGCGACCACGTCGAGCGTCGTTCCGCGTACGCCGAGGTCCCACAGCTGCGCCATCGCGGCGTTGTGCAGGACGAGCCCGACGACGAGGATCGCGATGACGATCCCGGTGAAGCGGCGCGCGCTAATCGACGATCGCCACCAGCGTCATGCCGAGACCGACGATGCGGACGCGCCCCGGGAAGAGGGCCTCGAAGCTCCGCCGCGTCAGGAGGTGGACCTCGGTCGCGAACCCCTTTCCGGTCTTCCGATAGACGGGATGAGCCAGCGCGTCCGGAAGCCAGTGGACGACGGGAAGCCGCGTGTGCACCTCGACGGGGAAGCGCCGATTCGGCGTCGTGATGAAGACGCGCCGCCCGACCCGGATCGCCTCGGACACGAGCTGCCGCTGGCGCTCGCGTCCGCCGACGTGCTCGACGACGGCGTTCGAAAAGACGATGTCGAACTCGCCGTCGGCGAAGGGCAACGCGCACGCATCGCCTTGCACGTACGGAATCTCCGGGTAACGGGCACGGAAGCCGGCGCCGTCGTGGAGGCCGAGCGCCGTGATCCGTTCCGGCCACGGGTAGTGCTCCTCGAAGAAGTTGAGCGTCCCGCAGCCGCCACCCTCGCCGAAGCCACGCTCGTCCGCGCCGACGTCCAGCACGGTGGTCTCCGGCGCGGGGTGCAGCTCGTCGAGGAAGAGCCGCAGCTTGCGCTCGCGCGAGCGGAGGGAGATCGTGTCGACGAGTCGCATCGCCGGAAGTATCCGGTCAGCAGGGGCCGGTAGGGTGGCCCGGTGGTCGAAGCGGTGCTCCGAGCGGCAGGCCCGTACTCCCTTCGACTGACCGCCGGAACGAGCACCTGGACGGCGCGCCTAGCCAGTGAGCGCTGGGCCTCCGCGCAGCAGCTGCAGGACGGACGCGTGGTCGTCCGCGCGTCGAACGAGCTCGCTGTCGACGAGGCGCGCTTCATGCTCGCGCTGGACGACGACACGAGCGAGTTCCATCGGCGGTTCGCACGAGACCCGCTGCTCGGCCCGACCGTGCAACTCCTGCGCGGGATGCGAACGCGGCGCAAGGCGACGGTGACGCACGCGGTCATCCGTGCGGTCGCGGGTCAGCTCATCCAGGCGTCGAAGGCGCTCGCGATCGAGCGGGCGATCATCCGCGGCTGTGGCGAGGATCCGCCGACCCGCGAGGCGCTCGCAGGCCTCTCTCCCGCTCGACTCACGGGATACGGGCTCGCCGCGAGCCGTGCCGCGACGCTGGCGCGGCTCGCCCGCGGTCTCGACCTGGAAGGGCTGCGGAGGAAGCCGGATGCCTTGATGCGGCTCGAGCGCGAGCGGGGCGTCGGCCCGTGGACGGTCGGTGTCGTGGCCCTGCAGGGGCTCGGCCGCTACGACGCCGGCCTCGTCGACGACCTGGCTCTCGTGAAGCTCCTCGCCTCGCTGCGTGGGCGTTGGCCCGAGCCAGGCGAGACCGCCGAGCTTCTCGAGCTGTACGGCGAATGGCAGGGGCTCGCGAGCGTCTATCTCCTGCAGGGCTTCAAGCGCAGGCTCGTGCCCGGCGCGAGCATGGATCGGGCACGGCTCGTGCGCTCGTCGGCACGGCACGCCGCCTGAAAACCGGTCGTAGACTCCTGCGCATGGTCGACGCACGCAAGATCGCGATCCTCGGCGCCGGGCGAATCGGCGAGTCGCTCATCTCCGGGCTGCTGTCGTCAGGCTGGCGCGAGGCGTCGGAGGTCTCCGCGACGACGCGTCGAGCCGAGCGCGTGGCCGACCTTCGCGAGCGTTACGGCGTCGAGGCGACGCTCTCCAACCACGACGCGGTGGCCGGTGCGGCGCTCGTTGTCATCGCGGTCAAGCCGCAGGACATCGACGGGCTGCTCGGCGAGATCGGGACGTTGATTCTCCCCGAGCAGACCGTGCTCTCCGTCGCGGCTGCGATACCGACCGCGCGCATCGAGAGCAGGCTGTCGGACGGCGTTCCCGTCGTGCGTGCGATGCCCAACACGCCGTCGACCGTGCACGAGGGGATCGCAGGCCTCTGCGCCGGCGCACATGCGGGTGACGAGCACCTCGATCTCGCGGAGGAGGCGCTGTCGCACCTCGGCGCCGTCGTTCGGGTGCCGGAACAGGCGATGGATGCGATCACAGCGGTCTCCGGATCCGGCCCCGCGTACTTCGCCCTCCTCGCAGAGGCGATGATCGAGGCGGGGATCCTGCTCAGCCTCTCGCGCGAGATCTCGACACAACTCGTCGTGCAGACGATGCTCGGCACGGCGAAACAGCTGCGCGACGAGAAGATGCACCCGGTCGAGCTCCGCGAGATGGTCACATCACCGGGCGGAACGACGATCGCGGCTATCCGCGAGCTCGAGATCGCCGGCGTCCGCGCGGCGTTCCTGAACGCGATCCAGGCCGCGATGGTGCGCGCGAGAGAGCTCGCTGCAGGCGACCCGTAGTCAGCTCGGAAGGAGCGGCGACGTAAGCGGCACCGCGCTGCCCCGCTCCGCTGCCAGCATCTGGAGCGCGACCACGGTGTCCGCCACGGCGATGTCTTCGAGGAACTCGTCCCGCGCCTCGAAGTCGGCCAGCAGCGCACGGATCGCGCGCTCGTAGCCGGCTTCGTCTGACGTCGCGAGCGCGATGAGCGAATCGGTCACTCCGGGCGGGATCGCATCCACGCCGACCAGCGTCTCGGCGAGTGCGCTGTCACCGGCGTCCTCGCCACGCACGAGGAGCGCGAGCGCGGCGGCATATCTCCCGATCGGGCTGTCCGAGTCGGCAGCTCCGGCGTCGAGGGCCCAGCGGGCATCCTCACGCGCGCCCGCGAGATCCCCGGCGATGAGCCGCGACTTCATCGCGCCGATAGGTCTGCCCCAGCTTCCGGGCGGCGCGTCGGGCCAACTCTCGCGATAGGTCTCGGCCGCGCGCACGAGCCACGCGTCGGCCTCCTCTTGCTGTCCGAGCATGAGGTGACAGAGCCCCGCGGCCCACGCCGCGTTGCCCATGCGCGTGAGCTGGCGCTGGCGTTCGTCCGGATCGTCGGGAAGGCGCGCGGCGCCGTCCTCGAAACGCCCTCGTGCGCGCGCGGCGCGTTCCTCCCAGTCGGGCATGGCCTCGGAAGTATCGTCTCGGCCGTGGCCGAGCTGCGCGAGGTGGTCTACGTCGACGGCGTGCGCACCGCGTTCGGCCGCGCGACCCCGGACGGCTTCTTCGCGAAGACGCGCGCCGACGACATGGCGGTCAAAGCCGTGCGCGAAGTGCTCCGGCGGAACCCCCAGCTGCCACCGGAGCGGATCGACGACGTCGTCTTCGCCGCGACTGCGCAGGTCGGTGACCAGGGTTTGACTCTCGGACGTGACGTGGCGCTCCTCGCCGGGCTCCCCACGACGGTGCCGGGGTTCGCCGTCGACCGCATGTGTGCAGGAGCGTTGACCGCGACCACCGCCGGCGCCGGGGAGATCGCGATGGGCGCCGCCGATGTCGTGCTCGTCGGCGGAGTCGAGCACATGGGTCACCACCCGATGGGCGCCGACGTCGACTTCAACCCGCGCTTCGTGGCCGAGCGGCTCATCGACGAGTCGGCGGCTGTCATGGGACAGACCGCCGAGAATCTCCACGACGCGTTCCCCCAGCTGACGAAGGAGGCGGCCGACGCATACGCGGTCGAGTCACAGCGACGTGCCGGCAAGGCGTGGGACGACGGCGTGATGGACGAGATCGTCATCCCGATGTCGGTGTTCACCGACGACGGCTGGACGGTCGCCGATCGCGATCAGTTCCTCCGCCCGGACACGACCATGGAGGCGCTCGCGACGCTGCGCACGCCGTTCCGCGCCGGCGGCCGAGTGACTGCCGGGAACTCGGCAGGCCTGACGGACGGTGCCACCGCGGCGCTCATCTCATCGGAGTCGGCAGCGGCCGAGCTCGGCCTCGAGCCGAAGATGCGCCTCGTCGGCTTCGCGTATGCCGGCGTCGAGCCGCACCTGATGGGACTCGGCCCCGTCCCGGCCACGGAGAAGGTGCTCGCTCGCGCAGGGCTGACGGTGGACGACATCGACCTCTTCGAGCTGAACGAGCCGTTCGCCGTGCAGGTGCTCACGTGGTGCGAGGGAGTCGGGGTCGCTCCTGACGACCCACGCCTCAACCCGTACGGCGGCGCGATCGCGTGCGGCCATCCGCTCGCCGCGACCGGGGTTCGCCTCATGGCACAGCTCGCGCGCGGCTTCCGCGACCGGCCCGGCTCGCGCTACGGCCTGACGGCGCTCTGCATCGGCCTCGGTATGGGCGCGGCGATTCTCTGGGAGAACCTCCAGAACGATGGCTAGCAACCCGACGCAGTTCAAGCTCCAAAAGGTCTCCACGCGCGTCGGTCCGATCGCGCTCGTGACGATGGACAACGGCGAGGACTGGCAGAAGCCGAACACGTTCGGCGAGGCGGCTCTCCGCTCACTCGAAGGGGTACTCGACCAGCTGCGCACGCGCGACTGGCGCGGGTTGTTGCTCACCGGCAAGCCGTTCGTGTTCGCTGTCGGCGCGGACATCGGCGAGTTCGGGGAGATCACGCCCGAGCGCGCGCGGCTCGGCGGCGAAGCGGGGCACGAGCTCTTCGGCCGGATCCGCGAGCTCCCGTTCGTCACCGTCGCCGCGATCAACGGCGCCGCGGTCGGAGGCGGCGTCGAGATCGCGCTGCACTGCGACTACCGCACCATCGCCTCGTCGGTCCGCCACTTCGCATGTCCGGAGGTCTTCCTCGGCCTCATCCCCGGCTGGGGCGGGACACAACTCGTGCCGCAGCTCGTCGGCGCCGAGCAGGCCGTGAAGTTCGTCGTCGAGAACCCGCTGCGCCAGAACCGCATGCTGAGCGCGCAGCAGGCTTTCGAGGTCGGGTTCGCCGACGCGCTCCTGGAGCCGGTGGAGTTCCTCGACGAGTCGCTCGCGTTTCTCCTCGACAAGGTCGAGGAAGGTGCGGGCAAGCGGCGGCCGAGCGCCGATCTGTCGGACGTCGCCGAGGTCTGTCGCAAAGCTCGCTCGCGCCTCGACGGGCAGGTGCACGGCGCCGCGCCGGCTCCGTACCGTGCGCTCGATCTCATCGAAGGCGCCGCCACCTGGTCGCTGGAGGAGGGCTACCGCGCGGAGGAAGACGCGCTCGCCGAGCTGCTCCCTGGCCCACAGGCGCAGGCTTCCGTCTACGCGTTCAACCTCGTCGAGCGACGCGCGAAGCGAGCGAGTCGGAATGCCCGACGCCGAGCCGCGGCGCGTGCAGAAGGTCGGCATCGTCGGCGCAGGGCTCATGGCGCGCCAGCTCGCGCTGCTCTTCCTCCGCCGCCTCGAGGTCCCGATCGTGCTCCGCGACCTGACGCAGGAGCAGATCGACGACGCGGCGGCGTGGATCCACGACGAGCTCGCCGACATCGTGAAGCGCGGGCGCCTCGGCGAAGGCAAGGCGCGGTTCCTCGGATCGATCGTCACGGGTGGTACCGACTGGGATGTCTTCGCCGACTGCGACCTCGTGCTCGAGGCCGTGTTCGAGGAGATGAGCGTGAAGAAGGAGGTCTTCGCCGAGCTCGAGCGCGTCGTCTCGCCCGAGTGCATCCTCGCCACGAACACGTCTTCTCTTTCCGTCACCGAGATGGGCGCCGACCTCGAGCACCCCGAGCGCCTCGTCGGAATGCATTTCTTCAACCCGGTCGCCGTGCTTCCGCTCGTCGAGCTCGTTCGAACGCCTGCCACCGACGACGCGTCGCTCGCGACCGTCTGGGCGGTGACGAAGAAGCTCCGCAAGACAGGAGTCCTCGTACAGGACGCCACGGCGTTCGTCGTGAACCGGCTGCTCGGCCGCCAGGGCTCGGTCATCACGCAGGCGCTCGACCACGGCAACACCGTCGACGAGACGGACGAGGCCGTTCTACGGATGGGCTTGCCGATGGCGCCGTCGGTGCTCCTGCAGCTCGTCGGCCCGAAGGTCGCGAACCACGTTCGCCACCAGCTCCACGACGCATGGCCCGACCGGTATCCGCTCTCTGCAACGCTCGAAAGCCTCGCCGAAGGCGGCGAGCCAGTCGTCGTCGAGCACGCGCCGCGGACCGTCGACGAGCTCCACACCGCAGTGCTCGAAGCACTCGCCGACGAGGCCCGTTACATCCTCGAGGACGGCGTCGTCGCGGAGGCTGCCGACATCGACACGTGCCTCCTCCTCGGCGCGGGCTTCCCGTTCTGGCTCGGCGGGATCACGAAGCACCTCGACCAGACCGGCGTGTCAGAACGCGTCGTCGGCCGGCCGCTCGCCGAGATCGTCGCGAAGTAGTCTCCGCGGATGGTTGCGAACCGCATCCGGCACACCGTTGCGTTCACACTCGCCCATCGGCAGGGATCGGCGGAGGAGCGTGACTTCCTCCAGGCCGCGGAGAGCCTCGCAACCATCCCCGGCGTCGAGGCGTTCGAGCTGCTCGACGAGGTAAGTCCGAAGAACGGCTACCGGTTCGGGCTCTCGATGGAGTTCGAAAATCGAGCTGCGTATGAGCGGTACAACGAGCACCCCGACCATGTCCGCTTCGTCGAGGAGCGCTGGTTGTCAGAGGTGAGCGAGTTCCTCGAGCTCGACTACACCGCGCGTTAAGGCCGGCAACGCACGAAACGGCGAGCAGCCCGTGCTGACGCCGGCGACTGAGGTATGCTCCGACCGGTAGCGCTCGCCGGTCCATCAGACGCGAGCGACACACACTTAGGAAGGAGCGGCACGGAAAGACGTGCTGCCTGAATGCACGAGGCTACGACCATCCCGACGCTGACGTCGGACACATCCGAGAACCTGGCTGCTGCGGCCCGTATCGCCGAGTCCTGGTTCGGCGAGCCGTTCCTGCAGCCGGACGAGGATCCGCTGCAGGCGCTCGCGCCGGGCACCGCTCGACGGTCGGCGCTCGACGACGCCTTGGCCGAGATCGATGCCGGTCAGAAGAAGCCGTCTTCTCGGTGGAAGGTGCGCTACGGGCTCATGCTCGGGCTCGAGCGCGTGCTCACCGAGGACCCGGTGCGGACAGCAGCCGGGACAGAGCTGCGACGACACCAGGTCGACGCGCTCGCCGGCATGCTCGCGGAGCTCATCGCTGCAACCCAGCGCCCTGCGGACGAGAACGGCAACGGACACGGCGCCACGAACGGCACCGCCATCGAAGTGGACGCCGATGAAGACGCGGACGACGACTTCGACGCGGGATTCATCGACGATGAGCTGCTCGCGCTCGAGGTCACCGACGACGACCCCGGCGCGGTCCGGCGATTCCGATTCCGTCATCCGACCGCATCCGGCAAGACGATCGCCGCCGCCGGCTTCGTCGAGGCGGCGCGCCATCTCGGCGTCCTCATCCTGACCCACCGCCGTCTTCTCATCACGCAATTCACGCGCGATCTCACCACCGAGGGGTACAGCGATCGCTTCACGGACGCGCTCGTGCCCGGGGTGACCGCGAACACCGACAGCCCCATCACGATCCAGACGTACGCCTGGTTCGCGCGCCACGGCTCGGAGCTCGACCGCAACGCCTACCACCTCGTCATCTGCGACGAGGCGCACACCGCGCTCGGAGAGAAGACGAGCGCCGCGATTCGCGCCTTCTCGGAGCCGCTCTTCATCGGGATGACCGCCACCGAGCAACTCATCGCGAAGCAGGTCTCGGACGTCTTCCCCGCCTCGGTCGACGACCTGCCGCTCGGAGATGCCGCGCGGCGCGGGCTCATCGCTCCCCTGCGGTGCCTTCGCGTGCCGCCGGCGGCCGCGATCAACTCGGTGCCGATCGTCGGCGGCGACTTCGAGGAGCGCGCGCTCGCCGCTGCTCTCGACCACCAGGCCTTGAACCAGGCTGCAGCGAGCCTGTACCGGGAGCGCTTCGGCTCCACGCCGGGGATCGTCTACGCCGCAGGCGTGGATCACGCGTACAACCTCGCGCAGGAGTTCCGCGCCGCCGGCCTCAAGGCCGAAGCAGTATCGGGTCGCACGCCTCCGGCGCGCCTCGCTGAGACGCTCGCCGCCTACGAGCGCGGCGAGATCAACGTCCTCATCAACGCGATGCTCCTCGCCGAGGGCTGGAACTCGCCGCGCGCAACCGTGTGCATGCACCTCGCACCGACTGCGTCGAGACGCGTCTACCAGCAACGAATCGGCCGGATCATGCGCATCCATCCGCGCAAGGAGGCCGGCGTCGTCGTCGACTTCGTCCCCAAGGGGGCGACGCACTCGGAGCGCGTCGTGTCGCTCCACGCGTTGCTCGACTCCGACTTCTACCGCGAAGGCGCGCGTGTCACCCCCGCGCCGCGCCGCCGCCAGCAACGGCGCGCTCGCCGGAAGCTCTCACCGGTGCCGTGGCTCGTCCCGGTCACGCCCGACGTCGCGCGGCGGCTCGCCGTGATCCAGCGCGAGTGGCAGCGGATCGACCCGAAGTACCTCGACGACGACGAGCAGCGGTTCTGGGCGACCATCGCCGGTCGTCAGATCCGCTTCGACCAGCGCGCGGAGTTCGCCAAGAAGTTCGCCGAAGGTCGGGCCGGAAAGGGTGCGCTCGAGCAGTTCCTCGCGACCTGTGCCGCCGAGAACCCCAATCGGCGCCTGCGGATGACGGCGCTCATGGACCGCGTCGCGACACCAATCGACCGCGCCGACTTCGACGACCTGGTCACCCTCGTCACGCAGGCGCCGCCGTGGGAGAAGGATCGCGCAGCGGGAGTCCGCATCCTCCTACGAGCGGTCGGTGAGGGGAAGCCACTCGCGCCCGATCAGATCCTCGCGCGCTGGACGTGGCGACTCGCCCGTGCCACGCGCAAGGTGCAGGATCGGCGCGTCTCGACCGAGTTCCCCGAAGCCAAGCGCCTGCTCGGTGCCGCAGCGAACTCGCGTGGCTACCGGCACGAGGAGAACGTGAACCGGCTCGTCCAGGTTGCGCACGAGATGCCGCTTCCTGTCGGTGCGGCGCTTCTCGCCTCGGCCGACGGCTACACGCCTCGCGCGAACGGTGCGCTCGACCATGCACGCGAGGAGCTCGGCACGATCGGCGAGATCGCGAACGCGCTCGCCGACAACCTCCCGGTGCCGAAGCTCACGGCCCGCAAGTCCCGCCGGCGACGGCGCAAGCGCAGGCCCACGGTTGCGGCCACCGAGGCAGCGGGGGTCGAGACGGTCGAGAAGGTCGAAGCGGCCGAGCCGGAGTCAGCCGGGGACGTCGAAGACGCCGCGTAGCGCGCTAGCCAGGCCCGCCCGACTCCGGAACGTCACCGTCCGCCTCGCGCTCGCGCAAGAACCGGGTGATCTCGGCAGCGAGCGCATCGCCGGAGACGAGGTCATCAGACTCCTCGAGCCAGTCGAGTGAGTCCGTGCGGCGCTCGAGCTCCTCGACATAGCCGGCCGTCTCGGTATCGGTGGCAACCGCTTGCGAGACCTGCTCGACGTACTCCTCGGACGCCTCGGTGAGCTCGGTCACATCGATGTCCGTCGCGAGCACGCCGGCGAGCCGCTCGCAGAGCGCCTTCGCGGCCGGCGGGCTCGGCGCGAGCTGTACGTAGTGCGGCACTGCCGCCCACAGGCTCACGGACGGGATGCCAACTCGACGGCACGAGTCGAGAAGCACGCCGACGATCCCGGTCGGGCCCTCGTAGCGCGAGAGCTGCAGCCCGAGCTCGTCGACGAGCTGCGGATCCGTCGCAGCGCCCGTGACCGGTGAGGGTCGCGTGTGCGGGACATCCGCGACGAGCGCGCCGAGCGTCACCGCAAGCTCGACGCCGAGGTCGCGTGCGAGGTCGGTGACGATCTCGCTGAACGTCCGCCAGCGGTAGTTCGGCTCGACGCCGACGAGCAGGATCGCATCGCGATCGGCGCCGGGGATGCGCGCTCGGTAGAACGTGTTCTCCGGCCACTCGATCTTCCGTGTCCGACCCTCCTCGAGCGAGACCATCGGACGCGTCGCCTGGAAGTCGACGAAGAGCTCGGGGTCGATGTCGGCGAACTTCCTCGCGCCCCAGAGCCGCGCGAGGTAGCCGGCCGCGAGGGTGGCAGCCTGCCCTCCGTCGTTCCATCCGCGAAATGCGCCGATGAGGACGGGCCGCTCGAGCGACGTCGGTCGCTCGTGGATCCTGAGCTCACGCGCCATTGACCAAGCCTACTGGCGGGTCAGCGGAGCAGGCGGCCTCCAGAGGATGAACGCGAGGCCGAGGCTGAATGCCCAGATCGCCGCCGCCAGCGCGACATGGACGAGGACGAGCCCCCACGGCAGCGCGTTGCGGTACTGCACCTCGCCCACGATCGCCTGCGCGACGAGCACGACGAGCAGACCTCCCCAGACGCGGAGCAAGCCCGGATAGCTCCCTCTCAGCCGGCTGAGGAGCCAGCCGACGACCAGCACGCCGATCCCGAACGCCGCAGCGACGCGAACGTGAACGTGAACGGTGTCGACGATCCCGAGGCCGAGGCGCTCGACGTCGTCGCTCGAGCCGGGGTGCGGGCCGGACGCTGTGGCGACCGCCCCCGTCACGACGAGCGCGATGCACGTCGGGAGACCGACGCACGTGACGAGCAGGCGGAGCCAGAGAGCGCCGGCCGGCGCTGCGAGGCCGTCTCGCAGGCTCCACGCCTCGAGTGCCGCGACGAGCGCGAGCCCGAAGGCGGTGAGCCCGAGCAGGAAGTGCGTCATCACCGCGAGCGGATGGAGGTCGAGCGCGATCGTGATGCCGCCCATCGGAATCTGCGCGACCGCAACGAGGAAGGCGCCGAGCGCGGCCCACCGTCCCCAGCCGGAGAGCCCAACGGCTCGACGCGACGCGACGAACGTCACGAGCGTCATGACGATTCCGACGAGGGCGACCATCCGGTTTCCGAACTCGACGAACGCATGGAAGCCCTGCTCCGGGTAGGGCCTGTCGCCGCAGCTCGGCCAGTTCTCGCAGCCGAGCCCCGAGCCGGTCAGGCGGACAAATGCACCCGACGCGATGACGAGGAAGAGCACCGCGCCGGATGCGGTCGCAATTCGCAGGTACGTGCCCGCAGAGACGGACCGAGGGCGTGCGACGGCGATGGCCACTACTGGAGCACGACCCCCGAGCCCGGCTCGACGCGGCCGATCCGCGCGGCGAGTAGACCGGCGGCAGCGAATGTCGCCTCGAGTACGGAGGCCCTCTCGCTGGGCATCGACACGAGCAGGCCCCCTGCGGTTTGCGGGTCGAATGCGAGAGCCTCGGCCTCCGGACCGGCGCTGCTCTCCACATGCGGTTCCGCGAAATCCCGATTGCGGCGGTCGCCACCCGTGCGCACGCCGTCGGCCGCCAGCTCGAGCGCACCGGGGAGCGCAGGCAGCGAGCTCGCGTCGAGCACGACGCGTACGCCGCTCCTCGATGCGAGCTCGTGCACATGGCCGAGCAGCCCGAATCCGGTGACGTCGGTCACGGCGTTCGGCTCGAACGGTCGGAGGACGTTGGCCGCCTCTTTGTTCAGCTCGAGCATCGACTCGATCGCCGCCTCGAGCGCTCCTGCGGGTGCGATTCCGTCTCGCCCCGCCTGCAGGACGATCCCCGTTCCCAGACGCTTGGTGAGGAACAGGACGTCGCCCGGTTGTGCCCCCGCCTTCGACCAGACCCGCTGCGGATGCACCGTGCCGACGACGGCGAGCCCGTACTTCGGCTCCGCGTCGCGGATCGTGTGCCCCCCGGCGAGGATGGCGCCCGCTTCGCGAACGCGCTCGTCCGCGCCGGACAGCACGTCGCCGAGCACCTCGACCGGGAGCTCCTCCGGGAACGCGGCGACCGAGAGCGCGAGCAGGGGCAGGCCACCCATCGCGAAGACATCGTTCAGCGCGTTCGTCGCGGCGATGGCGCCGAACGTGCGCGGATCGTCGACGAGTGGGGGGAAGAAGTCGACCGTGAACACGATCGCGCGCTCGTCGTCGAGCCGGTAGACGGCGGCGTCGTCCGCGGGGTCGAGGCCGACGAGAAGATCCTCGGCATCGGCGGGAACGAGCCCGGCGAGAAGCGTCTCGAGCCGCGCCGCGGAGTACTTCGCGGCGCAGCCGCCGACCCGAGTGAGCGACGTGAGCGCAACCGTCTCCACGCCGAGACTGTACGCGGAAGGAAATCGCACGGGCAGTGCGAACACCCTCGGCTGGAGAGTTCCATCCCCTTCTCCTCTCCCCCTGACGCAGCGGCCGCCGCCCCCTCGGCGGCCGCTGGTTTTTGACGGGTGCTCCCAACCTCGGCTCCCTGCGCGCTCCACATAGACTCGCGCGCATGCCGTCGGCGCTCATTACTGGCGGGTCGTCGGGGATCGGATTGGCGATTGCTCGTGCTCTGCGTGAGGACGGGTACGAGCTCACGCTGGTCGCACGCAGGCCCGAGCCGCTCGAGGAGGCCGCGGCGCAGCTCGACGCCCTGGCCGTTCCCGCCAACCTCGGGGATGCCGACGAGTGCGTCCGGGTCGTCGCCGCCCACGCCGAGCGCTACGGCGGAATGGACGTGCTCGTCAACTCGGCCGGAATCGGCGTGGGCGGTACGTTCGCGGAGCAGGACACGAAGAAGATCGCGCTCCAGCTCGACGTGAACCTCCGCGCGACGCTCGTGATCACGCGCGAATCGCTGCAACACCTGCGCGTATCTCGTGGACAGGTCATCACGCTCGCGTCGATCGCGGGCACGATCCCCACACCGGGTCTCGCGGTCTACGGAGCGACGAAAGCAGCGCTCATCGCGTGGACGACGTCGCTGAACCGCGAGGAAGCCGAGCACGGCATCCGTGCGACGGCCATCTCGCCCGGATTCGTCGCAACGCGAATGACCGAGTGGACGGGGCTCCCGGACGAGGAGCAGATCTCACCCGACGACATCGTCGCACTCGTTCGTGCGGTTCTCTCGCTCAGCCCGATGGCACGCGTGCCGAACATCGTGGTCGAGCGGCTCGGCGACACCTACTGAGCGGGGACCAGCTTCTCCCGTACCGCGGTCTCCAGTTCGTTCACCGACACGGTCCCCTCGAAGCGATCCACGATCGTCCCCCTGCCGTTCACGAGGAACGTCCACGGCTCGGTCGGGAGCTTCCACTCCTTCATCCACCGGTTGTAGCCCTTGGCCGGGTCGTTGTCCTCGTATACCTCGACGTGGATGAAGCGGACGACGGTCGTCGTCGAGGCGTCGCTGTACCTCCTCCACGACGTCGACGACCGGCCCGCACGTCCTGCTCGCGCAGAACTTGGGCGTCGCGAACGTCACGACGAACGGCACGTTCGCATGCAACGAGCCGGCAACGGAGTAGCGTAGGAGCGACTCGTCGGGCGGGGTGCGAGTCGTCAGCTTCGAGGTGTCGCCGCCCGTCGATGCGAGCGTCGGCGTCTTCGACGCAATCGCGGGGTCGCCGACGTCGGGAGGTGCGTCCTCCTTCACGACGACGACGTTCCCGAGCGCCTGCACCTTGGTGCTCCCGCCCTCCGGCTCGGCGAGCATCCAGTACTTGCCGACGCGCGGCAGCTTCACGTTGGCGACGTAGATGTGCGTCGCGTCGGCCTCGGCGCCACCGGGCACGCCGATCCGCTCGAGCTTCGCCTCGGTTTCCAGGAACGGACGGGCGTCGAGCGCGTTCGCGACCCAGACGCGGGCCGTCGGAAGCGTGACCGCCTGGCCCTGGGCGTCCGCCACCAGGAACGAGACACGGACGTTGCCGGGCTCGTGATTCTCCGTGCCTGGAATGACAGCGACGTCGTCCCCGGGAGCGCGCCAGAGCTGCTCGAGCGTCGACCCTCCGCCAGGCTCCGTCGAGGTTGCGGTCGGATCTCCATCGGACCCGCCGCAACCTGCAACGACGAGCAGGCACGACAGCACGGTCAGTGCCGCAGCGGGGCGCATAGGCGCCCGAGTGTAGCCGTGGTGTTCCTAGCTCCCGTCAGGCCAGGAGTGGTGCGGGCGGCACAATGCCCGAGCCACGCCGCCAGCAGAGCAAGGTTGACGAGCAGGAGAAGCAGCCTCGGCTTCATGGCGACCTCCTCTCTTAGAAGCGGATTTCCTGGAGCGCCTCAGCGGCGTTCCGGTAGAGACGTGCGGCCCCGCGGTCGTCACCCCGACGCGCCGCGAGATCACCCAGCGCAACCCACGCCTCCGTCCGGTGGCTGATCGATGCCATCTGCTCTGCGGCAGCGTCAGCCTCCCGGAAACACTCTTCCGCCTCGTCCAGCCGTCCGCGCTCCAACAACGCTCGTCCCAGTACGAGCTGCGACGGACTGACTTCGTGGAGGTAGTCCTCCCGACCTTGCAGAAGAGCGAGCGACTTTCGCGCCAGCTCGTCCGCCTGGTCGTACTCACCCCGGTTGAGATGAACCCGGGCAATCCCCTCGAGCGCCTGTGCGGCGTCCGCGGGTGAATCGGCATCGAGCGCCCTCGAATAGGACGCCTTCAAGTGCTCGACGGCGTTGTCCTCGTCCCCCAGGAGGAGGGTTAGACCACCGAGCATGAGGTGCAGGCGTCCGACATTGCGCTCGTCGTTGACCTGCTGGTACAGCTCCTTCGCCCGCTGCGCGTAGCTGCGGGACAAGACGTAGTGACCCTGTCTTTGGGCGATCAACGACGCCTGGAAGTAAGCGCGCGCAATCGCCGCGCGATCGCCGACGTCCTGAGCGAGCTCGAGCGCGCGCTCGACGTCGTCACGTGCCGCGACGTAATCGCGAAGCCGCCTTCGACAGCGCGACCGCCACTGCAGGATGTCCGAGCGCAGGACCCCGCACGGGAGGCCCGAGCGCTCCGCGAGCTCGAGCGCCTCGTCGAACAGCGCGACCGCGGTCGAGATGCTCGAGAGCTTGTAGCGGCAGACCGCCAGGCGGAAGAGCACGTCGGCGCGATCGAGGTCCGAGAACTCCGGTCGCTCGACGATCTCCCGCGCGCGCTGCAGAAGCTCGATCGCCTCGCGCACATGGCCCGGCTCTTGGAGCGCCCACGCCTCGCCGGCGAGAGACCTCACCTGCAGAGCGGGCGATCCGGTCTCCTCCGCGGCCGGCGCCGCAGCCCTGAACGCCTCGATCGACTCCTCGTAGCTGTGCGCTGCGGAGAGTGCCTCGGCCCGCTCGAGCTGCGCCTCGACCTTCGCGCGCTCCTCGGTGGACACGCCCGACGAGAGGAACACCGGATCGACGCCGAGCTGCTCGGCCAGCCAGGCGATTGTCGCCTCGGTCGGCCGGGTCTTCCCGCGCTCGATCTGGCTGATGTACTCCTTCGAGAACCGCTCGCCCGCGAGCTCGGTCTGCGTCAGACCTGCGGACGCGCGCAGCGAGCGGACGCGCTCGCCCAGGCGAGTGCCCGCGGACAGCGCCGGCGACGTGGCGGTCTCGTGCATGCCTCTATCAGTCAAGTCGGATCCGTGTCCCCTTGCTGTCCCCCTGCAGGGGGATGTGCGGGTACCGCTTCAGAGTCAACTAAAGGTAGCTCAAATCACTTGACCTGGCTACTTGACTTTTCTGGACATGGCTCCTATAGTCAGGCCCACACCGCAGACGATCGGACGCCAGATCGGATGCGCGGGCACCACCGCCGGAACGGTCGGCGGGCACGGGACGAACGTGGCTGGGCCGCAGAGCCACGATTCACCGGCTCGCCACCCCGGGAAGGGGTCGCCTCGAACGGGAAACGCCCCCGGAGCCGCAGCCGGGGGCGTTTTCATGTTGGCGGGGGAAACGATGTTTCCCCCGCCGGCCCCCTTCCTCTGCGCCGTGCACGCGCAGCCGCGACTGGCCTACGGGCGAATGAATCGGCCTTCGGCCCTACGCCGTGCCGACTGCTCAGGCGCTTAAGCGGCGGGTTCGGCCGTTGCGGGTGGCCCGGCGCGTTCGCCCGCGCCTTCGTGCGGGCGGACGAGGGTGAAGGCGACGATTGCGCCCGCGATCGCGATCCCTGCTGCGACGAGAAGAGCTGTCTGGAAGCCGTCCATGAAGGCATCGACCGAGCGGACGCCTCCGGCCTGCGACGCCATGATCGCGCCCATCACGGCGATTCCCATCGTGCCGCCGATCTGACGCGCGCAGTTCAGCACCGCCGATCCGACGCCGGCCTTGTCGACCGGCACGCTCCTCGTCGCAGCCGCCGCGCTCGGGGTCATGGTGAGCGCCATTCCGACCCCGCCGATCATCAGCGCCGGCAGGAGATTCCAGAACGTCGCGTCGACTCCTAGCCGCGAGAAGAGGATGAGCTGCCCGGCGACGAGGACCATCCCGGCGGTCATCAGCCCACGCGAGCCGATCCGGTCGCTCGTCCTTCCCGCGATCGGCGCGACGAGGATGATCAGGAGAGTCATCGGCAGGAAGGCGGCGCCTGCCTGCACGGCCGAGTAGCCGAGGATGTTCTGCATGTAGAGCGAGACGAAGAAGAAGACGCCGAACATCGCGAGCGCGACGAGCAGCACGACGAGGTTCGACCCCGTGTAGGTGCCGTTTCGGAAGAGCTCGAGCGGGAGCATCGGGTCGCGCCGGCGGCGCTCGATGACGACGAAGGACGCGAGCGCGACGACCGACGAGCACGAAGGCGCCGACGATCCGCGCCGAAGTCCAGCCGTACGTGTTGGCCTCGATCAGGCCGTAGGTCAGGGCGAAGAGGCCGATCGCCGACGTGGCCAGTCCGGGCAGGTCGAGGCTCGGCATGCGTCTCGTCGCGCGACTCGTCGATGAAGAGGTAGCTCGCGACGATTCCGAGGATGCCGATCGGGATGTTGACGAAGAAGATCCAGCTCCACTCGAGGTGCTCGGTGATGAGACCGCCCACCAGCGGGCCGATCGCGAGCGCGAGCGCGGACGTGCCGGCCCAGATGCCGATCGCAGTCCCGCGTTCGCGCGGCGGAAACGTCGCGGCGATGATCGAGAGCGTCGCGGGGTTCATCAACGCGGCGCCGGCTCCCTGAAGAACGCGAGCGCCGATGAGCATCTCGGACGAGTTGGCGAGGCCGCACAGGAGCGACGCCAGGGTGAAGACGACGATCCCGGTGACGAAGATCCGCCGGCGCCCGTAGGCGTCGGCGACCTTGCCGCCGACCAGCATCAACGACGCGAACGTCAGCGCGTAGCCGGTGACGATCCATTCGAGCTCCGAGAGGTCGGCGCCGAGGTCGCGCTGGATCGAGGGCAGCGCGACGTTCACGACGGTGTTGTCGAGCATGATCATGAAGAGGCCGAACGAGACCGACGCCAGCGTCAGCCACTTGCGGTTCTCCTCTGCGAAGATCCGAGCCCTCATGCAGCCCCAGACTAGCCAGCGCGGGTCGACTCACTTCACATGGACCCCGTCGGCGGAGCAGCTCGACGCCGCGAACGTCGGTCGGCTCGCCCGCTCGCTCGGCTGCTCGACCTACGACGAGCTCCACCGTGTCTCCGTCGACGAGCCCGATCGCTTCTGGCGTTCCGTGGTCGACGATCTCGGCATCCCGCTGGCCCGACCGTGGGACGAGGTGCTCGACAGTTCGCGTGGCATCGAGTGGACGACGTGGTTCGTCGGCGCGCGGCTGAACATCGCGGAGGCCTGCGTTCACCGGTGGGCGCGCGAGACGCCGGATCGCGAGGCCGCAGTATGGGCGCCCGAGGAGGGAGAGCGCCGGTCGCTGACGTGGGCGGAGCTCTCGCACGAGGTGCGAGCGTCTCGCCGAGGCGCTTCACGAGCTCGGCGTCCGTCAAGGCGACGCAGTCGGGACCTTCTTGCCGATGTCTCCCGAGGCAGCGATCGCCTCGCACGCGTGCGCGCACATCGGAGCGATCCAGGTGCCGATCTTCTCCGGCTTCGCCGGCCCTGCCGTGTCGTCGCGCCTCACGGACGCCGGCGCGAAGGTGGTACTCACGGCGGACGCGTCGTATCGGCGGGGGAAGCTCGTGGAGATGAAAGCGGTGCTCGACGACGCCCTTCGTGACTCGCCGAGCGTCGAGCGCACCGTCGTCTGGAGGCGGGCCGGCGTCGCCTGCCCGATGACGCCCGGACGAGACGTCTGGTGGGACGAGATCGTCGACGGCAAGGCGGGGACGCTCGATCCGGTCGAGGTCGAAAGCGAGACGCCGTACCTCCTCGCCTACACGTCGGGCACGACCGGCAAGCCGAAGGGAGCGCTGCACGTCCAGGGCGGCTTCCTGCTCTCGATCGTGCGCGAGACGGCGTATCAGGCGGATCTCCGCGCCGGGGACCGCGTCCTCTTCTCGACGGACATGGGCTGGATCATGGGGCCATGGACCGTGGTCGGCGCGATGGCGTGCGGCGCGACGATCGTCTTCATGGAGGGCGCTCCGGACTGGCCCTCCGACCGCGTCTGGCAGCTCGTCGAGTCGGAGCGAGTCACGATGCTCGGCATCTCTCCGACGCTCGTGCGAGCACTGATCCCGCACGGGAACCCCGACGCCGACCTCACGACGCTCCGCTCGGTCGTGACGACGGGCGAGCCGTGGAACAGCGGCCCGTACGAGTGGCTCGACGAGCACGTCTGCGGGAAGGGACGGATCCCGATCGTGAACTGCTCGGGCGGCACCGAGGTCGGCGCGTGCTTCCTCTCGGTGACGATGCTGCGCCCGACGAAGCCGTGCTCGGTGGGCTTTCCCGCGCTAGGCGAGCAGATGGACGTCTTCGACGACGACGGCCGATCGGTGCGCGGCGAAGTCGGCGAGCTCGTGTGCACGCGTGCGTGGCCGGGGATGACGCGCGGGATCTGGGGCGATCCCGAGCGATATCTCGAGACGTACTGGCGCCGCTTCCCCGGCGTCTGGACGCACGGCGACTGGGCGTCGGTTGACGACGACGGGTACTGGTTCCTGCATGGGCGCTCGGACGACACGCTGAACATCGCGGGCAAGCGGATCGGTCCTGCCGAGCTCGAATCGGCGGCGGTGGGTCATCCGGCGGTCGCCGAGGCGGCCGCGATCGGCGTGCCGCACGAGGTGAAGGGCGAGGTCGCCTGGCTCTACTGCGTCCTCACGCCAGGCGCCGAGGCGTCGGGCGAGGATGTCGCGAACGCAGTGTCGCGCGAGCTCGGCAAGGCGTTCGCGCCGGATCGAGTCATCTTCGTCTCGGCGCTGCCCAAGACGCGGAGCGCGAAGATCGTCCGCCGCGCGGTGCGCGCGCGTGCGCTCGGGCAAGATCCCGGGGACTTGTCGACGCTCGAGAACCCCGAGGCGCTGGAAGAGATCGCTCGTGCCGTCTGACCGCCTCGACGGCGTCGCGCTCGTCACGGCGGCGGGCGTGGGATCGGCGCGTCGATCGCGCGCGAGCTCGCGGATGCAGGAATGCGCGTCGCCGTCACGGGGCGCACCCCGAGCAGATCGAAGCTGTGGCGACGAGATCGGCGGGCTCGCGCTCGAGGGAGACGTGTCCAACGCCGAGGACGTGGAGCGGTGGCTCGAAACGGTCGAACGCGAGCTCGGCCCGATCGAGCTCCTCGTCGCGAACGCGGGATCTCATCGGACACCACGGGGACGATCTGGGAGATCGAGCCGTCGAGGATTGGTGGCAGGGTCTTCGAGATCAACGTGCTCGGCGTACATCCTCTGCTGCCGCGCGGTCGTTCCGAGCATGCTCGAGCGCAGGCGAGCGGGCGAATCGTCGATGACGGCGAGCGGCGCCGCGTACCTTCCGGGCGCGCAGTCGACACGGCCTACACGTCGAGCAAGGCGGCTGTGCTGTCGCTTCGCGGAGACGCTCGCGAACGAGGCTCGGGGCCGCATCGCCGTCTTCTTCTTCAGCCCTGGGACTCGTCCGCACGGCAGATGACCGAGGCACTTCGGAGACGACGCTCCGTGGACGCCGCCGGAGCTCGCGCCGAAGCTCGTCCGCGTGCTCGCGTCGGGTCGCGCCGACGCGCTCGCCGGCCGCTACCTGCACGCCGAGCACGACGACATCGAAGATCTCATCCGCCGGGCCGACGACGATCATCGCGAACGACCTCAACGCGATCCGGCTTCAGCGCTGACATAACGCGGCATGAACCGCCGCATGGCCTACCCTGCGACGGCATGCCGTTCTTCATCTGCCCCAACTGCAAGGAGCGCTCCGTCGACCTCGACGGCTACGACGGGTTCTCGATGCAGGCCGCTCAGTGCCGGAGCTGCGCGTTCGGATTCCTCTTCGAGCTGCTCGAGGACTACTACCCGGCGCCCGAGACCGGATTCGTCGTGTGCGACCGCGACACGCGCGTCCTTGCCGCCGGGCGCGGAGTCTTCGAGCTCACCGGGTACCGCGACGCCGACCTGATCGGCCGCGACGTCGCCGAAGCCCTGGCGCTGTCGGATGTTTCGCCGATCGAGGTCGTGCGCGAGTGGGGCGTCAGGAAGATGGGGCAGGAGCTCGAGATCCGCACGAGAGCGGGAATCGAGAAGCGCGTCGTCGTCGACCTCTTCCCGGCCTACGACGACGACGGCGGCCTGCTGCTCGCGCTCACGCCGCGCTAGACGCCTCGCCGGAGGGCCGAGGCACGATCCAGGTCTGCCGGGCGAGCGCGAGGAGCTCGCCGTCCTCGGCGAAGAGCGCCGTCCCCGCGAAGAGCTTGCGGCCGTCTTCGCCGAGCGGCCACGACGCGACGACGCACTGCTCACCCGCGCCCGGCACTCGTGACACGCGAGCGGTCATGCGTCCGAGCACGACCTCGCCGCGGCCCTCGGCGCCGACCGCGTACGCGCCGGGGCAGTCGATCGCGGCCCAGACGAGCTCCGCGGTGCTCTCCGGGAGCGCGATCGGCGACGCATGGAGCGGCTCCCGGCCGACGACTGGGCCAACGCGGATCTCGAGCCCGTCCTCGCGAACGCCGCACACGTAGCACTCGCGGAAGTCCGGACTCGAGTCTCGGACGTGGCGCTCTCGTGCCTCCTCCGCGTCGTGCACCGACACCGGAGCGGGCGGCTCGACGTCGACAGGCGCCGGCCGAGCCTCGGCCACGAGCGCGTCGCCGTCGAGCAGGCGGACTGCGTCGTCGTCGCGCTCGACCGCGAGCGGTCGCTCGAGCGGCGGTGGAAGACGAAGGGTGACCTCGACCTCGTCGGCGTCCACGAACGCTGCGAGCCGCCCGCACGCGTAGCCTCCGTTCGCGGAGGTGAGTGGGCCTCGAAAACGGTACGGGAGCACGATCTGCACCGATGGAAACACTAGTTAGACTGAGGTTTGTGACTGTGAGGCGAAAACCTTGAGACTGGCGCTCGCGCAGATCGATTGCGTCGTCGGCGATCTCGACGGCAACCGCGCAAAGATCCTCTCCAGCATCGCCGAAGCGCGCGCTGCACGTGCCGACCTGATCGTCTTCCCGGAGCTCGCGACGACCGGCTATCCGCCCGAAGATCTCCTCCTGCGCCCCGGCTTCGTTCGCGCGGCGCGCGAGTCGCTCGACCAGATCGCTGCCGCAACGGACGGCATCACCGCCCTCGTCGGGACGCCGTGGTTCGACCGCGACCTCGCCAACGCCTGCGCGGTGTGCTCAGGTGGAAGCGTCCGAGCGATCTACCGCAAGCACTTCCTCCCGAACTACGGCGTCTTCGACGAGCACCGCTACTTCGCCGAGGGCCGCGACCTCGTGCTTCTGCGCATGGGTGAGGCTTCGATCGGCGTCACGATCTGCGAGGACGTCTGGCAGCCGGGCCCGCCGGCCACCGACCTCGCCCTCGCGGGCGCGCAGCTCATCGTCAACCTGTCCGCGTCGCCGTTCCACGTGGGGAAGGCCGAGGACCGCGAGGAGATGCTCGTCACGCGGGCTCGCGACTCCAGCTCGTTCTTCGCCTTCTGCAACCTCGTCGGCGGCCAGGACGAGCTCGTCTTCGACGGGCACTCGGTCGTGATCGACGACTCCGGTGAGATCGTCGCCCGCGCGGCCGGGTTCGCCGAGGAGCTCCTCGTCGTCGACGTCGAGCCGACCGACGCGATTGCGCGTCGCCTGCGCGACGCGCGGCGACGCGAGCTCGATCGCTCGCGCGATGAGGTCCCACCGATCGAGGTCGTCGAGCTCGAACCGCGAGTCGACCAGTCGGACGAGCTCGCCGGGACGATCGTCGCGTTCGAGCCCGCGCTCGAGCAGATGCGCTTGGCCTTGACCCTCGGTCTGCGCGACTACGTCGAGAAGAACGGGTTCGCCGACGTCGTGATCGGTGTCTCCGGGGGGATCGACTCGGCCGTGACTGCCGCGCTGTGCGTCGAGGCGCTCGGCGCCGATCGCGTCCACTGCGTCTCGATGCCGTCGAGATTCAGCTCGGAGGACACGCGTTCGGATGCGCGCCTGGTCGCCGAGGGCCTCGGCTGCGCGTTCCGCGAGATTCCGATCGAGTCGGCGGTCGGCGCGTTCACGGACGCCCTCGCCGCCGGAGATCGACGGAGGGCTCGCGGGCCTCGCCGCGGAGAACCTGCAGGCGCGCGTCCGCGGCGTGCTCCTGATGGCCCTCTCGAACACGTACGGCTGGCTCGTGGTCTCGACCGGGAACAAGTCGGAGCTCGCGGTCGGCTACTCGACGCTGTACGGCGACATGGTCGGCGGCTTTGCCCTTCTGAAGGACGTGTTCAAGACGGACGTGTACCGCCTCGCCGAGCATCTGAACGAGCGAGCAGCGCGCGACGTCATCCCGCGCAGCACGATCGAGCGCGCCCCCAGCGCCGAGCTGCGCGACGACCAGCGCGACTCGGACTCGATCCCCGCGTACGACGAGCTGGACCCGGTGCTCGAGGCCTACGTCGAGGAGGACCGCTCGCGCGAGGAGCTTCTCGACGAGTTCGACCCCGAGGTGGTCGAGCGCGCCGTGGCGCTCGTGGACCGCGCCGAGTACAAGCGGCGCCAGGCTCCGCCCGGCGTGAAGCTGCGGCCAAAGGCCTTCGGCCGCGACCGTCGCACGCCGATCACGAATCGCTGGACCGGCTGAGCTCCCACAGCGCGCGGAACCAGCGAAGCCGCTCGTCCCACGGGACGGCCGCGTTCGCGGGCGAGGTCGACGGCAGCACGAAGAGCTGCGTCTCCGCAATCGTCCGCTCCTGAAGCCCGTGCTCCGAGCGCTCCCCGAAGACTCCCTGGTACGCCGCCTTGCCGACGAACCCGATGCTGCCGGGTCGGAGGTCGGTCGCGATCGCCTCGATGCGCTCGCGCGCTCCCGCGAAGTCGGCCGCGCGCAGGTCGCTCGATCCGCGCGTCGTCCGGCGGGCGGCGTTCGTCAGACCGATCCCGTACCTCGGGAGCTCCCGAAACTCTTGTGGCTCGAGCAGGCGCGGCGTGAAGCCGGAGGCGTGGAGCAACCGCCAGAAGTCGTTCCGGGGATTCGCGAACGGTGCGCGGGCTGCTGCGCTCGCTCGACCCGGGTTGATCCCGCAGAAGACCACGCGCAATCCGGGCGCGAGGACGTCGGGAACGACAGATTCGGTCAGGCTGCTTCGGGCTCGCGCGCATCGAGCCGGAGCTCGAGCAGCATGCGAAGACGCTCGCCGACGTCTCTCGGCTCGACGGGTGGAAGACCTCCGCGCGGGAGCACCTTCACGGTGTCCTCGGCGTAGCGCCAGCCGTAGCAGCGCTCGTAGCACTCCGCCTCGCTGAGCGTCCGGAGCCGCTCCATCCGCTCGCAGGCTAAGGCACGACCCGGACGGCGCGAATCGCGCCGGATAGGCTCACGAGCGTGCCGACCGGTCCGCGCGTCCTCCACTTCGACGTCACAGTCGACCGTGCGGGTGACGCTCGCAGCGCACTGGGCGGGAGCGCTCTGCCGCGCGAGGTCGAGTGGTGGGCAGAGCACCTCGTGCTCGCCGGGCTCGTGCGCTGCACGCTCGCGAGCATGGACTATTCGGCGCGACGCGCCGGGCTCAACTCGAAGGGCGTGGGCAGCGCGCACGGCACGGTCACGAAGCGCGAGGACGGGCTCCATGCATTCGTGGCGATCGAGACGACGCTCGAGGTCGACCTCGCTCCCGCACCCGAGCCTGCGGCCCTCCACGAGCTCGTCGCGAGGGCAGAGCACGGGTGCTTCGTCTCGAACTCCCTGACAGCGAGGCCCCGGCATCGCTGGATCGTCAACGGCCAGGAGGTCTTGTGAGCACCACGGCATTGGACATCACATCCGTCCGCGCACGTTTCTCAGCGCTCGATCGCCGGCTCGCGTTCTTCGACGGGCCGGGAGGCACACAGTGCCCCGACGAGGTCATCGACGCGATCTCGCGCTACCTGCGCGAGGACAACGCCAACATCGGCGCCCCGTACGAGACGAGCATCCGAACGACCGAGCTCGTGGACGTGGCGCACGAGCGTGCCGCGTGCATTCCTCGGCTGCTCGCCGGGCGAGACCGCCTTCGGCCAGAGCATGACCGCGCTGAACTTCCTCCTGAGCCGCGCGTTCGGGCGCACCCTGCGAGAGGGAGACGAGATCGTCGTCACCGCTCTCGACCACGACGCGAGCGTCTCGCCGTGGCTCGAGCTCGCTCACGATCTCGGCCTCGTCGGTGCACGTGGCCGGCCTGACCGACGAGCTCGAGCTCGACTACGCCGATCTCGAGGCAAAGCTGTCGGAGTCGCACGCGCGTCGTGGCGTTCCCGGTCGCGGCGAACTCGGTCGGGACCGCACCGGACGTGCGCCGTGTCGTCGAGCTCGCGCATTCGGCCGGAGCCCTCGCCTGGGCGGACGCCGTCCACTACGCACCGCACGGTCCGATCGACGTGTCGGCGTGGGACGTCGACGTCCTCATCTGCTCGCCGTACAAGTACTTCGGTCCGCACATGGGACTCGCGTTCGGCAAGCGCGAGCTGCTCGAGTCGTGGCGTGCGTACAAGGTCAGGCCGGCCGCGAACGAGCCCGTCGGTCACCGCTTCGAGCTCGGCACGAGCCAGCACGAGCTTCTCGCCGGCTTCGTCGCTGCGGTCGATTACATGGCGTCGCTCGGCTGGGACGCGATGCTCGGGCACGAGCGCGCGCTCGGCGAGCGCTTCCTCGCCGGCATGCCGGAGAACGTCGAGCTCTACGGCCTCCCGCGGATGGAAGGACGCGTGCCGACGTTCTGCTTCAACCTGCACGGCCATTCGGCGGAGGCGGTCGCGCGCTCCCTCGCCGACCGCGACGTCGCCGTGTGGCACGGTGACTACTACGCGGTCGAGACGATGAAGTACCTCGGGCTCTCGGACGGCGCCGTTCGCGCGGGCATCGTCCACTACAACACCGAAGACGAGGTCGACCGCCTGCTCGAAGGTCTCGCCGCGCTCGCGTGAAGCTGCTCCTCCTCGGCGGCCCGAGATTCCTCGGTCGCGCAATCGCCGACGCCGCTCTCGAGCGAGGCCACGAGCTGACGTTCTTCAATCGCGGGACGACGAATCCGGATCTCTATCCCGGGGTCGAGCGGATCATCGGAGATCGTGCCGGCGACCTCACGGCGCTGGGCGGGCGCACGTGGGACGCCGTCATCGACACGAGCGGCTATCTCCCGAGCGAAGTTCGCGCGTCGGCCGAGGCGCTCGCAGGCTGCGGGCTCTACTGCTTCGTGTCGAGCATCTCCGTCTACGCGGACTTCGCGAGGCCGAACGACGAGGACAGCCCGGTCGCGGAGCTCGGCGATCTGCCCGAGGACGAGGTGACGAACGAGAGCTACGGAGCGCTCAAGGCGCTCTGCGAGGAAGCTGCGCGCGAGGTCTTCCGCGAGCGCGCGCTGGTCGTTCGTCCCGGGCTCATCGTCGGACCTCACGATCCGACCGGGCCGGTTCACGTACTGGCCGCATCGCGTAGCTCGGGGCGGCGAGGTCGTCGCACCCGCTCCTCCAGACCGCCGGACGCAGGTGATCGACGTGCGGGATCTCGGTGAGTGGATCGTCGAGCTCTGCGAGCGCGGATCGTCGGGGACGTTCAACGCGACGCACCCTGGCCTGATGTGGTCGGAGCTCCTCGACTCGTGCCGGGCAGTGTCGGGAAGCGACGCCGACGTCACGTGGGTGCCGGACGAGTTCTTGCTCGAGCACGAGGTCGGCCAGTGGATGGAGCTCCCGCTCTGGCTCGCCGATCCAGAGATGGCTGCGGCTGACGACGTCAGCGTGCGCAGGGCGCTCGACGCCGGCCTGACGTTCCGGCCGCTCGCTGAGACCGTGCGCGGCGCGCTCGAGCACGCACACACGACTGAGGCTGCAGGCCTCGCTCCCGAGCGAGAGGCAGAGCTATTGGCGGCGTGGCATGGCCGCGAGTAAGGACTACTCCGGAACGCCGCTCTCGCAGAAGCTCGGGGCGAAGCCGGGCGCGGGGGTCGTCGTCTTCTTCACGACGTCGCGCGAGGATCTCGAGCGGCGGTTCGAGTCGCTCAAGGCAACGCTCGACCCCGCGGACGGGCTGTGGATCGCGTGGCCGAAGAGGGCTGCCAAGATCGAGGGCGATCTCACCTTCGAGGCCGTGCAGGAGATCGGCCTGGCGCACGGGCTCGTCGACAACAAGAGCTGCTCGATCGACGAGCGCTGGCAAGCGCTCCGCTTCGTCTACCGACTTACAGATCGGCCGTGAAGTCCTGCGCGTTGCGTGCGCGATCCCACGGTTTCTCGTCCCAACAGATCAGATCCGGCTTGGGTGCGACGCTCGTGCTCGGCCTCGCGCTGCTTCTCGTCAACCTCGCCGGCATCGCCGCCGCGATCATGCCCTTCCTGACGTTGACCGTCGCATACACCTTCCTCGCCGCCGCGCACTTCGTCCTTCCCCCGCTGACCCTCGAGGGGGTTGGCTCTGCTGCCTGACAATCGTCCGAGGTGTCGGCTCGCGGGACGCTCGTTGACGGCGCCCGCGGGCCGCTGGTCACCGACGTCTTTCGAGGCGTCCGAGAAGCTCGTCAGGCTGGACCCGATCGAGCCGGTCCAGCACGAGCACGGCGCCGCTCGCCCGCAAATCGTCGGCATCGCCCTTCCGTGCGACTCCGACGCAGGGCATGCCGCAGCGACGCGCCGCCTCGACCCCGAAGACGGAGTCCTCAATCACGAAGCACTCCTTCGACGAGCATCCCAGACGACGCGCTGCCTCGATGAAGATCGCCGGATCAGGTTTCCCCGGGGCATCAAGGCCGGAGACGTCGGCGTCGAGCAGGTCGCGCAGCGAACGCCCGTCGGGAAGCGCGACGGCTGCCAGCAGCCGAGCGGCGTTACGCGAGGCCGAGGCCGTCGCGACAGCGAGTCCGAGATCGCGTAGACCGATCAGCAGCATGACGGCGTCGTCGAACACAGGTGGGGGCTCGCGCTCGATGAGGTCGACGAGTCGACTCTGCTTGGCTGCTGCGTACGCGCGCACGTGCTCGTCGTCGGGGTCGGCGATGCCGACGGCCTCGAGCCCTCCGCGGGCGCCATCGAGGCGGGGTCGTCCGGCGATGGCGCGCTGGTAGCGCTCCGTCGTGAGGGAGCCGGACTGGTACCCGCTGTCGAAAGCGAGCGGTGCCCACGGGCCGGCCATGAGCCTGTCGAGGGTCTCGCGCCAAGCCTGCTCGTGCGGCGAGTCGACGAGGACGCCGTCCACGTCGAAGATAGCTGCACGAAGAGGGACATGGCCGACCACACCGAAACGGTAGGCCATCGGCCGCAGCGACCGTGGTAACCAGCCTGGTGACAATCCGGTGAACGCCCAGTCGCCCGATCGTGCGCCGTCGCAGAGGCCGCACCCGGGAGCAGCCGACGACGAGACCAGGGGATGGCTGGTCGAGATCGAGGGTGTCGACAAAGCCAGCGAGTCAGCGCGCGCGGCGATCCTCGCGCTCGGCGATGGGATCGTCGGAACGAGAGCGGAGTCCCCCGCCAGCGCCGAGGGCGCCGGCGTGGTTGCTGCAGGCATCTATGAGGGCGCCGGGCCGGAGACGGCACTTGCGCCGCTACCGGTTTGGAACCGGGCCCCGATTGAGGAGGCGATTCCCCGGACCCGGGTACTCGACCTGCGGGATGGAACCCTGCGCACGTACCTCGATGCACCCGACGGCGATGCCTCCACTGTGACCTTCTCGTCGCTCGCTCGCCCGGGCACCGCCGTGCTCGTGGCCGAGGGCGCCGCTTTCGAGGATGACCGAGCGGGACCGCTGCGCCGTCCCCTTGGCGCGGAGCACGGCCGTGAGGGTGCCCGCTCGTGGGCACGCGTCCACGGCAGCGGCGGCGTCGCGGTCGCAGCATCTGAGCGGATCGTGCGAATGACGGCCGCCCGGCTGCGGCTCGAACGACTCGTCGCCTACGCCACCGACCCGCGGCAGGCACCTCGCCCCGAGGCGGCACTCGAAGCACTCGAGGCCGCCGAGCGCGTCGGGGTCGAGACTTTGCTCGCCGAGCAGCGTTCGGCCTGGGCACGCCGTTGGTCCGTTGCCGACATCCGCATCGAGGGCGATCCGGAGCTGCAGCGGGCCGTGCGCTTCTGCCTCTTCCATCTCATGGCTTCGGTTGCCGACCGGTCCGAGGCCGCTCTCGGTGCGAGGGGGCTGAGCGGCCTCGGCTACCGCGGGCACGTCTTCTGGGACACCGACGTCTTCGTCCTGCCTTTCTTGGCAGCGACGCACCCACCAGCCGCCCGCGCCCTTGTCGGCTACCGCATGCATCGCCTCGATGCGGCACGCGCGGCTGCGGCGCGCCACGGATTCGAGGGGGCTCGCTTCCCATGGGAATCAGCCGATTCCGGCGAGGATGTCACGCCCGCGTCCTTCACGGACTCGACCGGCCAGCTCATCCGCGTCCTGACCGGCGAGCAGGAAGAGCACATCACCGCCGACGTCGCCTGGGCCGTGGCGCGGTACCAGAGCTGGAGCGGCGACACGCAGACGGTGGGTGCTTGCGGCGAGCTCCTCTGCGAAACGGCTCGTTACTGGGCGTCGCGCATACGTCTCGATTCCAACGGAGCAGCACACCTCGATGGGGTCATCGGTCCCGACGAATACCACGAGAACGTCGATGACAACGCGTTCACGAACACGATGGCGCGCTGGAATCTGCTGCAGGCCGCCGACGTCGGTCGGTCGGGCGCCGAGGAGGCAAGCCACTGGCGTAGATGCGCTGCGGCGCTCGTCGACGGGCACGATCCGACAAGCGGCCGCCATGAGCAGTTCGCCGGCTACTTCGACCTCGAGCCGCTCACCGTCGCCGACCTTCCCCATGGCGTCGATCCCGTTCAGTCGCTCGGCCTGGAGCACCTGCAGCGGACCCAGCTCCTCAAGCAGGCGGACGTTCTCATGCTCCACTTGCTCGTCCCGGATCTCGTAACCGCAGGTTCTCTCGGCCCCGACATCGACTGGTACGAGCCCCGCACGACCCACGCCTCATCGCTTTCGGAGCCGGTGCACGCGGCGGTGCTCGCTCGCGCCGGGCGGCTCGACGACGCCCTCGCTTACCTTCGCAAGAGCGCAACGATCGATCTCGACGATCGTGACGGGAACACTCGCGACGGTCTGCATGTCGCCACGATGGGAGGCGTCTGGCACGCGCTCGTCCACGGCGTCGCCGGCCTCGCGCTCCACGGTCGGAACCTGGCGCTGCACCCGCATCTGCCGGCCGGGTGGGAAGCGTTGGAGTTCCAGGTCGTGGTCCACGACGCCGCCTTCCGCTTCCGTGTGCTCCCCGACCGAGTGACCGTGTGCGCGGACACAGCGCGCCGTGTGCGGGTCGGCAACTGCGAAGACTGGGTCGAGGTCGGAGCCGACGAAGTGGTGGTCGAGCACGACGCTCTCGGCTGGCGCTCTGCTCCTTGACTGAGTGCCCGCCTCGCGGGATTCGCGAACGACCTCCGAGAGGTGTGTGCCCTCTGTCGTACGCTGTGGACCTGAGCACCTCGCTACTCACCATCGAACTTCTCTCCTGGATCGACTGTCGCACGCGGAGTTACGAGGAGACGATCGAGGCGTGGAGGACGAGCTGCCCCCGACTCTCCGTCTGGGACGACGCAGTCATCGACGGACTCGTGCGTATCGACCGCCGCTCCGGACAGGGTGCGATCGTCGTTCTGACTGCCGTCGGGCGCACAGCTCTGGCGAACCGCTAGAGGTCGACACAGGTCTGGACTCTGAGTCATGCGGCACTCCCGAAAACGGGCGCACTCCAATCGACGAGCGCTGGCAAGCGCTCCGCTTCGTCTACCGGCTTACAGATCGGCCATGAAGTCTTGCGCCTTACGGGCTCGGTCCCACGGCTCCTCGTCCCAACGGATCATGTCGGGGTCGACTCCGCGCGCGTCCGCCAGGTCGCACGTGAGCAGCTGAAAGCGCACGATGTCGACGACCGGATGCGTCGTCGGCACGAGGAGCGCGTCGCAGCCGAGCTCGCCGAGCGCCCGCATTGCGTCGACGGCCCGCTCGGCAGCGCGTCCCTCGCCCTCCAGCACGAAGCAGCGGACTGACGAGTCGACGGCCGCGAGGTGCCCGTGGAGGAGCTGCTCCGTCTGGTGCGCCTCCGCCGCGACGTGCGCGCCCTCGCGCAGCTTGAGAACCGCCTCGAGCGCCGTCGCTGCATCTCTCCCAGCACCCGCGACGACGTAGCGGTCGTGCTCCGACGCTCCGATGAGCTTGGCATCGAGCTCGCGGAACACCTCGGCGGCGAGCCCGCTCACGTCCTCGCCCCGGAGCGCGCGGCCGGCCGCAACGGCGCACGTGTAGCTCACCGTGTGGCAGTAGCTCTCCTCGATCGCGGGAGTGGCGACGACGACGTTGTCCGCCGCCTTCGCGATCGCACTCTCCGCCGCGCCCGTGATGAGCCACGTCTCTCCCTCGAAGCTGCGGATCGCCTCGAGCGTCAGCGCCGTTCCGCCCTCGTGCGAGATCGCAACGAGGACGTCGGACTCCGGCGCGTTGCCGAGGACGACCTCGAGCGCCTGCGCCGCGGGACCGCAGGCGAGCGCCGCGTGAAACGACGTGCCGCAGCCGGTAAAGAGCACGCGGGCGCCTTCCGGAAGACGACGATCGCCGACCCGCTCCGGCACCTGCTGGAGCCACTCAGGCTGGGAGGCGATCGCCTTTCGGGTCAACTGTCCGGGCACGAAGCCTGTCTATACCATCGCGCCCGGTGGCGATCTTCGAGAAGACGACGCTCGGCAACGGAATACGCGTCCTCACGGCGCCCTTTCCACAGGTCGGTTCGGTGTCGTGCTTCGTGATGCTCGCGGCCGGTTCGCGCTACGAGACGCCCGAGTCGAAGGGCATCGCCCACTTCGCCGAGCACATGTTCTTCAAGGGCACCGAGCGCCGGCCAACGGCGCGGACGATCTCCACAGAGATCGACGCGATCGGCGGCGAGTTCAACGCGTTTACCGGGAAGGAGCTGACCGGCTACTACGTCCGCTGCGGCTCGGAGACACGCGACGTCGCGCTGGACGTCCTCGCCGACATGCTCCTCCACTCGCGCTTCGACGAGGCCGAGATCACGAAGGAGAAAGGCGTGATCCTCGAGGAGATGAACGTCTACCTCGATACGCCGCAGCGCTATGTCGGGAACGTCTACGACCGACTGCTGTACGCAGATCAGCCACTCGGCTGGGACATCATCGGGACGCGCGAGACCGTCGAGGCGGCGACGCGCGAGACCTTCATGTCCTACCTCGACACGTGGTATCGCCCCGAGCGCATGGTCGTCGGGATCGGCGGTCGGATCGGAGATGGGCTGACCGAGCGACTCGAGGAGCTGCTCGGCGGCATCGAGGCCCGCCCGACGGGTGAGGCGACGGAGGTCGAGCTCCTGCCCGACACGTCGCCGGTCCTCCTGCACACGAAGGACTCGGAGCAGGCGCACCTCATCCTCGGCGTGCGCGGCTATCCGATCGGGCATCCCAACCGCTACGCGCTTCAGCTGCTGGCCGTCGTACTCGGTGGCGGCATGTCGTCGCGGCTCTTCACCGAGGTGCGCGAGAAGCGCGGGCTCGGGTACTACGTGCACGCAGGGAATACGGCGTACACCGACGCCGGCACCTTCTACGCGAGCGCAGGAGTCGACGTGGCTCGCGTCGACGAGGCGATCACGACGATTCTCGGCGAGCTACGAAAGATCTCCGCCGAGCCCGTTCCCTCGGACGAGCTCGAGAAGGCGCGCGGCTACGCGAAGGGGCGGTTCGTGCTCCGGCTCGAGAGCCCGCAGGGGACGATCCAGTACGGCCTTCGGCGGGAGGTTCTCGAGGGCGAGATCGAGGAGCCGGACGAGCTTCTCCGGCGTCTCGACGAAGTGACCGTCGAGGACATCCAGCGCGTCGCGAGAGATCTCTTCGAGGACAAGCGCCTCTATCTCGCCCTCGTCGGGCCGTTCGACGACCCCGCGCGATTCGAGAAGCTCCTCGCCGCGTGAGCGACGAGCGCGACCTCCTCCGCCGAACCGCGGAGCTCGCGGCCGACTATCTCGACACGCTGGGCGAGCGCCCGGTATTCCCACAGGCTTCGATGGAGGAGATCTCCGGCGCCTTCGACCGGACGCTTCCGCAGATGCCCTCAGGCGGGACGACGTGGGACGGACGGACGGCGATTCGCGTCTCGGTCTCGAGCTGGCGGACGACGGAGGCGGACATCGACCGCACCGTTGCCGCTTCGAAGCTGCGCTCGCGACGGTCTAGCCTCTACCCATGAGACGGGGGCGGTCGTCCACCACGAGTCCGATCGGCACCTGGGAGCTCGTTCTGCGCGCGCCCGACGCGCGGCTTCGCGGGTTCGTCGGCGACTACCAGGGATACACGGAGAGTGGCACTCTCGCGCCGCTCCGACAGCAGGCCCCGACGACGTGGCTCCCCTTGATCGTGAACCTCGGCTCGACGTGGGAGGTCGCGGAGCGCTCGCGGGAGTAAGCGAGGAGCACGGCAGCTTCGTCGCCGGGCTCGGGGAGCGCTCGGCATACGTCGCCGCGACCGGGCCTGCGAGCTGCCTGCAGGTGAACATCACACCGCTCGGCGCCACGCGCTGCTCGGGCTACCTATGTACGAGCTCACGAACCGTGTCCTCGCCCTGGACGACGTCGTGCCTCGCACCCTGCGTGGACTGGACGAACGACTCGAGCGGCATTGCGACCTGGGAGGAGCGGTTTGCACTGGTCGACGCGATCCTGCTCGCACGAATGGCCGAAGCACGCGAGCCCTCGCAGCGACGTCGCGTGGGCGTGGCGGATGCTCGAGCGGACGCACGGCGCGGCGCCGATCGGCTGGATCTGCGGCAGGCTCGGCCGCAGTCGCCGCCATCTCGCTACGAGCTTCCGCGAGCAGGTCGGGCTACCGCCGAAGACCGTCGCCCGCATCTTCCGGTTCGAGCGCGCGGTGTCGCTCCTCGGCGACGGGTCACACAGTCTCGGCGAGGTCGCGTCGAGAGCGGGTACTACGACCAGGCACACCTGAACCGCGACTTCCGCGAGTTCGCCGACGCGTCACCGGGCGCGTTCGCCGCCGAATCGTGCCCGACGGCGGCGTGCTGGCGTAGCCAGGTCACATTCGTCCAAGACGAGCGCACCTCCCGCCCTAGGCTCGAAACAATTCCGAGAGAAGGAGGTCCGCGTGAACTGCATTCCGTTCCTCGCCTACGACGACGCCAGGGCGGCGCTCGACTGGCTGACGAAGGCATACGGCTTCGAACAGACGGCGGTGCACGAGACGCCAGACGGCGGCGTCGCCCACGCCGAAATGCGCTTCGACGACAGCATGATCATGCTCGGAGCTGCCTTCGACAACGACTGGGGGATGCGAACACCCCGCGAGCTCGGCGGTGTCAACCAGGGCGTCTACCTCATCGTCGACGACATCGAAGCGCACTACGAGCGAGCTCGAAGAGCTGACGCCGAGATCGTTCGACCGCTGGCGGACACGGATTACGGCTCGCGCGAATTCATGTCACGCGACCGCGAAGGGAATATCTGGAGCTTCGGTACCTACCGGCCGGAGTAGCCGCTAGTCCTCGGTCGGCTGGGCGACCGCGCGATCGGCGATCTCGGAGACGACCGCCGGATCGGCGAGCGTCGTCGTGTCGCCGAGCGGCCGGTGCTCGGCGACGTCGCGAAGAAGCCGCCGCATGATCTTCCCCGAACGCGTCTTCGGCAGCTCGGGCGTGAAGACGATGTTCGCCGGCTTCGCGATCGGGCCGATCTTCACGGCGACGTGGTTGCGGAGCTCCTCGAGCCGCTCGACGGATCCCTCCTCGCCGCCCTTCAGCGTCACGAAGGCGACGATCGCCTGACCCGTCAGTGAATCGGCACGGCCGCACACGGCGGCCTCGGCGACGCTCTGGTGGTCGACGAGCGCCGACTCCACCTCGATCGTCGAGATGCGGTGGCCCGAGATGTTCATCACGTCGTCCACCCGCCCGAGGAGCCAGAAGTCGCCGTCCTCGTCGATGCGCGCACCGTCACCGGCGAAGTACATGCCCGGGAAGCGCTCCCAGTACGTCGCACGGAAGCGCGCGTCGTCGCCGAAGATCCCACGCGTCATCGCGGGCCACGGCCGGCGCAACACGAGATACCCGCCACCTCCCGGCCCGACTTCGTTGCCCAGATCGTCCACGACGGTCGCGTCGATCCCGGGGAACGGCTTCGTCGCCGACCCCGGCTTGGTCGTCGTCACGCCGGGAAGCGGAGTGATGAGGACCATCCCGGTCTCGGTCTGCCACCACGTGTCCACGATCGGCGTGCGCTCGAGACCGATGTGCTCGCGGTACCACATCCACGCCTCCGGGTTGATCGGCTCGCCGACCGTGCCGAGCAGCCGTAGCGACGAGAGATCGTGCTTCGCCGCGTGCTCCGGCCCCCACTTCATGTGCGCGCGAATGGCCGTCGGCGCCGTGTACAGGATCGTGACCTTGTAGCGCTCGACGATCTCCCACCAACGGGCCTTGTCCGGGAAGTCGGGCGTCCCCTCGTAGAGCACGCTCGTCGCACCGTTGCAGAGCGGCCCGTAGACGATGTAGCTGTGCCCCGTGACCCAGCCGATGTCAGCGGCGCACCAGTAGACGTCGCGCTCGGGCTTCAGGTCGAAGATGTAGTGGTGTGTCGCGGCCACACCGACGAGGTAGCCGGCCGTCGTGTGCGCGATGCCCTTCGGCTTGGCCGTCGTCCCGCTCGTGTAGAGGAGGTAGAGGAGGTCCTCCGCATCCATCGGCTCGCACGGGCATGACGCGGGATCCGTCGACTGCCCCTCCACGAGCTCGTTCCACGTGACGTCGCGGCCCGGCGTCATCGGGACGTCGCCGCGCGTGCGCTGACCGACGACGACGGCACGAACGCCCGGGCATGACTCGAGCGCCTCGTCAGCGTTCCGCTTCAGCGGAACGATCGTCCCGCGCCGGTAGCTCTCGTCCTGCGTCAGCAACACCTCGCAGCGCATGTCGTTGAGCCGGTCCGCGAGCGCCTCGGCCGAGAAGCCGCCGAAGACGACCGTGTGCGGCGCGCCGAGCCGCGCGCACGCGAGCATCGCGACCGGAAGGCCGGGCCCCATCCCCATGTAGATGCCGACCGGAGTGCCCTTCCCGACCCCAAGCGCCTTCAGGCCGTTCGCCGCGCGAACCACCTCGTCGAGCAGCTGCTGGTACGTGATCGACGCATGCTCGTCGACCGGCTCGCCCTCGTAGTAGTAGGCAACGCGCTCGCCGAGACCGGCCTCGACGTGCCGGTCGAGGCAGTTGTACGCGACGTTGATCTTCCCGCCGCCGTACCAGCTTCGCGTACGGGAGCTCCCACTCCAGGAGCGACGTGAACGGCTCGAACCACGTCACGCGCTCGCGGCCCTCCCGCTCCCAGAACTCCTCGAACGGAATGTCGTAGATGTCCGCTTTCGCGTTCGCCTGCGCTGCGAACTCCGGCGGCGGCGGGTAGCGCCGATCCTCTTCGAAGAGGGTTTCGATCGCCTGGTCGGACATCGGACGCGGATCCTAACGCCGCCGGTAGAGTCCTCCGAGGTGGACGCGGACCTTCGCGCGCTCCGTGAGCGCCTCGCCGAGATCTCGGATCTCTCGCGTGCGGGAGGTGTGCTCGCCTGGGATCAGAAGGTGACCATGCCCCCTGGCGGGCACCCGGCAAGGGCCGAAGCACTCGCGACGATCGGCCGGATCGCGCACGAGCGCTTCACCGACGCGGAGATCGGCCGTCTGCTCGAGCGACTGCAACCACTCGAGGAGTCGCTCGACTACGACTCCGACGACGCGAGCCTGATCCGTGTCACGCGCCGCGACTGGGAGAAGCAGCGCCGCGTTCCCACCGAGCTCCGCACCGAGATGATCCGCTCTGCAGCGCTCGGCAACCAGGTCTGGATCGAGGCGCGCGCGAAGAACGACTTCGCGAGCTTCCTTCCCGCGCTCGAGCGCAACCTCGACCTGAAGCGCCGCTACGTCGAGTGCTTCGAGTGGGAGGACTCGCCGTACACGCCGCTCCTCGACGACTTCGAGCCGTACATGACGACGACCGAGGTCGCGGATGTGTTCGGAACGATCCGCCCCGTCCTCGCCGAGCTCGTGCAGGACGCACCGCGCGTCGAAGCGTCCTTCCTCGAGCTGACCTACCCGGCCGATGAGCAGGCAGCGTTCTACGGCCGGATCCTCGCGACCCTCGGTCTCGAGGAGGGGTCGTACCGACTCGACCCGACCGTCCATCCGTTCTGCACCTCGTTCTCGCGTCGGGACGTGCGCATGACGACGCGCTTCGAGAGCCGCCTCGACGGGCTCTGGTCGACGCTGCACGAGGCGGGACACGGCCACTACGCACATGGCATTGCTCCGTCGCTCGAGCGCACGCCACTCGCCGCCTCGCCGTCGCTCGGCCTCAACGAGTCGCAGAGTCGCACCTGGGAGAACCTCGTCGGCCGCTCGCGGGCGTTCTGGCTGCACTGGTACGAGCCGCTGCAGGACGCGTTCCCGGCGCAGCTCGGCGACGTCGACCTCGAGGCGTTCCTCGCCGCCGTCAACCGCGCCGAGCCGGGGCTCATCCGGGTCGAAGCCGACGAGACGACGTACAGCCTTCACATCATCCTGCGCTTCGAGCTCGAGCAGCGGCTCATCGAGGGCACGCTCGATCCGAAGGATCTTCCGGATGCATGGAACGAGGGGATGCGCGACCTGCTGGGGGTCGACGTGCCCGACGATACGCACGGCGTGCTCCAGGACATTCACTGGTCGCAAGGTGGCATCGGCTACTTCCCGACCTATGCGCTCGGCAACGTCATCTCGCTGCAGATCTGGGCCGCCGTCCGCGAGGCGATCCCGGACCTCGATTCCCAGATGGAGGCCGGCGAGCTGCACGAGCTCGCCGCGTGGCTGCGCGACAACCTCTACTCCCTCGGCCGCAAGTTCACGCCGAAGGAGACGATCGAGCGGATCACCGGAACCGCGGCGATCGACCCTCAGCCATACCTCGCGTACCTGCGCGACAAGCTCGCCACGCTCCCAGCCGGTGTCTGACACCGTCACGCTCGTCGTCAACGGCGAGCAACGCTCGCTCGAGGTCGAGGGCCGCACGCTTCTCGTCCACGCGTTGCGCGACGGCCTCGGGCTGACGGGAGCGCACATCGGCTGCGACACGAGCCAGTGCGGCGCGTGCACCGTCCTCCTCGACGGGCGCGCTGTGAAGAGCTGCACGCTCCTCGCCCATCAGGCCGACGGCCGCGGGATCACCACGATCGAAGGTCTTGCACGCGACGGCGAGATGCACCCGCTCCAGCGCGCGTTCGTCGAGCATCACGGCCTGCAGTGCGGGTTCTGCACACCGGGCGTGATTCTCACTGCCGCCGACCTTCTCTCCCGCGACTCGTCGCCGAGCGAGAACGACATCCGACACGCGTTACGCGGCAACCTCTGCCGCTGCACGGGGTACCAGGGAATCGTGGAGTCGATCCAGGCGGTAGCGGCCACATGATCCCCGCCTCGACGCGCTACGCGCGGGCGTCCGACCTCGACCACGCACTCGAGCTGCTGGCCGAGCCCGACGCGAAGGCGATCGCCGGCGGGCAGTCGCTCGTCCCGGTGATGAAGCTGCGGATCGCGCGTCCGTCGCTCGTCGTCGACATCTCACGGCTCGCGCTTCGTGGTGTCGAGGAGCGGGACGGGGAGCTCCACATCGGACCGCTCACGACCTGGGCGGAGCTCACGTCGTCGGATGTCCTCGATCGCCCGGCTCTCGCCGCCATCGCCGAATGCGCCGGCGGGATCGGCGATCTGCAGGTCCGAAACCTCGGGACGATCGGAGGCAGCGTCGCCCACGCCGACCCGGCGTCGGACATGCCGGCAGTCCTGCTCGCGCTCGGTGCGCGGCTCCGGCTTCGTGGCCCCGGCGAAGAACGGGAGGTCGCCCTCGCGGACGCTCTGCTCGGCCCGTTCATGACGACACTCGGACAGCAGGAGCTCGTGACGGACATCGTCGTCGCGATCCCGCCATCGGGCTCGGGCTCCGCGTACGTCTCGGTCGAGCATCCTGCTTCGGGCTTCGCGCTCGCCGGTGCCGCGGCGCTCGTGAGTTCTGGCATTGAGACCGTGGCGCTCACGGGAGTCGGCGCGACGCCGTTCGTCCTCTCGGGCGACGACACGCGATCTTCGATCGCCGAGGCCGACATCTACGGCGACCGCTTCGCATCCGCGGAGTACCGGCGAGAGCTCGCCGCGGTCGTCGCCGAGCGCGCGCTCGCCATCGCGCACGATCGAGCGAAGGAGGACGCATGAGCGACACCCTCATTGGAGTCTCCCGACCGCGCGTCGACGCGCCCGACAAGGTGACCGGCGCGACGCGCTACGCCGCCGACGGCTACGTCCACGGCCTCCTGCACGCCCGACCCGTGCTCGCGACCGAGGCTCATGCGCGGATCCGTGGCATCGACAAGGAGGCCGCCCTCGCGATTCCGGGTGTCGTCGCCGTGCTCGCCGCGGCCGACCTCCCCATCGTGTCGAAGGGCACCGACCGCACCTCCGAGCCGCTCGCGCGCGAGGAGGTGGTCTTCGCCGGTCAGCCCGTAGCGCTCGTCGTCGCCGAGTCCGAGGCCGCCGCCGAAGACGGAGCCGAGGCCGTCGTCATCGATTACGAGTCGCTCGCCGCAGCGGTCGACGTGGAGGAGGCGATGCGGCCGGGTGCTGCCCTGGCGCGCACGGTGGAGGAGTCGGACGACGAGGGCGGCGATCTCGAGTCGATCCACGCGGGCGTCGACCACGGCCAGGCCGACGATCCCGAGGAGGAGCTCTCCGGCAACGTGCTCGACCGCATCACGCGCGAACAGGGCGACGTCGGCGCGGCGTTCGCTGCGAGCGCAGCGGTCGTCGAGGGGACGTTCCGGACGCCGTGGGTGTACCAGGCGTACCTGGAGCCACAGGTCTGCACCGCCTGGCTCGAGCCGTCGGGCACGCTCGTCGTCTCCACGAGCACGCAGGGCTCGTTCGTCACGCAGCGCGAGCTCGCCCGCGCGTTCGACCTGCCGCTCGAGCGCATCCGGGTCATCGCGGAGCCGCTCGGAGGCGCGTTCGGAGGCAAGTTCGCGCTCGTCGAGCCGCTCGCCGTCGGCGCCGCGCTCGCGCTGAGGCGTCCTGTCCGCCTCGTGCTCACGCGCTCCGAGGACTTCCAGGCGACGAACCCGGCGTCGGCGCAGGTGACGCGTCTGAAGATCGGCGCCCGCGCCGACGGAACGCTCACCGGGATCGAGGCGCGGCTGATCGTCGACCGCGGCTCGAACGCGGGCTGGGGCGTCGAGGGCCTCAGCTCGCTGCTCGTCGCCGGCCCGTACAACTGGGAGGCGCACGACCTGCGCGGATACGGCGTGCAGACGAACCGCTTCACGTTCGGTGCCTACCGCGCGCCGGGGGCGCCGACCGCCGCCTTCGCGCTCGAGTCGCTCCTCGACGAGCTCGCCGAGGCGCTCGGGCTCGATCCGATCGAGCTGCGGCTCAAGAACGCCGTCGCCGAGGGCGATGTCGGCGTGAGCGGCAACCCGTTCCCGCTCATCGGCGCGCGGGAGGTCCTCGAGCGGCTCAAGGAGCACCCGCTGTGGTCGCGGCGGCACTCGCTCCCGGAGAACGAAGGGATCGGGATGGCGGCCGGCCACTGGCCCGGAGGGCTCGAGCCGGCGGCGGCCGTCTGCCGCGTGGACTCCGACGGGACGATGACGGTGGTGACGTCGGCCGCGGACATGAGCGGCGTCAACTCAGGCTTCGCGATCATCGCGGCGGCCGCGTTCGGCCTCTCTCCGGACAAGGTCCGCGTGGTCTGCGCCGACACGAGCTCGGGGCCCTATGCCGGAGGTAGCGGCGGCTCGAAGGTGACGTACACGGTCGGTGCTGCCGTCCTGCGCGCCGCGGAGTCGGCGCGGCAGAAGGTGCTGGCTGCGGCCTCGCAGGAGCTGGAGATCGCGCCCGACGATCTCGAAGTGATCGACGGCGTCGTGAGCGCGGTCGGAGCTCCCGACCGCTCGATCACGGTCGAGGAGCTCGCCAAGAAGGCCCTGCGTTTCGGCGGACAGTACGAGCCGATCGAAGGCCACGGCGGCTCGGCGCAGACGAGCGGTGCGCCATCGGTCGCCGCGCACCTCTCGCACGTGCGGGTCGACCGCGAGACCGGCGAGGTCGCGCTGCTCGGACACGTCATCGCCCAGGACGTCGGACGCGCACTGAACCCCGCCCTCGTCGAGGGACAGATGCGCGGCGGTGCCGTGCAGGGAATGGGCTGGGCGCTCTTCGAGGAGCTCCACCACGACGAGGACGGACGGCTGCTCACCGGCTCGTTCCTCGACTACGCGATCCCGACGGCGGAGCGCGTCCCCGAGATCGAGACGCTCATCGTCGAGGTGCCGGCTCCGGACGGCCCGTTCGGCGCCAAGGGCATCGGCGAGGCATCCGTCGTGGGAGCCCCCGCCGCCGTCGCGAACGCCGTCGCAGCCGCCACCGGCACACGTCCCCGCGAGCTGCCGATGACTCCGCCGCGCGTCTGGGAGGCACTCCGGTCGTGACCCCGCTCGAGCGAGCCCGCGCCGTGGTTGAGGCGTGGGACGAGGAGCTCCGGCGCGAGCTGCCCGAGAACGCCTACCTCTTCGACGTCCACACCCATCTCGGAAACGACATCGACGGGATGGTCGGAGGCTACGACGAGCTGACGTCGCTTCTCGACCGTTACGGCTTCCGCGGCGCGTTCATGTTCTGCCTCGACGAGCACGACCGCGAGCCGGCGTTCACCGTTCCCAACGACCGGACGCTCGCCCACGCCGAGCGATCGGGAGGGAAGCTCATCCCGTTCGTCCGCCTCGATCTCACGACGCAGCCGCTCGAGGAGGCACGGCGCTGCCTCGATCTCGGCGCGCGCGGCATCAAGCTGCATCCGCGAGCGCAGGCGTTCGCCCTCAATGACGAGCGGCTTCAGCCGGTGTTCGCGCTCGCTGTCGAGCGATCGGTGCCGATCCTCATCCACGGCGGCCGCGGCCTTCCGCCGATCGCAGAGGATCTCGAGACTCTGGTCCGGCGGAACGAAGGCGTGAAGCTCATCGTCGCGCACGCGGGGATCGCCGACATGGGAGGTCTCGCCGGGCGGCTCGGCGGCCTCGATGGAGTCTTCTTCGACACGTCCGTCTGGAGCGGCCTCGACCTCCTCGACCTGTACCGCCAGGTCGCACCGGAGCAGGTGCTCTACGCCTCCGACTACCCGTACGGACGGCAGCCGAACTCGCTGCTCATGGCTGTCCGGACGGCGAAGCTCGCCGGCTTCGACGACAAGCAGCTGCGCCTGATGCTCGGCGGCAGCGCCCGCCGGATGATCGCCGGCGAGGAGCTCGAGCCGCTGTCAGCGCCGCACGGCCCGACCTCGCTCGTCCAACCGCTCACGTTCGCACGGATCCACCAGTACATCTCGATGGCGGTGCCGATGCTCTGGCTCCGTCAGCGCGACGTCATAGGTGCGCTGGGGCTGGCCGTGAACGCCTCGCGCGAGCGATCGAACGGCCATCCCGAGCAGTCCGAGCGCATCGAGGAGCTCCTCGCGACGGCTCAGGAGCTGTGGCGCGGCGGCCCGGAGATCGCGGACGACGGCGAGCGCGTGGCGACCTTCCGCGCCGCCATCCAGCTCGTCAACCTCGCGGACATGGTCTCGCTGACGACGCGCGCCTAGGCGACGACCGCGTACACGCGGCGGGCGGACTCGACGCCCTTCAGGACGTGCTCGCCGCGATCCTCGAAGTCGAGCCCGGACCCCGCCACGAGGTCGTGCGTGGTCGAGCTCACCAGCACTTCGCCGCCGTCGGCGATGGACATCACACGGGCGCCGACGTGGACGGCGATCCCCCGAGGCTTCGCGCCGACCGGTCGCTCCACCTCGCCCGTGTGGACGCCGGCCCGCACGTCGAGGCCGAGCCCGGAGAGGGAGTCGCGGATGGCGAGCCCGCAGCGAATCGCACGCGCCGGCCCGTCGAAGAGCGCGAGGAAGCCGTCACCGGCCGAGTCGATCTCCTCGCCGTCGTAGCGGTCGAACTCGGTTCGGACCGCGGCATCGTGCCGAGCGAGGAGCTCGACCCAGGCTGCGTCACCGAGCTGCGTCGCCCTCTGGGTGGAGCCGACGAGATCGGTGAAGAGGATGGTTGCGAGGACACGGTCGGACGACTGCTTCGGCCTGATGCCGGTGAGGAACTCCTCCACCTCGTCGAGGACGGCCCGGGGGTCGGCGACGAGCGTGTGGTCGTCACCGGGCAGCTCGACGAAGCGCGCCCCTGGGATCCGTCCCGCCATGTATCGGCCCTCGTCGAGTTGTGCATCGCGATCTCCCGTGCGGTGCACGACGAGAGTCGGGCACTGGATGGTCGGCAGGACGTCCCGTACGTCCACCTGCGAGTTCATGAGGATCAGGTCACGTGCGCCGGCAGGGCTGAGCGAGGCGCGCCCGCGCCGGTGGAACCAGGCGCTCTCGGCCTCGTCCGGATCGGGCCACATGCTCCCGAGGTCGACGTTGGAGCCCCAGGTCTCCTCGAGCTCACGCGCGACCTCGAGCCGCTCGTCCCAGGTCGGAGCCCACGGGTAATCGTCGTCGGGATCGCGCCGCTTCGCGTAGCTGCCGTAGAGGACGAGCGCCCGGACGCGTTCCGGGTACGTCGCGGCGAAGAGGACGGCCAGCGGACCGCCCTCCGAGTACCCGAAGACCGCTGCGGACTCGCTGCCGACCGCGTCCATCACGGCCCGGACGTCGTCCATTCGCGACTCCAGATCGGGCAGACCGACGTTGCGGTCGGAGAGCCCCGTGCCGCGCTTGTCGAAGCGGATGAGGCGCGCGAACGACCCGAGGCGGTCGTTGACGTACCGCGACGCCGGCAGCTCCCAGTCGATCTCGAGATGGGAGAAGAACCCGTGGATCAACACGAGGTCGAACGGCCCTGCGCCGGTGACCTGGTAGGCGATGTTGACGTCGCCGCTGCGGGCGTACTGGATGGGAGCCGTGCTCACCGCGACCGGCGGAAACAGTCAACGGTGTGGTCGTCGACCATGCCGACCGTCTGCATGAACGCGTAGATCGCCGTCGGCCCGACGAAGCGGAAGCCCCGCCGCTTGAGGTCCTTGGAGATCGCCTTCGACAGGTCGGTCTCGGCAGGAAGCTCGGAGAGCGCGCGCCAACTGGTTGACGATCGGCTCGCCGTCGACGAAGGCCCAGAGGTATGCATCGAGGCTTCCGAGCTCGTCCTGGACCTCGAGGACGCGTGCCGCGTTGTTCACCGTCGACTCGACCTTCAGCCGGTTGCGCACGATCCCCGGATCGGCGAGGAGGCGCTCGACGTCCGCGTGACCCGAAGCCGGCGACCGTCGCGGGATCGAAGCCGGCGAACGCCCTCCGATACCCCTCGCGCTTGCGCAGGATCGTCGACCACGAGAGCCCTGCCTGCGCGCCCTCGAGCGTCAGCATCTCGAAGAGATGGCGGTCGTCGTGCGACGGCACGCCCCACTCCTCGTCGTGGTAGGCGAGCATGAGCTCGTCGCTTCCGGCGGCCCATTCGCAGCGCGTGACGCTCGGCATCGCTCGGATAGGATCGCAGGCCGTGCGCGCTCTCATCACGCTTCTCGTCGCGCTTGCGTTCGTCGCCGGCTGCGGAAGCGGCGGACGAGGCGGCCAGCGGTGGCGACACCAACCACGACGACACCGGTCACCGAGTGCGCCGACGTCGAGGCGCCGGAGCCACGCGACGCCGAGGTGCGTGACGCGCCCTCTGAGCCGCTCGACCCGTCCAAGACGTACGCGCTGACGTTCGACACGTCCTGTGGCTCGTTCACGGTCACCCTCGATCAGAAGCTCGCGCCGAACACTGTCGCGTCGCTCGTCGCGCTCGCCTACGACGGCTTCTTCGACAACACGATCTTCCATCGCGTCGTTCCCGGATTCGTCATCCAGGGAGGCGATCCGACACAGACGGGCGCGGGCGGGCCGGGGTACTCGACCGTCGACAAGCCGCCATCCGACGCGAAGTACACGAAGGGCACCGTCGCGATGGCGAAGTCGCCGGACGAGGCGCCCGGAACGTCGGGCAGCCAGTTCTTCGTCGTGACGGACGACGCGGCAGCTGACATGCTCACCCCGGACTACGCGATCGTCGGCCAGGTGACGGATGGCATGGACACGATCGATCGAATCGCGGCGCTCGGCGTGGGAGACGGCCCTCCGTCGCAGCCGGTCGTCATCTCCAGCGTCACCGTCGCGGCAGAGCTGATGACCGTCGCCGCGGTCGTCCTCGCGGCCGGCGAGGCGTCCCGGTTCGGAAGCCCCAAGCAGCGCCTTCTCCTTCCCCGCGTGCTCGGGCGCCTGCGCGAGACGTCGGTCGACGAGATCGTCGTCGTCGCGGGTGCGTACGCGCTCGAGCCCCCCGAAGACGGGAGGCTCGTCTCCTGCCCCGACTGGGAGCGAGGGCCAGGAGCGTCACTGCGCTGCGGGCTCTCCGCGCTCGGGCCGGAGGTCGAGGCGGCGGTCGTCGTCCTCGCGGACGGGCCGACTCTCGCTCCGCAGGCGATCGAGCGCGTCCTCGAGGAGTGGCGGCAGGCAGGCGGCGTGGTCGCTGCGTCCTACGAAGGCGGGCGCGGCCATCCGCTCGTCATCGGCCGCGCCGACTGGAGCGACATTCCCGACGAGGGCTTGCGCGACTACCCGGTCAGGCTCGTCCCGTGCGACGACCTCGGCGCGCCGGGCGACGTCGACACGGAAGAGGATCTGCGACGACTCTAGGCCGTCGCGTCGAGCCCGCGGAGCTCGGCGAGCTTGTCCATGAGGCCCGGCGGCATGCGCTCCACCGAGCTCGTCCGCACGTAGCGGCGGAGGCTCTCCTCGAAGCGGTAGCGGCGGCGGCAGTAGTCACAGTCGCCGAGATGCGTCTCGGCCTCGCGCCATTCGGCGTCGGTCAGCGTGCGATCCAGGAAGTCCTGGAGGAGCTCTTCACAGCGATCGCACGGTTCTCCCATCAGGAGAGCGCCTCCTCAGCAAGGTGCTGCTTCAAGGCGCGACGACCACGGTGAAGTCGAGACATGACGGTTCCGATCGGTACGTCGAGGATCTGTGCTGCATCAGCGTACGAGAAGTCCCCGATGTCCACCAGCACCACGACGTCGCGGAACTGTGGTGGGATCTCCGACAACGCGTTCACGATCGAGTCTTGCGACAAACGCTCGACGACGTCGTCCGTCTCGAGCGCCTCCTCGCCGGCGGCGGAAGCCATCTTGTTGGCGAGGTAGTAGTCGGTCTCCTCGAGCGGCTGCGTCTGCGGGGAGCGCTGGATCTTGCGACCGCGATCGACGTTGAGGTTCGTGAGGATGCGAAGGAGCCACGCACGGAGATTCGTCCCCGGTGTGAACGACTTCCAGCTGCGAAACGCTCTTGCATACGTCTCCTGCACGAGATCCTCTGCCTCCTCACGCGAGCCGACGAGTCGCCTCGCAACCCGATACACCTGATCGGCGAGCGCGAGGGCGTCTTCCTCGAAGCGCGCTCGATCGCGAGCTTCGGTCGCGATCCGGCGTGCGTCGGTGTCGGGGCCCGGCTCGCTCACCGGCGTACCGTACCGCTGTCCTGTACCGGAGCCTGGAACGAGGTGCTGACGGGGGCTATTCCCGCTCTGGCTCGATCTCGGGGAAGCCGGAACGCCTCAGCGCCGCGACGATCTCGTCCTTGGAGGTCTTCTCCTCGTCCCACGAGAGCGCGACCTCCCCCATGAGATTCGCGTTCGCGGACTCGATGCCGTCGTGACCGCGCAGGGCGCCTGCGAGGCGGCCGATGCAGCGCTCGCAGCGCACTCCGCTCACGTGCAGGGTGGCGCTCGCCATCACGCCGACTCTAGCGGGACGGCTTCGCGCAGCCGCACCCCACCGTCGGCGAGGCGATGAGAGGCGTCGCGGGAGCCGTCGCAGAAGATCCAGCGCAGAAGAGAAATGGAGCCGGTTACCGCTTCACACCGTGAACAGGCCGGCCGGCAGCTTCCCACGCGTAGTACGACGCGCTCGGCCCGAACGCGCTCTCGTACCCGACGATGCGCGGATTCCGCCCCACCTCCTTGGCCCGCTGCGCGTGCCAGAGGAGGTTCGGATCGTCACGCTCCTCCCACACGAGCACGAGGTGCGCCGCGGTCATGAAGTCCGCGACGAAGGGACATCCGTCAGCCGGACAGGGGAACGGATCCGTGCGGACACAGAACCAGCCGCCGTGGTCCCCGTCGTCGTCGCCCGTCCACAGCTCTTCGTCCGACTCGAGGTCGGTGTCCGAGAGCACCGCTGCTCCAGGACGTAGCTCCGACTCCACGGAGTCACAATAGCCTCGTGCCCGATCCCGACCGACGCGACGTCGCAGTGGTGCTCTCGGGCGGCGGGATCAACGGCGTCATGCTCGAGCTCGGGTTCCTCCGGCGGTTGTCGGAGACCGCACTCTGGCCACGGATCGGCTGGATCTACGGAACCTCTGCGGGCGCGCTCGTCGGAATGATGACCGCGCTCGGCCGGCTCGACGACCTGGAGGAGTTCCTCCTGGACATCCAGCCTGCCGATGCGTTCAGGCCACGCCCGATCTGGCAGCTGCCGGGTGGCCTGCACGACTACACGCTCCCCTCGACGATCGCCGCTCGCATCGGCTCCCCAGCCGAGCTCGGCGCGGCGCTCGCCGCTTCGTCGATCGAGCTCCGCGTCTACGCGACCGACGTGAGCGACTATCCCGAAGGCGACCAGGAGCGCGACTTCGAGCTCGAGTACTCGTCGCGGACGAGCGAGCCGGAGGTGATGGGGCGCGCGATCCTCGCGTCCGCCGCGATCAGTGGCCTCGTTCTCCCGATCAGCGTCGACGGCCGCATCGCCACGGACGGCGGCTGGGTGCGGAACTTCCCGTTCGAGCACGCCTACCGGAATCCGGAGGTCGGCGAGATCGCAGCGTTCCGCTACATCCCGAGCTACCCGGTCAGCGACGCCGCCTACCTCGAGCGCACGCGCGAGCGACTCGAGCGGTTTCGCGCCGTGCCTCCGGTCCGTGCCCTCCTCTCGGAACTGCGCCTCGCTCAGGAGCGCGCATCGCGAGGCGAACCGGCGCACTACGGCGAGCTGATCGTGCGGCTCATGCGTGTGGCGTTCGGACGCAATGCGGTCGTCGAGGATCGGCTCGTCGGTGAGCGCGAGACGTCTGTGCACGAGCTACGGCTACTACGGGAGGACGTGATCGCAACCGCGATCGCCTCCGCGGCACCGTGGCGTCGCCGGCGGCTCCGGGCAGATCTCGAGTCACGGTTTGCCGCCGCACGCTTCCCGTTCCGCCACGACCGCCACGTGCCGGCACTCATCGTGCGCGGGACAGCGGGCGAGGCGAGCCTCGACCCGACGTTCCGCAGCGAGACCCCGTGGCCGGCCGAGCGCAAGCGAGCGCTCATCGAGCGCGGCTACACCCTCACCGACGAAGCGCTGGCCCAGAACCCGGCAGCTGATCGGACAGCGATTCGAAGCCGTTGCGGCCGCAAAGCGGACGCCTTCAGGGATGTTGCGCGATGACCATCCCCACTCGGGGATGGTCATCTGCGCCGGAGTAAGAAGGTCGGCCGGGGTCCGGGCAGGCGGTCGGACCCCGAGCCGAGGAAGGTGAGCAGGCCCCGGAGCACCGGGGCCGTGCTCCCGGCTAGCCCTGGGGGGATGCGGGCTGCCGTCCGAGCGTGACGGTCACGCTCGTCTTTTTCGCGTCGCGGTAGATCACGACCGTGACCTTGTCGCCGGGCTTGTGCGCGGCGACCGCGTCGCGGAGCTGTTCGATCGAGGAAATCTTCGCGCCGTCGAAGGAAACGATGATGTCGCCTCCGAGGACGTAGGTCTCACCGGCGACGACGACCTGCGTCTTGCCACCTTCGAGGCCTGCCTTGTCCGCGCCCGAGTCGTTCGTGACGGACTCGACCACGACGCCCGCCTTGACCGCAAGGTTGTACTTGTCGGCGACGTCGGGCGTCACTGCCTGGCCGCTGATCCCGAGATAGGCGTGATCCACGCGGCCCGTGCGGATGATCTGAGCGACGACGTCCTTGACGGTGTTCGAGGGGACGGAAAAGCCGATCCCGACGTTGCCGGTCGCGGTGTCACCCGTCTCGATCTGCGTGTTGACGCCGATGACCTGGCCACGGCTCGAGAGAAGAGGACCGCCCGAGTTGCCGTGGTTGATCGGCGCATCGGTCTGGATGACGTGGTCGATGGTGAAGCGGTTCGGGGCCGTGATCAGGCGCTGGAGAGCGCTCACGATGCCCGCGGTCACGGTGCGGTCGAGGCCGAAGGGATTGCCGATCGCGACGACCGGGTCGCCGACCTCGACTGCGTCGGAGTTGCCGAGCGGAAGTGGCGTGAGCGCGCTCGCCGCGGTGTTCACGCGCAGCACCGCGATGTCGCTGGACGGATCGGTGCCAACGACCTCGGCCTTGACCGTGTCGCGGTTCGAAAAGCTCACGGTGACGACGTCAGCGCCCTCGACGACGTGGTAGTTCGTGACGATGTGCCCGGTCTTGTCGATGACGAAGCCGGAGCCGAGCGCCGATGTCTGCTGCGATCCGAGCCCGCTTGCGGCGGTCGAATTGCTTGTCGAGTTGACACGCACGACGCCCGACGCGGCGCGCTCGTAGATCTCGTTCACGCTCATCCCGTTGGCGTCCGCCGGCGCGAGCCCTGGGCTGCGCGCAGCAGATGTCTCGGTCACCACGGTCGTGCCGGAGTCGAGACCGCCGAGGAGAGCAACCGCTCCGACCGCAACGACGCCGCCGAGAATCGCGGATGCGACGAGGGCGGCGACGGGGCGGAACGAGGCGAACGACATGACTCGACGGTTATAGCCCTGCCCCGGTGAACCTCGGGTTAGCGGCCGTTAAGGACGGGTTGCCTGGCGCTACGCGACGAGGACGCCGGTGACGTACATCGTCGCGATACCTGCGATGAAGCCCACGATCGCGTGGCCAGAGCGGAGTCCGGCTGGCGCAGTGCGCGCGACGTAGCGGCCGACCTCGACCACGACCTGGAGCGCTGCTCCGGCAGCGATGGCGAAGAACAGCGCGCCGAGCACATCGTTCGACGTGTAGCCGCCGATCCACGCGCCGAGAATCGCCGGTGCGCCCGCAATGAGCGCGAGTCCTGCGAGGGCGAGGATGGTGACGCGAGTCTTGGCGACCGGAGTCGCGATACCGAGGCCCTCGGTGACGTTGTGGATCATGAAGCCGATGATCAGGAACGCGCCGAGCTGGAGCTCCCCGAGCGCGAAGGAGGCGCCGATCGCGAGGCCCTCGCCGAGATTGTGGAGGCCGATGCCGACCGCGATCAGGAGCGACAGCGCCAGTCCCGAGGCAGCCGAGCCGCCGGAGAGCCTGCCTGCGAGCGCGGTCATCCCGAGGAAGCTCAACGCGACACCGAGGAGCACGAGCCCCGCGCCCCCGAGTGCGGACGGAAGAGTTGCCTGCAGGTCGAAGGCTTCTGCAAGCGCCTCGACGCCGAGGAACGTGAGCAGCCCGGCCGTGAAAGCCATGAACGCCGCGAGCCACACCGGTCCCGCCTGACGCAGAGCGGGGAGCCAGAGCAGCCCGAGCGCGATCGGGAGGACGCCGACCAGGAGCCCGATCAGCGCGTACCCGAAGAATCCTTCGACGGAGGGTTGCGGCGTCTCGACGGCCGCGGGGATCGCCTTCACGGTCTGGATCCCGGTGGAGCTCGTCACGCCCACCGAGATCGGCTCCGACTCGACCCATTGGAACGGGACGACGATCGTGCTCGAGCGGAGTCGGCCGAGCGTCGTCGGGCCGTCGACGGAGTACGGGACGATGGCGTCGTCGACGTTTACGTTCGCAATCGTGAGGTCGTCGCGCTGCGGGTTTCGGACGACGATCCGAATCTCACCAGGCGTGAACTCGACGCGGCGAATGTCGAACTTGTCCGCGGGCGGCGGGTTCGAGCCGACGAGATCGACGAGCGACGAGCCGGCCGTCACCACGGCGCCGACGGCGAGCGCGAGCAGCAGGACCGGCACGACCGCCCACAGCCGCCAGTTGATGCGGCTCGAGCCCGTCGTCGCCGAGCCGGCTTCCACTAATCCACGACCTCGAAGAAACCCATCCAGCCGAGCTCGGTGAACTCGGACTGGTGTGCGTGGAACATGTGGAGGCCGAGCTCTGCGAACTCGATCTCGATCACGCCGCGCTGGCCCTGGCACTGCATCACCGTGTCCGTGTACTCCCAGTGGTCGCCCGTGCCGGTCGGCTGGTAGCGGAAGAAGTCCGCGTGCAGGTGGAACGAGTTGATGGGGTCGAACTCGGTCAGGTTCGCGAGGTAGATACGCAGGAGCTCGGAGCGCTTCACCCGGATCGGATAGCGCGCGTAGTAGAACGAGCGCCCGTTCACGGTGTAGAAGTTGTTCTCGCCGTCGCCGTCCGTGTCGAACCCGCTCATCACCATGACGAGCTCTTTGGCAGGCGGTCGCGGCTCCTTGGGATCGATGATGAACGCGCCGTAGAGGCCCTTCTGGATGTGCTTCTTCAGCGGCGTCGAGTGGCAGTGGTACAGCTGCATGCCCGCCGGGCGGGCCTCGAACTCGTACGTGAAGCGACCGCCTGGATCGACGACCTGGAAGACGCCGTCCATCTTCGTCGGATGAATCCCGTGGAAGTGGATCGTGTGCGGGTGCGAGCCGCCGTTGAAGAAGTTCACCCGCAGCCGGTCACCCTCGGTCGCGCGGATCACCGGGCCGGGCGCGGTGCCGTTGTACACCCACGCCGGGAAGAAGACGCCGGGTGCGACCTCCAGCTCCGTGTCCGTCGCGGTGAGCGTGTACTCGCGGACGCGCCCCGGCTCATAGGGCAACGCGGGAGGCGGGTAGAGAAGGGCATCGAGATCCGTTGGCCCTCCGACCGCGGGAGCCTCGTCGCCGACCATGGCCGCGTGCCCCATCGAGCCCTCGAGGTGGTTCGCAGGCATCCGCTCGTGGCTGTGGCCCGAGTGGTCGTGCCCGGACGGCGCAGCGCTCGCGTCGAGCGCGAGCTTTCCGACGAGCGGGACGGCCGCGAGCGGCGCCGCGGCTGCGAGCAGCTTCCCCCGGGTGAGGCGTGTTTTAGGCATGACTAATTCCGACTCGGAGTGTAACCTAAGGCGCTGGAGATGCCAGCCCAGACCCAGACGCCCGATCTCAGCGTCGCCGTGCAGGACTACCTGAAGGCGATCTACAGCCTCGAGTCCGCAGGCGAACGCGTGACGACGTCGGCGCTCGCGCAACGGATGGGCGTGAGCGCGCCCTCCGCGACCGCGATGACCAAGCGCCTCGACGAGCTCGGCCTCGTGGAGCGAGTACCGCATCGTGGAGTCGCGCTCACCGATGCCGGGCGGCGTGGCGCCCTCGAAGTGCTTCGCCACCATCGACTGCTCGAGCGCTACCTCGTCGATCGGCTCGGGCTGTCTCTGGACGAGGTGCACGCGGAAGCGGAGCTGCTCGAGCACGCACTCTCCGAGGAGCTCGAGGCGAAGATCGACGCCGAGCTCGGATTCCCGACACACGATCCCCACGGTGACCCGATTCCCGATCGCGAGCTGCGTGTCGTGCCGGCCGCTCATCGCACGCTGCTCGATCTGGAGCCCGGCGCGCATGCATCGGTATCGCGCGTTCCCGACGGGGACTCCGACCTGCTGCGTTACCTCGGCGAGCTCGGGCTAGTCCCCGGCTCCGATCTCGAGCTCGTCGCCTACGCGCCATTCGGCGGCCCAGTCACGGTGCGGACGACGCGGGGCGAGCACGCCATCTCGCGCGAGCTCGCGGAACGCATCGAGGCGGCATAGGGTTCGAGCATGCAAGCCGCGGCTGACGATCGGCGCGCGCGAACTCGAACGCAACGGCTATCTGGGGCCCGTCGGGCTGCTCGACCCGGCCGAATGCCGACGCCTCGTCGACTACTCGGGCGCAGAGACCTTCCCGAGCCGGCGGTGTGGAGCAAAGGGCGAGCCGTGCAGGTCACTCACCGCACCCGCCGCATGCTCACGTGGAGGAGGAGCTCTTGATCCCCCTGCACGGCGAGGTGGAGCTCGTCATCCCGAACGGGCCGTTCGATGCCGAGCCACGCACGGAGCGCCTCCGGCCTGGATCGTTCGTCTACTACCCCGCCTGGCAGCACCACACATCAGGAACCCGGGCGCTACGTCAGTCGCGTATCTGATGTTCAAGTGGCGGACCGCCGAGTGGGGCGCTGGGAACGAGCTCGGCACCGAGGTCGTCCGCTTCGAGGACGTCGCTCCGCCCGAGGGTGCCCGCGCGTTCTGGACCACGCCGTTGCTCGACGGGCCGACCGGATGCCTCGGGAAGCTCCACGCGCACGCGACCGTTCTCGCGCCGGGCGCCGGATACGAGCCGCACGAGGACGCCCACGACGTCGCCATCGTCATGCTCGAGGGCACGGTGGAGACGCTCGGCCGAGAGGTCGGGCAACACAGCGTCGTCTATTGCAGCGCGGGCGAGCCTCACGGCATGCGGAACGTCGGCCCCGGTCCGGCGCGCTACGTCGTCTTCGAACTGCACCCGCCGGGTGCCCCGGGCTAGGCCAACTCGAGCGCGACGACCTTGACGTCCTGCGAGCGGTCGGCGCCGAGGCTCTCGTCGAGGCGCTGCTGAAGCTCGCCCGACTCGAGAAGCTCCTCGGTGATGTCCGCGCCGCCGATGAGCTCGCCCTTGACGAAGACCTGCGGAATCGTCGGCCAGCCCGAGATCTGCGCGAGCTCCTGGCGAATCCGCGGATCGGGGAGAATGTCGACGGTCGTGATCGGCGCGCCGGCGGCATGAAGCGCCTGGAGCGCGCGATGCGAGTTGCCGCACATCACCATCTGCGGCGTCCCCTTCATGAAGACGGCCACGGGCTCGTGGGTGATGACGTCCGAGATCTGCTCGTTGAGAGGCTTCATGCCGTTCCTTTCGTCTTGATCCGAAGCTCGTGGATGGAGCCGTCGCCGAGCGGCGCTGCGAGCGCGTCGTTGACGCGGCGATGCTGATCGAGAAGGGGGAGGCCCTCGAAGTCCGGACTGACGACCGTCACCTGGAAGTGGTCGCCGCCGCCCGTTCGATCCTCGACACTGAGCGAGGTCGCCTCGGGAAACGCAGCCTCGAGCAACCCGCGAATGGTGTCGGCCTCCATCGCGGCCATGCTAGTTGTGGCGGGGTACCCTGCGGGCATGCGGCTCTTCCGCGCGCTTCTTCTGTTCAAGCTCGGCTTCTGGGCAGGGATGTTCGCTTCGGCGGTCGTGATGAAGAGGGCGTTCCCGTCCCGCGGGGATGCCGAGAGTGACGAAGTCAGACTCGTCGCCATCCAGAACGGCATCGCGATCAAGAGCCGCGCGCAGGCGTTCCGCGGCGGCTCGATGTTCTCGTGGTTCGGTGGGATTGCGGTCGACCTACGCGAAGCAAAGCTCGCTCCGGACGCCCACCTCGAGGTCGGCTCGCTCTTCGGCGGCATTGCGATCCGCGTTCCACCGGAGTGGAGGGTCGAGTCGAACGTCAAAGCGATCGCCGGTGGTGTCGACGTCGCGGTTCCGGCGCCCGAGGCAGAGGACGCTCCGACCTTGAGGATCGACGGGTTCGCCGCATTCGGCGGTGTCGCGGTCGGCGCGAAGCCGATCGACGACTGAGCAGTGCGCCGCGTCACCAAGTACGTCGTCTCGTTCCCCGAGCGGATTCTTCGCGTCGTCGCGGCGGCGCTGGGCGGGACGATCCACGAGACGGCAGAGCTCGTTCTCCCGCGGCTCGTACGCACGTCGCGCTTCTACGAGGCGACCGCGAAGAATCTCCTCCGCATTACTGTCGAGCTCGTCGGCGGGGTCGAGCGTGAGACGACCGAGGTGGCCGACGAGCACGAAGCCTCACCGAAGAAGCTCGCCGTCCGCAAGGTCGGCGGCAACGTCGTCGAGCTGGGGTCGATCCTCGCGTTCGGGTTCTCACCGCTGTGGCTCCTCGCCGGCGCCGCCGACGTCACGCGCGGTACCCGCGTCTATCTCGACGCGCTCGTCGGTGAGCTCAAGGCTGCAGGCGTCATTGCCCGGGAGTCGGAGTTCGCGTCCGTCGACGACCTGCTCGCCGCGTTCGAGGGCGCGAGCGGGACGACGGCACGTTTGATCGATATCCCGCCGCTCGAGGTCGAGGGACTGAAGCGTTCGCTCGCCGATCTTCGCCACGACGCGAAGAGCCTGCCGACGCCACCCGAACTCGCCGCTGTCTACCAGGGACTTCTCGCGGAGGCCGACCGCGAACAGCGCTCCCTCCTCGAGGTGTCGGTCGGGATGGGCCTCGCGTTCTTCAACTCGGCGCGCAAAGTCGGGCGCCAGCACGTGCTCGATCCGTACACGCAGGACCTGCGCCCGCTGCGCGACGAAGGGTTCGCCGCCTATGCGCGTCGCGTCGGCTCGCCCTACGCCAGCGCAGTCGCGCGACACTTCGACCCGGCCGCGGCGACGCTGACAGAGCGCGGGCTCGCGCGGCTGGGACGTCCCCAGCTGCTTGAATCGGAGTCGATGGCTCATCCCGACAGCTTCGGCGCCCGCTCGACGCTCGACGTCGGTGGCACAGCGCCGCGAGATCTTCCGACTCGACGCGCTACAGCCGAGCCACGACATCATGCGGCTCCCGTACACGCTGCGCGTGCTCCTCGAGAACGTGCTCCGGATGGAAGACGGCGTCGCCGTGACGGGTGCCGACGTCGAGGCCGTCGCCGGCTGGGTGGCGTCGGCGGAGCCGTCGCAGGAGATCTCCTTCACGCCCGGCCGCGTGCTGCTGCAGGACTTCACGGGCGTGCCGGCCGTCGTCGATCTCGCGGCGATGAGAAACGCCATGCACGACCTCGGGGGCGATCCGCGGAAGATCAATCCGCTCCTCCCTGTCGAGCTCGTGATCGACCACTCCGTGCAGGTGGACGAGTTCGCAACGCGCCTCGCCATCTTCCGCAACGCCGAGCTCGAGTTCCAGCGGAACCGCGAGCGCTACGCCTTCCTGCGCTGGGGCCAAGGCGCCTTCGACAACTTCAAGGTCGTCCCTCCGAGCACCGGGATCGTCCATCAGGTGAACCTCGAGTTCCTCGCGCGGGTCGTGGACGAACGCAGCGGCATCGCGTTCCCCGACACGCTCGTCGGCACCGACTCGCACACGACGATGATCAACGGGCTCGGCGTGCTGGGTTGGGGCGTCGGCGGGATCGAAGCCGAGGCTGCGATGCTCGGCGAGGCGATCTCGATGCTCGTGCCGCAGGTCGTCGGCTTCCGGCTGACCGGCGCGCTTCCCGAAGGCTCGACGGCGACCGACCTCGTGCTGACGGTGACGCAGATCCTCCGCAAGACCGGCGTCGTCGGGAAGTTCGTCGAGTACTTCGGGCACGGTCTCGAGACGCTGCCGCTCGCCGATCGCGCGACCATCGGGAACATGTCGCCGGAGTACGGGGCGACCTGCGGGTTCTTCCCCGTCGACGAGGAGACGCTTCGCTATCTCCGGCTCACCGGTCGGCCCGCAGAGCAGATCGCGCTCGTCGAGGCGTACTGCAAGGAGAACGCGTTGTGGCACGACCCGGACGAGCCGCCCACGTACTCGCAGATCGTGGAGCTCGACCTGTCGTCGGTCGAGCCGTCACTGGCCGGGCCGCGGCGCCCGCAGGACCGCGTCCCGCTCCGCGACGCGAAGCAGGCGTTCCTCGACGAGCTGTCCGAGCTTCGGTGTCGATTACGGGAACGGGCACGACGAAGCGGTCGCCGAGACGTTTCCCGCGAGCGACCCGCTCGCATCAGCGGCTCCGGGCCACGAAGAGGAGCGGGGCGATGCCTCGATCTCCACGGCGCCGCGCATCGTGCTCGCCGAGCGGACTGCAGTGGAGGTGACGTACGACGACGCGACATTCAATCTCAACCACGGCTCCGTCGTCATCGCCGCGATCACGTCCTGCACGAACACGTCCAACCCGGCCGTGATGGTCGGCGCGGGCCTGCTCGCCAAGAAGGCGGTCGAGCGCGGCCTTGCGCGCAAGCCCTGGGTGAAGACGAGCCTCGCGCCGGGCTCGAAGGTCGTCACCGAGTACTTCGAGAAGGCCGGGCTGACGCCGTACCTCGAGGAGCTCGGCTTCTTCACGGTCGGCTACGGCTGCACGACGTGCATCGGAAACTCGGGCCCGCTGCCCGAGGAGATCTCGCGCGGCGTGTCGCAGGGCGACCTCGTCGTGTGCGCGGTGCTCTCGGGCAACCGCAACTTCGAGGCGCGCATCCACCCGGAGGTGAAGGCGAACTACCTCGGATCGCCGCCGCTCGTCGTCGCCTACGCGCTCGCGGGCAGGATGGACATCGACCTTGCCGCAGAGCCGCTCGGCGTCGGCTCGGACGGCGAGGATGTGTTCCTCGCGGACATCTGGCCCTCCCCGGAGGAGGTTCGCGAGACGGTCGCAGGCGCCATCGGCGTGGAGATGTTCCGCTCGACGTACGCGGACGTGTTCACGGGGGACGAGACCTGGCGCGGCCTCCCCGTCCCCGAGGGAGAGCTCTTCGCCTGGGATCCGAGCTCGACGTACGTGCGCCGTCCGTCGTACTTCGACGGGATGCCGGCCGCGCCCGGAGCGGTCGAGGACATCTCCGGAGCGCGCTGCCTCGTTGCCATCGGCGACTCGGTGACGACGGATCACATCTCGCCCGCCGGGTCGATCAAGCCGGACTCTCCGGCCGGGCGCTACCTCGTCGAGCACGGAGTCGAGCGCAAGGAGTTCAACTCGTACGGCTCGCGCCGCGGGAACCACGAAGTGATGGTGCGCGGGACGTTCGCGAACGTCCGCCTGCGCAATCAGCTCGTCCCCGGCTCGGAGGGCACCTGGACCGTGCACGTTCCGACGGGCGAGGAGATGACGATCTTCGAGGCGGCCGAGCGCTACGGGGCAGACGGGACGCCGCTCGTCGTGCTCGCGGGCAAGGAGTACGGATCTGGCTCGTCGCGCGACTGGGCCGCAAAGGGGCCGAAGCTCCTGGGCGTCCGTGCGGTCATCGCGGAGAGCTACGAGCGCATACACCGCTCGAACCTGCTGATGATGGGCGTGCTGCCGCTTCAGTACCTGCCGGGTGAGAGCCGTGAGTCACTGGGGCTGACAGGCCGCGAATCCTTCTCGATCGCCGGGCTGGACAACGGCGAGGCGGGCGAGGTGACGGTCCGAGCGGACGACATCGAGTTCCGCGCGATCGTTCGGCTCGACACGCCGCGCGAGCGCGAGTACCTGCGCCACGGTGGGATCCTCCCCTACGTGCTGCGCCGGCTGCTCGCGGGCTAAACGGGCGTCTTGCGGTCGTCGCTCGTCGGAGCGATCCGCTAGGGACGCTTCCAGCCGACGAAGATCGCCCAGCCGAGGTGGTCGCGGCCATGGCGGAGATACGTCCGCTTGTGGTGCTCGTGCCGTACGCGGATGTCGGAGGCGTCCGGATCATCTGCGTTCGACGCGAGCCAGTCCTCGACGGCTTGCCAGTGAAGCGTCTCGTAGCGGTCCCAGTCATCCTCGGACGAGGCGATGACGGATACGACGGGAAGGCCCGACGTCTCGAAGATCACGACCGTTCCCTCCAGCGAGGTCCACGGGTCATGACGATCCTCGTAGTCCTCCGGAAGCGGAAGACGCCGCCAGTACGGCTCGCCGACAGCGACATGGCCACCGGGACGAACGGCCGGCGCCAGCGCGTCCACGGTCTCGGCCAGGTCGCCGAAGACGAAGCTCGCTCCGAGGCACAGAGCCGCGTCGTAGGACTCGGGCTCGAACGCCGCACCTGCCCCGTCACCGAGCTCGAACGAGACCAGCTCGGCGACCCCCGACTCCTCCGCCCGCGCGACCGCGACTGCATGGAACTCAGGCGCGATCTCGATCCCCTGCACGCTGCAGCCGAACGCCTCTGCCAGCAGGATCGCCGGGCCTCCGCGGCCGGAGGCGATGTCGAGCACCCTCGAGCCGGGCTCTAGCCCGAGCCGCTTGCCGAGGAGCAGCAGCTTCTCCGGCGACGTCGGATTCTGGATCTCGTGCGTCGCTTCCGCGACGACGTAGTAGCGAGGGATCACGCAGCCATCATCTAGCCTCAGGCGTCTGATGGCCAACCCGGAGACCATCGAGGGCAGCTGGGGGATCGACCCCGTCCCGTCGCGACTGCACGTGCTCAGCGGGCTCGAAACGGGGTTGCTGTGGGGAAACCTCGGGGTGTCGTTGCTCGTGATCGTGGCCGGCGCCATTCTCGTGCCGGCGCTGTCGCTCCCCGCAGCGCTCGTCGCGATCGTGGTCGGCTGCGTCATCGGGAATGCGATGGTCGCCGTGGCCGGGATGATCGGCGCCGACGCGCGCGTGCCGGGCATGGCACTCATGCGCGCTCCCCTCGGACAGCGCGGGTCGCTCCTACCGACGGGGATCAACGTGCTGCAGGGCATCGGCTGGACGATCTTCGAGCTGCTCGTGATCGCGACGGCCGCGGCTGCGCTCTCCGACGAGCTCTTCGGCTTCCGCGCGCAGTGGCTGTGGACGCTCGTGTTCGGCGCCTGCGCGCTCGTCCTCGCGCTGCTCGGTCCGATCGGCTTCGTCCGGCGCTTCATAAGGCGCTTTGCGATCTGGGCGGTGCCGCTCGCGCTCCTGTACCTCACCTGGTGGGCGATCGACGGCGCAGACTGGAGCACGATCTGGAACACCGACGGCGAGGGAGGGCTCAGCGTGTGGCAGGGCGCCGACGTCGTCGTCGGGATCACGGTCTCGTGGGTGCCGTATGCGGCCGACTACACGAGGTTCTCGAGGTCACGCCGGGGCGCGCTGGCCGGCACCGGGCTCGGCTACTTCGTGCCCGACGTGTGGTTGCTCGCACTCGGTGCAGTGCTGGTGCTCTCGCGCGGCCTCGGCGACCCGGCCGCGCTCCCGGCTGCCGTCGTCGCAGGAGGTTTCGCCGCGATCGTCGCGCTGTTCGCGCTGCTCGTGACGGAGACGGACGAGGCCTTCGCGAACGCCTACTCGGCGGCAGTCTCACTCCAGAACGCCGTGCCGCAGGCGCCGCAGAAGCTGCTCATCGTGATCGTCACCGGGATCGCCACGGTCGGAGCGCTCATCGTCGACTTCGTGAGCTACCAGAGCTTCCTGCTCCTGCTCGGCTCGGTGTTCGTTCCGCTCTTCGCGGTGCTCCTTGCGGACTGGCTCGCGGCCGGAGCGCACTACACGGCCGACGACATCTTCGGCTCGCCTCCGTGGAGGCCTGGCCTGATCGCCGCGTGGATCGCCGGGTTCGCGCTCTATCAGTGGCTGTTTCCGACCGGCCCCGCATGGTGGGTCGATCTGGTCGGCCGACTGAACCCGCCCGACTGGGGCATCGGTGCGACCGTGCCGAGCTTCCTCGTCTCGTTCGCGATCGCAAGCGTCGTCGCGCTCGTCGCGCGTCGAGTCACCGCAGGAGCTGCGCCCGCATGACCTCGATCGCCGCGCTCGGACATCTCGCACGCGACGTCGTCGACGGAGCACCGCCGCGACCGGGCGGAGGGGTCTTCTACGCGACCAGGGCGCTCGCGCGCCTCGGCGCCGACGCGCGCGTCGAGGCGGCATGCAGCGTCGAACATCGCGCCGAGCTCGTACCGCCGCTCGAGGCCTTCGGGCTTCCGACGACGTGGCACGAGTCGTCCACGACGACCGAGTACAGCTTCCACTACGAGGGCGACCGCCGGATCATGCGGCAGGACGCAGTCGGCGACCCGTGGACGCCGGCCCAGGCGGTCGCCGCGGCCGGCGAAGCGATCTGGGTCGACGTCTGCGCCCTCACCCGCACCGACTTCCCCGCCGAGACCCTCGCCGCGCTCGCCGCGGACGGACGTCAGCTCCTCGTCGATCTCCAGGGCCTCGTCCGCACCGCGACGATCGGGCCGCTGCACACGGACGAGCACATCGGCGACGTTCTCCACCACGTCGAGGTGTTGAAGCTCAACGACGAGGAGGCCGAGACACTCGTCGGCAGCGCCGAGCCGGAGAGATTGCTCGATCTCGGCGTGCCGGAGGTAATTCTCACGCTCGGCTCGCAGGGTGCCTGGGTCGTGACACCCGGACTTGTGGAACACGTACCGGCGGTGCCGGTCGGAAGGCGAGGTCGATCCGACGGGCGCCGGTGACACTTATTCCGTCACGTACATCGTGCAACGCGCCGCCGGAGCCGAGCCGGTCGAGGCGGCGCGCATCGCCGCCGCGACGGTCTCCGAGTTCCTCGCGGCGCCCTAGAGGCGGAACTCGCCGCGCGCGACGATGACCGCCCGGCCGCCGCACTGCACGCGTGTGATCTCGCCGCCCGCACCTTCGGCTCGCGCAAAGAGCGTCGAAGGACGCCCGATCTCTTCGCCCTGCGAGATCTCGATCCACTCGCCCCACTCGACGAGCCCGTGCCGACAGAGGTGGCAGGCCAGCGGTCCTGCCGCCGAGCCAGTGGCGGGATCCTCGTTTACGCCGACCGACGGCGCGAACATGCGCGTCTTCCACGAGACCGCCGAGCCTGCGAAGCAGTTGGCCTTGACGCCAAGCTCTGCGAGCGCGCCGAAGTCTGGCCGCACGGCCGCGACCGCGGCGCGTCGACTCGAGCGCAACGAACGTGTGCGGGACTCCGTTGTCGTAGCGCTCTACCGGCAGCGCGGATCCAGTCACACCGAGAGCGGACAGGAGCTCCCCGGTCTCGGGATACGGCTCGAATCGAGGCACCGGCTGAGTCATCCGCCCGAAGGCCAGCGCGCCGGACTCGTCTCGATCCATCTCGACGGGAACCACGCCCATCCCGGTCTCGAGCTCGATCACGGAACGCTCGAGCGGCTGACCCAGCACCCAGGCCGTTCCCAGAATGGGGTGCCCTGCGAACGGCAGCTCGACGAAGGGCGTGAAGATGCGTATCTGCGCCGTCCCACCCTTCTCCGCGGGAAGAACGAACGTCGTCTCCGAGTAGCCGATCTCCAGCGCGAGCGCCTGCATGGTCGCCGAGTCGAGCTCGCGTGCATCAGTGAAGACGGCCAGCTGGTTTCCGGCGAGGGCCGTGTCCGTGAACACGTCCACGACGACGTAGCGGAGCGTCGGCACGCGCGCACCCTACCCAGGCACCGCCGCGCGCATATCGTCTCCGGCCGTGCCGAATGCCATCGACGTGTCCGAGCTGACGAAGTCCTACGGCAAGGTGGAAGCCCTGCGCGGCGTCAGCTTCGAGGTTGCCGAAGGCGAGGTCTTCGGCCTGCTCGGCCCGAACGGAGCCGGCAAGACCACTACGGTCGAGATCCTCGAGGGTTATCGCGCACGTGACGGGGGCGAGGCGAACGTCCTCGGTCACGATCCAGGCGATTCGCCGCGCGCGCTGCGAGAGCGGATCGGCGTCGTGCTCCAGCAGTCCGAGCTCAGCCCGCTGCTCACCGTCGCCGAGACGCATCGGCTCTTCGCGGGCTACTACTCGAGCCCGCGTGACGTCGACGAGGTGATCGAGCTCGTCGGGCTCGGCGAGAAGCGCGACGCGCGCGTCAAGACGCTTTCGGGCGGGCAGAAGCGCAGGCTCGACCTCGGAGTCGCCCTCGTTGGCAATCCTGACCTTGTCTTTCTCGACGAGCCGACTACCGGGTTCGACCCGGCCGCGCGCCGTGCCGCCTGGGACATGATCCTGTCGCTGCGCTCGCTCGGCACGACGATCCTCCTGACGACGCACTACCTCGACGAGGCGCAGCAGCTTGCGGATCGCGTCGCGGTGCTGCGCGACGGCGTGATCGTGCGGCAGGGCACCCCCACCGAGTTGATCGGCGAGTCTCGTCTCACGGAGATCCGCTACCGGCGAGACGACGAGCTCGTCGTGGTCGAGACGAGCGATCCGACTCGAGCGCTCAACGAGCTGACGGCAGAGGCGCTGGCGACGGGACGGGAGCTCGAGCACCTCGAGGTGCGACGACCAACGCTGGAGGACGTCTATCTCGAGCTCGTGGACGACGAGCCCGAATGAGCACCCTTCTGCATCAGCTTCGGTTCGAGCAGAAGGTCTTCTGGCGAAGCCGAGAGGCGGCGGTCTTCATCTTCATCTTCCCGCTGCTCCTGTACGCACTCCTGGGCTCCGTATACGGCGACGAGATCGACGGCGTCCCCGCCGTGGACGTGCTGCTCGCCGGTCTGTTCGGATACGGCGCCGCCAATACGGCGTTCGCGGGGCTCGCGATCATCCTCGTCGGCCGTCGCGAGGCGGGCGTGCTCAAGCGGCTACGCGCGACACCGCTCACGCCTGCCGTCTACCTCGCTGCCGTGCTGCTCTCGACGCTCGCCACGTTCGCGCTGCAGTCGGTGAGCCTGCTCGGTCTCGGCGGCCTTGCGTTCGACGCGAGCATGCCTGCGAACTGGCTCGGGTTCGCCGGGGCGATCGTGCTCGGTGTCGCCTGCTTCGCGGGGCTGGGACTTGCGGCGGCAGCGCTCATCCGCTCGGCGGAGGGCGTGTCGGCCGTCGTGAACGTCGTCGTGCTCCCGATGGCGTTCCTCTCGGGCGCATTCGGGCCGACGCAGGACTTCCCGGCCGTCCTGCAGGCGATCGCCGACGTGCTCCCGCTCACGTACTTCATCGACATCGTCGACGGGGTCTACCTCGACGGCGACTCGTTCTTCGCCGATCCGAAAGCGCTCGCGATCGTGCTGGCGTGGGGCCTCGCGGGTGTCGTCGTCGCCTTGCGGCGCTTCGGCTGGATGCCCCGCGAGCGCTGAGCGCTAGCGGTTGCCGAGCATCGAGAGGTAGTACAGGAGCACTGCGACCGCGGCGAGAGCGGCGGCGACGTACGTCCACGCGGCGGCCTTCAAGGTCGCCTGCACCCCGGTGGCCTCGTTCGAGGCGACGAGCCCGAGGTCCGAGAGTTGCCGCTTCGCGCGGCGCGAGGCGTCGAACTCCACCGGCAGCGTGACGAACTGGAAGAGAACGGCGACGCCGTAGAGCGCGATCGCGACGTAGATGAAGCCGAGGATGTTGAGGAAGATCCCACCGAGCAGGAACAGCATCCAGATGTTCGAGGCGAACTGGACGGCCGGGAACATGGCGCTGCGGAACCGGAAGAACGCGTATGCCTGCGCGTGCTGGATCGCGTGGCCGACCTCGTGTGCACCGACCGCTGTCGACGCGACCGACACCCCGCGAAACACCGGCTCGGAGAGGTGCACCGACCGGCTTCGCGGGTCGTAGTGATCCGAGAGCGACCCAGGTGTCTCCTCGACCGGCACCTCGTTCAAGCCGTTCGCGTCGAGGATCCGGCGAGCGATCTGGGCGCCGGTCATCCCGTTGGCGACAGGCACTTCGAGGTTCTTCGCAAAGGTCGACTTCACCCGGTGCTGGGCCCAGAAGCCGAGCACCATCGGGATGATGAAGAAGATCAGGAACGCTTGCACGTCGAGGATGGTAACCGCCGCCTTCGGTGCTCCCGAGCGTGGCGGAGCGAGTACCCGGCTTCTTAACTCTCGCTACGTAGCGACTCGCACGAGGGTGCGTCGGCGAACGCCTGCTGGAGCTCCGCCTTCGAGCTCTCGGCGACGTCCGCGTTCTGCAGCGTCGTCACGGTCCCGGAAATCGCCGTCTGGAGCGCGACGAAGTCCGGCCCCAGCGCCGCCAGCTGCTGGAGGAACTCACCGGCCGGGGCATTCGCTGCTTCCTCCGCTCCGTCTTTCAGGGAGTCGAAGCTCGACTCGAGCTCGTCCAGCGACGCATCGAGCTGTTGCTGGAGCTCGTCGCTCGACTCGAGATCGGGCGGGCCGAGGTCGCGGAGCTGGGTGACGAGGTCAGAAGTCGCATCCGAGGCGTCGCCGAGCTTGTCGCGGAGCGAGTCGGCAGTGAGCGGCTCGCCGCCGGCGTGGAGCGACGCGATCGACTCGCGCCAGTCGGAGAGGCTCGTGCACACCGAGCCCGCCCACTCCTCGGTCGTCGGAGGGCCGTCGTCGCTCAGCCGCATCGCGACTGCGGCGATGACGATCGCGGCGATACCGATGCCGATCGCGGCGATGAACCAGTTCCTGCGCACCGAACGCCGAGTCTAGTGCGATTCCGGGCCAACCGTCCAAGCGACGGCCGCACGCTTAGCCAGACGGCTTGGACGGCGCTGCTGCGCCCGAAACGACGGTAGACGACCCCGCCTTGACGGTGACGGCGGGCCTGCGACTGCCGGCGACGACAACGGAACCGGCCGTGACGGTCACTCGCGTCGTCGGCTTCCCCGGTCGTGAATTGCACCTTCCAGCGGTCGCCGCGGCTTCCCGACGCGGTCGCATTCGCTGTGCCCGTCTGGTAGCTCCGCTTCGGATCGGCTGCTCCCGGAACGGCAACGGACGCGATTCCCCGGGTGAGGTGGAGCTTCCAGGCTCCTTTCGCGGCGCACTGCTTCGCGTCCACGCCGATACTCGAGGACGGGCCGACTGTCGCCGTGCCGTCCTTCCCGTTCGAGCCGAGTGACGCCGTGCCGCCACGCGAAGTCACGATCGAGTCCCCTGGTCGTACGGTCGCGCCCGGCTTGGCGAGCTTGACCGCGGCCCCCTGCTCGAGCTGCACGGTGCCTCGGGACGCAGTGACGGACCACGCACAGAAGTCGGGAACGGTGAACGGAGCTCCGATCTCGGGCTGGTCGTTACCCGCACCGCGCTCCGTCTCGCAGAGAAAGGGATCAGCCGTGGGGAGGTACGAGCCAGGTCCGAGCTGGGTGCGCGTGCTGCCGCGCTTCGTCGTCCCGGTCCCGAGTGTCATCGTCTTCACCGGCTTCGGCTCGCGGCGCAGCACCTTCAACGTCCACTCGTAGGTCGCATCGCCGAGCTTGTCGCCGAAGCACTTGTAGTCCCAGGAGATGTCGACGAGCGCGATGTTCTTCCCCGGCACGCGCTTGATCACGTTCCCACGTATGTAGACATCGACGGATGCCCGGTCGGGAGCCCCGGAGGCCGGAGATCCACCAAGCACTGCTACCGCGCCCACAGCGACGAGCGCTACCACGACGACAACTCTCTTCACGAACCCTCGATTCGATCCCGGCGACGGGGCGTCACGTTATCCGATGGACAGGAGCCACATGCCACCGATGGTGTAGAGGATCATGAGCGCGAGCATCGCGTACTGCGTCCGCACGGCTACGTCCGGCGACGGCGATTCAGCCACCGCCCGATCATGGGCGACGATGAGGCCGCAGACATGGCCGAGGACGAGCGCGCCGACTGCGACGTACCAGGTCGCGTTCGGGCTGAGAACGTCGAGCTTCGGCTGGAAGTCGTCCGTCCCGAGGAGATCCCAGCCTCGACCGTACGGATCCGATAAGAGCGGGATTGCAAACTGGCCCTGGACGACGAGCAGTGAGAAGTAGTGCGCGAGCGCGTAGACGAAGGCGATCGGGACCAGGCTGAAGACGAACACGCCGGAGAAGGACTCGCCGGCGATTTTCTCCGCGACCTTGACCGCGCCTGTGTACACGCCCGCCACGAAGAGGATCGTGAGGACGAGACCGCTGAGGTTGAGGAGCATGATCACGCGATCGGCCTCGGCTGGGTCCGAAATCGACGACTGGATGTCGTAGACGCGGTCGAGCCACCACGACGAGCGTGAGAGCCCGTCGAAGGCGACGCTCCCGAGCATGGTCGCGAAGAACGCGACGACGCCGGGCCGCCGCTCGATCTCGGCGAGCCGCGAAAGGGGTTGACGAAGCACCGCCTCCTTTCGTCCATCCACGGTCCGCGCCCCGAAGAGCGAGACGCGCGAGAGGAAGCCGAAGTACACGCGGAACCCGTCACCGTTCAAGCCCCAGTCCCGGCGGCCGAAGGCCACCATCCCCGACCACGTCACGACGCTGTACAGAAGGATCGCGACCGCCAGGACCCGCGGCCTCGCCGGGTCGCGGTACACGAGCTCGAGCACCGTGAAGGAGGCCAGCAGAAGCACGGCGGGCCAGATCCCCAACCACTGCGGGTACGCCGAGACGGTGCGCCGGACACCGATTCGCGCTGACAACCAGGCCACGACGTCGGCCACCGTGCGCCAAGGGTCGAGCACGGACCACACGTTCCCGAAGACGACCGAGGCCACCGTGATCCCGACCCAGAAGAGCACGTAGATGAACGTCGGCGCGAAGTTCTGGCTGGGCCGGTCGGTCCCGAAAGCGGCAGCACTCCACACGAGTACGAAGACCAGCAGCGAGAGCGCGCGCACGGCGACCCGAACGACCGGCGCGAAGATCACCCACTGCATCCAGGCGGGGAGCGGAGTGCCCGCGCTCGCATCGAGTCGCGGCTCTCTCCAGAGCACTCCGAGTGCGAGGAAGGAGACGATGAGCACTGTCGCGCCACCGAAGAGAAAGAGCCACCCGGGTATCGGGAGGTCACGGATTCCGCCGAGGCCGTGCGCCGACGCCGTGGCGGGAGCGACGAGCGCAACGAGGACGACCGCGCCGGCGATCATGGCACTGACCCGGAGCTTCATGTCACATGCTCTCTCTCAGCGGATTCGAAGCGACGCGCAGCTCGGGCCGCCACGGTTCCCGGTCGGATCGACAGCCCTCACGCAGAAGCGCAGCGTGGCGCCAGGAAGGACGGCGAGCGGCACTCGCCACGGAAGGAAGTAGTAGAGGACGCCGGTCTCGACGTCGTCGAGCCGCCCTTGCACCATCCCCAGAGGCTTGCCGCCGCCGGAGATCGTGGCCCACTCCCGGCTGCGTCCGCTCTTCTCGATCACCCGGTACCGAAGCCGCGCGATCCTGCCCCGCTGACCGGAGCTGGGCAGAGCTTTGACCTTCGGAGCAATCTGATCCGCGAGCTTCGCGAAAGTCGCTGCAACGGATTTTGGACCGTCCACACCCACAGCGCACAGAGGCTTCGGGCCCGTACAGGCTCCGCTCCAGCGAATGAACTTCGATCCTTCTTGGGGTAGAGCCTCGAGCATGATCGTCGAACCGGCGAGGAACGAAGACGCACATGTCGCGCCGCACGCGATCCCCGCGGGACGGCTGCGAACGCTGCCTCGACCCACGGTCGACACTGCCAGCGGATACCCCTTGCCGGCTTCGACGAACGTCGCGATTGCAGTCTTCGGCGCATCCAGCACGGCGCGGCACGTTTTCGCGACCCCCGTGCAGGCTCCCTTCCAGCCCGCGAAGATCCACCCCTCCGCCGCTGTGGTCGCGAGCGTGACTCCGGAGCCGATCGGAAAGAGCGCGCCACAGACCTCTCCGCAAGCGACGCCCGCCGGCTCGCTCGAGATGGAGCCCTTTCCGACCACGGCGACTGCGAGTGGCGCACGCGAGAGAGGCTTGCCTTCGAACGCGGCTGTGACGACCTTCGGCCCGTTCATGGTCACGACGCACGAACCGCCACCACCCGAGCATGCGCCTCCCCACGAGACGTCAGGCCCGGCGGCGGTCAGTGTGACCGTGACGCCAATCCCGTACGACGATGTGCACGACGCGCCGCAGCTGATCCCCTCGATGTCGCTCGTCACCGCGCCTCCTCCCTCGACGCTCACCGCGAGTGCGTAGGCAGTCTCGGGCGGCGCGAACGTCGCGGTCACCGACAGAGGAGCGCTCATCGTGACAGTGCATGCGCCACTTCCGGAACATGCTCCACCCCATTCCGCGAAGCTCCAGCCTGGTATCGGCGTCGCGGTCAACGTCACGGCACTGTCGGTCGGAAAGAGCGCGGAGCAGGTCGGCCCGCAGTCGATTCGCGACGGGTTGCTCGTCACGCGGCCCTTGCCATTCACACTGACCGCGAGCGGGAAGTCGTCCGGGCGCTCGGCAGTGAAGGTGGCCGTCACTGAGTAGGACACGAGCTGCTTGACCGGATCGATCACGCAACCTCCGGTGCCGGAGCAGGACCCACCCCAGCCCGTGAACTTCGAGCCGGGATCAGCAGTCGCAGACAGCGAGACCGGCTGGTAGCCAGGGTCCACGTCCGAGAGGAAGCTCCCACTGCAGACGCCGCCGCAGTCGATGCCAGATGGATTGCTGACGACCGAGCCGCTACCCGTTCCGTTCTTGGAGACGGAGATCGAGCCATGGAGAGGAAGGCTGGGACCCGCGGACGCCGACGCGATGCATGCAATGGCGACGACCGCGGCCGCGGTGACGAGCGAGGTAAGGCGAACGATCCCAGCCGCCGGCCGAGATTCTGGTCGCCGCAGCAAGCGTCTCCGCACTACCCGTCCACCACCGTCGTACTGTAGGAGACGTATCAGAAGCCGTTCAACAACGTGACACCGGCGCCGGTGCGCCGACGTCAGGCAGCAGATCGGCGGCCCACATCGAGGTACGGGCGGATGAGCTCGTCGATCTGACGGCCGGTCGCGCGACCCTCGAGACGAGCGACGACTGCTCCTTTCTGCAGCACGAGCAGCGTCGGCGTCTCGCGCGCTCCGAGATGGTGCGCGAGCTCGGGACTTCGGTCGGCATCGAGCTCGACCACGCGAAGACGCTTCTTCTGCGTGACCTTGACCCACGCAATGAGGCTCTCCATCCGTCTCGAGGCGCCGCATTGGCGCCGGCCCACGAACACGAGCGTCGGAGCGCCGCCCCGACCGGTGGTGCTTCGGTGGTCGTGCGACTGCTTGACATCCATGTCATGGAAGTGCCCCGGACACGACATCTCGAAACGGCGTGTTTGTCCGGGGACGGGAGCGGGAAAACAACGTGTTTCGATTCAACAGAAGAGGAGGACTCGCATGCCGAGCACGACCGTGAAGGACGTCATGACGCCGGGGCCGACCGCCGTCGCGAGCGACGCGATGGTCATCGAGGCGGCTCGCAGGATGCTCTCGGAGGACGTCGGCTCGTTGCCAGTCGTCGAAGGGGACGCTCTCGTGGGCATGGTCACCGACCGCGATCTGGTGCTCAACGTGGTTGCGAAGGACCTCGACCCCCACAAGGTCTCCGTCTTGGACGTGTGCTCCGAGAACCCCGTGACGGCTCAACCCGACGAGCCGCTCGACGACGCGCTCCAGCGCATGGCGTCGGAGCAGCTGCGACGGCTTCCCGTCGTCACCGACGGTCGGCTCGTCGGGATCCTCGCGCAGGCGGACATCGCGCGGGCCGTCCGTCCCGAGTCGACGGGCCGGCTGCTGGAGGAGATTTCCGCGTAGATCCGGCGCGGAGGCGAGCTACGTGGCGGAGCCGTTCGCGACGCCGAAGGTGATCCACTCGGCTCCGTCACGATGCTCGTGCGCGACCCCGTCGACGAGGCGCGACAGCACGAGACGAAGGCCGTCGTCGTTGCTGCTTCCGTCCCGCACCGGGCCGACCGCGACCGCGAGGCCGCCATCGCCGGACTCCACTTCGAGCGTCACCGCGTCGCCATCGGTCGAGTCGAGGATGCTGAGAACCGCCAGCTGAAGGTCGTCCATGCGCTCGTACGGGAGATCTGCGCGGCCCCCGATGCCGCCGAGGACGAGGGTCGCGACGCTACGGAACCGAGCGCCCGCGGGGACGGTCAGGACGATTCGGTCACTCACGTCGACCTCGGCTCCGAACGCGCCGTACGTCCCGAGAAGCATCTAGACTCGCGCTCGGTGGGCATGTCGGACGATTTTGACGTCCAGACCGAGATGGTGCCCGGGGGAGCGGTAGTGCTTCGTGTCTCCGGGGAGCTCGACCTGGCATCGGTGCCTCGCCTGGAGGAGGCCCTCGCGACCGTGTCCGCCGATCCAACCGTGATCGACCTCTCGGAGTGCACGTTCCTCGACTCCTCGGGGGTACGCGTACTCGCAAGCGCCGGTCGCGAGCTCTCCGCGGCAGGACGCCGGTTCGCCATCGTCGCCTCGAATCCGAGCCTGCTCAGAGTTCTCGAGATCACCGGCGTCGACACCATGCTCGCGGTGCATCACTCGACCGAGTCCGCACTCGCCGCGCCGCCCGCCTGAAGCGCTTCGTCGCGGGACGCGTAGAGCGTGAAAACGCGGTCGAGCATCGTGATCTCGAAGATCCGCCGAATGTCCGGCTTGGAGACGACGAGGTCGAGTGATCCAGCATGCGTTGCGAGGCGCTTCTTCGCGCCCAGGAGGACACCGAGCGCCATGGAATCGACCAGCGTTACTTGAGAGAGGTCGAGCACGACATGTTCAGCGCCACCCTCGTCGACTCGCGCCAGCCGCTCCCGTAGCTCGGGTGCCGTGTACAGATCCAGCTCTCCCGCAACGACGACGACAGCCGGCCCGTTCGAGGTCTCAACGTCGACCCGGAACTCGTTGCCGTCGTCACGCGCGGCGGGGCGCTCACTCATACTGGGCGCCCGAATACCCACAATCGCGCGCCGCGAAACCACAATTACGCAGGGGCTGCTGGCCGAACGGCCGCGCGAACTGCGCTCGACGTCAAGCGGGCGACTTCACCGTCCATGCCATGTTGGTGCCCCGAATCACACTCGCCAAACGGTCGACAACCAGGGCCTCTGCATATGCTCCGGCGCGCGTGGCGACATTCGACGTAGAGCGGATCGACTCCGAGCAGACCGACGTCACGGTCGTGGCAATCGTCGGTGAGCTCGACCTCACCATCGCGAGCGAGCTCACCGAGCGGCTCGAGGAACTTGCCGAGCTCCCTGCGCTCGTCGTCGACCTGAATCGGGTGCACTTCATCGACAGCGCTGCGTTGAACTGCCTCTTCCTACTCGCGCGCGACCACGACTCGCTTGCGTTCGTACTCGAGCCGACCTCGCCGATCGCAACAACGCTGGCGATTGTCCAGCTCGGCCGCGCCGCCCCGCTCCGGGCGACGCTCGACGAGGCCGTGAGCGCACTGACGCCTGCCGCGCCTGCTGCCTGATCGCACGTTTCCCAAGCGACGCGACCGGCCGGCACGTCGCCGTGCTACCTCTCTCATATGCATCGGGTCGCGATCGAACGGACCGATCGAGCGACGGTCATCCTCGCGGCCGGCGAGCTCGACGCGTTCGCGGCACCCGATCTCGCGTCGGCGTTCGAAGACGTGAGCGGTGACCAGCGTGTTGTCGCCGATCTCGCGAGGGTTTCATTCATGGACTCGACCGTGCTCGGGCTGATCGTCCGCGCTTCGCGCGAGCTCACCGAGGCGGGCGCGAGGATCCGGATCGTCCTCCCCACGGGATCGGCGAGGCGCATCTTCGAGATCACGGCCCTCGACGGTGTGTTGCCCGTCGCCGAGACGCGCAGCGCGGCGCTCGCGGAGCTCGAGGGGTAGCGCTCGAGGCGTAGCTCAGCCGACGTTCAGGCGCTTCGTCATGCGAACCACGGTTCCGCGACCGTCAGCGCCGGCACGGACATCCAGATCGTCCACGATCGCACTGATGATCGACATCCCCATCCCGCCCTCGAGCGGCGCCGGCTTCGGCTCCGGGCTCTCGTCCGGCGCGATGCCTGCTCCCTGGTCCTCGACGATCATCACGATCGAGTCCTCGGCGACGACGTACGAGACGCACACCTCACCGTCGTTCTCCGGGTACGCGTGCCGGACGGCGTTGCCGCACGCTTCGGTCACCGCGAGCTTGAGATCGGCAAGGAGCTCCTCATCCAGCGGCGCCTCGCGAGCAAGGCCGGAGAGGGCGAGCCGCGCGAGCAGCAGGTAGTCGAACTTCGCAGGGAACGACAGACGGACGACGGCGGCCTCAGGCATCGCGTGCCTCTTCGATGCGCCCGCGCATCGTCGCGAGCGAGCGGCGCAGGAGGCGGGAGACGTGCATCTGCGAAATCCCGATCTCCGACGCGATCTGCGACTGGGTCATCTCCTCGAAGAAGCGGAGCTCCACGATCTGACGCTCGCGCTCGTCCAGGGCATCGAGGCCCGCTGCGACGAGCGAGCCGTCCTCGACCTCGTCGTAGCCGGCATCGTCGACGCCGAGCTTGTCGGCGAGAGAGTCGTCCGATCCCTCGTCGAACGGAGCGTGCAGCGAGCGCGTCGAGTAGGCGTTCATGGAGTCGAGCGCGTCGATTGCCTCTTCCTCCTCGACGCCCGCAGCAGCTGCCAGCTCGGGAATGGTCGGGGAGCGGCCGAGCTCGGTCGTCAGCTGGTCGAGGACACGAGAGAGCCGGAGGCTGAGCTCCTTGAGCCGCCGCGGGACGTGCATCGCCCACGCCTTGTCGCGGAAGTGGCGGCGAATCTCGCCGACGATCGTCGGCACCGCATAGCTCGCGAAGTCGACTCCGCGATCGACGTCGAACCGGTCAACGGCCTTGATCAGCCCGATCGAACCGACCTGGACGAGATCCTCGAACGGCTCGCCGCGGCCGGCATACCGTGAGGCGAGCGCACGTACGAGCGGCATGAGCTCGACGAGCGCCTGATCGCGCGCACGCTCGTCGCCCTCCTTGTGAAAGGCCACCAACAATGCGTCCACATTCGTATCCATGAGAAGGCTCATTCGTCTGGCATGGTCAGACGTGGGCAGCCTATTGCCCGGCGCCGGTCCCTCTATCGCCAGTCCCGGATCGCCTCTTCGCGGCTCACGAAGACGGGGAAGGCCTGACTGAGAAGCGTCACGTCGAACAGGCGCTTGAGATCCGGCTGCGCCACGACGGCCAGGCTCCCTCCGAGGCGCCGAAGGTGTCGTGCTGCTCGATGAAGCAGCGTCAGAACGTCCGACGACGCGTCCTTGCGCTCACCGAGATCGACGACGAGTCGGACATCGCCAGCGGCGACGGCAGTGCGGAGGAGCTGTGCGAGATCGGTGGTCGAGCTGCGTTGGAGCTCGACGAGGACGACCGGGGACGCCGCGCTCGTTACATGACGCGCCTCGATCACGACCTTTCGGTACCCACGAGTGTGAAACTCGAAACCTCGTCTGCGATCCCGTCGAGCCGGTCCTGGTCACGGCAGATCACCGCGCCCTGATCGAGATAGGGCTCACACGAGTCGATGAAGAGGAACACGGAGTGCGCGTCGATGCAGCCGTCGCCGTCGAAGCGAGCCGCGACCCAGGGGAGGAACCTGGGGACGAGGTCGGGCGACATGACCTCGAGCCCGAGCGCGCGGGACTCGGAAGCGTCGAGGAGGACGCCGGACACGTACCCGACGCGCCGGCCGAGCACGCCGACCGGAGTCCCGAGGACGTCGCGTAGTCGATGCTCCGCGGTCACGTGCGACCGCCGAGCGCGCGCTGGAGCTCGGCCTTGGTCATCCTCGATCGCCCTTCGATGTTCCGGTTCTTCGCCTCCTCGTAGAGCTGATCGCGCGTTCGACCGCGTGGGCTCTTGCGGTGGCTGCGGATGCCTCCACGACGGCCCGACGAGATGTCCTCGCGCGAGAGCTTCGACGACTCATCGCGCCTCGCCGCTTCGCGCCCGTTCCTTGTTCACGGTACGCGCGGCGATCTCCTCGGCCTCGCTCTCCGACCCGCCGCGATCCAACACCGAGTCCTTGATGTGCTCGTACTGACGACCCCGCTTCGACCCCTTCTCGACACCACGTGGCGGCATGGCGTTCTCCCTTCAGGTGCGGCGCTTGACTCCTCTCGCTCTCCGCATACCCGTCGTGCCGAGGCGCAAACGCGACGTTTCAGTCGGGCGGCCGGGTGGAATATCTGTCGGGTCGATCGAAGGGAGGTGAGATGTACATCGGTGGTGGAGTGCTTGCGCTGATCGTCATCGTGCTCTTGCTCATCTGGCTCCTCTAGGCGACCGTGGCGGGCTCGGGCGTGACGGCTCTTTCGATCGTCACAGTGGTCCCCGTCGTCGTGCGGGCGACGTCGACAGACGTCGAGAGCGCTCCGATGAGCGGCAAGCCGAGCCCCCGGTCATCACGGCCCGAAGGAGGAGCCCAGGTTCCGGTGTCCCTCACGACGACGCGCACACGGTCGTGTTCGAGCTCGGCCCGGATCGAGAGAAGCTCGTCGGACGGGTTGACCGCATGCTCGATCCCGTTTGCGCACGCTTCCCACGTGGCGAGGACGACATCCTCTTTCGCCGAACGGTCCAACGGCGCGCCATCGAGCCACGCTCGCATCGCGTCGCGGATGAGGTCCATGGAACGGATGTGCGCCTGGACGTTGAGGTCGAGCGTCAGCGGAGCGACCGGCAGGAGGCGGGCCGCCAGAAGAGCGATGTCGTCTTCCCGCTCCCCTTTCCCGACGACCTGATCGAGGACGTGCTCGAGGAGCCGGTCAGGATCCGTCGGAGACTCGCGGAGTGCTCGAACGACCGCGTCAAAACCGTCGTCGATGGACTGGCCGCGGCGCTCGACCAACCCGTCGGTGTAGAGGAGAATGACCGTGCCGGCCGGGAGCTCGACCGTCTCCTGCCGGTACTTCGCTGCGAGCCCGGTGCCAAGCGGTAGACCGCGACCGCCCTCGAGCAGCTCGATTCGCCCGTCGGGGTAAGCGACGATCGGCGGCGGATGGCCCGCCGACGCAAGACGGCAAACGCCGTTCGCCGGATCGAGCGCGAGGTACACGACCGTCGCGAACGCCGTGTCGAGCACGTCGTTCGCGAGTCGGTTGAGCCGCGCCAGCGTGGACGGCGGCTTCAGACGCTCCACGGAAAATGCGCGGATCGCATTGCGGAGCTGCGACATGCTCGCGGCGGCTTGAACGCCCTTCCCGACAACGTCTCCGACCACGAGCCCGAGCTTCCCGTCGGGCAGCGAGATTGCATCGAACCAGTCGCCGCCGACGTCGAACTGCACGCTCCCGGGCAGGTAGCGCGCCGCCAGCTGCACTCCGTCGACGCGTGGAAGCGAGACCGGTAAGACGCTGCGCTGCAGCGTCTCGACGATCGCTCGCTCCGACTCGAATCGGCGAGCTCGGTCGAGCGCAAGCGCCGCCTGTCCGGCGAGCGCTTCGACGATTGCCCGGTCTTCCGCGGAGAGCAGCATCGGACTATCCCAGGCGACCACCAGCAAGCCGTTCGACTGACGCCCGGCGGTGAGCGGGACGAGCAGGAGCATCTTGGCGCCGGACCTCGCGAGCATGTCGACGTCGCCTGGCGAGCCGAGACTCGCGGCCTCCGTGAGGAGCACCGACCTGCGAGTGCGAAGTGCGCGAGCGGTCGGTGAAGACGATGCCAGTCCCGGTTCGAGCACCACGTCAGCCACCTCGTCGCCGTGTCCGCGCGCCGTGAGGATCCCGGTGACATCCCCGTCTTGCGCGGCCGCGACGGCGACCGCGGTCGCGGCGACTGCAGTCGCGACCTCATCGGCGACGACGTCGGCGACGTCCTTCGACGTCAGCGCGTTCGAAAGGAGCTCCGTGATGCCCTGGAGCTGCTCGGCACGGAGGCGAGATCGCCGCTCCTCCTCGTACAGGCCGCTTCGCTCGAGCGCCTGCCCGCACTGGGCGACCATCGCCTGGAGCCATTCCCGCTCGCTCTGCGTGAGCGCTCGCGGCCTTCGCAACGACAGGTGCAGCGCCCCACGAGCTCCGCGCGTCGTCACGAGCGGGACCGCGACCCATCCGTGCGAACGGGGCTCACTGATCCCCGTGAACGCCGACAGCTCGTCCGCCGTCAGTGCCCACACCGGCTCGCCCGTGCCGATGGCCTTTGCGAACGGGACGTCGGAGTCGAGGTCGCGCCCTCGCCACAGCTCCAGCTCGTCGTCGTCGTAGCCGGTGCTCGAGACGAGCTCCACGGACCGTGTCCCCTCCGGCCCGGTCAGTACGACGAAGCCTGCCTCGGCGCCCACGGACGCGAGAGCGTGCTCGAGACACGTGTTGCTCACATCGACGGTCGTCGCCGCCTGCGAGAGCGCTGCCGTGACGTCCTGGAGCCGGCGCGTCGCGTCAGCGCGAACGGCCACTTCCTCCTGCGCGCGCCGGCGCTCCACCTGCTCGAGCGCGAGTCCGGCCTGATCGGCAAAGCGACGAACGACGACGAGGGTCGCCGGATCGGGCTCCGAGACGACGACCTGCCAGGACACCGAGAGGACGAGCTCGCTCCGACCCGAGATGACGACCGGAGTCCGCAGCGAGGAGCGGATGCCGAGGCGCCGAACGAAGTCGAGCCCTGCGTCGTACGACGACTCGAGCACGTCGGGAACGAAGGAGGTCGTAAGGCTCTCGATCGCCTCATGGAGGCGAGGAAAGTCGTCCAGCGGAAGCCGTGACCCGCCGAGGTCAGGCCGCGGCGGATCGACTGCGAGGAGCTCGAGACCGTCCTCTGCGACCCGCCACAGGACCCCGTAGTCGGCCCCGAACGTGGTCCTCGCCTCGCGGCACACGATCGTTGCCACGTCACCCGAGTCCTCTGCGAGGAACCGCGGAGCGACGACGAGGATCCGCTCGAGCGCGCGGCGAGACTCCTGCTGGACGTCGTAGAGGTGGGCTCGTTCGAGGGCCTGTCCGGCGAGATCGGCGACGATCCTGGCGAATCCTTGCTTCTCGTCATCGAGGGGCTCGCGTCGGTCGAACAGGAATCCGACGGAGCCGATCACGTCACTCCCTGCCCGGAGAGGCAACGCCATCGCCGCCTCCACGTCGCCGGACAGAAGAGCCGCGCTGTCGGTGAACTCGATCAGCGTCGCCCGATCGGCCGCCAGGACGATCTCCCCCGTTCGTGCAGCTCGCGTGAGCAGCGTGTTCTGTTGAAGATCGAGCCGTCGCTCGGCCCGGCCAACGTCTGCCGCGATCCCGGACAGATCGACAATCGCGAGCTCCTCGCCCTGCACGAGGCCGAGCGCCACGCCGTCTGCCGACAAGATGTCCGCTGCGTGCAATGACACCGCTCGCGCGACGTCTGGCGTCGAGACCGCTCGCGTGAGCGCGATGGAGAGCTGCTGAAGGGACTCAATCTGGCCGAGCGCGGCGCGGGCCGAATGAGCATCGAGGAGGCTTCGGCGCTCTCGGGTACGCAGAGCGACGAGGACCCCGGCGATGACCACCGCAACCACGAGGCCGAGCCACCACCGCACTGTGCTCTCACTCGTCCCGAACGTCAGCTCGCCGCGGGGCTCAACGAGGAGCCACAGGCCGAAAGTCCAGCAGATGGCGATTGAGAGGCCAGCCGGCCCGAGCCCGCCGTAGAACGCCGTCAACGCGACCACGCCGAGCAGCGCCGAGTAGCTCGGCTCTGTGCTGTCCTGGAAATGAAGCGCCGCGGCCGTGACCAGGAGTCCGATGACTGAGGCGGTGACGGCGAACAGATAGCGGGCAAAGGCCGACTTCGGCGCCAGAGGAGCCGACTCTCGGCGTGGCCGATGCTCGTCGGGCGAGGTCAAAATGAGGAAGTCGCGGTGCCGGTCAGATCCAGTCTCGCATGCGCGCGACGACGAGGGTGACGATGGCGACGAGAACCATGGCCGCGATCACCACCCAGAAGTACACGTCTTCGGTAAAGAGGCCGAGCTTGAAGTTCATTCCCATCACCCCCGCGAGCAGAGTGCCCGGGAGAATCAGCACCGACACGAGCGTGAGCACCTTCATGATCTCGTTTGTCCGCTGCCCGGTGCTCGCGAGGAGGACGTCGAACGACCCGACGACCGACTCACGACTGTCACGAGCGGCCTGAACCGCCGCGTCGAGACGGTCACGCAATGCGGCGAAGCGCTCGGCGGAGCTCGAGCTCGTGATCGCGTCCAGCTCGGGCCGCGTCAGCGCCAAGATCGGCTCGCGATGCGACGCGAGGGCACGACGAAGCGTGCCAATCTGTCCTCGAGCCTCCACGAGCCGCGCAATCACCTCGTCCTTGCTGGAGACCGTGCCCGACATGGCCGACGTGTCGATCTCCTCGAGCTCGAGCTCGATCCGCTCGAACGCATCGAAGTAGCTCTCGATGACCCACTCGAGCAGATTGGCGAGAAACTCGAGGCCGTCCAGCTTTCCGGTGTCACCCGAGCCCGATGCTCGTTCGCGATACGTGTCCACCACATCGAGCGGGCCTTCGCGGACAGTGACGACCCACCGCTCGGAGACGAGACAGTCGACGCGCCTCAGCTCGTCGTCGTCGGTTGGAGCGCGGAGGTTGACGTGAAGGTAGTCGCCGAAGTCCGAGAACGTCGGCGTGGCGCTCGCGTGATCGTCGGTCAGCGCGCTGACGCTCTCCGGCCGGAGATCGAGGAGCTCGGCCAGGCGGCCTATCTCATCGCCGTCTGGCCGCTCGAGATCGATCCACAAGACCGACGAGCGGCCGAGGCGCGGGAAGCACTCGCTCCAGTCGTCGATTTCCTCCACGGCATCGCGTTCGAAGAGCAGCGCGGTTTGCATCCGTTCTACGTACCCCTGAACGGCGCAGCCTGAACTAGGCGAGTGCGTACGCGAGAGCTGCCAGGCCCAGCGCGATCACGAACAGCACTGCGATCACGGCGATCACCGTCGAGATGAGCGCGACCGGCGTGGTCTCGCTCTGCCCAGCGGCCACTTCCTGCTCGAGATCGCGGATGTTGTCGTCGGCTTGCATCGAGGGATCGATACCCCCTGCGGCTCGGCGGCTAACGCCGGGGTTTGGCGCCTTCGATCCCGGGTACCGACCAAGCGACCCGTCCAACCGAGAAGGAGGAAGAAATGCAGAACGTGACGCAGACGCGCGATCTCTGGAGCTACCGCGATCGATCGGAGCTCGGCTCGAACGTCGTCGACACGCATGCCGACATCTCAGGGTTCAGTGTGGAGGCCGTCGACGGTTCGATCGGGAAGGTCGACGACGCGACGTACGACGTGGGCAGCAGTCATATCGTCGTCGACACCGGTCCGTGGATCTTCGGGAAGAAGGTCATGCTCCCGGCCGGAATCGTGCGGGGAATCGACGAGACCGAAGAGCGGGTGTTCGTGAACCGCACGAAGGAGCAGATCAAGAGTGCTCCTCAGCTCGACGAGGAACTTCTCGCTGATGACGCATATCGCAGCGATCTCGGCACGTACTACGGGCCGGGAGGCGCTGGCTATCGCGACTGGGACGACTCGTTCTAAACAGCGATCCCGTCAGACCCCAGGGGGCCGGCTCCTCGCCACCGCGTGCCGGCCCCCCGGGCATTCCGTGTGTGAGCACGTTCCAGGCGCCGCATGGACACGCGCTCACAGGTGGCAGATACTCATCGAATCGACGAGCCGCCCGCTGTCCCCGAGGCCACCAGCGAGCGACTCGCGCGCCGGTGGTTCACGCTCATCCGTGACGGCTCGTTCGAACGCCTGCGCGAGATGCTCCACGAAGACGTCGTCATCGTCTCGCGGGTTCGCCCTGGGGAGATCGTCGAGGGACGCGAAGCCGTCGCGTCGTTCATCGAGGACATCGTTTCGCGCAGTCTTTACGAGGCGGTCACGGACGGCTACGCGCCGCTCGACGACGAGCGCGTCATCGTCGAAGGGCGCATGCGCTGGATCGACGACGAGCGCGTGATTCGCGACGACCCGGCGGTCTGGGCCATGGAGTTCCGAGACGGACTCGTGCTGCGATTCCTGCCGGCACGAAGCGCACTCGAGGCCGAGACCTTGCTCGCCGCGGCGCCAAGCGACTCGGCCTAGGCGGTCGCGCTCGCTGCGTGCGGGCAACTCTCGCTGGCGTCAGCGATCAGGATCGGTGGCGACGACGTCGCCTGAGTCGATCTCGCCGCGCCACGAGCCGGTCGGAAGCTCGCGGCTCTCCACGAGATCCTTGACGCCGCTCAACCAAACATCGCTACTGCGAGTTGACGGCCCCGGGCGCCCGCCGGACGAATCCTCTGCCGGTCCGCGCTCCACGACGCCGCTCAGCCGTCCTGGCCACGACCCTCGGGAGCTCTCCCAGCCGCAGGAGCACGGCAGCGCGATCCGGCGGCTCGGGGTCCGGCTGTGGCAGCGGATCCGGAAACGGCGGCGCGGGTTCCGGCGGGCTCGGGTCCGGAGGGATGGGAATGGGCGGGCCGGGCTCGATGTCGGTCTGGGCTTTCGCTTGTGAGTTCATGTCTCGTTCCATGCCCGGTCGCCGCCAGCTCGAAACAGCACGGGTTCAGAGATCCATCGAGCGAAGCCGTTTGCCACGGCGCCGCTCGCCGGGTATCCGATCCCCATGCCGCGAGCCGGCTACTACCGCCGCTTGAGCGGGTAGCAGTGTGTTCCGGATCGAGCCGCGTCAGGATGGACACGGCTCGATCCGTCGCACTGAGCTCAGGCGGCCGAGCGCTCCGAGGGATGCAGCACGTCCTCGAGTACGGAGCGGAAGTCGAGCATCGCCTTGCGTAGGTTCTCGGTCGACTGCGCGTCGTCTCGCTCGAGCATGGCGTGCCCGTGGCGGAAGCGATCCGCGACGTCCGGGTGATCGACGGACACGAGTGAGACCAACCGCTCGTCATCGGTCGCGTCTTCCGGATAGCCCTGCTCTCCGAGAGCTCGCAGGACGAGGCGTTCTGCGGCGCGTGCCGCATCGCGTGGATCGCTGACGAACCGCGACTCGACCTGACGCCACTCGTCGAGATAGCGCTCGCGTGCGGCCGGCGGCAACGACCTCAGATCCAGGTCGTCACGCTCGCTTTCCAGCTCGGCGAGTCGTCTCTCGCCTGCTCCTGTTCCGTCCATCTCGACCGTGCGCTGGTACTCACGGCCGAAGCGATCCTTGAGGTGCGTCCGGCGCTGCCGCACTCGCACGAACGCGAGAGCGAGAAGAAGCGCGGCCACGACCGCCACCCCCACGACGATCCATTCCCAGGTCTCCATTCCAACCTCCTTGGTTCTTCGATCCGTTCCCTGGAAGCCGCTCGCGGAAACCTTGTAAGCCTTCGGTAAGCGCGCGTCTCGGGAGCCGCGAGGGCGGGTATTCCGCCGTTGAGGGCAACTCGAGAAGGGAGTCAACGATGACCAAGAGACGAAACGCGCGGCTCTATCGCGCATACATGGCAATCGTCGGGGCGGCAGCCGTTGTCGCCGTCGTCGGCGGCATCTTCGCCGTCTGGGCCACGGAGAACACGTCCGCCGCGCCCACGGTGGCGCCGACCAACGTCGGCGAGCCGAGCATCTCGGGCACCGCTCGCGTCGGCCAGGTCTTGCGCACGACGCGAGGCACCTGGACGGGTACGGGTCCGATCACGTACTCGTACCGCTGGTTCCGCTGCGACGGGCGAGGCGCGCCGGACGCGTCCGACTGTCGTCGGATCACGAATGCCGCGGACAACACGTACCTGCTGCGGGAGGCCGACGCCGGCTTCCGCATCAGGTCGCAGGTCGTCGCCCAGAACGCCGATGGCTCGACACGCGCGACGTCCAATCCGACCAACATCGTGACGTCGGCGCGTCCGACGAACACGAAGGAGCCGACGATCTCCGGCACCGCAGCGGTTGGGAGCCGACTCCAGGCGAACCGCGGTGAATGGGCCGGCGACGAGCCGATCACCTATTCGTTCATCTGGCTGCGCTGCAGCGCGAGCGGTGACAACTGCAGTGAGATCCAGGGGGCGACGGACAACGACTACGTCGTTCGAGACGCAGACAGCGGCCGCACGCTCCGCGTACGGGTCACCGCCCGCAACGACCGCGGCTCGAGCTCGGCCATCTCGAACCAGACGGCCGTCGTAGGCGGGGGTGGTGGGAACCCCGGTGGCGGCATCGACGTGGACTCGCTGCAAGCCGCGGGCGACCGACTCGTCGTCGCGCAGGTGCAGTTCTCACCGAACCCGGTGAGGAGCAGCACGGCGCCGATCACCGCGCGCGTTCGCGTGACCGCTCGCGGCGGCAAGCCCGTGAGCGGCGCCCGCGTATTCATGCGCGGCACGCCGCGTGTCGTCGAAGGCCAGACGCAGGTCACGCAGGGCGACGGCTGGGTGACGTTGACGCTCGTCCCGAACGGGCAGTTCCCGCAGCCGCGCAATGGCTACAACGTGCAGTTCTTCGTGAAGGCGTACCGCGCGGGCGATCCGGGACTGGGCGGGATCGCGGGCTACCGGCTCGTGCAGGTCCGGCTCGCGTCCGGCGCGTAGCGAACGGGCTCTCTCGCTTCAGGGGCGGCACGCCGTGCCGCCCCTGAGCGTTTGAGCCACGTACCCGTCGAGGCGAGATGCACCTGACGCCGCGCTCGCGTTTGCAGCTCGAGCGGACTGGGCACTCAGCTCGGCACGACATCCAAGCGAAAGGAGCTGGCGGTGGACAGCGATCGCATCGAAGGCAAGGCCAAGGAGACCGAGGGAGAGATCCAGCAGAAGTGGGGCGAGGCGAAGGACAAGGCTCGCGACGCGTGGGAGGACGTGACGGACAAGGTCGAGGACATCGGAGACGATGCCGAGGACCGCGTGGACGAGCGGGACGAGACAGGCGACAAGGTCGCGGAGCGCTCAGCCGCGACGAGCTAGGCGAGAAAGTCCGACCGAAGTGTGACGAGGGCCGGCACGAAGCCGGCCCTCGTCGTCTACTAGGTCGTCTTGTGCCCGAAGGCCCTGGCCACAGACGACTGGCGGCGAGGTCTGGCTTCTCGTCTGCTGCCTCCTACTGGCCCGCACATCCGAGCCGAAACGGTTCTGGAGGATTGACGAGTGCGCCGAGCGGGTACTGGTTGCGCATGGCCCGCGTCGTCGTCGTCGCCACGTCATCCGTCGACCGAAGCATTCTGGCGGGACACCTCGAGGCCGACGACGAGCTGTTCGTCGTCGTGCCTGCCGTCGAGCAGTCGCGCCTCGCCTGGCTCACGAACGACGAAGGCGCTGCACGGGAAGAGGCGCAGGCGGTCGGAGAGTCCATCGCCGCCGACGCACCACCTGCAGCGCCCGCCGTCGACGTCAAGCCCGACGTGCCGAGCCAGGCCGTTCGCGACGCGATCGCCGAGCATCGTCCGGACCGGATCATCGTCGCAATCCGGGAAGGCGAAGACGCGACATGGCTCGAGGCCGACGAGCTCGACCGAGTACCCGGCCAGATCGCCGGCGTGCCGGTGACGCGCATCGAGATCTGATGCCGCGCGCCGAGGCAGGTCAGGCGCGCCGAGTAGAATCGGGCCACCCGAGATGCAGAAATCCCTGCAAATCGGCGTGAGCCCCCGTAGCTCAGTGGATAGAGCAGCGGTTTCCTAAACCTCTGCTCCCCGACTTGGCTCAACCATGGGGTCTGTGGGTCGGGGCGGCGAGGCCGATACGCTCCCGGCAGACCAGCCCTGGTAGCTCAGTGGATAGAGCGACCGCCTCCTAAGCGGTAGGTCGCAGGTTCGACTCCTGCCCAGGGCATTAGCAAGGAACAGGGCGGGCTTACTGGGAATGGCTCGTCGCGTCGGGCATGCTCACGCTCGTACTGCTCACGCGTCGCCTCAGCGAAAAGAGATGCGGCTGGGGGCCAGTACGTGAGCATCACCGGGCCGATGAGGCTACTTCGGGGCACTGTTCCCCACATGCGGGAGTCGCAGGAGTGCGTGCGGTTATCGCCGAGGAGGAAGTAGTGGCCCGGTGCAACGCGCGGCCAGCTGCCGGTCTCGTGTCCTCGTAACGATGGATCGACGTAGGGCTCGATGAGGCGGTCGCCGTTGATGTGGATCGTGCCGTCTCGCTCCGAAACCCGCTCGCCGGGAAGCCCGATGATGCGCTTGACGAATGTCGAGCCGCCGTCACCCCGTCCGCACCGCTGCGCCTTCGCAGGAGCCTTGAACACGACGATCTGTTCGCGCTCGGGATCACCGAACCTGTACGCAAGCCGGTTCGCGATCACGCGGTCGTCGAATCTGCCCTCACAGAAGTCGCCGGGCTGTGCACAGTGGAGCGTTCTCTCCATAGACGAGGAAGGAATGCGATAGGGCGTGGCCACCTCTGCCTGAAACGCCAGGACGAAGGCCACGGCCACACAGAGTGTTAGGAGCCAGTCAACGATCGTCCGCCAGGGCTGCGGCATCCGGCTCTGGGCACGATCGAGAACCTTCATGGTCGCATCGACATTGTGCAGCCTGGCGTCCGCTGCTGCGGGCCTGCGCGAAGCGAACGTGACCATCCCGATGGCACGAATGACAACCGACGATCAGCTACTTCCTAAACGGCGTGCGCATGTTCGATTCATGCCGGGGGCACTGAGCTGGTTCGTGTATACGAGAAGGTGCGCACCGGGATCTGGTTCTTCAACGGTGTCTTTCGTCTCCTCGACGCCTGGGCGGAGCAGATGGACACTCGACCGGTGCACTCAACTCCTACGCTCCGAGCGGTATTCGTACGCCCCGATGTCCGGCCGGGCGCCACGGAGACGACCATCGATGTCTCGCCGCGCGCCAAGCCGTCTGCTCGCGCGATCGATGAGCAGGGTTGACGCGCTCGTTGGGCGCCCGAAGGGGTCCAGGTGCGCCTGACCGACACGATTCGGGCCTCGGCACGCAACTCCGTGGAGCACGAGGTTCGAGATGGCCGCGCGCGTGACACTGCAAACGTGGTGCGGATCCTCGAGGAGGCCGATGACGTTGTTCGCGAGGAGTGGTCGGCGGTGCCGCTGGAGGCGCCAGTACACGCCGCTCATCCGGATCGAGCCCGCGTAGCCGTCGATGCGGCGTGTCCCCGTGAGGATGGTGTTGTTGACGATGCGTACGCCGCGTGGGACGCGCTTTGAACCCTTGCTCCCGACGATGATCGCCACGCGGGCCCGATAGCCCGCGACCTTGGGGTCGGTACCCCGGAACACGTTGTTGACGATCGACACCCTGTCCACTCCGCGGATGAGGTAGAGCTGCGCGGCGCCGTACCTGTAGACGCCGAACGTGTTCCGTTCAACGAGCAGGCGGTTGCCGGACCAGAACGAGACCAGATCCTGATGCCGGCAGCGATCGCCACTCATCCGGCACCGAAGCGCGCGCTCGAATCGGTTCCCACGCAGCGTCAGGTCGTAGCCGAAGCGACCGTGGATGAAGTCACAGCCGCGGCAGTCGTGGAACCAGTTGTCGACGATCTGGACGTGCCTCGTTCGCTCCTGGAGGTGCAGGCAGTTCGAGAACAGAGGCGAGCGATCGCCGCAGTGGCGGAACTCGCTTCGGCGGATGACGACGTGGTTCGAACCGTGAACCTGCACGGTCGCCCGGTACCGCGTCCCTTTGGCCGTCACGAGGACGTCCTCGACCACAACGTGCCGTGACCCACGGATACGCAACCACGCGTCCTGGACGATCGGCGTGATCGTTAGTCGACTGATGGAGACGTTCTGGGTTCCTTCGAGGAGCAGACTCTCGACGCGCACTCCGCGCTCGCCCACGACGCGCAACGGTCTGGGGGAGCGAGAGCGAACGACGAGTTCGCCACCGTAGTCGTTGCGGCGGAGCCGGATCGTGCCGCCCGTGTCTCGAAGTGCCGATACGGCCGCCGCGAACTCCGCCGGGTTGCGCACGCGAACCGACGCGAGGTCCGCATCGGCCGACGACGGGAGGGCGAATACGCCCACAGCGAGAACAACAAGTGCGCGCAGCCCCGAAACCGACCTCCCACTCCGAAGCGCTGACTGTATACGGCTCCCTTGCCTGAGCGTTGTGACTTCATTCGAAGCGAGGTTGGGCATTGACCCTATCGGCAGGGTCTGCGGGGTGTCAGCAGGGTCGGTCTTCCAGGACTCGGTCAGCCGCAGCTCCGCCGATAGCTGCGCTCCGGGACGAAGTCGTGCCACTCTGCCGGCGTCAGCTCACGGTTTGCGACGGCGCATGCCGCCCGCTCCCAGTCCGCCGGATCGACGTCCCAGACGACGCCGACACCGGAGCCGAAGACAGAAATCACGTGGCGGCCGTCGGGGAAGTACGTGCCCCACCCGTCTGTGTTCGACCCCGGGAGCGGACCGCCGACGAGTTTGTGCGAAGCGAGGTCCCAGAGGCGTAGCGTCCCGTCGCCTGCTGGTCGTCATGACCTCCGACCCGTCGGGCGAGAACGTCACGCTCGCGACGGTGCCGACCTCCGTGCGGAGCGGCGGCGCCTGCCGCCCGGTGGCCGCGTCCCAAAACGCGACGCTCCCCGTGCTGTCGCCAGTCGCGATCTGCTTTCCGTCCGGCGAGAAGCGGATCGCGAAGAGCAGGGGCCGTGCCCCACCTTGCGCTCGAGCCTGCGGTGGACGACGTCCCAGATCTCGACGAACCCGTCGAGCCCGGCTGCGGCGAGCTGGCTTCCGTCGTGTGAGAAATCGACGTCGTTCAACGAGTTCTCTGCCGGGGACGTCGGCGATCCTGAGATCGCGGCGGACGTCCCACACCCGGATGTCGCCGTCGCTCCCGGCCGTGGCGAGGAGACGGTCGTCGGGCGAGAAGTTGACACCGTCGCCTCCATCCCCGCCGGATGGGCCGAACAGGCGGACAATCCGATGCGTGCGCACCGACCAGACGACGGTATGGCGACCGTCGCCGGTACACGCGACAAGCCTGCCGTCGTGGCTCCACGCGAGGGAGACCGCCGGGCCGCACGGGCCGCGAAGCTCGCCGACGCGCCGCAGGTCGCGCGCGCGCCAAATCGTCACGCGGTTCGGCGCCGCCGACGTCACGAAGAAGGCACTGTCCGGGCTGGTCGCAACCGCCGTGGCCGCATTCGAAGAATTGGAAAACCGGAAGGGACGGCCCAGACGCCGGAGCCCGCCGACGTCCCACGCGATCTCCGTGCCGTCGGCGGCTCCGGAGTAGAGCGTCGACCCGTCACGACCGAAGACGACGCCGAGAGCGGCCGCCGAATGGCCCCTGTACGTCTCCCGCAGGGTCCGCGTCGCGAGGTTCCAGATACCGATCGTCCCGTCGTCGGATGCGGAGGCGAGCACCTGGCGGTCAGGGCTGAAGGCAACAGCGCGTACCCGACCGGGCACCCGTCCGCCGAGGGTGACGATCCGCCCGCTGCGTAGCGAGAGGATCGACACGCTGCCGTCGTCATGGCCGAAGGCAGCCGTGACGCCATCCGCCGCGATTGCCGGCGATCCACCCACGCCGAACGAGCGCACCCGGCGGAACGTTCGCGCATCGAGGAGCAGTGCGCGGTTGTCGCCGCTTGTGACGAGGAGGTTCCGACCTCCGAGCGCGAAGCCGACGAGCCGGCCCGCTTCGATCGGCGCCGACCGGCTGAGTTCTGCACCGTCCGCCGCCCGCCGCCGGACCAGCGTCTCGGGGTATTCGGCCCACGACCGAGGGTGATCTCGCCCGTCACAATCGTGCGGCCGTCGGGGGCGTAGGCGACATCAGCGGTCGCAGCGTTGCGCTTCGTCCGTACGACACGAGCATGGCGCGACGCCAGATCCAGGAGCGCGAGCGTGGGCCCGCCCAGGCCCTCGTGCACGTCAGTGTCTCCGACGGCGAGTTCGCGGCCGTCGGGGCTGAATGCGAGATCCCTGACAGGCAGGACGATCGCGCCGGCGTCGCGGACGTTCGCAGTGCCGTGCCAGGTCCGAGCGGCCACGGCGCCCGTGCCCACGTCGAAGAACGAGACGCTGCCGTCGTCGCCGCGGACTGCGAGTACGCGCCCGTCCGGGCTAAGCGCGTCGTCGAGGACGCGACTGCCACCCGGGTGCAGGACCCTGAGCGCAGTCGGGCTCCGCAGCAGGGTCGCGAGCAGGTCGCTCCGCGTCGCTTCCGTGTCGTCGAGCGCGATCCCCGCGCGGGCGAGCAGGAGCGCACGGTCGAGTCGCTGCTCCGACAGCGCCTGCGCGCCCAGGCGTTGCGCGATCGCCGCCGTCGCCTGCCGCTTCGCGCTACCGCGTGCCGCGAGCGCGACGCCACCGGCGACCAGCGCCGCCAGCAGGAGGACGACGGCAGCGGCGAGCAGCGCGCGCAGGCGCCGGTTCGCCGCGCGAACGCCGTGCGGCTCTCCTCGAGGAACTCGCGCTCGAAGACGGTTCAGCCCGCGCCTGCTCGCCGGTCGCGTCGGCCCAGTCGAGCGCCGCAGCGAGCCGCGCGCCGCGGTAGCAGCTCGCCCGGCTCTCGCCCCGACGCCTCCCACTCCGACGCCGCCTGTGCCAGGTGGACGTGGAGCCGGCGGCCCTGCGCGTCCTCCTCGAGCCACTCCTTCAGCCGCGGCCACTGCTCGAGGAGCGCCTCGTGCACGAGCTCGACGCTGCCGTCGTCGGCCACGAGGAGCCGCCGTTCGACCAGAGTCGCCAGCACGCGCGCGACCTGCTCGTCGCTGTCGGCGTCGAGCTCGGCGCGGCTGACACGCCGTCGCGTAAGCGCCTCGCTGCCACCGCCGGTCACCAGCCGAAGCAGGATTCGGCGCGCGACATGCCGCTCGTCCTCGCGAAGCGACCGGAACGCCGCGTCGGCGTGCCGGCCGACTGCGCCGCGGACCCCGCCGCTCCGCTCGTACGCAGCGAGCGTAAGAGTCGAGCCGTCTCGTTCGCGCCAGACATCGACGAGGGCCGTCGAGAGAAGCGGCAGCCCGCCCGGCTCGCCGGCGACGTCGTCGACGAGCGCATCGACGAGCGCCGGCTCCACCTCGAGGCCGGTCCGCTCGGCCGGACCCTCGATCGCGCGGCGGAGCTCGGCGGTGGTCAGCGGCCCGAGCAGGACCTGGTGCGCCCCGACGAGGTCGGCCAGCTCGACGTATGGAGCGAGATGGCCGAAGAAGTCCGCGCGCAACGCGATCAGCACGACCGTGCGGCGCTCCGGATCCCACGCAGTTTCGACGAGCGCCTCGACGAATGCATGCCGCTCCTCCTCGCCGATCACCGGCGCGAACAGCTCCTCGAACTGGTCGACCGCCAGAACCGAGTACCTCTCCGATCGGACGGCAGCGGGTCGCCGGGCCGAACGAGCGCGTACTCGCGTCCCAGCGCCGGTAGCAAGCCTGCACGGAGGAGCGACGACTTGCCGCTCCCGGACGCGCCCACGATCGCGAGCAGCGGCGCGTCCTGAAGCCGGCCGACGAGCTCGTCGACGAGACGCTCGCGGCCGAAGAAGAACTCCTCGTCCGCCGCCTCGAACGGGGCGAGCCCCTTGAACGGGCAGACGTTGCGGAGCGGGTGGGTCAGAGCGCCGACGTCCGTCGAGAGTCGGCATGAGCGAAGGGTCCTGAACGAGGATCGCCCGCTGGAGCTCCTGTAGCTCGGTTCCCGGCTCGAGCCCGAGCTCGTCGGTCAGGAGTGCGCGCGTCTGCCGATAGACGTCGAGACCCTCTGCCTGACGACCCGATCGATAGAGGGCGAGCATGAGCTGCGCGCGGAACCGCTCGCGGTAGGGGTGCTCGGCGACGAGCGCCTCGAGCTCGGAGACGAGCGCCAGCTGGCGGCCGAGCGCGAGCTCCGCATCGACCCGCTCCTCGACCGCCGCGAGCCGGAGCTCCTCGAGGCGCTCGACCTCGACACGTGCGAACGGCTCGAACTCGAGGTCGGCGAGCGGACGTCCTTGCCACAACGATTCCGCGGCCCGGAAGGACTCGGCCGCACCTGCGGCGTCGCCTCCGGCCAGAGCCTCGCGGCCGGCGCCGACGAGATGCTCGAAGTGCTCGAGGTCGAGCTCCCCGGGCTCGACGCGCAGGAGGTAGCCGGGTGTGCGGGCGACGAGCCGGGGCTCGTCGGCGCCCGCGGCGCCGAGCACCTTCCGGAGCCGCGAGACGTGGTTGCGCAGCGCGTGGTCGGCGGAGTTCACGCTCTGCTCCGCGAAGAGCTCGCCGATCAGTCGTTCGCGCGCGACGACACGATTCGCGCTGAGGAGCAGCAGCGCCAGCAGCGCGCGCTGCTTTGGCCCCCCAGCCGCGACCGCGCGTCCGCCGATCCGGACCGCGAGCGGGCCGAGAACCCGGAACTCGATCTGCTCATTTGTTGCCATCCGCCTCCGGGAGTCTCCGTCGCCGCAACGCTTTTGCCAAGTCCGGAAGACGTCTTTGGGACAAGCTTGGGACACCGCCGCGCGATCCTCGCTGGGTGCTCTACACGGCGAAATGCTTCTGGCCCGGCGTCACCGAAAGCGAGGTTCGCGATGCCCTCGGTCGGGCCGCCGGGCACCGGACGCCGACGTGCCGCGGCGCCTTGCTCTTCACGGACGACCAACTGGTGCTCTGCCTCTTCGAGTCCGGGACGCGGGAAGCCGTGAGGGCGGCGAGCGTCCACCTCGGCATCCCGTGTGAGCGCGTCATCGACTCCGTCTGGATAGAGCCGGGCGGACTGAGAAGGAGGTCGTTATGGGAAGGCTCATGAGGATCGTCGGGAGTCTCGCCATCGTCGTCGCGGTCGCCGCGCCCGCCTCGGGCGCAGCGCTGCGCGATCGCGGTGGGGCAGCGTCCCTCTGTGTCGGGACGCAACCCGGCTGTTACGGCTCGATCCAGGCAGCGGTCGACGCCGCCCCGGACGGTGCGACAATCACGGTCGGGCCTGGAACGTTCGCAGGGGGCATCACGATCGCGAAATCACTGACCCTGCGGGGCGCTGCCGCAGCCGCGACCGTGATCAGTGGCGGCGGTCCGGTGCTCACGATCGGGACAGCCGGCGCTCTGACGGAACCGACGGTGTCGCTCAGCGGCGCTCACCATCACAGATGGCTTCAATACTGCGCACGTCCGGCACTCGGCGGCGGCGTCTCCGTCCCACCCTCCAGCCTCCGGGCTCGGAGCGACGGTCACCATTTCGGACAGCGTCGTCTCGGCGCAATCGGGCAGCTCCGGCGTCGACCGGCTCCGGGCTGCGCATCCGTTCCCGTTCGCGCAGGCGAGCGGAGGCGGCATCGACAACTTCGGCTCGATGACGCTGGAACGCGTGCTCGTCATCGAACAACGAAGCCGGCTCGGCAGTCACGAGCGACTGCCGAGGGCGGTGGAATTCTGCAACGAAGCGTTTCGCCACGCTCGCGCTCCGCATGATGTCGTCGTCAGCGGCAACACCGCTCGATGTCGTGCCGCCCAACGGCCGCTTCGCGGCCGGCGGCGGCGATCTTCACCCGCCACGGAAGCTCCATGACGATCAACCACAGCGCCGTGCTGCGGCAACACCGTCGACTATCGCACCTCGGTCCCGGCCGACAACGACTGCGGCGGAATCGCCGATGGTGGCGGCATCAAGATCGGCGGCGGCCCCTCCACAAACGTCACGATCGCCGACTCGACGATCAGCCAGAACAGCGTGCGGCGCGACGAGCATCGACGGTGACCTGATCGCCTTCGAAGGCGGGATCGAAGATGACGGCACGCTCACACTCACGAACAGCACGATCGCGGACAACCGCGCTCACGGGCGATCGGCCCGGCGGGCGTCTTCCTGGACTCGGGCGGAATCGAAGTCTTCGAGTCCCGGCGTCGCGACGATCAGCGGCACCCGGATCACCGGCAACACCGTCGACTGCGACTGCCGGCGGCGAAGCCCTCGCTCAAGGCGGCGCCGTGCTCGCAGCGGGCACGCAACCGATCACGATCGACGACAGCGTGATCGTTGGCAACTCCGCCACCAGCACGTCGCTCTCAGGCCCCGCCGACGGTCGAGGGTGCTGGACTCCTCAACGGCGGCCTGCTGCGAGCTGGACGCGACGTCCAGGTCAGCAACAACGCGGGCAGCGCGAAGGGCGGATCAGGCCACGCTCAGGGCGGCGGAATCTGGAACGGCCACCGCTTCAACCCGACGGGCTGCCCAGTGCGCATTGACAGCGCGCAGACGTCGAGCATGCTCATCGAGAACGCGCTCCAACGCCAGGCGCCGGACTTCCCAGTCCGACGGCCGGCGGCCATCTACACAGACGCTTCCGGCCGTGCTCGATCGAGAGCACCATCACCAAGAACAGTCGCCGGACAACTGCTTCGGCTGCTGATCGATCGGCGAAGGCCGGGCCAATGCCGTGCGAACGCGTCATCGACACGTCTGGATCGCCTCGGAGTCCAACCGCAACCGGTCCAACCCGGAAAGGACGTCGTCATGAGAAGAATGCTTCTGATCTCCTTCCTCGCAGCCGTCGTCGCAGGGCTCGTGGCGCTGCCGGCAGCAGGAACGACACGCGGGAAGAACGGGCCCATCCTGTACTCGAAGTTCGGGCAGATGCTATGGACCGTCAACCCCGACGGAACCGGCGCGCGGAAGCTTCCTCACGTTCCGCGCACCCTGGAGGACAACCCCGACTGGTCCCCGGACGGGACCCGGATTGCGTTCGACCGCTGCAAGACGAACTGCGAGGTCTGGACGGCCCGCGCCGACGGCACCCACGGGACGCGCCTCGGTCCTGACTGTCTCGACCGGCCAGACGCCGCTTGCGAAGACCGCACTGTCCCGGCGTGGTCGCCGAACGGCAAGCAGCTCGCTTTCGGGTGGGGATCGAAGGCAGTAAAGAACGGCGTGTTCGAGTCAACGGAGATCTACGTCGCGAACGCGAACGGGACCGGCTTGCGCCAGGTCACGCACATGACGGCGGATGCGCCGTACTCGATGGACGTCAACAAGCCGGCCTGGTCACCCGATGGGAAGCGCCTCGTCTTCGAGGTCCAGAACCTTTCGACCGCGGATCCCCCGAATCGGCGCGCGATCTTCATCGTCAACGTCGACGGCTCCGGGCTCCGCCAGTTGACCGACTGGAGCCTGAACGGCGGCGATCACCCGGACTGGTCCCCGGACGGCAAGCGCATCCTCTTCCGCGCCGTGTCCGCTGCCGAAGGGAATAGCGGCAATCTCTATACGGTCGCGCCCGACGGCAGCAAGCTCAAGCAGCTGACGCACTACCCGTCCCCGAAGTCGGTGCTCCTGGGCTCGTTCTCGCCTGACGGCAAGTGGATCGTCTTCTCGAGATTCAACAACACGCCCTACCCGGCGATCTACGTCACGCGCACAGACGGCACCGGGCTACGTCGCGTGACGCGGGACAACCACACGCACTCGCCCGATTGGGGGCCGCAGCGGCCCTGAGTCGTCGAGGGCGGAGTCGCGCGCGCCTCAGGGAGCAACGGGACGACATCGGGGTAGTGCCACAGCTGGCGAAGACATCCCACGCCGCGGTTCGAAGGACGAAGCTGAAACGCCGAGCCGGCCTGCTCAACACCCGTCCTCCCCAGGGGAAGAGGGGAAGAGAGGACGCCAGGAACCGGCTCGGCACCTAGCCCTTCGAAGTCGGTTCCTGCATTCCTTTCACAATCTTGACATTGAAGTTCCGCGTGCCGGGGAAATACTCCGGTTAGGGGGAGAGGGCACCGCTGGCGGTCTGGCCCGTCCTGCGGGACCCGCCCCCTCTTTCATTGATCGCTGCGCCTCGCCCCGAGCCGGATGACCTCCCAGAGGCGTGCCGCTGCGCGTCGAGGAACCCGTCGTGGGCGAGGTGGAACCTTTCAATCAACGTCGTCGCCGGCCAGCTGCCCGTATCGTGCGGCGGTGACAGCGAGTACCCCTGCCTTCCTGCTTGGCGTTGCTCTTGCCGCAGCGATCTCAGCCGGCGTCTTCGCTCACGCGAGCAGACACGGCAGCAGTCACGCAACGGCGTGGGGCATCGCAGCGTTCCTCTTTGCAGGAGTCACGGTGCCGGTGTATTTCGTCCGCTACTGGGTGCGGGGGCGGATCAGCACGTAGACGAAGGTCGTGCTCACAGATCGCTCCTCACAAGGGGCCGGGCCTCTTACGGCAGGATGTGTACCCCGCTGCCCGCGAACGCGCCGACCCGCATGCTGCACGGAAGCCGCCTGAAAGGAGACATCGCATGGATTGGAAGCTTGAGCTCGTCGCCATCCCTGTCTCGGACGTCGACCGCGCGAAGGACTTCTATGTCGACCAAGCTGGGTTTGTCGCCGATGTGGACATCGAGGTCGGCGACGGCATGCGCTTCGTCCAGCTGACTCCGCCCGGATCGGCGTGTTCGATCGCGATCGGGGAGGGTGTGACGGATGCACCAGCCGGCTCGGTCCAAGGAATGCAGATGGTCGTCTCCGACATTCGCGCCGCCCAGGCCGCGCTCGCTGCCCGGGGAGTCGACGTGAGCGACGTGCAGGAATTCCCTTGGGGCTCATTCGTCTTCTTCGGCGACCCCGACGGCAACCGCTGGGCAGTGCAGCAGCTGCCACCGCGAGAGTAGTTGACGTACCGCCAGAGGCTCTCGTCCACCACGCCCAGCGGGGGTGAGATCAGGCCGTGGCGAAGCAGTGTCAGGAGTCCGTGTTTGAACCCGCGCGGTCGAGCTCGAGTTCGCGGAGCTCGATGCGGCGAATCTTTCCCGTGAGCGTCTTCGGCAGCTCGGGCACGAACTCGACGCGGCGTGGGTATGCGTACGCTGAGAGTCGTTCGCGGACGTGGCTCTTGATCTCGTCGGCGAGCGTCTGCGACGGCTCGTATCCGTCTGCGAGGACGATGAACGCTTTCACCACGTTGCCCCTTAGCTCGTCGGGCGACGCGACCACTGCCGCCTCGCGAACAGCGAGATGCTCCAGGCACGCGGACTCGACCTCGAACGGGCCGATGCGGTAACCCGCTGCGATGATCACGTCGTCGGCGCGTCCGACGTACCAGATGTAGCCGTCCTCGTCCCGGACGGCGGCGTCCTTCGTGTGGAACCACTCACCGCCGAAGGTCTCCATGCTCGCCTCATCGTTCCGCCAATATCCCAGCGGGTAATGCGGGTTCGTGCGCGCGCGCAGACAGATCTCGCCTCGCTCCCCCTGTCCTACCGGCTGCTCGTCCTCGTCGAGGAGCTGCACGTCCCAGCCCGGCATCGGCCTGCCCATCGAACCCTCACGCACTTCGAGAAACGGGTAGTTCGCGACGAGTGGATACGACTCCGTAAGGCCGTAGTAGTCCAGCACGGTCACGCCGTACTGCTCGCGAAACCAGCGGATCGCCTCCGGATTCAGCGGCTCTCCCGCCGAGCACACGCGCCGGAACACCTGCGGGTAACGCGTCCCCGCATCCTCGACCGCCATCATTGAGCGCATCGCGGTCGGCGTGGTGAACACGTTCGTCACCGCGTGCCGGCTCAGGAAGTCGAGCTGCTTGTGCGGGTCGAAGCCGCCCTCGCGCTGGTAGACGCATTGCAGCGCGCCGAGCCGCCAAGGGCCGAGCAGCGGCGCGATCCCCGCAGCCCAGGCCCACTCGCCCATGCCGTGGAAGCGCTCGCCGTCCTGTACCTCGTGGCAGTAGCGGAACTCCTCGTGGCCGAGGATGTAGCGGTGTGCGTGGACGATTCCCTTTGCAAGCCCCGTCGTCCCAGAGGTGTAGTAGAGCTGTGCGGGGTCGTCGGCCGCAGTGTCGACGCAAACGAAATCTGTCGAAGACGCTGTCAGGGTGTCGGGCCCAAGCACGAGCGTGTCCGGCGCCCACGGTCGGTCAAAGCGCGGCGCGTTCCCGGGATCGGTGACGAGCAGCTTCGCGCCCGAGTCCGAGAGTCGATGCTCGATCCCATCGTCGCCGTACAGCACAGACATCGAGAGCAGGATCGCGCCGAGCTTCCAGACTCCGAAGAAGATTGCAGCGGCCTCGGGCGTCGGCGGCAGGACGACCGCGACCCGGTCGCCCTGGGTGACACCGCGTGCGGACAGCGTGTGCGCCGCTTGGTTCGCCATGTCCTGCAGTTCGCCCCACGTGAGCTCGCGGGTCGCACCGTCGAAGCTCTCCCAAATCATCGCCGGCTTGTCCCGCGCGTGCTTGTCACAGACGTCGGCGGCGATGTTGTACCGCGCCGGCACCTCCCAGCGATGACCTGCCCTGATCTCGTCGTAGCTACTCAAGCTCATCGCTACCCGTCCAGCCTAGCCAGGTCCTCGCAGTAGAACACGCACACGTCGCATGCCGAGCGTGCGGGAATATCCTGAAGACGCCGCTACCGTTACCGAATGAAGACTTTCAACCTCAACAGCGACGAGTGGGACGGGACGAGGGATCGCGAAGGCTGGCGCGTCAAGGGCGCGCTTGTCGGCCAACGCATCAGCGGTGAGCTAATCGGCGCGACCATGTCCGAGGTCGAGCCTGGCAGCAGGCTCTGGCCCTACCACACGCACTATCTGAACGAGGAATGGGTGATCGTGCTCCGCGGTGAGCCGACGCTGCGCACGCCAGAAGGCGAGCACGTGTTGAAGGAGGGTGACGTCGTCTGCTTTCCGCGGGGCAAGGACGGTGCGCATCAGATCAGCAACCGAACAGACTCGCCTATTCGCGTACTCATGCTCTCCTCGATGATCCGCGGCGAGATCATCGAGTACCTCGACACCGGAAAGGTTCTTGCCAAGGACGTCGAGGACGAAGACATCATGTTCGCGAGGCCCGGACCCACGGTTGAGTATTGGGAAGGCGAGGACTAGTTCCGGGCGACGCTCTCGATCAACTGGCGCGCACACTCAGATCCGACAGCAACGAAGGATTCAACTCTCGCTCGCCTCCATCCGACCGGAGAGACATCCGATCAGGAGTAGTCTGGCGCCGGGTCGCCGTCGATGGCTGTGTGCACTCATCTCGATCGAATAGCAGTCGTTCGCCTGCCCGAGGCAATCGCCGGCTGCGAGGAATGCCATCGCATCGGAAGCACCTGGCTTCACCTTCGGATGTGCATGACGTGCGGTCGCATCGGCTGTTGTGACTCCTCGCCCAACAAGCACGCGAGCAGCCATGCACGCGAACAGGACCATCCCGTGGCCCGCTCCGCCGAGCCCGGAGAAGAGTGGAGCTGGTGCTACGTCGACGAGGTGGCGTTCCTCGTGCAGCCGAGCGCCAACCCGTTCGCAGGCGACGCAAAGCCATGAGCTCGACAGCGAGCGTCCGACCCGAGCTCCCAGAGGTTGCACTCGGTCAGTGGGCCGAGACGAAGACGACGTTGCACCTGTGGCTTCAGATCGTCGGGAAGATACGCATGGCGTCGATGACTCCACGCAACCACTGGTGGCACGTCCCTCTCTACGTCGACGTGCGCGGCTTGACCACGCGCCGAATGCGCGCAAAGGGAGCGGTCGCATTCGAGATCTCGTTCGACTTCATCGACCACCGCCTGGTGCTCGCAACGAACCGGGGTGAGATCGACTCCTTCGACCTGGACGACGGGCTGTCGGTCGCCGAGTTCGACGCCAGACTCCATGCCGTCCTCGCCTCCCGCGGCGTTGACGTCGCGATTCGCGAAGAGCCCTACGGATTGCCTATCACGACACCCTTTCCGGAAGACCGCGAACACGCGTCGTACGACCAGAAGCTGCAGAGCGCTACTGGCGCATCCTCGAGTGGACGAACGACGTGCTCGAGGAGTTCGCCGGCTGGTACTGCGGAAAGACGAGTCCCGTTCATCTCTTCTGGCACGGGCTCGACCTCGCGGTGACCCGCTTCGGCGGCGCTCGCGCACCAGCGCGGGCCGAATTCGGGCGCGTCGATCGAGAGACGTACACGCACGAGGTCGTATCGTTCGGATTCTGGATGGGTGACGAGAACGTGCGTGAGCCGAGCTACTACTCGTACACGTTCCCCGAGCCTGCCGACCTTCGGCTTCAGCCGCTGCAGCCGTCAGCTGCGTCCTGGAAGGAACAAGCTGGCGGGTCGCTCGCGCTTCTTCCGTACGACGCCGTCCGCGTGGCACCGGACCCACGAAACACACTGCTTGCGTTCTTGGAGACCGCATACAGGGCCGGTGCGGGACTCTCCGGTGGGATCAGGCGGCACTCACGTCTTCGTGGTGTCCCAGCCCGCCACAGCTGAACGCGATCGTCGCGGGACGCGAGTCTGAGTCCTAGCGCTGTGGCGTCGAGGAGGCCGACCGCTACTCCTTCGGCGAGGCGCGCCGTCGCCTCGACTCACTGCTCGTAGCTCTCGACGACGCTCGGGTCACGAGCGGCAGCCGCGTCCGGATCGAGGCCAGCCTCGCGTAGCGCCCGCCTATGCCTGAGCAGATCCCAGCTCTGATCGAGCGAGATCCTGAGGTTGTGTAGTCGCTCGCGGTCAGCGTCGCTCGCCGTGCCGCTCATTCGCGCTGCCACAACTCATGCTCTTCGGCGACGAGCTTCTCGATTGTCCCGTGGATTTGCGGATCGTCCATCACGCCTCCTGTGGACTAGGTTCGACAATCGTCGCTGATGCCCGCGATGTTCGCTCTGCCGCTCGCTGCGGTGCTCCGACGAGTTGGCCTCCGGGACATCTCCTCGCTTCGATGGGCGTCCGCGAATTGACGATGCCGACCGCCCCGAGTACGCCGCCTGCGGCCAACGGACCGCGCAGATCTCGACAGCGTGGTGGAACGCATCCACCGATTCGGCGTTCGCTGCGAAGGTGTCACCCACGAGCGACTTCGAGACAACCAAGCCTACGGCCGACACTCCGACGAGCCCGGCAACCCGGGCGACCGCGTTGTTAATGGCCGACGCGATGCCGGCATCGCTCTCGTCCGCGTCAGCGAGGACGGTCGCCACGAGAGGAGCGACCGGAGCGACAGGCCGAGTGCGAACAGGAGAAAAGCCGGCAGAAGCGGTCATGAGTCCGTTTCAAGCCGGTTCGTCGAAGCAGGAGGATCCAATCGACACGATCAGCGGACCGGCTCCCATCGAAGAAGCCCGGACCGGATCGATTCGCAAGAGCCCCGAAACGCTTCAACAGAGCGAACATCACCAAGGTCACGGGAACGACCGTGAGGCCGCTTCCGAGCGCGCTGTAACCCGCGACCTGCTGCAGAAAGATCGTGAGAAAGAAGAACGGGACCGCCAAGCCCGCGTACAGCGCGAACGTCTCGGCGTTTCCGACCGCGAAGTTGCGCCGAGAGAAGAGCCCGAGCTCGAGCATGGGCTCGGCGATCCGACGCTGGGATCGCAAGAAGGCCGCGAGGGCCACGACTCCGCCACCAAGGCAGGAAGATCTCCGGGCTGCTGCGGCCGAAGTGGGGATGTCGATGAGCGGGATCCCGATGCCGAACAGACCGGCGGCGCACAGGACGGCGCCGATGGGTCGACCCAGCGATCGGTTGCTCGCGCAGTGCCCGGCACGGCTGCTCGCACGAGGATCGAGGTCCCAATGACCAGCGGCACGTTGAGCCAGAGGTCCAGGGCCAGGACGTTTGGTCGACGATACGCCTCCGGCGAGGGGGCCGACGATGGCCGCGATCCCTCCCCAAGCCGTCCGACTCCCGATCGCGGCCCCCCGCTCGCGCGGCGCGAACGCCGCAACGATGATGGCGAGCGAGCTCGGGACCATCAGCGCCGCCGCCGCTCCCTGCAACGCACGGCCGCCGATGAGCACCCCGATCGTCGGCGCGAGCGCGCAGGCGATCGACACCCACACCAAATCCCGTGACCCCGATTGCGAACACGCGCCGCTCGCCATAGATGTCGCCGAGGGATCCGCCGTCAGGATGAGCGAGGCTAGACCCAAAAGATAGGCATTCGCTACCCACTGCTGCCCTAACAGACCCCCGCCGAGGTCCCTCTCGATGGCGGGGCGCGCGACGTTGACGATCGAGCCGTCAATGGTCGCCAGGGCGGAGCCGAAGATTGCGGCCAGCAACGTCAGCCGCTGACGACGAGTCACGACGAGTTACGGCTCGCGATCAAAGTCAGCGGGTTGCCTCATTCATGTGCCGACGGCCGGTCGCTTCGCCTGCTCGTGGATCGACATCGTTGGCTCGAGGATCTGGCTCCAAAGGTTGAGGAGTTCCGAAACTGGGTGTCCTGTTGCTGGACGTTGTTTGCCACTAGAAGGAAATAGGCATACGACACTGCGTTTGGAGTTAAGGCACGGTTCTGACTGATCATCACGAACGTCGAGAGGAAGTTCGCCTGCCGGGACACGATGGTGGTTCAAGAGACCGTACGGGTAGCCCTCGACGCCGAAGATGATGATGCGCGAACCACGAGCAGGGTGGAGGTGGACCGAAGCTCGTCGAGCCGGCGAACGCGGTGGTGCGGTGGGCGATGCGGTTGTGCACGCTGGCGAGCGCGTTTCTCGGGCGTGCTCGACAAGGGCGGGACTGGGTGCGATCGAATGGGGGCTCTGCGGTTCGCTGATCGGGTGCGGGCGTTTGTTCCATCTGTGCCTCCGTGGTGGCAGGTGCCGCGACTCTAGTGTTGCGCGCGAGCCCCGGCCTGGGGGACGTGGCCGAGGAGCCATCGTCGAGCTCCAACGCCGCCCGGCATCGCGCGGCGCCCTTTGCAGGTCGTCCACCCAGGCTCGGGTCGGGGAACGCCGTGCCCCCGGGCCCAGTGAATGTCGGACGGCGGGCTCTACAGCCTGGCGTCGCGTCGGGGTCTGCGAGCCAGGTGTGGTGAGCACGTCTCCCAATCGGCTGCTGTGTCATCCCCCCGCGGCGATGCCTGCGTCGGTGGATCTGAGCAGCCGGCGGCGGGGGGCTCCCTCTCTTGCGAGCCTTGATCGAAACAGTGCGGGCTATGCACCTTCTTATTGTGGATAGGCGGCGCCGGCGTGGGTCGCGTCTTCTTGCATGTGCCCCCCCCGAGGAGCTAGGGGAGCGCGGATGGTGTTGCTCGCGTGTGGCCTTGGGCCGACTCGTCAGACGCCATGGGTTCGATCATACTCGATCAGCGGACGCCGCGTCCTTTCAGGCAGATGAGAACGCCAGCTCTGAGGTGCAGGGGGCGGGTACGGTCGTCAACGTTTCAAGTCATGAAGGCCGTCAAGTGCCTCCCGCTTTCCGACGGTGCGAAGTCGTCCTCGGAAAACTCAGTGCGCTCATGTTCCGCCACGCCGTCGTCGTCTGGCTCGGGATGCGGAGCAGCTTCTTGCAACCCACGTGTGCGGCGGTCACCGCTGCGTTGAAGTCGTTCAAGGGTGTCTCGGGAATGACGAGGAGATGCCTGACCTCCGCCGCTAGCGCAGCATCGACCAGCACGAGCTCCGGGCTTATTCCAAACCCATGGGCATCGGGACGGTCGGCTGCGACAACCACGTAAGAGGCATCGGGGGGCGACCCCGATTGAACAAGAGTCACAGCGGTCATCCGTCCGGGTCGGCGACCCAACGTCCTTTCAGGGGCGAGGGGAAATGGGACGCAGATCTAGGCCCGGCTGTCTGACCATCTGTCGTGGCGGACGCAGCCCTTCGCGTACAACGAAAGAGCGGCCGCTGGGAAAGGCCGCTCTGAGGGGAAGAACTGGGGAGGATCTCGGTAGCTGGTAATCGGCGCTCCGGGGCGGCTCGCTTCTCCCTCGTGCGGGGGAACCACCAGTCGCGCTCGGGACCAGCGAAGCGCCGGGTCCTCCTCGCCTTCGAGGCTGATGGTGGTCATCAGCTCGGCGTACTGCTTGCCGATCGAGGGGCGCTAGCTCTCAGACTGGCGCTTGCTCGTCATCTTTCGCCTCGACGGCGGTGTACACAGCACCTCTCCAAGCGACCGCATCGACACCCATCGGCTCTAGCTCGTCGTCGCTGAACCAAGTGAGCGCAGATAGTCGGTAACGGCATAGCGGGGCGTGGGTGCCTCCACGCGGGAAACAAGGCGAGTTCCGCTGTGAATCTCGAACATCCTCACGCGAGGGAGCTACCTCCAACTTCCACTCCGCAAACTCGGCTCGTAAGCCAGTTGCCAATCGAGGAGCGGGAGCCGATCGCGGGTCCTGTTGTGGTTGCTACTAGCGCGCCTCACTAGACAACACGGGCTTCTCCGAGGCTTTGTGCTATCCCGCGAACCGGCGCAGCACAATCGATGCGTTGTGCCCGCCGAAGCCGGACGAGTTTGAGACGGCAACGCAACGTCGGCTTGTCGCGCCTCGTTCGGGACGTAGTCGAGATCGCACTCGGGATCGGGCGTCTCGTAGTTGATCGTCGGCGGCAGCACCCCTTCGTGGATCGCGAGCGCGCAGAAGATCGCCTCGACCGCACCGGAAGCGCCGAGAGTGTGCCCCGTCGCACCCTTGGTCGATGAGACGGGCACCCTCCGGGCGATGTGCTCTCCGAGAGCGTGCTTGATCACCCGCGTCTCGCTCGCGTCGCCGAGCGGAGTTGAAGTGCCGTGCGCGTTGATGTAGTCGATCTGCTCTGGCGAGATGCCTGCATCCGCGAACGCCATGCGCATGGCACGGGCCGGGCTCTGGCCCGTCGGGTCGGGCTCGGTCAGGTGCTGTGCGTCCGAGGAGACGCCGTAGCCGGCGAGCTCGGCGTAGATCCTCGCTCGCGCCGGGTCGCGTGGCCGAGCTCCTCGAGCACGAGAACGGCGCCGGCCTCGCCCATGACGAAGCCGTCGCGGTCGGCCTCGAACGGGCGGCTCGCGTGCTCTGGGTCGTCGTTTCGTTGCGACAGCGCGCGCATGGCGCTGAAGCCGGCGATCCCGACCCGCGTGATCGGCGCCTCGCTGCCACCGGCGAGCATGACATCCGCACGACCGAGGCGGATCGCGTCGAGGCCGTCGCCGATCGCCATCGTCGAGGCGGCGCAGGCGGTGCACTGGGATGTGAGCGGCCCCTTCGTGCCGAGTTCGATCGAGATCTGGGCGGCGCCCATGTTCGGAATGATCGCTGGGATCGCGAAGGGGCTGACCCGCCCTGGCCCCGCTCGATCAGCGTTTCGCAGGCATCCTCGAACGACTTGAGGCCGCCCATCGCCGTCGCGACAGAGACGCCGACCCGGTCGCACTCTTGCTCGACCTCCAGCCCGGCGTCCGTCCGTGCCTGATGCGCCGCGGCCACGATCATTTGGGCGAATCGGTCCATACGCCTCGCCTGCTTGGGCTCGATCGACTGAGTCGGCTCGAAGTCCTTCGCCTCGCAAGCGAACGTGACCGCGAAGCCGGTGGTGTCGAACGCCGTGATCGGGCCGGCAGCCCCTCTCCCTGCGACGAGCTGCTTCCAACTCGACCGTACGTCGTTACCCAGCGGCGTGACGGCGCCCACTCCGGTGATCACGACTCTCCGACGCGCGCTGGCGCTCGTCAGTCTCGAGTCCCTAAGTCCGCCGTCATTCCGGGGCACTATGGCTGAACGTCGGCAGCTGCGAAGACTGAGCTGACGTTCGGAAGCGCGTGCCGCGAGAGCGGCGCGCGCTTCCCCGCTCTCAGCTCTGAGTCAGCGTCCAGAGCACGGCGTGCCGAGCGCCCCGCTGCGTGTTGCTGACGCCCACGATCTGGTTCCGTGCGTTGATGGCGACTGCGTCGCTCTCGGCACCGCCAAGCGTGCCGAGGTCGGTGACCTTGCCGTTCTCCCAGATGAACGCGTGCGCGACGGCTCCGCCGGTCGGAACACGTGCGCCGATCACCTGGTTGCGATCGTTGATCGCGACGACCGCGCCGTATGTCGCACCTCGATAGAGCGGACGGATCGTGTCGCCTTTCCAGAGAACGGGGGCGCCGCCGCGGTCCGCGAGCGGCTCGATCCCACGACCGCGCCATGCTCGTTGAGCGCGACCGCCTCACTCGTCGGATACCCGGCTCCAAGAGTGCCGAGATCCGTCATCACGCCGTTCTGCCAGACGAAGGCGTGGCCCTGCTGGCCGGCTTGCGTGACCTTCGCGAGATAGCTCGTGCCGACGACCTGGCCCCGCCTGTTGATGGCAGTCGCGCTGCTGCCCGTGAAGCTCGACCCGAGCGTCCCGAGATCGGTCATCTTCCCGTTCTGCCAGAGAAACGCGTGCTGTGATCCGTTCGACGTCGAGCTGGAGCCGACGACCTGGCCGCGCTCGTTGATGCCAGAGGCGAAGCTGTCCGAGCCGCCCAAGGTGCCGAGGTCGGTCATCCTCCCCTTCTGCCAAAGAAAAGCGTGAACCATGCCGTTCGCGGTGAAGCTCTCCCCGACGACCTGCCCACGGACGTTGAGCGCTCGCGGCCGACTGCTTTTGCCGCCCAGCGTTCCGAGATCCGTCATCCTCCCGTCTTCCCAGATGAAGGCGTGAACACGCTGCGGCTTTGAGGTGAGACTCGTACCGATGACCTGGCCGTTCGCGTTTATCGCGGACGCCCCGCTATCACGACCGCCGAGCGTTCCGAGATCCTGCATCGTCCCGTTCTGCCAGAGGAACGCATGCTGCTTCCCTCCCGGCGTGCCGTTTGCGCCAACGACCTCCCCCCGCCCGTTGATCGCCGCCGCGGTGCCGCTCGTCCAGCGTGGCCCGAACGTCCCGAGATCGGTGATTGCCCAGCGAGGACCACGGCTCGTGTGCGTCGCGGCGTTCGCTCCCGCGGTGAGTGCGAGACCGACGCCGACGACGGCCGCCAATGCTGCAAGGGTTGTGCGACTCATGACTCCTCCCTCGTATCGAATTACCTACTTGGGTCGAGTGTCGCGCCGGGCGCGCCGCGCATCCATGGACGGCAGATAGGCGATTGATGGAAAGCAGCTCTCAATTGGGTGCATGCGCCGATTACGACGTCGTTGGAGGCCGACTGGTCGTCGTGACGAGTCGCGGACGGCACGACATCCAGGTCCGGCCTCAGGTGCACAGGCTGGTTCGCTACATGGCCGAACGGAACGCAGCGACCGCCGGAGCTTCCGTGCTGTGCACCAACGACGAGCTCATGAGTGCCGTCTGGGGTGATGAGCCGATGCACACGCACACAGAGCTCGCGAGGCTCGTCTGGGAGTTGAGACGCGAGCTCGAACCGCTAGGCGCCACTGCTGTTGTCGTCAACGAGAGACGACGTGGCTACCGGCTCGTTACCTGCGCGGAGCCGGAATCAGCTGCATCCGAAACGGCCGCGGACGCTCGACCGACTCCGGGCAGCGTGTCCAGGCCGACCCCGGATCGTCGAACGCATTGGATCGTCGCCGCCCTCATCGCGCTGGCCGCCGTGGCTCTCGCGGGCGTAGCCTTGGCACTGTCGGGAGATTTCCGCGGAGGCGCGACGACAGAGTCGACGACGAATGCCGACGTCGCCACGTTCGTCGATCGGATCGAGAACGTGCTCGAGCAGTCGGCAGCAGGACGACGCGAAATCGGCGCAGCGTTGAGCGCCGGTTTCAGCTGCTCGATTTCGCCCGACGAAGCCGCACGTCGAATCGCCAGCGTCGCCGACAACCGCCAGAGCATCCTGGAGCAACTCGGCAGCATCCAGGCGCCGACACCCGAGACCGGCCAGATCGTGACCCTGCTACAACGTTCGCTCCAGCAGTCGATAGAAGCAGATCGCCATTACCGCGATGGCTTCCTTGAGCTTCAGGCAGGCACGCGTTGTCCACTGCCGTCCAATCCGAGCTTCGATCTAGCTGCGAAGGCGGACACAGTCGCCACTGCGGCAAAGAGGCGGTTCGTCGGCGCGTTCGACGTGCTTGCGCGAGAACACAGTCGCCCAACATGGTCGGCTGACAGTTTCTGAGCAAGACCCGGACCGTTGGCGGCGCGGTGCCGCACTAAGGCGAGTTGCGACGCCCGGAGCCGCGGGCGAACCGACTCTCAGCCACCGTTCGAGGACAAGCGGTTACCCGCAAATCACGGTCGCGTGTGCTCCCGCTGACGGAAGCTACGCGCCGCGTTCGGCCGCGACGTCGACGGCGGTCTTCACGCCGAAGTAGCGCTGGCGTGCCTCGTCAAGCGTGTCGCCGACCGCCGTCAGCCCGATGCGGCCGGCGACGGCGATCGCGCTCACCATGTGCAAGACGACGCCGACCTCGCGTTCGCCGTCCCAGCCGAGGCCCGCTTCGGCGACCACGTCGAGCAGGTCGTCGGGAGTCAGCGACTGGTAGGCCGGAGAGTCGAGGTGGTCCGTCGCGGCGTAATGCTTGATCTCGCCGAATCGTGTTCGCCACTCTCCAGCGAGTGGGTCGTACATCCCGTCCGTCAGGCTCGTGAGGACGAAGAGCGGATGCGTGGTGCCGCCACAGCGCAGGTTGATCTCGAGCGCATACGGCTGCCACGCGCCATCGCGCTGCACGACGGCGAAGTCGACCGCTGCTCGACCGATGACGCCCTCTCGCGCGAGCCGGCGACCGACCTTGAGCGCCTCGCCTGCGATCTGCGGCGCATATCCCGGATCGGCTGGGAAGTGGCAGCCGAAGTACGTCTGGCTGTTCACGCCGCCGAGGACCTGGTCGTGCGTCGACATGATGTCCACCTGTCCCGCCGGGCTGACCCGTAGCTGCACGCTCGGGCTCCGGAAGTCCTCGCCCTCGATCCGCTCCTCCACGATCCCGCCCTGCTCGTCGAGGAGCGCGAGGTACTGCTCGACCTCGATCTCCTCGTCCTCGAGCTCGATGGCACCGCGGAGGTCACGTTCTGCTGCATCGAGATCGAGCAGCGCGTTCCCGAGGCCGCTCACGCCCAGATCGAGCTTGAGCACGGCCGACGTGGCGGACGGGCTCCGCCCACGAAGCTCCGACAGAGCGCCGGCGAGATCGTCGGTGCCGCGGACGTCGAGCCCAGCCGGGTGCTGTACCCCCTCATCTGCAAAGACGCTCCGGCTTCCGGTCTTCGAGCCGAGCCAGTTGAGCTCGGGATCGCTGCCGTAGATCGGGAGCTGCAGCGCCTCCGCGAGGCCAACCTCGTCCGAGGTCATGCAGAAGGGGATGATCATGGCGACCTCGGGCTCGCCGATCAGCCGCCGGATCCGCTCGAGCGCACCGGGACGAGCGAGGAGCTTTCGCGACAGCGGCTCGCTACGCCCGTCGACGAGCGACACCGCTTCGAAGCGCCGCCGTGCCTCGGTCGTGTCGAGCTCGGGAACGAGCGAGAAGTAGTAGTCGAGGACGCGCGGATGAATCGGCTGCGAGGTCACATAGATCACGCGCGACTGCGGCGCCCGTAGGAGGCTGAGGACGAGGCAGAGGAACCGTTCCTCATAGGCCGGAGAGACGGGCATGAGCTGGTCGGGGATGTCGAAGCTGATCGAATGTGCGACGACGACCGTTCGCTTCACGTCTCCGATCGAGCGCAGCGTTACCGTCGGCCAGATGTTCCGGAACTGGGCCTGCAGCTGGGCGAACGTCTGATCTGCCATGCGCGGACGCTACTCGCACCGCGGAAGCGTTGCTAGCGTGGCGACATGGCTCTCAGCCTCGAAGGACGCGTCATCGCCGTCGCGGGTGGAGCCGGGAATCTCGGGCCGACGGTCGTCCGTCGGCTGGCCGAGGAAGGATCGCGGACGTGCGTCTGCGGTCGCGATCGTGAGGGCCTCGATGCTCTCGCCTCCGAGATCGAGCCTGCGATCGAGACCGACGTCGTCGACCTCCTCGATGCGGCGGCGACGAGAGCCTGGGGAGACGATCTCGCGAAACGACACGGCGGCGGTGTGGACGGGCTCGTCCACCTCGTCGGCGGCTGGCGCGGAGGCACGCCCATCGAGGAGGCGCCGCTCGAGGATTGGGACTTCTTGAGCGCGCTTCTCGTACGCACCGTCCAGCATGCGACGCAGGCGTTCGCGCCGCAACTGATCGCGAGCGGGCGGCGCGGGCGCTTCGTGCTCGTCTCCGCGGGTCAGGCGCAAGCCCCGACGCATCCGAACGCCGCCTATGCGGCGGCCAAGGCGGCGTCCGAGACCTGGACGCTCGCTCTCGCCGACCGCTTCAAGGGAACCGGCGCGACGGCGAACATCGTGGTGGTCGGGGCAATAGCCACGCCCGCGATGCGGGTGGAGAGCCCGGACAAGGACTTCTCGACCTTCACGCCTGCTGAGGAAATCGCCGAGGCGATCGTCTATCTCTGCTCCGATGACGCCGCGTCGATGAACGGCCAGCGCCTCACGCTGCGCGGCGCGTTCTAGAAGACGGCCCGCGCGCGCCGCTCGGCGCGGATCTGCAACAGGACGGGCATGAGGAGGCCGACGATGGCGATCCAGAGGTACGCCTCGGGCACGCCGAAAGCGAGGCAGACGCCGAGCACAAGGAGTTGCGTCGTGAGCCCGAGGTTCGCGAGCGCGTTGACCGTAGTGCGGTCAATGTATGACAGACGCGCCTCGTGTACGCGCTCGGGCGACGCCTCGGCGACTGCGAGACGCGCGAACCTGCGCTCGGAGAAGGTGCGAACGAGACGGTCGAGCTGCGCGAAGCTCAAGGCGTAGATCCTCTCGAGCACCTGCTCGAAACGACCGCCTGCAGGCGCAGGAGAAGGCGCAGATAGGCCGCGCTGCTCGCGATACAGCTCGGTCACGTTGAAGTCGACCGCGAGCACGAGCGTCAACGCCACGAATGCCACCCCTGCCAGGACGGGCTTCCCGGTGACGTGACCGAGAGCGGCGAAGACGGCCGCGTTCACGACGAGATCGGCCTCCGTGTCCAGGTAGCGGCCGGTGAGCGTGACGCGCCCGGTGACACGTGCGAGCTGGCCGTCCGCGTTGTCCAGCAGCGTCTTCAGCTGCAGGAGCAGCCCGGCGGCGAGCAGCTCACCGCGGGCCAGAGCCAGCGCGGCGACGAGCCCGGTGGCCGCGTTGGCGAGGACGACGGCTGTCGGCGCGACTCCGGCTCGCACGAAAACTGGCACGAGCAGGTTCGAGAGCGGTCGAAAGACGATCTCGAGGACGAGCTCGCGCCCGGCTCGCCTCGACTCCACTGGAGGTGCAGCTGTGCCGCGGGCGTCCTCGGTCGAGACTGTCACTCGCCGCGATCGTAGATACTGGCGTCGTGACTACCGAAGGTTGGACAGAGGTGGACGGCGCGCTCGAGCGCACGTTCGAGCTTCCGAGCTTCCTCGAGGCACTCGAGTTCGTGAATCGCGTCGGCGCGCTTGCCGAGGCGGAGGATCACCATCCCGACATCGCAATCAGCTATCGCAAGGTGACTCTTCGGTGGTGGACCCATACAGCGGGCGGCATCACCGATCGCGATCGCGAGCTCGCCGCTAGAACCGACTTGCTCTAGCTCTTTGCGCAAGACGAAACCCGCGAGCGCGGATTTCGTCGCGCGAGGATCCCTGAAGCCGGCCGCTTCGCGGCCGGATCGCGCTTCCTACTCCTTCGACTTCACGACGACCACGGGACAGGCCGCGTGGTTTACGACATGCCTGCTCACCGAGCCGAGAATGGCCGCCTTCAGGCCCGACCGGCCGTGCGAGCCGACGACAACGAGCTCCGCGCTCGCACTTTCTGCTACGAGCGCGTCGCCGGCATCGCCTTCCACCAGCTTGCGCTCGACCTCGATCCCAGGCTCGGAGCCGAGTGCCTCCGAGACGACCTCGTCGAGCGCCATCCGTGCCGCATCGCTCTCCGCAGATAGCTGCCCTGGAAGGTCACCGGCGGGCATGGCGAGCATCCCCGGATCGCCGATCGGTTGGGGCGCCACGAATGACCACGCGTGCACCGCGACGAGCGGTGCGAACCGCAGACGCGCCTCCTCGGCACCCCAACGGAGCGCATCGCGCGAGGCATCCGACCCGTCGACACCGACCACTATCGCTCCGCTCACGCCGTCAGGCTACAACGACACGCCCGCCAAGAGGCGCAGCGTCACTTGGATATCGTGGCCGCGGATGGCTGCGCCGCGCGTCACGGTCTACGACGTCGGGCCACGGGACGGGCTGCAGAACGAGCCCGAGATCCTCGACGTGGACGTCCGGGCCGAGCTCGTGCGGCGGCTGGCCGACGCGGGAGTCCCGGGAATCGAGGTCGCCAGCTTCGTCGACCCGCGACGCGTGCCCCAGATGGCGGGCGCGGAGGAGGTCGTCGCTGCGGTGGGGCCGTGCCCAGGGCCGGTCCGCGCCGGGCTCGCCCTCAACGAGCGCGGCTACGAGCGACTCGTCGCGACTGGACTGGACGAGGTGAGGTTCGCGTTCGGCGTCACGGAGTCGTTCAATCAGCGCAACCAGGGCGCCGCGGTCGAGGACTCGATCGCGACCGCTCGCCGCATCGCCGCCCGCGCGCGTGGCGACGGCATCCGCTGCGCGGTGACGCTCAGCGTCGCGTTCGGGTGCCCGTTCGAGGGTGAGGTGGATCCGGGCCGGGTCGCCGAGATCGCCGAGCGCGTCGCGGAGGTCGCGCCGGACACGATCGTGCTCGCGGACACGATCGGGGTCGGGACGCCGAGCGCGGTACGCTCGCTGACCGACCGCGTCGTCGAGCTCGGCTGTCCCACCGGCGGTCACTTCCACAACACGCGCAACACGGGCTACGCCAACGCACTGGCCGCGATCGACGCGGGCGCGTCGGTGCTGGATGCGTCGATCGGAGGCCTCGGTGGATGCCCGTTCGCGCCGAGGGCGACCGGCAACATCGCCACCGAGGACCTCGTCTACACGCTGGAGCGCGAGGGAATGGGCACCGGCATCGACCTCGACAGTCTCATCCGGACGAGCGAGTGGGTCGCGGAGGTGCTCGGACGCAGCCTCGAGGGGCAGCTGTACCGCGCTGGCATGTTCCCGCCGCGGACGAGCTAGCAGCGCGCGGGGACGACCACACCGCGGACCTCGGCGAGCTCGAGCTCACCCGCCCGGCCGCGCAGCACGACCTCGTCGTCGTCCTCGAGGAAGGCTCGCGTGGAGCCGTCGGCGAGCCCGATCGGATGCTCACCGTTCCGCGTGAGCTCGATGAGCGAGCCCTCGCTCCCGTGCTCCGGGCCGGAGATCGTCCCGGAAGCAAACAGATCGCCCGTCGTGATCGACGCTCCGTTCACCGTCGCGTGCGCGAGCTGCTGCGGCATCGTCCAGTAGAGACCGCGTGCGTTCGTGCGCGAGACGACGGTTCCGCCTACCTCGACCTCGAGCTCGATGTCGATCGCCCAGTCGCCCTCGGTCCGAAGGTACGGCAGCGGTTCGGGATCCTGCTGCGGAGCCGGCACGAACCGGTCCTCGAGCAGCGCCAATGGCGTGACCCATGCCCCGACGGACGTCGCGAACGACTTTCCGAGGAAGGGGCCAAGCGGCTGGTACTCCCAGGCCTGGATGTCACGCGCGCTCCAGTCGTTGACGAGCACGACACCGAAGACATGTTCGCGGAACGCCGCCGTGCTCACCGGCTCGCCGAGGCGACTACCGACCCCCACTACGAAGCCGATCTCGAGCTCGATGTCGAGCCGCCGGCTCGGTCCGAAGCGCGGGAGGTCCTCGGTCGGAGGCTTGGCCTGGCCGCACGGACGCACGATCGGCGTCCCGCTCACGACGACCGTCCCGGAACGGCCGTGGTACCCGACCGGCAGGTGGCGCCAGTTCGGCAGCAGCGGCTCCGCGTCCGGCCGGAAGAGACGTCCGAGGTTCGTCGCGTGCTCGAGCGAGGAGTAGAAGTCGACGTAATCGCTCACCGTGAAGGGAAGGCCGACCTCGGCGTCTTCGAGAGGGACAAGATCGGCGCCCGCGCGGACGAGCTCGTCGACGCGCGCGATCGTGTCCTCCCACGACGTGCGGCCGAGCGCGAGGAACGGGTTCAGCGTCGGCACGTCGAACACCGCGCCGAGGCCGTGGGCTGCCAGGTCGAGCACGTCGTGGCCGACGCGGAACCCGACGCGCGGCGAGTCACCGCCGACCGAGAAGACGCCGAAGCCGACTCCGCCGGTCATGAGGGAAGCATCCCGAGCGCCTCGAGTTCCGCGACCGGCTCGAAGAAGCTGCAGCTGCCGATCGAGTGGAAGAGCTCGAGCCGGAGGCGAACGAACTCGGAAGCGCCGGCCCTCTGCCCGTGCCACGAGAACCCGTCCGCGTGGAGCGCGAACGCGTCCGGGTCGGTCTCCGCGAGCGCCGCCTCCTCATACCCCTCGAAGATCACGGCCGCCAGCAGGTTGAGGAAGCCGTGCTCGCCGTTCGAGCGCACAGCGTGATGGAGACCGGCGGTCGCCTTGAACACCAACCCGCGCTCCCGGCACCCACGAACGAAGCCCGCGAGCTCCGCGTCACTCGGAACGACGTCTCCGCCACACCGCACCTTCGCCCGCAGACCGAGCTCGGCGACCGCGTCGAGGCGCGGCTCGAACGCCTCGTCGAAGGGCACTTCGACGTAGACCTCCCCCGCGAGCCCCTGCAGCTCGACGAGGTCATCCCGATACCGCACCTCGACAGCCTCGATCTCCGCGTTCTCGGGGAGCGACGCGTCGAGAACAGCACTGACGCCGCGCTCTGTCCCCGCGATCTCACCCAGTCGCGACGCCGGCCACACCAGCCGAGCGAGCGCGAACGAGTTAGGGCTCCTTACCGCGCGCGCGTCTTCATCCAGCGCCTCCTGCGAGGGCAGCGAGGCCGGGGGGAAGGTCGGCGCGTGGTCGATCAGCCGATCGAGCAGCGCGTGCCGTGCGTCGAGGCCCTCCATGGCCGGGGGATCTTCGCAGAGGCGCTCTCAAGCCGAGTTCGGCGGCGTCCGATGAGGTTCGAGGCGGCATGTCCGACCCTGCACCCATCGATCCGGCACCCCGGCCTCAGATCAGCCTCGTGTCGAGCGGCTCAGCCGAGCCGTATCGGCGCCTGGCCGAGATCTTCCACGACGTGCTCTCCGAGCAGAGCCTCGACGCCCTGCTCGAGCGGATCGCGGACACCCTCGCCGAGCTGATCCCCTACGAGGACGTCCACATCTACGAGGCCGACGAGTCGAATCGCCAGCTGCACGCCGTGCTCGCCCGGGGCGAGTGGGCCGACGAGGTCATGAGCGAGTCGTTCTCGTTCGGCGAGGGAATCACCGGCTGGGCCGTCGACCACCGCGAGGCGGTGCTCGCGAACCAGGCGCACCTCGATCCGCGCGTGCGCTTCGTTCCCGGAACGCCCATCGAGCCCGAAGCGTTGATCGCTGTCCCCCTCGTCGCCCGCGGCCAGCTCAAGGGCACGCTCAACATCTATCGCGTCGGCGAGGACGCGGCGTTCTCGGACGAGGAGTTCCTCCTCGCGAAGCGCTTCGGCGACGCGGCGGCCCTCGCCATCGACAACGCGCACATCCGCGCACGGCTCGAGCACCAGGCAGAGACGGACGCCCTGACCGGCCTCTACAACCACCGCGCCTTCCATGACCGGCTCCGGCAGGAGCTCCTACGCGCTTCGGCCGCGCACGAGACGGTCGCGGTGGTGATGCTCGACCTCGACGACTTCAAGAAGGTCAACGACGTCTACGGACACGGGATCGGCGACCACCTCCTCCAGCAGGTCGCCGACGCCCTCCGCGCGACCGTGCGCGCAAGCGACGTGGTCTGCCGAGTCGGCGGTGAGGAGTTCGCGGTGATCCTTCCTGCAGGAGACGTCCACAGCTCGACCGCGCTCGCAGAGCGGATCGGCGAGCAGCTGTCGACGCTCGAGGCCGAGGCCGTCGGGAAGCTTTCGGTCTCGACCGGTATCGCCGTCGGGCCCGAGAACGCAGCCAATCCGCGCGAGCTCGTCGCATGCGCCGAGGTCGCCATGATGACCGCCAAGGCGCGCGGGAAGGGCCTCATCGTCCCCTTCGATGTGAGCGAGCGCGAGCGGCCGTCGGAGGAGCGCGTCCGCCGAGACGACGGCCGCTCGATCGCGCACCTGAAGATGCTGCAGAGCCTTTCCGGAAAGCTCTCGCGTCTCAACGACGTCGCGCAGATCGGGCTGACGATCTCCGACGAGCTCCGGCTCCTCATCGACTACCACAACTGCCGCGTCTTCCTCCGCGAGGACGACGAACTCCTGCCGGTGGCCTTTCGCGGCGACCTCATCACTGATGATCCTGGCGACCCGGTGAAGCTGCTCCCGACACAGATCGGTCGCGGAATCACCGGCCGGGTCGCCGAGACCGGTAACGCACTCCTCGTCGGGGACGCCGCCCGCCACGAATTCGGCGAGCAGATCGTCGGCACGGCCGAGATCGAGGAGTCGCTCCTCGCAGTCCCGCTGAAGTACGGGCTGCGCGTGACCGGCGTCATCGTCATCTCGAAGCTCGGTCTCGACCAGTTCGATGCCGACGACCTCCGGCTACTCGAAGTGCTGGCCGGGCACGCGTCCGTCGCCCTCGAGAACGCGCGGCTCTACGAGACACAGCGCCGCGAGGCGGAGACCGCGAAGGCGCTTCTCGCCCTATCGCGCGAGCTCGCGGAGGCGAACGGCGTCGCCGACGTCGCGGAGCGCGTCGTGACGGGGGCGGCAGACATCCTCTCGACCATGAGCACGTCGGTCTGGCTGCAGGACGTGCTGGACGGCTCCCTGGAACGCCTCGCCGCTTTCCCCGAGCAGGACCGAGCGGAAGGCGCCGCGCCCACACGCATACCGGTCGGACACCTCGAGCCGTGGCTCACGCGGCGCGAGCCGTACACGGTCGATCCGGCCGACTACGCCGCAATCGCTCCGGTTCCCGAGGGTACGGAAGGACGTTTCGCGATCGCCCCGTTCGTCGTCGACGGCCGCTGGGGCGTCGTCGCGGCGGCGATCGCGGCAAAGTCGGCCGCCGAGGACCGCGAGCTCGAGCTTCTGGCAAGCATCGCGCGCCAGACCCGGCTCGCGCTGCAGACCGCGGCGAGCTACGAGAATCTCGAGCGCACGTTCCTCTCCACCGTCGAGGCTCTGGCCAATGCGCTCGAAGCGAACGACGAGTACACGTCGTCACACGCCCGCTGGATCACCGACCTCGCGCTGCGAGTCGGTGCGGAGCTCGGCCTCGAGCCACGCGAACTCAAGCGCCTCGAGCTGGGGGCGCTCTTCCACGACATCGGCAAGATCGGGATCCCGTCCAGGATCCTCATGAAGGCCGGCCCGCTCGACGAAGACGAGCGCCTCATCGTCGAGACGCATCCTGTCCTCGGCGAGCGGATCCTCGCGCCCATCGAGCAGCTCGGCGAGGTGCGCCTGATCGTTCGCTGCGCGCACGAGCACTACGACGGCACCGGGTATCCCGACCACCTGTCGGGCGAGCAGATTCCGCTCGAGTCACGGATTGTGCTCGCGTGCGACGCCTTCCACGCGATGACCACGGATCGCCCGTACCGTAAGTCGCTCGGCGAGGCCGAAGCGAGGCGGCGGCTCGTCGAGGCCTCCGGCGCCCAGTTCGACGCGCAGGTCGTCGATGCACTGCTGCGCGTGCTCGGCCCTTAGTTGCGCTAGACCAGCATCCGGCTAGCGCCCCACACCGGTCACGCGAAGATCCCTGAAGGCGGGCGCTTCGCGTCCGCGGCGACTCTCCATTAGCCTCACGCGCCCGCGGCTTCCGCGTTCCGCAGGCCTCGGAAGGCCCACACCCAGAAGAGCAGGCCGAGCCCGATGGCGATCGCGAATGCCCCCGCGATGTGCGGAGCGTCGCCGGCCACGAAGCCGCGGCCGGTCTCGAGCAGGTACGTGACCGGATTGAGCGTCGCAACCCCGTGGATCCAGCCTTCGAGAAGGTTCAACGGCACGTAGACGGGCGCGAAGAAGAGGATGAGGAACACGGGCATCTGCATGAGCGGCCCTGCCTGGATCGTCCGGAACCGCATGGCGATCCCGCCGGCCCAGAAGAACCCGCAGAAGTTCACCAGCGCCGCAAGCGTGTAGAGCCCGACCAGATCGAGCGCTCCGCCTCCGACGTTCATCCCGAAGATGAACGCGATCACCGTGAGCCCCACCGCGACGACCGACCAGCGGATGAGCGCCGCGAATGCGTATCCGAGAACGATCCCGCTCCGCCGCGGCGCCGCGAGCATGAGGCGCTTCGCAAATCCGCCCTCGAAGTCGCGTGCGACGCCGAACCCGGTGAAGACGCCGCTGAAAGCAGCCGACTGCAGGAGGACGAACACAAACTGGAACGCCGTGTACCCAGGCGGGAAGTCGAAGCCGGGGACCTGCGAGATCTGCGAGAGCCCGCCGGCGAAGGCCACGAAGAAGAAGAGGGGGAACATCAGCGTCGGCAGGAGGATCTGCGGGTTCGTCAACGCGTTCTTCAGCGTCCGCCGCGCCACGCCCGCGATCACGTTCCAGGTCTTCATGCGCTCACGTCCTCGTCATCCGCGTTCGCAGCGCGCGCGAGGCGAGGAAGAGCGACGTGACTCCGATGATGATCACGAAGCCGAACCCCAGACCCAACGCCTGCCAGTCCCAGCCCGTGATGATCAGGCTGCGTACCGCCTCGATCATGTACGAGACCGGGTTGAGCGTGGCCGCGATGCGGAACCACTGGACGCCGATGAGATTGCGCGGCGTGTTCATCGACGAGATGAAGAGGAAGACGAAGAGGACGGGGAAGAGCGCCTGGATCGTCTCACCGGAGCCTGTGCGGTAGGCAAGCCAGGCGCCGAGCGCGCCGAAAGCGAGCGCGACGATCGCACCGTAGAAGAGAAGGACTGCGATCCCCGCCGGCCCCGACTCGAATCGAACTCCCGCAGTGAGTCCGACGACGATGTAGAAGAGCACCTGGACGATCCCCAGCACGACGATTCCCGCGAGCTGGCCCGTGAGGAGCGCCCAGTCGCGCAACTCCGTCAGCGAGAGCCGGTTCACGAAGCCCGTCTGGACGTCGCGTGCGATGTCGGTGCCGGCGTTCATCGTCGAGAACAGCGCTCCCTGGATGAACGGCACGGCGAGCGCGAAGGCGAGGAACGAGTCGGTCGGAAACCCCGGGAGCTGGGTGGACGAGCGCAGCCCGCCCGCGTTCACGAGCATGAGCGCGACGGGAAAGATGAGCGGCGGGATGATGCTCGCCGGCTGCCGCGAGGTCCTGATGACCGCGCGGCGTGCAATCGCGCCGACCTGCGTCGTCGTCGTGCTCACCGGCGGCGCTTGTCCTCCACGACGGTCTCGGCCTCCTCGGCGGCACCCTCAAGCGTCCGGCCCGTCTTCGCGAGGAACACGTCGTCGAGCGTCGGTGCGTGCAGCTCGATGTCGGCGATGTCGACGCCGTTCGCGTCGACGGCGCGCACGATGTCCGTAAGCCCGAGACCCTCGCGGAGACGAACGGCGACGTCGCGTGTGGAGGCGAGCGGCTCGCCGAACTGCGCGAGGAACTCGGTGATCTTCGGGCGGTCGTCCTCGCTGCGGGGGATCGCGTGCACGCTGGGCCGCCCGATCTCGGCCTTGAGTTCCGCCGGCGTGCCCTCGGCGACGATCTTCCCGCTGTCGATGATCCCGACGCGATCCGCCAGCACGTCGGCTTCCTCGAGGTACTGGGTTGTCAGGAAGACGGTAACGCCCGCCTCGCGGCGCATGAGCGCGACCTCGTTCCAGATGTCGGTGCGGCTCTGCGGATCGAGGCCGGTCGTCGGCTCGTCCAGGAAGAGGATGCGCGGGCTGTGCACGAGCGCGAGCGCAAGGTCGAGCCGGCGCTTCATGCCTCCGGAATAGCCGGCGACCTTGCGATCGGCGGCGTCCACGAGACCGACGCGATGGAGAAGCTCCTCCGCGCGTGGGCCACGCTGCTGCTTCGGCACGCTTTGCAGCGTCGCCTGCAGGCGAAGGTGGTCGCGTGCGGTGAGGAGCGGGTCGAGCGCGGCCTCCTGCAGCGCGACGCCGATGAGCCCGCGGATCTTCGGCCCGTCCTTGACGACGTCGTATCCGGCGACGAGCGCCGTCCCCGACGTCGGCGGCAAGAGCGTCGTCAAGACGTGGACGGTTGTGGACTTCCCCGCGCCGTTGGGACCGAGGAAACCGTAGATCTCGCCGGGCGCGACCGAGATGTCGATGCCGTCGACGGCGCGCGGGCCTTTCTTGTACTCGCGAACGAGTCCCCGGACCTCGATTCCGTTCTCTCTCATTTCGTTAGTCATCTAACCGTTAGGAGGCTATCAAAACGCTACTATCCAGCCGTGCGCCCGTCAGGAGCCCCGATCGGCTTGCAGCTCGCCCATTCCGCCAAGCACGTCGGGCGAGCGTTCAACGACGCGCTCGCGGAGGTCGGCGGCTCGGTGCCGACGTGGTTCATCCTTACCAACCTGAAAGGCGAGGAGTGGAGAACGCAGCACGAGCTCGCGCGCGCGCTCCACATCGAAGGCCCGACGCTGACGCGCCACATCGACGGTCTCGAGGAGGAGGGGCTCGTCGTCCGTCGCCGCGACACGAACGACCGGCGCGCCGTGAGCGTCGAGCTCACGGACGCGGGCCGCGCGAAGCACGCCGAGATGCTGCGGGCTGTGCAGGCGTTCAACCAGCGCCTGCTGGCGGGATTCAGCGCAGACGAGCTCGACGAGCTCCAAGCGCTTCTCGGGAAGCTCGAGCAGAACGCTCGTGCGGATTCCGAGCTGCGCACGTGAGCTTGCGGCTCGAGCGATTCCACGCTTTCACACGAGCGCAGCTTCCGTCGCCGCCTGCTCGCCTGCTCGAGATCGGTTGCGGAGACGGCGAGCTCGCTCTCGCCCTTGCGGCCGACGGTTACGACGTGACCGCCATCGATCCGCGCGCGCCCGAGGGCGCGATCTTCCGCCGTCTCACGCTCGAAGAGCTCGACGACGAGCTCGGCTTCGACGCGGTCGTCGCCAGCCTCTCGCTCCACCACGTCGAGAACCTCGGCGTGGCGTTCGACAAGGTCGCCTCGTTCCTGCGGCCCGGAGGCACGCTCGTCTTGCAGGAGTTCGCGCGGGAGAGACTCAGCGGCGCCACGGCGCGGTGGTACCACGAGCAGCGACGTGCGCGGAACGAGGACGGCGTGCCCGCGAGCTTCGATGCGTGGCTGCACGAATCCGAGCACGATCTCGCCGACGTCCATCCGTTCAACGAGCTGCGCCGCGAGCTCGACCGGCTCTTCGTCGAGCGTGTGATGGAAGAGGTGGCGTACCTGTACTCCCATCGACTGGACGATGCGGTGGAGCCCGTCGAGCGAGCACTGATCGAAGCTGGAGCCATCGAGGCGACGGGCGTCCTGTACGCAGGCGAGCTCGGCGGCTAGCTCAGCGGCTCGAGCGGAAGCCGCGCCGCGACGACCGGCTTTCCACTGCGCCGGTACGCAATGTCCACGGAGTCGTTCTGGCGATACGTGCCGACGACCCCGATCCACAGCGAGAGCCAGCGCCAGAAGCCGAGCTTACCCTCGGCCTTGAGCTCACGGTCGAAGACGAGCGTGCGTCCGTCGATGCGGTAGTCACTGCCCTCCACCTGCGCGACTCCGTTCACGAAGACCTCGAACGGGCGCACCACGTCGGCGGGCAGACGTACGCGCGTTCCCGGAGACGGTCCCTCTGACACGTTCATAGAATGGCAGCCGGTGCTCGGACTCGACCTCGTCGGCTTGCTCGCGAGCGGTCGGGGGTTCGCCGAGCGACCGCGGCGCTGCGACGTGCTCCGGCTGGCAGCGCGGGAAGGTCGCGAGCTGGCTCGTCACGACGGATCACAAGCGGATCGGGATCCTCTACATCTCCACCTCCCTCGTTTTCTTCGTCCTCGCGGGACTGATGGCACTGGTCATGCGTCTGCAGCTGGCCCAGGCGAACGCGGGCGTCATCAGCGCGCAGCACTACAACGAGCTCGTCACGATCCACGGGACGACGATGGTGTTCCTCGTCGGCGTTCCGATTCTCGCCGGCTTCGCGAACTACCTCGTGCCGCTCATGATCGGGACGGCCGACATGGCGTTTCCGCGGCTGAACGCCCTCTCGTACTGGTTCTTCGTCCTCGGTGGCCTCGTGCTGATGCTGAGCTTCTTCGCCGACGGCGGCGCTGCGGACACGGGCTGGACGGCATATCCGCCACTCTCGATTCACGCGCCGGGCCACGGGCAGGACTACTGGATCCTCGCGCTCCACCTGGTCACCGTGTCGACGGTCGCCGGGGCGGTGAACTTCATCGTGACGATCCACAACCTGCGTGCGCGCGGGATGTCGTGGACACGGATGCCGCTCTTCGTCTGGTCGATCGAGCTCTACTCGTGGCTGATCATGGCCGTGATGCCGGTGCTCGCCGCCGCGCTCACGATGCTGCTCCTCGACCGCGGCATCTCGATCGGCTCGTGGGACATCGAGACCCATTTCTTCAACCCGGAGAGCGGCGGCTCGGCGTTGCTCTACCAGCACGCCTTCTGGTTCTTCGGGCATCCCGAGGTCTACATCATCGTCCTGCCCGCCTTCGGGATCATCAGCGAGGTCCTGCCCGTCTTCGCACGTAAGCCGATCTTCGGCTACAAGGCGATCGTCGCCTCGACCGTCGCCATCGCGTTCTTCTCGATGCTCGTGTGGGCGCACCACATGTTCACGGTCGGGCTACCGATCTCGCTGCAAGCCTGGTTCATGATCGCGTCGATGATCATCGCCGTCCCGACGGGGATCAAGATCTTCAACTGGTTGGCGACCCTCTGGCGCGGGAACATCAGCTTCGACACACCCATGCTGTATGCGCTCGGGTTCCTCTCGCTCTTCGTCATCGGCGGGCTCACTGGGATCTACCTTGCGTCGTTCCCGATCGACTGGCAGGTGCACGACAGCTACTTCGTCGTCGCCCACTTCCACTACACGCTGCTCGGCGGCGTGGTCTTCGCGATCTTCTCCGGCCTCTTCTACTGGTGGCCCAAGATGTTCGGGCGCCGGTTGGGCGAGCGGCTCGGCAAGTGGCAGTTCTGGTTCCTGTTCGTCGGCTTCAACGTCGCCTTCATGCCGCAGCACTTCCTCGGGCTCGAGGGCATGCCACGGCGGATCTACACGTACTCGAACGAGAGCTGGGAGGGCTACAACCTCGCGTCGACGGTCGGCTCGTACGTGATGGGAATCGGCATCCTGTTCTTCGCGATCAACGTGCTGAAGACGAGGCGAAGCGGAGAGCGCGTGGGGAACGATCCCTGGCAGGCCGATACGCTGGAGTGGTACGCGACGTCCCCGCCGCCGCCGAACAACTTCGACGAGGTGCCGTACGTGACCAGCGCAAGGCCCCTGAACGACCTCCGGAGGAAGCTGCGTGAGCAGCGTCGCGAGCGCGAACCGGTCTAGCGGCGCGGCCATCGCGCCGGGCGTGCTGTTCCGGGCGTCCGCCGTGGCGAGTGCCGTCGCGGTCGCGCTGGTCGTCGTCAGCGCAGTGCTCGATCTCGGAGCGACGCACTGGGGAATCGCTCTCGTCGCGCTGCCTCTGCTCGTCGGCAACGTCGTGCTCGCGCGGCTCGCATATCCGTCGCTCGTGCGACGGACGATCGTCGTGCTCGGAGTGTTCCTGGTCGCGATCGCGCCTGGGGGGCGTCGTGGCGTGGAGCGACGACGCCGCGTGGGCGACGGCTCTTCACGTGGGAGCAGCAGCGATCGCGTTCGGCGTGGCCCTGGTCGTCGTCGCCGGAGCGTTCCGCGGCGAGGCGACGCCGCTCGCCTCCGCACGCGACTACCTCACGCTGACGAAGCCGCGGATCATGACGCTGCTTCTCCTCACCGGGGCGGCGGGAATGTTCGTCGGCGCGCAGGGCGTTCCGCCGCTCGGGCTGTTCGCCGTGACGATGCTCGGACTCGCGCTTGCGTGTGGCGGCGCGTCGGCTCTCAACCATGTGCTCGACCGCGACATCGACGCGCTCATGGGCAGCCGCACGGAAGAGCGTCCGGTCGCGTCCGGTCGCGTCACGCCCGAGCAGGCGCTCGAGTTCGGGATCCTGCTCTCGGCGGTCTCGTTCGCGCTCCTCGCATCGGCCGTGAACGTCCTCACCGCGGTGCTCGCGCTCGTCGGCAACCTCTTCTACGTCCTCGTCTACACCCGCTGGCTCAAGCGCTCGACTCCGCAGAACATCGTGATCGGCGGCGCTGCGGGCGCTGTTCCGCCGCTCGTCGGGTACGCGGCGGCGACCGGAGCGCTCGCGCTGCCGGCGCTGTGGCTCTTCCTGATCGTGTTCCTGTGGACGCCGCCGCACTTCTGGGCTCTCGCGCTGATGATCAAGAACGCGTACGCGGCCGCCGGAGTGCCGATGCTCCCGGTCGTGCGCGGCGACCGCGAGACCGCGCGCCAGATCGTCCTCTACTCGATCGTGATGGTGGCGTTCACCGTCGTCGTCGGGATCTGGCTCGGGCCGCTGTACACCGTGGCCGCGGTCGCGCTCGGCGCAGTGTTCATCGTGCTGGCGGTGCTGCTGCGGCGCGATCTCTCACGTGCGCGCGCGAAGGTGCTCTTCCACTACTCGCTCCTCTACCTCGCACTCCTCTTCACCGCCGCAGCCCTCGACCCGGTGCTCTTCTGATGAATCCCGAGCTCGCCCGCCGCAACCTGCGCTTCGGCTGGGCGCTCTTCGTGCTCTTCTGGCTGATCTTCGCCGGCACGATCCTCGTCGCCGTCTTGTATCTCCAGCTGGACTAGTCCGCCGCGCAAGACTGTGGATTCCGGCTAGCGCCGGACTCCAGTCGCGCAGAATCCCTGAAGGCGTCCGCTCCGCGGCCGCGTCGTATCTAATGACCAGTGAGGTTCGTGCGCGCGCTCAAGTCGGCGTCGCCTGCCGACATGGATTGCGATGCGTGCGGCCCGCTTCGCCATTCTCGCCATCGCCGTACTCGGCGCGATCCTCGCGACCTCGGCAGCGGCTGCGCCGCCCGGCGCGCCCAGACAACTACGCGGCTTCGAGCTGCGGCCCAACGAAGTGCCGACGCACACGTTCTCGCGGACGCCGGCCTTCGCCTGGAGCCCCGTACGCGGCGCGTCCTGCTACGAGTTCGAGCTCGCGACGAGTCGCTCGTTCGACGGGAGCTCGGTCTTCTGGTCGAACGTCGCGGCCGGCGCAGGATCGGGCAAGTTCTGCCGCGCGGTAACGATCACCGCTCCTGCTCCCGACGACCAGAAGTCCGACAGCGAAAGCACGGGGCCTGAGCTGATCACGACGAAGATCGCGCCCATCCGCATTCCGGCGACCTCGGTCAACCTCGTCCTGCCGTGGTTCACCGGCAAGCCGTACGCGCTCTACGCCCACGTCCGCGCCGTCACGACGCGTGGCGCGACCGCGTGGAGCAAGCCGTTCGGGTTCAACATGCGCTGGGAGTCGACACCGGTCCCGATGGTGTCGAAGCCAGGCCTCGTTCGCTGGGCACCCGTCGAGGGCGCGACCGCGTACGACGTCTGGTACCCGGACATCCGCAAGGTCATTCGGACGCACACGAACGTGGCCGACCAGCGCGAGCTCTACAGCTTCCACCTCGAGGACAGCTGGTGGCAGCTCGCTCGCTGGCGCGTCCGCCCGGTGCGGCAGGTCGTCGGCGCCCTCCCCAACGGCCTGCCTGCAGTCTCCTACGGGCCATGGAGCCCGACCTACGCGACGACGAACCCGGCCTGGGCAGCGGGAAGCTGCAGCTGCGCGCAGCAGTGTCGGACGCGGTGAGCACCGACACGAAGGCCGCCGCCCATCAGCTCATGCCCGGGATGACATTCGGCGGGGACACCGGAACCGACGGACGTCAGTACCGGCTCTTCCGCGCATACGCCTTCACCGATCGCGACTGCGTGAACGCCGTCTTCCGTGGCTCCGTCGTCGGCGGGCCGGCGTTCGCACCGCGGATCTCCGGGCCGCTCAAGCTGCCGACGAACCAGGAGGAGCTCGATGTCGCGCTTGCCGGCATCCTCCCGGGCGCGAAGTCCGAGAACGCCAAGACCTACATGGCCGACGGAACGCCGGTCGTCGCGAGCGAGACATGGGGCCAGAACGATCTCGTCCGTGTCGATCTCCCCGACGTCGACACGTCGACCACCCGCTACTTCTGGACGGTCGTCCCCGTGGGGATCAACGTCGACGAGGACGGGACGTTCTCGTACTACGACGCCGAGTCGCCGCAGGACGCGTGCGAGTCCGGTCGCGTGGCCAGCTTCGGCAAGGAGTCGCGGCCCGCGATCACCGGCGCGGGAACGCCGTTCGTCTCGGGCCTGTCGCCGAAGGGTCGCCTGCTCGCGCAGGCCGGCCGGCGTCCGGTCGTCTACTCGACCCCGCTCGTGGCGTGGCGGCCCGTCATCGGCGCCACCGGCTACGAGGTCCAGTGGTCGCGCTCGAAGTACCCCTGGCGCGCGCGCGGCTCCGTCCTGACCTACGCGACCTCGTCGGCGCTCCAGCTCGGCTCCGGCGTCTGGTACTACCGCGTCCGCGGACTCAACGCCGCGCAGGTCGGCACGCCGGGGATGACGTGGTCGGCGCCGATCGCCGTCAAGGTGGTCCGACCGACCTTCCAGATCCGCGGGTAGCAAGCGGCGCTAGGGTCGGGGCGTGAGCCCTGACCTCGAGCTCGCACTTCGACTCGCCGATGCGGCGGACGCGCTCTCGCTGCCGCGCTTTCGCTCAGGCCTCACGGTCGAGACCAAGGCCGACCTGACGCCCGTAACCGAGGCCGACCGCCTCGTCGAGTCGGAGCTCAGACGGATGCTCGCCGAGGCACGGCCCGACGACGCGGTGCTCGGTGAGGAGGAAGGCGTGATCGGCGCAGGCGCGCGTCGCTGGATCGTCGACCCGATCGACGGGACGCGCAACTACTCGCGGGGGATCCCGGTGTGGGCGACGCTGATCGCGCTCGAGGAGGACGCGGTCGTACGTGTCGGCGTCGTCTCGGCGCCGTCGCTTCGAGGCCGCTGGTGGGCCGAGCGCGGGATCGGTGCATTTGGAAACGGCGAGCCCATGCACGTCTCGGCCGTCGCCACTGTCGAGGAGGCAGTTCTCTCGTTCTCGATCGAGAACGACGTGCCGCCGCTCGCGCGGCGCGCGTGGCATTCGCGCGGCCTCGGCGACTTCTGGGCGCACATGCTCGTCGCCGAAGGCGCCGTCGACGGCGCCGTGGATGCGGTCGGCGTCAGCGAGTGGGACCTCGCCGCCGTGCAGGTGATCGTCGAAGAGGCGGGCGGGCGCTTCTCCGACTTCGCGGGCGATCCGAGGATCGACGGCGGAAGCGGAGTGAGCTCGAACGGCCTGCTCCACGACGAGCTGCTCGCGGCCATCCAGGGTCAGACCGCTCCGGCCTGACCCCAATGGCGCGCGCGAGCCAGGCGCGCTGACCGAGCCGTTAGATCGCGGGGGCGGGCTCGGACGGCGGCGCGGTGGTGCTTTCGTCTCGAAGCCGGCGCACGAGGTCGTGGATGTCGGCGATCTCTTGCTCGAGATCCTTCTGCCGCTCTTCGAGAGAGCTCAGCAATTCCTCGCGGTTGGGGATGCGACGCTGTCGCATCCTGCGGTGGTGTTTCCTACACATTGTCATCACCTCCCTTCGTTCGAGCGTTCTCGAGAAACGTGGTCAATCCGTCGCGAAGCGCTCCGAGCGAGTCGAGCCAGGCGCCGAGCACGGCGTGGCCCGCCGGCGTCAGGGTGTACGTGCGCTTCGTCGGGCCAGGAAGGTCTTCCTTCCACTCCGAGGCGACGAGCCCGTGGTCCTCGAACGCACGGAGGGTCCGGTAGACGTTGCCGACGTCCACACGCTCGTCGCCGATGAGCTCCGGCAGTGCCTCGAGGAGCTCGTAGCCGTGCGTCGGACCTGCGGAGACGAGGAGCAGGAGCGCGGGCTCGCCGAAGCGCTCGACCCGGGCGCGTACCTCCCAGCTCCCGTCGGGGAGCCGCCTGCGGCTGCGCGTTCGGTGTCTGCGGTGGTGGTGTATGTCAACACTATATGTGAATTACATATGTAACACAACACGAATGCGCGACTGGCGGGCCGCCTTACGCTAGGCGTCAGACGACGAGCGTTGCGCGCTTCGCGTCGATGCCGGCGAGCAGCGTCGCGAACGAGTCCGAGAACTTCTGCACTCCCTCGGACTCGAGCGTCGCGGTGACGTCGTCGTAGTCGATCCCGGCCGCCTCGAGGTCGCGCAGGAGCGCATGCGCCTCGTCCACGCCCTCGGTCAACGTCTCGCGTGAGACACCGTGGTCCTGGAACGCCGCAATCGTCTCGAACGGCATCGTGTTCACCGTCGCCGGCCCGATCAGCTGCTCGACGTAGAGCACGTCGCGATAGGCCGGGTTCTTCGTGGAGGTAGATGCCCACAGGCAGCGCTGCGGTCGCGCTCCTGCTGTGGCCAGTGCATCCCAACGCGGGCCGGAGAAGACCTCCAGATAGTGCTCGTACGCGAGCTTGGCGTTGTCGACCGCGAGGCGTCCCTGCAGATCCTCGCGACCGATCTCCGCGAGGCGCCTGTCGGCCTCGGTGTCGACGCGCGAGACGAAGAAGCTCGCCACCGACGCGACGTTCGTCGGGTCGCCGCCCGCCTCGACCAGCCGCTCGAGCCCGCGGACGAACGCCTCGGCGACGGCCGCGTAGCGCTCGAGCGAGAAGATGAGCGTGACGTTGATCGAGCGCCCCGCAGCGATCGAGTCCTCGATCGCGCCGAGCCCGGGCTGCGTCGCAGGGATCTTGACGAACAGGTTCTTGCGATCCACGAGCTCCGTGAATCGTTTCGCCTGCTCGATCGTGGCGTCGCGCTCGTAGGCGAGATCGGGGTCGACCTCGAGCGAGACGAACCCGTCGACGCCGCTCGTTCGATCCCAGATCGGCCGCAGGAGATCGCACGCGCGCTTGATGTCCTCGATCGCGAGCGCGAAGAACACCTCTTTCGTATCGTCGACGCGCTCGAGCTCCTCGCGGAGCTGCTCGTCGTACCAGTCTCCCGTCGACAGCGCCTTCTCGAAGATCGTCGGGTTGGAGGTGACGCCGACGACAGCGTCCTCCTCGATCAGCCGCTTCAGCTCGCCCGTCTCGAGCATCTCGCGCGAGAGCGAGTCGACCCAGACGCTGACCCCGTGCTCCGAAAGCTCGTGCAACCTACTGCGCGCCACGCGTCAACGTTAGCGGTTCGGGGTACGACCGTAGAATGGCGCGCGTGACGACGGCGGAGAGACGGGCAGAGCTCGGACAGCAGTTCCGAGTCGACTCGGTCCGAATGAGCGCGGCCGCTGGGTCGGGACATCCCACGTCCGCGATGTCCGCAGCCGACCTGCTCGCGGTCCTCGTCGACGGCTATCTCCGTTATGACTTCTCCGAGCCGAAGAGCCCCGCGAACGACCGGCTCGTCTTCTCCAAGGGCCATGCGTCCACGCTTCTGTACGCGATCTACCGGGCTGCCGGTGTCGTCTCCGACGAGGAGATCCTCGACTACCGCACGCTACGGGAGCATGCTCGAGGGCCACCCGACCCCGCGCATCCCGTGGGTCGACGTCGCGACCGGATCGCTCGGACAGGGACTGCCGATCGGCGTCGGCATGGCGCTCGCCGCGAAACGGCTCGAGCGACTGCCCACCCGCGTCTGGGTGCTCTGCGGTGACAGCGAGATGGCCGAGGGCTCCATGTGGGAGGCCTTCGAGCACGCCGCCCACTTCGAGCTCGACAACCTCACGGTGATCATCGACGTGAACCGGCTCGGCCAGCGCGGCGAGACGATGGTCGGCTGGAGTCTCGACACGTATCTCGCACGCGCAGAGGCATTCGGCTGGAACGCGATCGAGGTCGACGGGCACGACGTCGAGGCGATCGACGACGCGTTCGGTCGCGCTGTCTCGACGACCGGGCGACCGACGGTCGTCATCGCACGCACGCTGAAGGGAAAGGGCGTAGCGGCCGTGGAGAACCAGAACGGCTGGCACGGCAAGCCGCTCGAGAACCCCGACGCGGCGATCGCCGAGCTCGGCGGACCGCGCAACATCCGCGTCGAGGTCGCGAAGCCCACTGTCGACGCTCCCGCTCGCGGTGCCGGGTCACCGCTCGTGCTTCCTCGCTACGAGCTCGGAGCCGAGGTCGCGACGCGGAAGGCATACGGTGACGCGCTCGCCGCGCTCGGAGCCGCGCGGCCGGACGTCGTGGCGCTCGACGGCGAGGTCTCGAACTCGACGTTCGCCGAGACCTTCGCGAAGGCACATCCCGAGCGGTACTTCGAGATGTACATCGCCGAGCAGCAGCTGGTCGCGGCAGCCGTCGGCCTGCAGGCGGTCGGCTGGCGCCCGTTCGCCTCGACGTTCGCCGCGTTCCTCTCGCGAGCGTACGACTTCGTCCGCATGGCGGCGATCAGCCGTGCGACCTTTTCGCTGTCGGGCTCGCACGCCGGCGTCTCGATCGGTGAGGACGGGCCGTCGCAGATGGCGCTCGAGGACATCGCGTCGCTCCGAGCGATCCACGGCTCCACTGTCCTCCATCCATGTGACGCGAACCAGACGGCCAGGCTCGTCGCAGCCATGGCCGAGACAGACGGCATCTCGTACCTGCGCACGCTGCGGCCGGCTACCCCTGTTCTCTATCCGCCCGACGAGGAGTTCGAGATCGGTGGCAGCCGCGTCCTCCGCTCGAGCGACGAGGACGAGGTCGCGATCGTCGCGGCCGGAATCACCGTCCACGAGGCACTGAGGGCCGCCGATGCGCTCGCCGAGGAAGAAATCGCCGTGCGAGTGATCGATCTGTACTCGATCAAGCCGCTCGACGCCGAGACGCTTCTGGCTGCGGTCGAGGCAACCAACGGGAGGCTCGTGACCGTCGAGGATCACTGGCCCGAGGGCGGTCTCGGAGACGCTGTCCTCGAGGTCGTCGCCGACACGGACGAGCCGCCGCGCGTGGTCAAGCTCGCGGTGCGGGAGATGCCGAGGTCGGGGACGCCCGCGGAGTGCCTTGCTGCGGCCGGGATCGACGCGGACCACATTGCGGCCGCTGCTCGCAAGCTCGTTGCGCAGACCGTGCGCGCTGGCTGATCCTCTCGCGACTCCCTCTACCCTTCAGCGGCCATGGCCGTCCTCATCGCATCGGAGCTGCGCAAGGAGTTCGCGGGCGATCCGCTGTTCGACAACGTGTCCTTCACGGTCGGGCGCAAGGACCGCCTCTCGCTCGCCGGAGCCAACGGCGCCGGCAAGACGACGCTCCTGCGCGCGATCGCAGGTGAGACGTCGATCCAGGGCGGCAAGCTCGCGTTCCAGAAGGGAGCGCGAATCGCGCTCCACGACCAGCGACCGCCGCTCGAGTTCGACATCAGCCTGCGCGAGTACGCGCTCTCGGGCGCTCGTGACCTGCTCGAGGTCGAGGAAGAGCTGCGACGGCTCGAGCGGGCGATGGCCGACGGAGACCACGGCGATTCGACGCTGCGCCGCTATTCGGAGGCGCAGGCCAGGCTCGAGCACGCGGGCGGATGGGCCTGGCGCGATCGCGCCGCAGCGGCGGTACGCGGCCTCGGCTTCGCCGACGACGAGCTCGACCGGCCGCTCGGCACGTTCTCCGGCGGGGAGCTGACGCGCGCATCGCTCGCGCGCGCTCTTGCCGGAAGCCCGGATCTCCTCCTTCTCGACGAGCCTACGAACCACCTCGACGTGCAGAACCTCGAGTGGCTCGAGCGCGAACTCGAGACGATCGACGCGGCGGTCATTCTCGTCGCGCACGACCGCTGGTTCCTCGAAGCCGTCACGACCTCCGTGCTCGAGCTCTCCCCGGGCGGCGCGCACTACTTCTCGGGGCCGTGGCACGAGTGGCGCCAGGAACGGGCGACGCGGGCCGCCGCAGCCGGGAAGACCGCGAATCGCGTGTCCGTCGACATCGCGCGACTCGAGCGCTTCGTCGAGCGGTTCCGCTACAAGAAGTCGAAGGCGAAACAGGCGCAGGCGAAGCTGACGCAGATCGCGCGGCTCGAGGCGGAGCGCGCGGAGGCACGCAACGAGATCGAGTCGCTGACGAAGAAACGCCGCTCGCTCGGCTTCGACTTCCTCGACCCACCACGGAGCGGCCGGGTCGTGCTGGAAGTCGAGGACGTCGAGCTTTCCGCCGGCGACAAGCGGCTCCTCGACGGCGCGACGATGGTGATCGAGCGCGGGGAGAAGGTCGGCCTCGTCGGGCCGAATGGCGCGGGCAAGACGACGCTGCTCGCCGCACTGCTCGACGGGCATCCGCTCGAGCACGGTCGGATCAACCTCGGGCACGGTGTCGTGCCGGGGTACTTCTCACAGCATGGGCTCGAGCTTCCGACGAGCGGGTCGGTGCTCGATGCGACCGCTGCCGCGACAGGCTTGCAGCGGCCACAGGCGCAAACGCTCCTCGGACGCTTCCTCTTCTCCGGCTGGGAGACGCACGAGCGATCCGTCACCGCGCTCTCCGGCGGCGAGCGACGGCGGCTCGCGCTTGCCTTGCTCGTCGCGTCCGGCGCCAACTTCCTCGTGCTCGACGAGCCGACGAACCATCTCGACGTGGAATCGCGCGAGGCGCTCGAGGCGGCGCTCGAGGCATTCCCGGGGACGATCCTGCTCGTCTCCCACGATCGCGCGCTGCTCGACGCTGTGCCGAGCCGCATCGTCGCGTTCGAGGACGAGCTGCTGCGGTCGTACGACGGCGGCTGGGCGGACATGGAGCGTGAGCGCGAAGCGACGAGCCTCGTCCCGGACGAGCCGGATCCCATTCCAGCGAAGCCAGCGCCGTCGGCGAGCCGGCCTCGAGCGACAAAGCGCCGGCCGTCCGAGCTCGAGCTCCTCGAGGGCCAGATCTCAGGCGTCGAAGCGAGGATCGCCGAGCTCGAGCGTACGCTCGCCGACGACTGGACGAACATGGACGTCCTCGGCGCCCACCGCGCCGCGCGCGACGAGCTCGTGCGGCTGCTCGAGCGCTGGGAGGTGCTCTTCGCCGAGGCGCCTGCCACGTGACGCGAGCGAGGCACGGCGGCGTACAGAGGTCGTGCATGCAGTGACGATCGACGCCCCTCGTCCGCTCCAAGCGACGACTCCGTCGTTCGCTGCGGTGGCCGAGGAGCTCCTGGACGACGTCTACGGGTATCTGCTGTACCTGACCAAGAACTGGGCGGTCGCCGAGGACCTCACGGGCGAGACCTTCGAGGCGGCGTTCAAGAAGTGGCGCCGCTTCGATCCGTCCCGGGGGACGCCACGGGCCTGGCTTCTCGCGATCGCTCGCTCGACAGCGCTCGACTGGTTCCGCGCCGATGCCCGTCGCCGCAAACGCGAGGAGCGTGCAGAGGCCGCCGACCCACGCGTGCCCGACGCTGGCTCGTTCGGCGAAGGCTTGTCGCCGGAGCTCGCCGAGAGCCTTCTCGCGCTGTCGGCCGGCGAGCGCGAGGTCGTCGCGCTGCGCATCGTTCTCGACCTCGACAGCGAGGAGACCGCTCGCCTGCTCGGGGTCACATCAACAGCTGTCTCGACTCGGCTCAGCCGAGCCTTGTCGAAGCTCGAAGAGAGGATGAGAAGCCATGACGCCGTCGCCTGACCTGATCCACGAGCTGCGGGCGTCGCGTCCCTCGGCACCTGCCGACCTGCGCACCCGCGTTCGCGCCGTCGCCTCGGAGCAGCCGCGCCAGGCTCCGTGGGCGAACTGGAGATTCCCGGTACGCCGCGGGATGCTCGTCGCCGTGCCCGCCGCCGCGGCACTCGCGCTTGCGAGCGCCGGCGTGCTCGGGCTCGCGCGATCCGACAGCCCGCAAGCGATCCGACAGGCCGCCCCCTTCGTCGACGAGGCGACCACCGCTGAGAGCGCGGCACCGAACGCTCTCGGTGCGACGCGGGCCGGCGCGAGTGGAGCCGGCAAGGCAGCGGACACCGCCGGGCAGCGGCGCGCAACGCGTCAGCGCGTCGCTGACGGTCGAGGTTGCCAACCCCGACGCGGTGTCGCGTGCGGCTCAGGATGCTCTCGACCTCACCCGCTCACTGGGTGGCTACGTCGTCTCGTCATCGGTGGCGACGGGCGAGCAAGGCAGCGCGTCGCTCACCGTCCGCGTCCCCGTCGACCGGGTGCAGGACGCGATCGCCGGCCTCTCCGGGCTCGGGCGCATCGTCTCGCAGCAGGTCACGATCGACGATCTCCAGCAGAACCTCGACGAGCTGACGCATCGCCAGGCAAGCGTGCTGGGCCAGATCGCGCGGATCCGTGCGCGGCTCGACTCCGAGACGCTCGACGCCCAGACCGAGGCAGTGCTCCGCACCCGCCTCGGCATCCTGCGCGGGGAGCTTCGCGCGCTGCGGCAGGGCATCTCCTCGACCGAGGCCGAGGCGCGCATGTCGACGATCCAGCTGGCCGTGGTCACGCGCGGTGCATCCGGAGCCGTCGCGCCGCCGTCACGAATCGATCGCGCGATCGACGAGGCGCTCAACGTCCTCGCCTGGGAAGGCGTCATCGCGCTCGGCCTCCTCATCGTCCTCGCGCCGTTCGCGCTCGTCGGCGTTCGCCGCCTGGCTCGGTCGCCGTTTCTACCGGCGGCGCGAAGAGGAGCGGCTGCTCGCGACGTAGCCGGGGTCGTCCGGTCCTAGCGTGGCGACGAGCGCCTCCGCCACGATCTTGAGCGGACGCCCCGAGATCTGACTCGCCTTGCGGAGCCGCGCGAAGGCCTCATCTTCGGTGAGGCCTTCGCGCTGCATGAGGATCCCCTTCGCCCGCTCGATGGCCTTGCGCGCGGCGAGCGCCTCGGCGAGCGAATCCGCCTCCTCGCGCAGCGCGCGGAGCTCCTCGTGTCGCGCGGTCGCCGTCGCGATCGCCGGGAGCAGATCGGTCTCGCGGAACGGCTTCACGAGGTAGCCGAAGACGCCGGCCTCGACTGCCCGCGACACGAGCTCGCGCTCGCCGTACGCCGTCACCATCACGATCGGGATCGGACGCTCGTCGAGGATGCGACGCGCCGCCTCGATCCCGTCGAGACGCGGCATCTTCACGTCGAGGAGCGCCACGTCCGGCTCGGTCTCGCGCGCGAGCGATACAGCCTCCTCACCGTCGCGCGCCTCCGCGCAGACCTCGAACCCCGCGGCCTCGAGCATGCCCCTCAGGTCGAGTCGGATGAGAGTCTCGTCCTCGGCGACGAGCACTCTCTTCACGCCGGAAACACCACCTCGGCTCGGAGGCCGGCGACGTTCTCGAGCGACAGCTCGCCCCGAAGCTCGTCGCGGACGAGCGCACGAACGATCGAGAGGCCGGTACCTGTCTCCTCGCTCTGAATCCCGGCACCGTCGTCGGCGATCGTCAAGAGCGACCTCGCCGTTGCGCTGCGCCAGCGCGATCGACACGTGCTCGCCGCCGTGCTCGAGCGCGTTTCCGGAAGAGCTCGGTGAAGACCAGCGCCAGCGCCGTCGCCTGCTGACCCGCGAGCGAGACGGGCTCGAGCGCTGCCGACACGTCCTTCCCTGCGGCGAGACCCTGGACAAGCATCGCGCGCAAGCGATCGACGAGCTCGCCGAGGTCGACGTCGTCCTCACGATGCTCGGTGAGGACCTCGTGCACGGCGGCGATGGCGAGGATCCTGTTGACCGAGTCGTTCAGCGACTTGCGCGCATCGACGTTCTCTGCGCGCGCCTGCAGCCGGAGGAGCGAGGCCACCGACTGCAGGTTGTTCTTCACGCGGTGGTGGATCTCCTGAGCGAGCACTCCGCGCATGACCGCTCGCCCGTGCTCGAGGGCAACAGCGGCATGGTGCGCGATCGCCTCGAGCAACGCCTCGTCGTCGGCCGAAAATGGCGTGTCCCGATCGCAGACGAGCTCGCCGATCTGCCGGCGCTTCCAGCGCAGCGGCAGGCGCACGGCGTAGGCGCCTGCCCGGCCCTCCGGCCACGCGATCTTCCCGTCCTCGAGCACGAGCGCGGCACCCGTCGCATGGAGCGACTCCATCGTCGTCTTCACGATCGCCTCGAGCGACTCCTCGAGGTAGAGCGACTCGGAGACCGCCTCGGAGATGCGCGCGAGCGCCTCGAGCTCCGCGACCCGCCGTTGCGCGCGCTCGTACAGCTTCGCGTGCTCGATCGTCTGCGCGACCTGGGAGGCGATGGCGACGAGCAGCTCGATCTCCGCGTCCGTGAACGTCGCGCGGCTCGCGCGTGCGGACGTTGAGCGCCCCCTCGAGCGTGTCGCGAGCGAGGATCGGCACGGCGAGGATCGACTCGTACTCGTCCTCGGGCAGAGTTCGGGAACTGCTTGAAGCGCGCGATCGAGGTGAGCCTGCGCCGCGATCATCACAGGAGCTCGCTCCGCCGCCGCGATACCCGTTATCCCTTCGCCAGGCCGCATTCGCGGGGTGCGAGTCAGCTCCTCGACGCGCGTTCCGAACGTCGCGCGCAAGCACGAGCTCGTCGGCTCGCTCGTCGTAGAGGTAGACGAAGCACGCATCGGTGCCGAGGGCGTCGGCGACTTTGCTCGCGACGAGCTCGAGCACCTCCTGCAGGTCGAGCGACGAGTTGACCGCCGCGATCGTCTCGGTCAGGAGCCGCAGATGACGCGAGGTCGTGTCCACGCGACGCATTGTCACAGCACGACCTCAGTCGCGATGCCGTGCGCTTGCCAGTTGCGTCGAGGCATGCGGACGACGTAGGCTGGCACGCCATGACGCTCGCTGTGACGTTCACCCATGTGCTTCTCGCGTTCCACCTGCTGAGTGCATTCGCGTTCGGAGCCTCGATGGTCCTCTTCACGTACCTCATGGTCAGGTCGCGCAACGTCGACACACCGGGACCGACGATCGCGATGGTCCCCGCAGTCGGTGTGTCGAGAAAGGTCGTCATCGTCGGCGGAATCGGGACGCTCGTGTTCGGGATCTGGCTGGCGATCCGGCTCGACCACGTGCAGGTCTGGAGCGGCTGGGTCATCGCCGCAATCGTCCTCTGGATCGTCGCCCTGGCGACCGGCCAGCGTTCGGGCATCGAATTCGATCGAGCGCTGACGAAGGCGGGGGAGCTCGAATCTGCAGGTCAGCCCGGCGCGAACGCGGAGCTCCTCGCTCTGAACCGGTCGTCGCGAGGGCTGACACTGCACCTGGTCGCGACGCTGGCCGTCTTCCTGATTCTGATCGACATGATCTGGAAGCCCGGAGCCAGCGACATCGTCGCGTTCCGACCCGACAGCTGGAACGTTGCGCTCCTGATTCACATCACCGGAGCGATGATCCTCGTCGGGGGGGTGCTGGGCGCGGCCGCGGCGCTCGCCCTGGGGCGCGGCGACTTGGGCAAGGTCAAGCTCGGGTACTACTCGCTCCTGTTCGTCGGCTTTCCCGGACTGGTCCTGACGAAGATCGGCGCGACGGCAATCTGGTCGAAGGAGTCGGCGCACAGCTTTATCGGGGCGGCGTTCCCGCACACGGACGATCCTCGCTGGATCATGGTCGGCGGTACGGCGCTCGACGGCGGGGCGGGGCTCCTCGTCCTCGCGCTCATACTCGGCTGGTTCGGCCTTCGCCGGATGGAGGGCAGTGACGGCGACTTCCTGACAAAGGTCCCGGTCGTCAAGAACATGAGCGGCGAGACACTCGTCAAGGCGACGACGATCATCTCGGTCGTCCTGCTCGTCGGATATGCCCTCGCGATCTGGGCGATGAGCACCAAGCCGAGCTGACCGAGCGCCCATCTTCCAACCCCGGTTGAGCCCAAGTGACGCTGTGTCACTTGGGTGTCTGCCCCCACTCGAAAGTGCGTTAGCACTTTCGAGTGCGAAACGACCACGGGCTCCACACCAGGGAGCCCGCGATCGGCCGTCAGATACAGGGCTCACCGCTCGCCTTGCGGCGTACCCTGCGGCGCACATCATCCGACTTTCTCCGGATGTGTGCAAGTGCGTTCGTCAGAGAGCAGCCAGGTACTTGTCCTTCTCCCATTCGGTGACCTGGACGCGGTACTCGTCCCACTCGCGCCGCTTGAGCTCGATGTAGCGCGGGAAGATGTGCTCGCCGAGCGCACGCTCCATGAGATCGGAGCCTGCGAGCTCCTCGATCGCCTCGCCGAGCGACTCGGGGAGCGACACGATTCCCTGCTCCCGCCGTTCCTTCGCGGTCAGCCGGTAGAGGTTCCGCTCCATCGGCTCCGGGAGCTCATAGCCCTTCTCGATGCCTTCGAGCCCGGCGTGCAGCAGCGCCGCGAAGGTGAGATACGGGTTGCAGGCGGGGTCGGGGCAGCGGATCTCCGCGCGTGTCGCCTGCTCGGAGCCCGGCTTGTAGAGCGGGATCCGGATGAGCGCCGAGCGGTTGCGCTGCGACCAGGCGACGTACACGGGCGCCTCGTACCCAGGCACGAGCCGCTTGTACGAGTTCACCCACTGCGCGAACACGGCGGACATCTCGCGCGCGTGCACGAGCTGGCCGGCGATGAAGCTCTTCGCGACCTTGGACAGGTGGTACTCGTCACGGCGGTCGAAGAACTGGTTGCGGCCGCCCTTGAAGAGCGACATGTGCGTGTGCATGCCCGAGCCGTTCTCGCCGAAGAGCGGCTTCGGCATGAAGGTCGCGTAGTAGCCGTGCCACGCGGCGACTTCCTTGACGATCAGCCGGTACGTGACCGTGTAGTCGGCCATCGCGAGCGCATCGACGTAGCGCATGTCGATCTCGTGCTGCGAGGGGCCGACCTCGTGGTGGTGGTACTCGATCGGGATCCCGACGGCTTCGAGCGCGTGGATGGTGTCGTTGCGGACCTCGGTCGCGGCGTCCTGCGCCGTCATCGCGAAGTAGCCGCCCTCGTCGATCGTCTCCGTGCCCTTGTCGTCCTCGAACAGGAAGTACTCGAGCTCGGGGCCGACGTTGAACGCGTCGAAGCCCATGCTCTTCATGCGCTCGAGCGCCTTGCGGAGGACGTAGCGCGGGTCGCCCTCGTACGGCGCGCCGTCGGGCGTGACGACGTCGCAGATCATCCGCGCGACGTTCGCGCCGATGAAGTGGCCGTGCTCGTCCTCGGGTCGCGGCATCAGCTGGAAGCTCGCCGGATCCGGGATCGCGACCATGTCCGACTCCTCGATCGCGTTGAAGCCGGTGATCGACGATCCGTCGAAGCCCATGCCGTCGTTCAGCGCCTCGCCCATCTCCGCCGGCGTCACCGCAAAGGACTTCAGATGACCTTCGAGGTCGGTGAACCAGAAGAGAATGTGCTCGACGCCCTCGTCCTTGATTCGCTTGAGCACCGCGCGCCGCGCCGCAAGGCTCGAGGTCGCCCGGTCCTTGCTCTTCACCATCGTCCGGGACTGCGTCCTGGGTCGTGCCATGAAACCTCCCTTGAAATGGAAAAAGCCCCGGACGGGGGCTCCCGTCCGAGGCCACGTCGCCTCACACAGACCGCGCGACTCTAGCAGGCGCCGAGGTCAGCCAGCCACCGACGGCTTCTTCGCGATGAAGACGACGAAGTCGTCGTCACTCGTCGGCGGGCGGTCCTCGTACCCTGCCCGGAGCTGGATGTCGACGAAGCCCGTCCGCTCGAGCAGCAGGACGATCTCGTGCGTGAAGTACAGCGTCATCGCGAGGGTGTGCTCCTCCTCGCCGACAAGCTCTCCGTTCTCCCTCAACCCGGCTCGCATCTGGATGACGACTCGTTGCGCGAGGGGATCGACCTCGAGGATCCGTGAGCGGAGCTCGAGCTCCGAGCCGTCATCGGTGACCCGACGGTCGCCCTCGTCGCGGTACTCGCGCGGAAGCTCATTGCGCTCGTCCTTCACCCAGCAGCGCCACAGGCCAGGCTGGGCGAACGGAGCCTCGTTGTCGAGGACGAGCGTGCCGCCGGGCTCGAGATGGTCGTACAGGCGCTGGAGCGCCTCGACGTCGTGATCGCGCTCGCCGCCAAGCCCGAACGCTCCGCAAACGACGATCGTCCGATACCTCCGCGGAAGCTCGAGCTCGTGCATCGCCTGCGCGTAGAGGTTCGGCGGGTCGAGGCCCTCGCGGATAGCGCGCTCGCGTGCGAGCGCGAGCATGTCGGGCGAGATGTCGCAGCCGTCGACGTCGATGCCGGCGTGCAGGTACGGCACGAGCAGTCGCCCCGTCCCACATGCGGCATCGAGCGCAGGCTGCCCGGCGTCGACGAACGACCTGAAGTAGTCGATCTCCGGTCCGTCGAGGTTGAACTCCGCCCACCAGCGCGCGACGAGACCGTAGTGCCAGGTCTGCGCCGCGCTCGCAGTCATGCCGAGGCGCCCGAGTAGCGCCGGAGACCGAAGCGCCAGAACCACCGGGTCGCGGCGAAGAGCACGACGGCGAATACGAATGCGAGAACGAACGTCTGCCAGTCGAGCCGAGACGTCAGCGCCTCCGCCGGCACGGTGACGGCGAACGCGATCGGCACGAGGAAGGTGACGCCGACACGAAGCCACGGCGGATAGATGCCGATCGGCCAGCGACCGGTCTGGAAGACGCCGTCGAACAGCTCTACCGCAGTCCACATGTTGACGACCCAGAACGCCACGGTCGCAATGACGAGCCAGAAGCAGTAGATGAGTACGGCGCCAAGGGCCAGCGACACGGCAAAGGCCGCCGCGTCGGTCGCACTGACGTCGGTGGAGATCCTCGAAAGACCCAAGATCAGCACGATGAGGCCGGAGAACACGTCGACGACCTGCCAGATGCGAACCTCGCGAACGCTCACAAGCATCTGCGCGTCCTCCGGTTTCGTCAGCGCATAGTCGAGCTTCCCGTCGTGGACATCCTCGATCAGCCGGGTCATGTTGGGCTGGATCGTGGTTCTGATGAGACCGCCCATCAGGATCTGGATGCCGAGGACGCAGAGGAGCTCGGGCTGCGTCCAGCCGTTCAACTCCTCGGTGTGCGAGTACACGAGAGCGAGCACGACAAGACCGGTCACCAGCGCGATCGCCGCCTGGAAGAGCGACACGAAGAAGTTGACCCGGTACTGGAGCTCGTTGAGGACGCCCAGCTTGAAGAAGAGCCAGCTGACCCGGAAAGCGTTCACCTCAACCGCCCACCGCGCTGTAGCGTCGGATGGCCGACCGCCAGGCGACACGGAAGATCGCGAGGCCGACGAGGATCCAGAGGAGCTGCGCGAGCAGCCCCCGAACGAGCTCGGCGTTCGAGAGGTCGCCCACGAGGCTGTTGATCGGGAAGTAGAAGGCCCACTGGAAGGGCAGGAACCGAGAGAGCTCCTGCACCCAGTCCGGCATCAGCGGCAGAGGGACGAGACGCCCGGACAGCAGGAGCTCGAGCGTCATCCAAAGATCGAAGATCGCAGCGCCGCGGGTCGTCCAGAAGCAGAGCATCCCGAGGCTCTCCTGGAACATCGTTCGGATGAGGTACGCGCCCCAGATGGCGATCGCGAACGCGACGATCTGCTGGGGGTTGGGACTGAGGGCGGGATCGAAGAGGAACGAGAGGGCGATCGCGAGCGGAATCCAGAGGACGATCACGACGACCTTCCAGCCGGCGAAGTACGCAATGTCGTAGTGGAGCGGCAGGACGGGTCTCAGCAGATCTCGGTTGAGCTCGCCCTCGCGTATTCGATGCTCCCAGAACGGCGCGCCGAAGACGATGTTCATGTTCCGAACGAGCGTCCAGACGATGTAGTACGCGGCGAAGTACCCCGCCGTGAGCCCGTCGACCGAGCCGCCGTGCTGGTCGGCGATCGTCGTCCAGACGACGAGGTAGATCACGGGCTCGGCGATCATTCCGAGCATGTAGAAGTAGTTCGCGGTGCGGTACTGGAATTGCTGAGCCACCGCTGTCCGCATCGTCGTCAAATAGAAGTCGGCCATCGAGCGGACACGCCCGGCTTCACGCAGCGCGGTCTGCGGAGCGACGGTCACTCGGGCTTCTCCTGTGCGAACACGAGCTCGATGACGTCCTCGATCGGCGGGTCCTCCACGTTCAGGTCGAGCACCTGCTCCTCGGTGAGGAGGCGTGCCGTGACGCGGGAGGTCTCCGACTTCGGGACGCGCAGGGTGACCCAATCGCCGTCGCGGTGAATCACCTCGCCGTGGCGCGACAGGTCGGCGCGCCCGTTCTCGAGCGCGACCCTGATCGTCTTGTACGCGGCGAACTGATCGGCGAGTCCGCCGAGCAGACCGTCATACAGGATCCGGCCGTGATGGATGACCACGACGCGCTTGCACAGCGCCTCGACGTCGGCCATGTAGTGGCTCGTCAGCAGGACGGTCGCCCCGTAACGCTCGTTGTAGTCGGCGACGAAGCCCCTGATCCGCTTCTGCATCGTCACGTCCAGGCCGATCGTCGGCTCGTCGAGAAAGAGCACCTGGGGTCGATGGAGGAGCGCTCCGACGATCTCAGCCTTCATGCGCTCGCCCAGCGAGAGCTGACGCACGGGCTTGCGCACGAGATCGCCGATGTCGAGGAGTTCGATGAGCTCGTCGCGCGTCGGGCCGAACTGCTCGCGGGGGATCCGGTAGATCGCTCGGTTCAACTCGTACGAGTCGAGCGCGGGCAAGTCCCATTGCAGCTGGTTCCGGTTCCCCATGACGAGCGTGATCCGGCTCAGGAAGCCACGCTGCCGCTTCGACGGCACGAAGCCGAGCACGTGCGCCTCCCCTCCGCTCGGATAGAGCAGGCCGGAGAGCATCTTGAGCGTGGTCGTCTTCCCGGCCCCGTTCGGGCCGAGGAAGCCGACGACCTCGCCCGGCGCAACGGCGAACGAGACCTCGTCGACGGCACGCACTTGACGGGTCTTGCGCCGTACGAGACCTTTCGCCGCGGCGACGAGACCGGGTTCGCGTTCGGGGACATCGAAGACCTTCAGCAGGCCGTCGACACGTACTGCCGCTTCCATCAGCCGCTCCGCTTCAGCTTCCCGTGCCGCTTCGCGTAGAGCTCACCACGCCGGAACACCCAAAGCCCGAGCGGAATCGAGACGACACCGATGACCACGAGAGGAATGATCTGGTCGCCCAGCTCGGAGAGGCCTTTCCCTTCGAGAATCGCCTCGCGGATCCCCTCGAGCGCATACGTCGCTGGTGAGAACTTCGCGAGGAACTGCATCCAGTCGGGAAGGACGCTCACGGGGTAGTAGACGCCGGAGACGACGAGCAGAGTGCCCTGCGCGATGAACCCCAGCTGCGTTCCCTTCTCCGGCGAGATGAGCGGCAGGACCGAGGTCATGATCCCGATGCCGATGAACGAGATCGACGAGAGGCCGAGGATGACGAGCGCCGCGACGAAGTTCGCGTCGGGCATCGAGAGGCTGAAGAACAGCGTGCACACGCCGAACAGGAACACGGCGCGGACGATCCCGTAGAGGATTGCGAACACGCCCTGGCCAGCGAGGTGCATGGCACGCGAGAGCGGCGCCATGAACGTGTACTCGATCGTCCCCTCCCAGCGCTCCCACGCGACGGTCTCCATCAGGAAGCCGAAAAGGATGCCGAGGTACGCCCAGACGACCGCCCCGATGAGCAGGTACGTCATGTACTCGTTCACGTCGAACTCGACGCCGCTCGACTCCACGCCCTTCGCGATGAACACGATCGTGAGCGTGTTCGCGACGGTCCAGATGAACCACGCGACGTCCCACCAGATGTAGCGCCTCGTGAGATAGACGTTCCGCTCGACGACGCCGCCCGCTCCGACGAGCTCCGCCCGCATCGTTCCCCACAGCGCTTTCATGCGAACACCTCCCGATCGTCGTCTCGTCGCCTTCAGCCTCGAACTCGCGCCCGGTCGCTGCGAAGAAGGCCTCTTCGAGCGTGTCGGCGTCGAACCGACGCTTCAGATCCTCGGCCGGCTCGAGAGCCAGGAGCTTCCCGCGGTCGAGGATGCCGATCCGCTCGGCGAGCATCTCGGCCTCGTCGAGGTCGTGCGTGCACAGCAGGATCGTCGAGTCGTGGGTCTCACGGATCTCGCGGATGAACTCCTGCACCTCCAGCTTCGACCGCGGGTCGAGGCCCGTAGTGGGCTCGTCGAGGAGTAGGAGAACAGGTGACGTGAGCAACGCGCGAGCTAGCGCGACCTTCTGCTGCATACCTCGCGACAGGTTCTCCATCGGCTCCGTCCGGCGGTCGCGCGGGAAGCCGACGCGCTCGAGTATCTCGGGGATCCTGTCCCGCGTCTCTCGAGACGTCATGCCGTAGAACCGCGAGGCGTAGCTGAGGTTCTCCGCGGACGACATCTTCTTGAAGAAGGACGCCTCGACCGAGACACGGTTCACGAGCCGACGAACCGCTCGCTCGTCCGAGACGACGTCGTACCCGAAGATCCGAGCCGAGCCGCCATCGGGAAGGAGAAGCGTCGAGAGCAGGCGGACGAGCGTCGACTTCCCCGAGCCGTTCTGGCCGAGGATGGCGACGGTCTCACCCTTCTCCATCGTGAACGAGACGCCGTCGAGCGCCACGCGCGTGCGCTTCTCACCGCGCTTCTCGCCGCGCTTGCGGGAGTCCTTGCGGCGGAACTCCTTGCGCAGCTCGTGGACCTCGACGGCTACGCCCTTCTCAACGGGCACGGCCTCCATGACTACTTCCTGTACGTCGATCACTTCATGCTCCTTCGGTCTTGTGCGTAGCGAGAATCGTGCAAGCCAGTGCCCGGCCCTATCGGTGGGCCCCGGCAACCGGTGTCTCAGATACGCGCGAGGAGCTTCACAGCCCGGGCACATTAGCGGCCGAGCTGGACGAGGTCAAGAACGCGGCGTCCTCTTCGCCTCGACGACGAGCGCGACGCTGATGATCAGTGTCAGCGCAGCGAGTTGGGACGCGGCGGTCCATTCCGTGCCGAGGGGAATCGTCGCGAGAGCGAGAGCGGCAGCGATCAGTCGAACAGGCCTCGAACCGAGCCCGAGCGCAGCCACGAACCCCGCCGTACAGGCGATGAAGAGCGCGACACCGACCGCGAGCTCCAGGCCGATCCACGAGCCGAGTGGCTCGTACGGATCCCTGATCGACTTCTTCAGTCCCGCTGCGACGCCGACGACTCCGAGCACGAGGCCGTAGTGCCAGTACCCGAATGCGACGATCGCGAGCCGAGCGCGACGCGTCGGCGTCGCGTCCGTCATCGCGCTTCTCGACTGCTTCCTCGTCACGAAAGTACAGCCACCAGAGGCACGCGCTGAGCGCGAGCGCGAGCAGCGCGACCAGGACGATGCCGACATCCAGAGGACGACCGGTCGCGCCGGCACCGATCACGACGATCGACTCTCCCAGCGCGACGATGATGACGAGGCCATGTCGCTCGACGAAGTGCCGAGCCTCGATGACGAAGCCCTCCGTGCTCGTGAACCATGGTGTAACCCACAACAGAAGCGCCGCGAGCAACCAGAGGGCGTCCTGTGCTCGCCCACCTGCGATCCCGCCGACGAGGACCATCACGGCGGCCGTGAGGTTGAACGGGACGATTCGCAGAATTGCCGTCACCTCCGAGATCGAGGTGCTCTTCGCAAACATGCCAGCGTGCAGGAGGACAACCACCACGTAGCCGATGCCGAAGGCGAGACCGTTCACTCCGTACGCCGTCGGGACCGAGAGCGCGATGACGAGGAACCCGCCCATGCCGCCGAGCAGCGAGGAGCCGGAACCGCAGCAGATCGGTCGCGATCGCGTTCGTCAGCCAGGCGTAGCCGTCGTACATCCACCAGATCACGGCGAGCATCACGGCGACCTGAACCGCTGATGCCGCTCCACCGCCGGCGACGACGACGGCGGTCAGCTGAGTGACCGTGAAGACGAAGACGAGATCGAAGAAGAGCTCGAGCGTCGAGACGCGAGGACTGCGATCGATGAGCTCGGACACGCAGTGAATCATCCCCGAGGGGTCTGCTAGTAACGGACGCCGCCGGCCAGACGGCGACGCCCAGCGCTTCATGCACATGCGGCCGCGAAGCGGACGCCTTCAGGGATCTTCGCGCGGCCGGAACTCCGCGCTAGCGGAGTTCCGGCCTTGCGCACTACTCAGCGGAGGGAGAAGGTGATGCTGACCGTCGCGGTCGTCTTCTGCTCGCCCGGGACGATCGGGGTGGACGAGTCCGCCTGAGCGGCCGTCCGGTACATCGGCTCAGGGGATGTCGCCCCGCCCTCGACGATCGTGGTGATCGAGCCGAGGGAGCGGCCGGATGCCTTCGCGAGCGCCTCGGCATTGAGCCGCGCCGCGTCGACCGCCTTCGCGAGCGCCTGCCGGTAGAGCGCTTCGGCATTCGACGAGCTCAGACCCGGCCCGTTGATCTGGTTCGCACCCGCCTCAGCGGCGGCATCGATCAGTGCCGGGGCGTCGCCGACGTCGCTCACCGCCGAGACGCTGTTGGATGCGGAGTATCCGGTGACGTTGCCCGTATCGTCGGTGTACGGGTAGACGCTGACCCATTGCGTCGCGAGCTCGCGACCGCCTGCCTGACGCAGCGCATTGATGATCTTGCGCATCGCGTCGGCGTTCGCGGCGACCGCCGCCTGCGCCGTGGGCTTTCGCGTCTCGGCGCCGAACGACATCTGTGCCTCGTTGGGCACCGCGTCGACGGTGCCGACGCCCGAGACCGTGATCGTGTCGGGCGTTGCCGTCGCATCCTGCGCGCCGGCGAGGTCGGGAAGCCCGACGGCGCCGGCGAGCGCGACGACGGTGAGCCCGGCGGCAGTGAGGAGAAGCAGGCGTTTCATCGTTGGAACCTCCGCTGTGTCGGTGACGAAGCAGGTACGCCGCCGCCGAGCGGATGCGTCACAGGACCAGCCGCTCCGACCGATCACGCGGTGCGACTGCGGCCGCGAAGCGGACGCCTTCAGGGATCTTCGCGCGACTGGAACTCCGGCGCTAGCCGGATTCCGGTCTTGCGCCTAATCAAGATAGGCCGCTGCGCCCCGTTTGAAGACGCCGCGAGAGATGATCGAGCGCTGAATCTCGCTCGTCCCCTCCCAGATGCGATCGACGCGGAGCTCGCGGTAGAAGCGCGCCGCCGCGTTCTCGGTCATGTAGCCGCGGCCGCCGAGAGCCTGCACCGCACGATCGGCCACGCGACCGGCCATCTCGGACGCGAAGAGCTTCGCCATCGACACCTTCCCGTGCACGAGCTTGCGGTCCTCGAGAACGTCGAACGCGTGCGCCGCGTGGTACGTCAGCAGCCGCGCCGCGTGCAGCTCGGTGAGCGAGTCGGCGAGCGGGAACGAGATGCCCTGGTACTCAGCGATCGGCGAGCCGAACGCCTCGCGCTCCTGCGCCCATTCCGCCGTCATGTCGACGAGCCGAAGCGCGGCGCCGCAGCAGCGGGCGGCGATGAACAGCCTCTCGACGAGGATCCACTCCTTCGCTCCCGCGTCGCCGCTCGCAGGCACGCGGTTCGCGTCGGGAACGCGGCAGTCGGTGAAGACGACCTCCGGGTGGTGATCGATGTACGGATCGTGGAGGAATGACGGCGTGCGCCGGATCTCCATGCCGGGCGTCCCCGGGTCGACGAGGAACAACGTCTGCTCGCCCTCGGCGACGGCGAGAACGATGTAGACGCCAGGCTCGCCCTCGCTCGTCACGAACCACTTCTCGCCGTTCAGCACCCACTCGTCGCCGTCGCGAACCGCCGTCGCCGCGAGCGCAGTGAGGTCGGAGCCGGCGCCCGGCTCGGTGAGAGCCCACGCCTCTCGATAGCGGCCCTCCGCGATCGGACGCACGTAGCGCTCGATCTGATCTGGAGTCGCGATCTCGTGCAGCTCTCGCGGGCCACGATCGACGACGGCGAAGCCGAGCCCGTTCGTCGCCTTGCCGGACTCCTCCTCGAGCGCGACCTGGCCGAGCATCGGGAGGTCGCGGCCGCCGAGCTCGGGCGGCATGTTGAGCATCGCGAAGCCGGCATCGCGCGCCTTGCGCCGAAGCGCCTCGAGCTCCGCAGGATCGATCGATCCGCGCTCTGCGATGCGCGTCTCGAGCGGGTAGACCTCGGTCTCGACGAAGCGCGCCGACGGCCTCCTTCAGAGCAAGGACGTCGGCGGGAAGCTCGGGGACGATCATCGCGCGGGAGCCTATAGAGACCGCTCGAACGCCTCGCGCTCGCGTTCGGTCAATGGACGAGAGCGGCCGCGCTCGCGGTCGCGAGCCACCAGCACCGCTTCGGCTTCGGCGGCCAGCTCGCCGTCGCGCGTGCGGATCTGCTCGCGGAGCGTGAGGCTCGAGTTGCCGATCCGCTCGAGCGCGCACGAGACGACGACCTCCTCGTCCTCGAGGCGCAGCTCCCGCCGAAAGTCGATCGCGACGCGCGCGAGCACGAAGTCCCAGGAGTCGCCCGCGTCGCCGAGCGTCGCGTCGACCCACTCGTCGCGGCACTCTTCGAGGTAGGTCGCGTACACGGCGTTGTTGACGTGCAGGTAGGCGTCCACGTCGCTCCAGCGGATCTCGACGCGCTTCTCATGGGCCATGGGGCGGGATCCTAGAGGTGAGAATGCGCGCTGATGGCCGACATCCGCTCACTCCTCTTCCCGGACTCGATCGCCGTCGTCGGCGCGTCGCCGCGGAACGTCGCGGCGGTCGAGACCGTGGTGGCGAGCGGCGTTCGCGCGTGGGGCGTGAACCCGAACCGCGACGAGGTCGCGGGACTGCGCTGCTACCCGAGCGTCGCGGAGCTGCCGGAGGTGCCCGTGTGCGCATTCCTCATGGTCAACCACGAACGTGTCGAGGCTGCGTTCGAGGAGGCGGCGGCGGCGGGCGTGCGGGCGTTCGTCGTGCCCGGCGTCGGGGCCGAGGCCGGGGAGGCGGCGAAGCCGACGACCGAGCGGCTCGCGCGACGCGCACGCGAGCTCGGCGCGACGCTCCTCGGGCCGAACTGCATGGGCGTCTTCGTTCCGAGAGGCGCGGCAGCGTGGAACGGCCGTCCGCAGGACACGACGGCCCCGGGACACGTCGCGGTCCTGTGCCAGTCGGGCTCGATCGCCGACGCGTTCCTCTCGCTGGGAGGGCGAATCGGTCTGCGGTGCGTCGTCTCCTCGGGAGCGGAGGCCGTCACGGACGCTGCCGACTTCCTCGCCTTCTTCGCCGAGGATCCGGGAACGCGTGCCGTGGGTCTGTTCCTGGAGACGGTGAGGCGACCCGACGCGTTCGTCGACGCGCTGCGGCGGTGCGCCGAGGCCGGCAAGCCCGTCGTGTGCCTCAAGGTCGGCCGCTCGGAAGCGGCGGCGCGAGCTGCGCTGTCGCACACCGGTGCGCTCGTCGGCTCGGACCGGGCGTTCTCCGCGGTGCTCCGGCGCTACTCCGCGATCGAGGTCGGCGACTTCCACGAGCTCGTCGAGACGCTCGAGATCCTCGGCCGTGACCGCTGGCCCGGTGGGACGCGCATCGCAGGCATCTCCGAGTCGGGCGGTGAGTGCGCGTTGCTGGCCGATCACGCGGAGTCCGCGGGCATCCCGTTCGAGCCGCTCTCGTCGCGGCTCACGCACGCGCTGAGCACTGCGTTTCCGAACTACCTCGCGCCCGGGAACCCGCTCGACGCCTGGGGTATCGCCGACGAGACCGAGGTGTACCCGCGCTCGCTCGAGCTCCTCGCCGAGTCGGGCGAGTTCGACGTGCTCTTCGCGCAGGCCGACCTGTCGCAGTTCCGCGACGAGACGAACGATGAATGGTGTGAGCTCACGCTGCGAACGCTTGCTCGCCTTGCGAGGGACAACGAGGCGCTCTTCTGCGCGATGACGACCGTCCACAGCGCCGATCCGCCGCGCCACTTCCAAGAGCTCGCGCGAGAGCTCGACGTGCCACTGCTGCGTGGCCCGCGTGATGCGATGCTCGCGCTGGCCAAGGTGGCACGACGTCGCCCGTTCACAGACGTCGGTGTCGCCGCCGACGTGCCGGACCTCTCGGACCTCCTGAGCGGCTCGGGCACGCTCTCCGAGCACGAGTCCTCGCTCGTCCTCGAGCGGCTCGGCGTTCCGTTCGCGCAGCGGATCCGCGCAACGACGCCGGAAGAGGCGGCCGCGGCGGCAACTGCGATCGGACCACGGATGGTGGTCAAGTCCGACGGCCCCGCGCACAAGGCGCGCAGCGGGGGCGTCGTTCTCGGCATCGAGACACCGGACGAGGCCGCCAAGGCAGCCCGACGTCTCGGCGGCTCGGTGCTCGTCGCGCGTCAGGTGGATCCCGGTACGGAGGTGCTCTGCGGCATGACCCGCGACGCGGACTTCGGGCCGATCCTCGCAGTCGGCCGCGGCGGGGTGGACGTCGAGGCAGCTCGACAGCGTCCAGCTCGCGAGCGCTCCCCTGGACATCCACGCAGCTGCGGGCCTCGTCGCCGAGGCGGGCATCGACGATCCACACGGCGTCGTCGCGACGACCCTCGCGGCGCTCGGCGATCTCGCGCTCGCGCATCCGCGAATCACGTCCGTGGAGGTCAACCCGCTCATCGTCGGGGCGGCTGACACCGTGGCAGTCGACGCGCTCGTTGTCCTCGCGGATTGACCGCAGCCGCTCTCTCTGGTTCACTCGGATGGGGGGCTGACGACAGCCTGGGAGGTTGGGACGACGATGCATCCACGTGAGTCGAGGTACGGCCGGCGCGAGTTCATCGGACGCTCCGCCGCGGGCGTCATTGGTCTATCGAGCCTGAGCACGATTCTCGCCGCGTGCGGAGGCTCCGACAACGGGAGCTTCAAGCCGCCTGATCTCCAGCTCGCCACGCCCGACAACCCCGTCACCCATCCGCTCTTTGACGACAACCCGATGATCGCGTCCGGCCTCGAGCCGGAGAGCGGCACGCTCCGCATCTTCAACTGGAACGGCTACCTCTGGCCGAGGATCAAGAAGGACTTCGGCAAGGAGTACGGCGTCAAGGTGGAGGAGACGTTCTTCGACACGATGGACGAGGCGATCCAGAAGATCTCGTCCGGCGCGTTCGACTTCGACGTCTTCTTCCCGACGACCGATCGCATGAGCCGTCTCGTCGTCGGCAAGACATTGCAACCGTTGAACCACTCGTACCTCCAGAACCTGTCGAAGACCGTCTGGCCCAAGCTCCAGGACCCGTGGTACGACAAGGGCGCTCGGTACACCGTGCCCTACGTCACGTGGACCACCGGAATCGGGTATCGGAAGGACAAGACGGACTCCCGCCCCGAGAACTACTCGAACCCGTACGAGATCTACTGGGACGAAGCCAACAAGGGGAAGGTCTACATCCTCGACGACAGTCGAGATGCCATCGGGCACATGCTCCTGAAGAACGGGATCACGGACATCAACACGGAGAAACCCGACCAGATCGAGCTTGCGAAGAAAGACCTGCTGTCACTCATCGACGCCGTGAACGTGAAGTACTCGACGAACGACTACACGAACCTCCCAGGCGGTCTCGCCTGGGTGCACCAGATGTGGTCGGGAAGCGCCGTCTCGGCGCAGTATTCGATGGAAGCCGGGGTCGGCCCGGAGGCGCTCGGATACTGGTTCCCCAAGGACGGACGCGGGACGATCGGAAGCGACATGATCGCCATCCCGAAATCGGCAAAGCATCCCGTCCTCGCCCATCATTTCCTGAACTACCTGCTCGACGAGAAGCACGGGTACGACAACTTCGCGAACTACGTCGGATACCAGCCACCGTTCGTGAAGCTCAATCCCGATCGGCTCGTGGCCGACGGAGTCGTGCCTCCGAACCTGAAGACCGCGATCGTCCGAGAGAGCGACTTCGACCGCGGGTACCAGCAGACCGAGCTGACGCCCACAGGTCAGACGCTGTGGCAGAACGCCTGGGCCGAGTTCATCGCGGGTGCGAGGTAAGACCAAGGGAGGGGACGCGTTCTGGGCCGGACTGGCGTTGCCCGGCGTCCTCTGGCTCTGCCTCTTCTTTCTCCTCCCGTTCTACGTCATCCTCTGCGTCGCGCTCGGCACCGTCGATCCGATCTTCCAGACGCCGCAGCCCGAGTGGAACCCGCTCGACTGGAACACCGGCGCGTTCGAGTTCGTCTTCAAGGGCCTCTTCACGAGTGGCGCGGCGTTCCAGACGGTCTTCGTACGGACGTTCTTCTACGTCCTGATCGCAACCGCGCTCTCGCTCCTCATCGCCTATCCGGTCGCGTACTTCGTCGCCCGCTATGGCGGCCGCTGGAAGGGGGTTCTCCTCGCCGGGCTCGTCGCGCCGTTCTTCATCAGCTACCTCATGCGGATGCTCGCCTGGATCAACCTGCTGCAGGACGACGGCTGGGTGAACGACGTGCTCGTCTGGATCGGGATCCTGGACACGCCGCGCAACTGGCTCGACGGACGCGCTTCCTCGGTCATCCTCGGGCTCGTCTACGGATACGTGCCGTTCATGATCCTGCCGCTCTACGCGTTCCTCGACCGGATCGACCGAAGCCTGCTCGAAGCGGCTCGCGATCTCGGCGCCAGCCCGTTCCAGGCGTTCCGCCTCGTGACGTTGCCGCTGTCGATCCCGGCGATCCTCGCCGGGATCGTGATCATCGCGCTGCCGATGTTCGGCGACTACTACACGCCCAATCTGCTCTCGGGATCGCCGCAGACGAGCATGCTCGGAAACGAGATCTACCTCTACATCAAGGGCGGGCAGCAAATTCCCGTGGGCGCCGCGCTCGTCGTCGTGTTGATGCTCTTCCTCTTGGTCCTCATGGGGTACTACGTCTTCTCGACCGCGAGAGCCCAGCGGAGGCTCGGAGCATGAGCCGTCTCCGCGACATGTGGTCGAACCCGTGGGGAAAGCCGCGCTTCCTCGTGCTCTTCACCGCTCTCTATCTCGTCTGGTCGATCGTCCCGATCCTCGTCGCGGTCCGGTTCTCGTTCAACGAGGGTCGCTCGCGGTCGACGGCGCAAGGTTGGTCGACGCGTTGGTACACGGGCGACCCTGACCTGTCCGTCCTCCACGACCCAACCCTGAGCACCGCGCTGCTCCAGAGCATGCGACTGGCGGCGATCGCCGTTCTCGTCACCGTGCCGCTCGGTGTCGCCTTGGCGATCGGGTTGACGCGGTGGAGAGGACGCGGAGCCGGGACCTCGAGGGGGATCTCGCTCGCGACGCTCGTCACACCGGAGATCGTGATGGGGACCGCGTTGTTCCTCGTCTTCGTGCATCTGCTGAACTTCATCCCGCTCGGCACGGTCGCCCAGGCGATCGGGCACATCACGTTTTCGCTCGTCTTCGTGCTCATCATCGTCCGCGGTCGGCTCCTCGCGATCGGCCCGGAGTACGAGGAGGCCGCACGCGACCTCGGAGCGTCGACCACGCAGGCGCTGCGGCTCGCGCTGCTGCCGATGTTGGTTCCGGCGATCGTGGCGAGCGCGATCATCGTGTTCGCCATTTCGATGGACGACTTCGTGATCAGTCAGTTCCTGTCGTCGGGCACTGCGACGGACACGGTGCCGGTGCGGATCTATTCGACGGGCCGCACGGCGCCAACACCCGCCGTAAACGCGCTCGCCACGCTGACACTCGGCTTCACGCTGGTCGTGACGATCATTGGCTTCGTCCTCTGGAAAGCGGTGCGTTCAGTTCGCGGTGGCACCGGGTCGGGAATGCAAGAGTTCGCGACGCTCGACGCCGAGCCGCTTCGCTAGCAGGGCGAGAACCTCCAAAGCAGCCGCCTCACCCGAGCGCATTGCGCCCTCCATGTGCATGTGCCCGAAGCCCGAGATGTCCGAGCACGCCCAGTGGATGGGTCCGACCGGGCGGCGCATGTCCGCGCCGAAGCGCGTGAGGCCACCGATGCCGAACGTCGAGGCGTACGCCCCGCGCGTCCACTCCTCTGCCGACCAGTCGGTCTCGATGTAGTCCGTCGCCTGTAGAGCCGCCGGGCCGACGAGCTTCGCCATTCCCTCGAGGACGAGCTCTCGGCGGGCATGAGGGTTCAGGCGTCCCGCGAACTCGGCCTGCTCACCGGGGAGGAATGTGCACAGCACACCGACCGAGGCCGACGGCGGCGAGTTGTCGTAGAGCTCGCGCACGAACTGATGCGGCGCGAAGCCTTCTCCCGAGAGCCCTTCGGCACGCCAGAACGGCTCGGGATACGCGGTGAGCACCTTCGTGACGCTCCCCTGCGAGCTCGCCTGCTGGAGTCGCATTCGCCACGCCGGCAGCGCCGGCTCGAAGCGAATCGCCGCGGCGAGATTCGGCGCGACGGCGACGACAACGGCCCGCGCGGTGACCTGCGTGTCCCCGGCGTCCACCTCCACGCCGCCGTCCGACCAGCTGATGGCGCGCACGGGCGAATCGAGTACCACGCGCTCGCCGAGCTCCTCCGCCATGCGCAACGGAATCAGCTGTGAGCCGCCGACCACGCGGTATGCGAGGCACTGCTCCGGTGCGAACAGCTCGTAGGTCCCGCCCGCGCCCGCGATCACCCACAGACCCTGGAGGAGCGAGAACGAGTAGGCGGGTTTCGTCAGGAAGCCGTCGGCGAGATACGAGCGGAGGTTCTCCCGAGCGGTCCCGTCGCCGACCTCGATACGTAGCCACTCGTCGAACGTGATCGTGTCGAGCTCGCGCGCTCGAGGATGCTCCCACGGTGCCTCCGGGTCGAGCTCCTTCGCCAGCGCGTCGAGCTTGGCGTCCCCTTCCTCCAATGCTCGCTCTTCCGCCGACGAGAGACCGTGCTCGTCACCCGCATGCCGGTGCGCGCGGCCAGACTCGTCGACGTAGACGTCGTCGCCGTCGCGATACGCGGGAAAGAGCCCGATGCCGAGCTCATCGAGCAACGCATGGAGGCGCGTCTGGTACGGCGCTACCCACTCGCCTCCCAGCTCGTTCGCCTCGCCGCCGATCTCCGTGTTCCAGAGCCGTCCGCCGACACGGTCCCGGGCTTCGAGGACGACGACGTCACGTCCCGCGGCGACCAGGTTTCGCGCAGCGGCGAGGCCTGCCACTCCCGCTCCGACGACCGCGACGTCGGTCTCGATCAGGCTGGAGCCCACGCCTCGCTCCTCAATGCCGCTGCCGCAGCCGCGCGGCCGGTGCGGACCGCACCCTCCATGTACCCGGCAGCCCACTGATCCGACCCGCAGACGTAGAACGGCGGCTCGTGCGTGCCGTGCAGAGGCCCGACGCGGAGCACGTCTCCGGGCCACCAGTGCGTCGTGTAGCCGCGCGTGAACGGATCGGTCGCCCACATGCGCAGGAACGAGTGGCGGGGCCGCGCGGCCTCCGGACCGTACATCCGCTCGAGCTCCGCATGCAGCGCGTCGAGCCGATGCTCCTCCGCCGTCGCGGCGAGCCACATGACTCGCTCGGGAGGAACGAGGCCGGACAGCACACCTTCACGCTGCGGCCATGTCGACGCGAGCAGGAGCTCGCCCTCGGAGAGGCCGTTGGCGCCGAGGTCGGCCCAGATGGAGCGGTCGTAGACGGTGACGACCTTCGCCGCCGGCGCCTGGCGTTGCGCGCGCAGTGAGGCAAGCCGCTCGGGCGAGACGCCGTCGATCTCGATTCCGTGGAGCACGCTCACGGGAAGCGCGCAGACGACCGCCTCCGCGCTGACCACCTCGCCGGTGTCGAGCGTCACGCGGCACCCGGTGTGTGACACGGAGATCCCGGACACGACGGCGCCGAGCCTGACGCGTTCACCGAGCTCGGACCCCATGCGCAGAGCGACCTCGGCCGAGCCCTCCGCGACCTGGAAGCACTCCCAGAGGTCGTACGAGTAGAAGCCGTCGTCGCCGACAGCGGCCGCCTTCCGCAGCTCCGCGAGAAGCGACGTACGCTCGCTCGAGCCGGCAGCGAGCGCGAGCGCGCCGGCCTCGACGGCGCGCACCGTCGTGGGGAGCGCAGCGACCGAGCGGAGCCATGCCGCCCACGAAACGCCGTCGAGCCGCGCCGCGTCGGGATGCGACCACGGATCCTCCGGATCCACGGTTGCCGCGAGCCCCCCGAACAGCTGCTCGCAGCGCTCGAAGTCGGCGCGCTCGGCTGGGGTCGCGAACGGGAAGCCTTCCTCGGACCGCAGCACGCCGTCGACGAGGTCGTAGGTCGTCGCGCCGGCAACGGAGGTGTAGGTCGAGTCGAGCGTGAGCCCGAGCTCGTCCACGAGCCCGAGATACGCCGTGTGCGCCTGCCCGATCATCTCGCCGCCGAGCTGAACGGGTCGCCCGTCGTCGACGGATACCTGCTCGACTCGGCCGCCGACACGTTCGCGCGCCTCGAGCACCAGAACGTCCGCGCCGCCTTGCACGAGGTCGCGCGCGGCGGCCAACCCAGCCAGGCCTGCTCCGACAACGACGACGTCGGTCACGCGGTCACGGCCTCGTCGTCGGCGAGGATGCGGAGAGCGTCGGCGGGGAGGTGCGCTGTCACGGCAGAACCGACGTCGTACTCGTCGACGTCCCCGGAGTTCGCGACGAGCGCCTGCACGCGATCTCCACCCGGCAGCGCGACGAAGACCTGCGTGGTCGAGCCGAGGTAGACGAAGCGCTCGATGGTGGCGGCAACCCGGTTCTCGCCCTGCGTCGAAGGCGGCTCGATCCGCACCCGCTCCGGTCGGATGGTGAGGCGGACGACACCGGCCGGGCTGGTTTCGCCCTGCGTCGCGTTGAGCATGACTCCGCCAACCTCGACGCGCCGACCGTCGACGACCCGCGCGCGCATCAGGTTCGAGACGCCGAGGAAGTCGGCGACGAAAGCGGACTCGGGGTGCTCGTACACGTCGCGCGGCGTTCCGAGCTGCTCGACCTTCCCGTGCGCCATGACGGCCAGCCGGTCGGACATCGTCAGCGCTTCTTCCTGGTCGTGCGTCACGTAGACGAAGGTGATGCCGATCTCGCGCTGGATGCTCTTCAGCTCGATCTGGAGCTCACGCCGCAGCTTCGCGTCGAGCGCGCCGAGCGGCTCGTCGAGCAGGAGCACGGACGGCGAGAGCACGAGGGCGCGCGCGAGGGCCACACGCTGCTGCTGCCCGCCGGAGAGCTGGTGCGGCCGGCGCTGACCGAGGTCGCCCAGTCGGACGAGCTCGAGCGCCTCCGCGACACGCCCGCGGCGCTCGTCCTTGGAGACGTCCTTGAAGCGAAGCCCGAAGCCGACGTTCTGCTCGACGGAAAGGTGGGGGAACAGCGCATAGCTCTGGAACACCGTGTTGACGGGCCGCAGGTGCGGCGGCATCTCGGTGACGTCCGTGTCGCCGATGACGATCCTCCCGGCGTCGGGACGCTCGAAGCCGGCGATCATGCGCAGGCTCGTCGTCTTGCCGCAGCCCGACGGGCCGAGCAGCGAGAAGAACTCGCCGCTCCCGATCTCGAGAGAGATGTCATCGACCGCTGCGACGTCGTCGAACGACTTGCTGAGCCGGGTGAGCACCACGGACTGGGAGCGAAGCGTCACGGCTCCAGCTCTCTGCGAATGCACGACGCGAGAAGATCCCGCGCGCCGTCACGATCGAGCAGGCCGAGGTAGAGGATCGAGTCCAGGCCGTCCGCAGCTGCGGCCAGCCGCCACCCGGCACCGACAGGATCGACACTGCTCGGGACGGAGCCGTCCTCGCGACCTTCGTCGAGCAGACGAACGATCCGATCCGCCCATGCGCGATAGCGCTCCTGCACGAGCGGCCGGAGCTCCGCGTCGTAGCGAAGGCTCGACCAGACCTCGTTCCAGAGAGCCGGCGTCTCCTCGAGCTCGGGCTCGATCGTTCGCACGAGCGCGCGCTCGGCCCGCTCGGCGCCGGTCGCGAACGACGCGAGCTCGGTCTCGAGAGCCGCCACGCGGAGATCCTCCGCGTAGGCGAACGTGGCGCGCAGGAGCTCCTGCCGCGTCGTGAAGTAGTAGTGGACGAGCGTGCGGGACACGCCTGCCTCCTGCGCGACGGAGCCGATACGGAGATCGCTCGCGCCGCCGGAGACCACGACTCGACACGCCGCGCGCAGGATCTCGTCGACGCGCGCGGTCGCCACCGGCGACGAGGCCGCTTGCTCGATTCCGGGCATCCGAAGTATCCTGACTGACAGGACAGTCAGGAGCAAGGATGCGCGTGAACGAGACAACGACATCGATCCCCGAGCTCGAGCACCCGCTCGAGGACGGCTGGACGCTCCCGGCGAGCTGGTACGTCGATCCCGGCGTCCTCGAGCGCGAGCGCGAGCGGCTCTTCGCCCGCGCCTGGACGTACGCGGGGCCGGCGGAGTGGGTAGCCGAGCCCGGGTCGTACTTCGCTTCTGCAGATCGGGCACATCCCGGTCGCCGTGGTCCGCGACTCGGACGGGACCCTTCGCGGGCTGGTCAACGTGTGCCGCCACCGAGGGCACCTCGTCGTCGAGGGAACCGGGTGCCGCGAGACGCTCCAGTGCCCGTACCACGCGTGGACGTACAACCTCGACGGATCCCTGCGGCGAGCGCCCCGCTCGGAGCGCGAGCCCGGATTCGATCCCACGGGCCTCTCGCTCGCGCCCGTCTCGGTGGGCACCTGGGGCCCGTTCGTCTTCGTGAACCCCGACCCCGACGCAGCTCCTCTGGAGGCGGCACTCGGCGGGCTGCCCGCCATCGTGGCGCAGAGCGGGCTCGACGTCGGCGCGATCCGCTTCCACTCCCATCACGAGTGGCCGATCGAGGCGAACTGGAAGATCGTGATGGAGAACTTCCTCGAGTGCTACCACTGTCCAACGGCGCATCCGGGCTTCAGCAAGGTCATCGACGTCAACCCGGACTCGTATCTCCTCCAGGTGCATGCGACCTTCTCGAGCCAGATCGGGCCTGTCCGCGCATCGGCGCTCGGCGGGAAACGGCAAGAGCGGGTACACGCCGAGCAGCGAGCTCGCGCAGTCGCAGTACCACTTTCTGTTCCCCTCGACAACGCTGAACATCGCACCGGGAATCCCGAACATCTCGCTCGAGCGCTACGTCCCGGACGGCCTCCGCCGAACGCTCGAGGTCACGGACTACTACTTCGGCGTGGAGACGTCCGAGAGCGAGATCGAGGAGCTCATGGCCTGGGACAACCAGGTCGCCGAGGAGGACGTCTCGCTCGTGCAGTCGGTGCAGCGTGGGCTCGAGTCCGGCGCCGTTCCACAGGGCCGCTTGATGGGGGAGAGCGAGAAGCTCATCGCCGACTTCCAGCGCCGCGTTCATGACGCGCTAGTCGTGTAGGACCCTCACAGATTGTCGACGAAGCGGTGGCGTGCTTCTTCGAGCGCCTCGCGGATACCACTCGGCCCCGGCGACGCGCGCTTCGCGCCTTTGCGCGGCTTGCGGAACGAGCCGTCGCGAACGCTTTCCGCGACCTGCTCGTGCGCGTCGCGGAACGGGACACCGGTGCGGACGAGCGCCTCGGCAGCGTCGGTCGCGAGCAGCAGGGGATCGGACGCCGCCTTCGCCATGCGGCCGCGATCGACCTCGAGCCCGCTCACGAGCACCGTCAGCGCCTCGAGGGCAAGGCGCGTCTCGCGTCTCGCCGAGAACACCGGCGTCTTGTCCTCCTGCAGGTCGCGGTCGTAGGCCAGCGGAAGGCCCTTGATCGTCGCGAGGAGGCCCGCCAGGCGGCCGATCGCCGTTCCCGCCTTCCCTCGCACGAGCTCGGCGACGTCGGGATTGAGCTTCTGGGGCATCATCGACGACCCCGTCGCGGCGGTCTCGGGAAGGCGGACGAAGCCGAACTCGGAGCTCGCCCAGAGGACGATCTCCTCTCCGACGCGAGAGAGGTGCGTGAAGAGAACGGCGGCCGCATAGAGGTAGTCGAGCGCGAAGTCGCGGTCCGCCACGGCGTCGATCGAGTTGCGCATCTGGCGCGGCGGAGGAGGAAGCTCGAGCGTCGAGCCGGCGAGCGCACCGGCGCCGAGCGGGCTCTCGGCGGCAGCCTCGGCGGCCGCTGCGAAGCGCGTCCGGTCGCGATCGAGCATCTCCACCCATGCGAGCAGGTGATGCCCGAGCGTGATCGGCTGCGCGCGCTGGAGGTGGGTGTAGCCGGGCATGACGGTCTTGGCCTCCGACTCGGCGAACGAGAGCACGACGAGCGCGAGCGCGTCGATCGCCTCACGCGCCTCGGCACACGCGTCGAGCACGTACATCCGGAACGCCGCTGCGACCTGATCGTTGCGCGAGCGTCCCGCGTGGATCTTGCGCCCGACGTCGCCGAGGAGACGCTCGATCGCGGAGTGGACGTCCTCGTCCGACTCGAGGTAGCCGTCGGGATCCTGCGCGATCTCAGCCAAGCGCGATTCGGCGTCATCGAGCTCCACGTCCGTGAGGAGCCCTGCGGCGGCGAGCCGACGCGCGTGCTCGGCGGTCGCCTCGCAGTCGTACGGCAGGAGCTCGGCGTCGTCGACGCGCAGGAAGCGCCACACGTCCGGGTCGAGAGCGCTGTCGACCCTCCCCGCCCACGTCGTCATCGACGAGGAGCTTATGCCCTGGTCAAGGAACGCGCTCTGGCCGCATGCAGCTCCGTCTCGAGCGACGAGATGCGGATGAACCCTTCGGCTGCGTCGTGCGGAAACGTCTCGCCGGTGCCGTACGAGGCGAGCTCCGCTGCGTAGATCATGTGCGGCGAGCGCCTGCCGGTGACCACGGCCGCATTGGGCCGCAGCTCGACGCGAACCTCGCCCGTGACGAGCTCCTGCGTGGAGTCCACGAAGGCGTCGATCGCCTCGCGAACCGGGCTGAACCACCGACCCTCGTACACGATCTCCGTCCAGCGCTGCTCCAGAAGACGCTTCAACCGAGCCTCGTCCTTCGTGAGCACCACATCCTCGAGTGCCGAGTGCGCAGCGATGAGCGTCATCGCGCCCGGCGCCTCGTACACCTCACGGCTCTTGATGCCGACAGCGCGGTTCTCGATCATGTCGATCCGGCCGATCCCGTAGGCACCGGCAAGACGGTTGGTCTCCGCAATGAGTTCGGAGAGGGAGAGCTCCGCCCCGTCGAGCGACACCGGAATCCCCTTCTCGAAGCCGATGACGATCTCGGCGGGTGGAGGCGCACCCGCCGGGTCGGAGGTCAGCGCGTACGGCTCGTCGGGCGGTCCTGCCCATGGATCCTCGAGGACGCCGGCCTCGATCGAGCGGCCGAAGAGGTTCTCGTCGATCGAGTAGGGCGACGCTCCCGTCTGGACGACCGGAATGCCCTTGCCGAGCGCGTACTCGATCTCTTCGTCGCGGGTCCAGATGCGGTCGCGGAGCGGCGCGACGACCTTCACGTCCGGGTAGTGCGCCTTGAAGGCGAGCTCGAAGCGAAGCTGGTCGTTGCCCTTCCCCGTGCACCCGTGGACGACGGCCTCGGCGCCGATGTCCAGCGCGATTTCCGCAACAGCCTGCGCGATCACCGGCCGCGAAAGCGCCGAGACGAGCGGGTACTTCCCTTCGTAGAGCGCGTTCGTGACGATGGCCCGCGCGCACTGCTCGTCTGCGAACGCGTCCTTGCGATCGACGAGGAGAACGTCGTCGGCGTCGGCGGCGTTCGCGCGCACGATCGACTCTTCGAGGTCGAACTCCTGCCCGACGTCGACGAGCACGGCGACGACCTCGTCGAACCCGTACCAGTCCTCCTTCAGCCAGGAGAGGATGCAGCTGGTGTCGAGCCCTCCCGAGTAGGCGACAACGGCTGTGCGCCTCATGCGGCACCCTGGAGCAGATAGCCCGCGAGCTCGTCGCGCAGCGACCCGGCCGAGACGCCGTCGCGCGCTGCGACGAAGATCGTGTTGTCGCCCGCGATCGTGCCGGCGATCGCCGGATGGCCCGCTTCGTCCACCGCCTGGGCGAGTGCGTTCGCGTAGCCGGAAGGCGTCATCACGACCACGAGCGAGCCGGCAGCCTCAACGGTGATCGCGTACCGGCGCATCGCCGATCCGAGCGCGCGCAGCCGGTCGCTGTCCGTGCCGCCCGGAGACGCATAGACGAGCCGACCACTCGGCGCGCGCACCTTGACGAGACCGAGGTCGGCGATGTCGCGGGAGACCGTCGTCTGAACCACGTCGAAGCCGGTGTCCCTGAGAGCGGAAGCGACCTCGGCCTGCGTGGACAGCGCACGCTCACGCACGAGGTCGAGGATCGCGCTCTGCCTCTCCCGCCTGTTCATAGAATGCGAAAAGCTAGCACAATATGCGAACGAAGGACGTCGATTGCCTCGTCCACCTCGTCCGCACTCACCGTGAGCGGCGGCGCGAGGCGAACGATGTGCTCTCCAGCGGTAAGGACGAGGAGTCCGTGCTCGGCGGCAGCCGCGACGACATCCGCCGCGGACGTCCGCACCTCGATGCCGATCAGCAGCCCACGCCCACGCAGCGAGACGATGCCCGGGAGACCCTGGAGCGCCGTCATCAGCTCAGCGCTCCTGGCACGGACACCATCGAGCAGCTCCTCGTCGATCATCCCGACGACGGCACACGCCGCAGCGCACGACACCGGATTTCCGCCGAAGGTCGAGCCGTGGTCCCCCGGTGCGAACGAGCCAGCCGCCGCATCGCCGACGAGAAGCGCTCCGATCGGGAGGCCGTTCGCAAGGCCCTTGGCGAGCGTCACGAGGTCTGGCCGCACGCCGAGCTGCTCGAAGGCAAAGAACGACCCGGTGCGACCGATGCCGGTCTGAACCTCGTCGAAGCCAAGAAGAGGTGGCAACGCCGCTGCCGCCTCGACGAACTCGTCCTCGAGCGGAATCACTCCGCCTTCGCCGAGTATCGGCTCGAGCAGAATCAGGCCGACCTCGTCGTCGACGGCTGCGACGAGTGCACCGATGTCGTTCGGCTCGACGAAGCGTACGCCGGGCACGAGTGGGACGAATGGCTCGCGCTTCGCAGGCTGCCCGGTTACCGACAGCGCGCCGAGAGTCCTGCCGTGGAAGCCACCTTCGAGAGCAACGACACCGAATCGTCCGGTTGCTTTGCGTGCGTACTTGAGCGCCGCTTCGACGGACTCGGCGCCCGAGTTGCAGAAGAAGGCCTGAGCGCCGCCGAAGCGTTCGGACAGGAGAGACGCGAGCCGCTCGGCCGGCTGTGTCCGATAGAGGTTCGACGCGTGCCAGAGACGCTCGAGCTGCTCCCGCGCTGCAGCCAGCGGGACGGGGTGAAGGTGCCCGAGCGACACCACGGCGATGCCGCCTCCGAAATCGAGGTACGCGCGGTCGTCCGCATCCCAGACCCGGGAGCCTTCCCCTCGCACCACCACGAGGTCCGCGCGCGCGTAGGTCGGCATGAGCCGCTCGAACCCTCGGGAAGCGACATCGGCCGGAACCGCGCTCATGCAACAACCGCCGTGGCGCCGATCTCCACGATCAGCCCGAGCCGCGCCGCCCGCACCGCCGCGAGGAGCTTTGGAACGATGCCGCCGTCGACGGTTCCGCTCTCGATCAAATCCGTCGCTCGATCGGCGTGCAGAAGCGACAGAACGGATCCGGCGACATAGACACCCGGCACGTCCGAGACGAAGACGATGCGGTCCGCACCGAGCCCCTCCGCCAATGCCGTCGCAGCCTCGTCGGCGTTGACGTTCAGCGGGCCGACCGCCAGCGGCGTGACCACTGGGATTCTTCCCGCGCTCAGGGTGTGCTCGATTGCCGCCGGACGCATGGGCACTGGCTCGCCGACGAACCCGAGCTCGGGCAGGCGAACAGCCTCGAGCCCGATCTCGTCACCGACGAGATGGACGGCCGTGGGGCCGATTGCGGCAGACAACTCGGCCCCGACGGCCACCAACGAGGAGCGCACGACGGCGAGAGTCGCCGAGTCCGTGTAGCGGCGTCCGCGAACGAACTCCGTCGGAATGCCACGCGCGTGCAGCTCTGCAGTGATCTGCTGTCCGGCGCCGTGTACGACCACGACGTCCTCCCCGGCCGCGTGGCGCTCCAGGACTACGCTGACAGCATCGCGCGCAACGCGCCCGCCGAGCTTGATCACGACACGGATGGACACTAGGTCGTGTACTCCGCGTTCAGCCTCACGTAGTCATAGGTGAGATCGGACGCGAGATACGAGGCACTGCCGGCGCCGAGCCCGAGGTCGAGGTCGATCGCGACGGCCGCGCGGCCCAGCTCCGGCTGCGCACCGGTCGGTTCGCCACGAACGAAGACCTCGGTGCCGTCGAACGAGACAGTGAGCTTGTCGACGTCGATATGCGCGAACCCTCCGTTCCAGGGCGCCGAACCGGCTGCCGCCAGCACGCGCCCCCAGTTCGGATCGCGTCCGAACGCCGCCGTTTTCACGAGTGGGGACGTCGCGATTCTCCGCGCAACCGCCTCCGCTTCGTCGCTCGAGGTTGCCCCCGAGACACTGATCTCCAGGAGCACCGTGGCTCCCTCTCCGTCGGCGACGATCTCGCGAGCGAGCGCAGCGCAGACGTCGCCCAGTGCGGCGGCGAACTGCTGATCGCGCTCATCCGTGCGCTCGGCGCCGCTCGCGCCGTTCGCGAGCAGCACGACCGCATCGTTCGTCGAGCACTCGCCATCGACGGAGATCCTGTTGAAGCTCGCCTCGACGGCTGGTAGTAGGAAGTCGGACGGCTCACCCGCAGCGAGGGGATAGTCGGTCGTGATCAGGGCCAGCATCGTCGCGAGGCGGGGATGGATCATCCCTGCGCCCTTCGCCATCCCGCCGACCGTGAAGCCGTCACACTGGACAACCGCCTGCTTGGGTGAGCGGTCGGTTGTCAGGATTGCGGCAGCGGCGCGCTCGCCGCCGCCAGCATCGAGGGTCGCACACGCGTCGCGCACTCCGCGGAGGACACGATCCATCGGCAGCGGAATGCCGATTACACCGGTCGACAGCACGACCACCTCGTCCGAGCGCAGACCCAGAGCCGTAGCGGCCTCGGCGGCCGTGCGCTCGGCAGCTGCGATCCCACCTTCGCCGGTCGCGGCGTTCGCAACACCCGCGTTGATCACGACCGCCTGCGGCTCCGCGGCGGCGAGGTGCTGCTTGGAGACGATGACCGGGGCTGCTTGGACGCGGTTCGTCGTCCACAATGCCGCGCCGACAGAGGGTGCGGCGGAGCGAACGACGGCGAGGTCCAGTCCCGACCGTCGGATGCCGGCGCGCACTCCGCTCGCAGCGAAGCCCGAAGCCGCGGTGACGGACATCAGACGAGTACTCCCGAGAGGCGCAGCCCCATCGTCTCGTCCCATCCGAAGAGGCAGTTCGCGTTCTGGACGGCCTGGCCGGCAGCGCCCTTCCCAAGGTTGTCCAGCGCACAGACGACGATGGCGTCGCCGGTGAGGCGATCCTCGAAGACGCCTATCTCCGCACCGTCCGTGTGCTGGACGCGCGCGAGCTCGGGCACGACCCCCTTGGGCAGGACGTCGACGATGTGGCTATCGATGTAGCTCGCCTCCAGCAGCTCTCTCACGTCTGCTCCGCGCGAACGAACGACGCAGGTGACCATGAGCCCGCGACGGATCGGGAGCAGGTGCGGAACGAAAGTGACGGGAAATCCCAGCTCCTGCGCGATCTCAGGTGCGTGCTGGTGCTCGCCGACGCGGTACGGAGTCAGGTTCTCGAGCACGACTCCGGCGTGAGAGGACGCACGCGGGGTCCGACCCGCCCCCGTCGTGCCCGACTTCGCGTCGACCACAACACCGGTGGGCTCGATGGCCCCCGCGATCGGCGCCAGTGCGAGTAACACGGCTGTCGAATAGCAGCCCGGGTTGGCGACCAGGCGCCCGCTCGGGGGGGTCAGCTCGGGAAGCCCGTATGACCACCGCGGCAGGTCCGCGGCCCGCGGGTGCTCGAAGCCGTACCACAGCGAATACGCGGCGGCATCGGACAGTCGGTGCGCGCCGGAGAGGTCGACGACGACACCCCGGGTCGGTGGGTCGATCACCGCCGCCTCTTCGTGCGAAAGGCAGAGAAACGTGAGGTCGGCGCCGCACGACAGCGCTGCTTCGTTCGTGATGAACCGAGGCATCGTGCGCCACCCGTTCCGGCCGAGCCTCGGATCGAGCTCGCACGGCGCCTGCCCGGCGAGGGAGTCGGAGCCGAGCGCATAGAGCTCGAGCGCCTGATGGTGGAGCACGCGGTCGAGCGTCTCTTGACCCGCGTAGCCGGAAGCCCCCACGATCGCGACGGTCGCCATAATCGTATTATGCAGATTTATCGCTTATCATGCGTCACGCTTTGTTCAAATCAGCCCTGGTTGGCGCTGAAGTGGGTGCTACATTGCGCGCGCGGTGGAGCGGGTCCTCGTCCTGAATGCGAGCTACGAGCCCTTGAACGTCTGCTCGCTGCGCCGTGCGCACGTACTCGTCTGGAAGGGCAAGGCAGAGGTGATCGAGAGCCACGGGAAGCCGCTCCGGTCCTCGTGCTCGACGTTCACTCGACCGCACGTGATCCGCCTCGTCACGTACGTCCGCGTTCCGCGCGGCGTGACGAAGCGCATCTCCCGGCGCGTGCTGTTCGCGCGCGACGGCTGGAAGTGCGTCTACTGCGGCACGGAGGGAAACCGCCTCACGCTCGACCACGTCGTTCCCCGCTCGCGCGGCGGGACCTCGGTGTGGGAGAACGTCGTCACGTCCTGCGCGCCGTGCAACCACCGCAAGGGCGACCGCCTGCTCGAGGAGACGAGCATGACGCTCCGCACGCCGCCGCGACCGCCTACGCCGGTGCTGTTCATCCGATTGGCGACAGACCACGTGCCCGACACGTGGCGCCGGTACCTCCCTGGGCTCGACATCGGCGCCGCCGTCGCGGCTGCCTGAGACGAGCTACCGCGCCATCGCGCGATCGACCGCTTCCTGCTCCTCAGGCGAGAGCGCGACCGACGAGCGACCGCGGTCGAGGTCCTTCACGTAGATCCGCGCGTAGTCGCGCCCCTGGATGGCCGTGAGGACCGTGCCGGTGCGGTTGGCGTCGAGCAGTGCAACCGACGCCGACTGCTGGCCCCCCGTTCCCTCGTAGGCGTCGTAGCGCACGACCGCGGTGTTCGTCACCGAGCTGTCGACACGACGATCGACGCGCGAGAGGCCTGCGGCGACCTCGTCGACCGCGCGATGGAGGTCGTCGACACGGCCCTGGAGCGAAACGGCGAAATCGAGAAGATCGCCGCTCCCGCTTCCGAGCACGACCGACTGAGCGGACTTCACGTGCGCGAGGCGACGCCACAGCGCCAGGCAGACCACGAGCGCCAGCCCCGCCGCCACACAGGCTGCAACCGCCACCGCGAGTGACGCGGTCACAGCGAGAAGACGACGGGGTACTCGGCCGTGTTGTTCGCGGTGTTCGTCTCGCCGGGCACTGGATCGACGTCCACCTTCACCGTCGTCTGCTCGCCGAACGGCACGAGCGCGCCGATCGTGAAGACGACCGACTTGGTCTCACCGGCGTCGATGATCGGGATCGTGGCCGTCTTGACGATCGGCGTGGGCTGCTTCGGGATCGTCAGCGTGACCTTGATGCTGACTTCCTGGCTCTCGCCGGTGTCCTCGACTCCGACCTCGAACTGGAGGTCTTCCGTGACGAGGATCGTCGTCTCCGTCGTGGTGGACAGGAGCTGGCCGCTCGGGAGCGCCTTCACGTATGCGATGCCACTGCCGTGGAGGCCGGTCGGCGTGCCACCCGTCGACGCGCCCTGGATGCGCTGCCAGATCGCCGCCAGCGAGCTCTGGCTGACGAGGTCGTCTGCCGTTACGAACTGTGACGACGGCACGTCCAACCCCTCGATCCCCTCGTCCTGGAGGACGACTCTCGCGGGCTCCTGGAACGAGTCCGTCCAGATGATGTCGCTCGCTAGCAGGCGGCGCGTCTGCGCGAGGAGTAGCTCGCCGGCGGCGCTGGCGTCGGTCTCGTCCGTCGCCTCCTTGAACGCGGCCTGCAGGCCCCGGAGGCCGTTCGCGCGATAGCGCAGCGCCTCGACAGCGCCGGCATTCGGGACAACCATCGCGCCTGGGGCGTTCAGGTCCGCGGCCTGCTGCATCTGGTTGTCGGCCGTCTGGGCGTAGCCGCCGAGCTTCGCGTCCAGGTCCTCCTCGTTCAGCCCAGGGGTCGTCAGGAGCGTGGACACCTGCTGACCGAGCTTGGCGGACGCGTTCCCGATCGAGCCGATGTCGGCGAGATACGTGCTGTTTCGATCTCGCTGCGCGCTCTCGGTGCAGCCCTCGACCCAAACGACGAGCAGGACGATCACGAGGATCGCGAGGGCGATCAACCCGATGAGGCGCAGAAGCGGCGTGAGATTGCCCGGCGGCCGAAAGCCCGAGCCACGCCCACGACGACCCCGCTCGGGGCTCGCAGGTGGGGTCTCGGGGCCCTCGGGCTCCTCCCACGACGATGCGTCCTCCTCGTCGAAGAAGTCGAAGTCGAGAATGTCGTCGTCGCGCGTACTCATGCGCCGCCAGGGGACTCTAGATGCTTGGCCGGAGCGACCTCGCCGGAGCGAAGCAACGGCACGAGGTCGCAAGGAGTCGGCCCATCGGCGGCCAAGAGTGTCAACGGTGTCGTCCGTCGCAGCTGTCCCATCCACCCAGGAGCTCGTTCTCGGCCGCTATCGGCCCATGCGCCCACTCGGGAGCGGAGGCTCCGGCTCCGTCTGGCTCGCACTCGACGAGCAGAACGGCCTCGACGTCGCGCTCAAGATCATCCCCCGCGAAGGAAAGGCGGCGGCGCGGGCCGAGCGAGAGGCGCTCGCAGCACGCCGCCTGCGTCACGAACGGTGTGTTCGCGCGTACGACGTGGGGCACGACCCGAGCCATGTGTACATCGCCTACGAGTACGTGCCCGGGAGGACTCTGCGGGAGACGATTCGCGCGGGCGCGCTCTCCGATCGCGATGCCGTGGCGGTCGCAGCGCAGGTGCTCGACGCGCTGGCACACGCTCATCGCGCGGGGATCGTCCACCGTGACGTAAAGCCCGCAAACATCCTCGTCGAGGACTGCGACGAGCTCGCCATCCGCCTTCTCGACTTCGGACTCGCGCAGTTCGACGGCGCCGACACGCTCACGGCGGTCGGGGACGTGCCTGGAACCCTCGCCTACATCTCCCCCGAGCGGCTCGCCGGCGGTGACGCGACGCCCGAGAGCGACGTCTGGTCGGTCGGAGTCCTCCTGTGGGAGACGCTCACCGACCGGCATCCCTTCTGGGGAGTGCCCATCCAGGAGGTCGCAAACTCCATCCAGGCCGGCGCTCCTCCGCTGGCGACCGAGCGCAGAGGCCTCCCTCGCCGCCTCGTCGCCGCCGTGGACGCGGCGCTCGCGATCGATCCCGCCGCGCGACCGAACGCGTCCGACCTCGCCGCCGAGCTGCGGAACGCACTGCGGTCGCCGCAGAGTCGCCCTGCCCGCAAGGAACGCGCCACGAAGCACGCGGAGACGCTCGCCCCGGCGCAGCGTCACGCGCGCCGCGCAGTGCCGGTAGCGCTCGGCGTCGTCACCGCCGTTCTCGGCGCGACGTTCCTCCCGTTCTGGCCACCGGAGCTCGTGGCCGCGCTCGTGGTCGCCACCGCGATCGCGTGCTGGCTCGATCCGCGCGCGGGTCTGGCACTTGTTCTCGCGGTTCCCGTCTTCCCGATCGGGAACGTCGCCGAGAGCGCCGCGATCGTGTACGGCGCACTCGCGGCGGGCTGGCTCGTGCTGAACTGGCGCGACGCCCGGCACGGGCTCCTGTTCGTCGTCGGACCGGTACTCGCTGCCTTCGGCCTGCTGCCGCTCGTACCACTCGTCGTCCAACGAGCCGACGGACTCGTCAGGCGAGCTGCGCACGCCGCTATGGCGGTGCTGACAGCAGCTCTGCTCGCAGGCGTCGCGGGACACGAGCTTCCCTTGACCGGCGAAACGCCGGGCACCCTCGGCATCGGCCCGCTCACGCCGGTGCTCGACGCGAGCAACGCCATCTGGAGCGCACTCGCGCGGCCATCCGTTGACGACCGCCGCAGCGATCCTCTTCGCGCTCGCTGCCGCGCTCCTTCCGTGGGCGAGACGGTTCGCGCCGGCCGGCGTCGCGGTCGTCGGCTTCGTCGTCACCGGGGCTTCCGTGGCGGCCGGAGCAGGCGTCACGAGCACCGTCGCAGTCGTCGCCGTCTGGGCGGCTGCAGGTTTCGCTGCCGCCGCGTTCCGGCGCGCTTCCTAGCCGAACGCACCGGAGCGACCACTACACTCGTCGCGAACCACCCCCGCGTCCATGCCCGTGCTGCGCAGCATCGAATCGAAGATCGAGGGCCTGTTCGAGGGCGTATTCGGACGTGCTTTCCGGACACACGTCCAGCCGATCGAGCTCGCGCGCAAGCTGGTGAAGGAGATGGACGACCACCGGAACGTCTCGGTATCGCGCGTGTACGTCCCGAACGAGTACACCGTCTATCTGTCTCCGGCGGATCGCAAGCAGTTCGACGGCTACGAGGACGCTCTCACGGGAGAGCTGCAGGAGTACCTCGCCGAGCACGCACGCCGTGAGCAGTACGCGCTGCTCGATGTCCCTCGCGTCAAGCTCACCACCGACGACGACCTCGCGGTCGGTGAGTTCGGCATCGCCACGCGGCTCGCCGCAGCGGAGGGGGAGGCGGCGGAACCGCCCCCGCCCGAGCTTCCCGTCGTCGAGCCGGCGCAGACGATGATCTACCGGGCACCAGCTCCCGCCGTCCCCGATGCGCCGCCCCCCGAGCCGGTGCGCGAGGTCGTCACGCTGACCGTTGCCGGGCGCAAACACGAGATCACGAAGCCGACCGTGGTCCTCGGTCGCTCTCGTGAAGCAGACGTGCGCGTCGCGGACGTCAACGTCTCGCGTCGTCATGCAGAGCTTCGCCAGGAGGGCGCCGGCTACTGGATCGTCGATCTCGGCTCGACCAACGGTGTCGAGGTCAACGGCAAGCGCACCGACCGCGCTCGCGTGCGCGACGGCGATCGCATCACGATGGGCTCGACGGAGATCGTGTTCGGACGCTCGCTGCCGTCGTGACGCTCCTCGCGCTCGAGACCGACGAGACGCTGCTGATCCTCAAGATCGCGTTTCTCGTCCTGCTCTACGGCTTCATCGTGCTCGTGGTGCGCTCGGCGTCGAAGGGGATGCAGCAGGCGCCCCAGGAGAGCATCGTCCTCGGTGCTGCAGAGGCGGCGGCACTCCGAGCCGAGCACGGTCTGGCACCTGCGCGCCTGCTCGTCGTATCGAGCCCGGAGCTTCACGAAGGCTCGACGATCGAGATCGCAGCTCCGACGGTCGTCGGACGGGATGCCCAGAGCGGCATCAGGCTCGACCGCGACGAGTTCGCATCCGGGCGCCACGCGCGAATCGAGCCGCGGCCTGACGGCGCGTGGGTCGACGACCTCGGCTCGACGAACGGGACGTTCCTGAACGGCAAGAAGCTGAAGCGCGCGAAGCTCGCCAAGGCCGGCGACGTGATCAAGATCGGCGCGACCGAGCTGCAGGTGCAGTCGTGAGGATCGGGCGCTCGACGGCAGTGACCGACACAGGGCGCAGGCGTCTTCGCAACGAGGACGCGTACGTCTACGAGCCGCCGCTCTTCGCCATCGCCGACGGGATGGGAGGCGCGCGGGCGGGTGAGGTGGCCGCCGGGATCGCTGCGGCCGCGCTGAAGGACGGCCGCCGCAGCGTCGCCGGCGAGGAGAGTCTCGACGCGATCATCTCCGAGGCGAACCGCCTCGTCTGGGAGCGCTCGGTCGCCGACCCCAACACGGCGGGAATGGGAACCACGGTGACCGCGGCGTTCGTCGACCCACACGCCGAGCACATCGTCTTCGGCCAGGTCGGAGACTCGCGCGCGTATCGACTGCGCGGCGACGAGCTCGAACAGGTGACGACCGACCACTCGCTCGTCGCCGAGCTCGTGCGCAGCGGCGTCTTGACGCCCGAGGAGGCCGAGCGCCACCCGCAGCGATCGGCGATCACGCGCGCCGTGGGAACCGAGCGTGCCATCGACGCCGACGTCTTCACGATGCTCGCGGAGCCGGGAGACCTCTTCCTGCTCTGCTCCGACGGACTGACGGACATGCTCTCCAAGAACGAGATCGCGGAGACGATCGTGGCCGCCGAGCGCGACCCTGAAGCCGCGGCGCGAGCGCTGGTCGCCGCGGCGAACGCTCAGGGCGGCGAGGACAACATCACCGTCGTGCTGTTCGAGCTCGTCGAGGGCGAGCCCGAGCCGGAGCCGGAATCCGAGCAGGAGCCGGCACCAGAAGCCGCCGCTCGGACAGCCGCGAGCGAGCTCGCCAGCGAGGACACGCAACCGGGCGTTCGCCGGCACGGCGCAGGTCCCGGTGGCCGGATCGCCGCCCTCGCGTTCATCGCTCTCGTCATCGTCGTCGGCGTGATCGCGCTGTACTGGGGCATCACGCGGTGAGCGCACGCAGCCGCGAGCTCGCCGGGCTGATCGTCGCGGCGCTGCTCGCGGGGCTCGCACTCGCGAGCATCACGATCGCCCGCGATGCGGAGGTGTCGGCGAGCGCCGTCACGTGGGGCGCGCTCTTCTTCGCGCTGTACCTCGTCGCGCACATCGTCGTACGCAGGACGGTTCCGTACGCGGACGGAGCACTCCTGCCGCTCGCTGCAGTGCTGACGGCATTCGGAATCGCCTCGATCTACCGCCTCGACACGCAGGACGGCGGCCGGCAGGCCGTCTGGGTCGCCGTCGGCGTCGCCGTCCTGTGCGGGACGCTCATCGTGCTCCGGCACGACTACCGCGTGCTCGAGTCGTACCGCTACCTCTTCGGCGTCGCTGCCGTCGCGCTCCTCCTGCTGCCCTCGGTGCCCGGAGTCGGCGAGCGCGTGAACGGCGTGAAGCTGTGGGTGAGCGTCGGTCCGCTTCAGTTCCAGCCCGGCGAGGTCGCAAAGCTGTGCCTGATCCTCTTCCTCGCCGGTTACCTGCGCGAGAAACGCGAGGTCCTGGCGCAAGGACGCCTGAAGGATCTCGGCCCGCTCGTGGCGATCTGGGGCGCGGCGATGCTCGTGATCGTCCAGACCAACGACCTGGGGAGCGCGCTCCTCAACTTCGGGATCTTCCTCGCGATGCTCTATGCCGCGACCGCGCGTGCACTGTTCGTCGCAGCGGGGCTCGTCCTGTTCCTCGCGGGCGCCGCCGTCCTCTACAACGCGATCGACCACGTCCAGAACCGCGTCACGATCTGGCTGCACCCGTGGACCGACGAGCGCGTCTACTGCGCGCTCAACGGGAAGCTCGAGTACCGGCAGGACTGCGCCTCGTATCAGCTCGTCAAGAGCCTCTACTCGATCGCGAACGGCGGCTTCGGGGGCACCGGGCTCGGTCAAGGGACCTTCACCTCGGTGGACGGAACGCAGCTCATCCCGTACCTCCGCACCGACTTCATCTTCTCCGCGATCGCCCAGGAGCTCGGGCTGATCGGCGCGGCTGCGCTGCTCCTCGTGTTCATGGTCTTCGTGGTCCGCGGCATGCGCGTCGCACTGCAGGCGCAGGACGGCTTCTCGAAGCTGCTCGCCGCGGGCCTGACGTTCGGATTCGCGCTGCAGGCCTTCATCATCGTCGGCGGCGTCCTTCGCGTCGTCCCGCTGACCGGGATCACGCTTCCGTTCGTCTCGTACGGCGGGACGAGCGTCGTCGCGAACTTCGTGCTGCTCGCATTGCTCCTGCTCGTCTCGAACAGGGCGAACACCCCGCGATGAACAAGCAGATCATGCGGCTGACCTACGTCGCGCTCGCCCTCGTCGCCGTGCTCGTCGTCATGACCACGTACTGGCAGACCTGGGCCGCCGCCGGCCTCGCCGCGCGCCAGGACAACGCAATCCGCCGGGTCGCGGAGTTCTCGATCGACCGCGGGCTCATCTTCTCGTTCGAGCCGCGGAAGCGCCTCGCGCGCAACCGGGAGCGCGTGGTCGGCGAGAAGACGCTCTTCTTCCGCCGCTATCCGTACGGACCGCTGGCCGCGCACGTCGTCGGCTACTCGACCGTCGGGCGCTCGCGAACGGGGCTCGAGCGCTCGCTGAACGACTACCTCACTGCGTCGAACGGGAACCTCTCGACGCTCGTCGACAAGGCGCTCGACGAGTTCCACGGCCGGCCCGTGCAGGGAAACAACGTCGTCACCACGCTCGACCTCGAGGCCCAGCGACTGGCGAACGAGCAACTCGGGACGAACTGCGGTGCGGTGGTCGCGCTCGACCCGCGCACGGGGAAGGTGCTCGTCATGGCATCGTCGCCGGGATTCGACCCCAACGACGTCGAGAACCACTACGGCCGTATCGCGGGCATCACTGCGAACTGCACCCCGGCCGCGCCCCTGCTCAATCGCGCGAGTTCCGGGCTCTTCATCCCGGGCTCGACGTTCAAGGTGATCACGGCATCCGCAGCCCTCGAGTCGAGAAAGTTCGGACCGGGGTCGACGTTCCACGACCCCGGCTACTGCACCGTGTACGGCAAGCAGGTCCACAACTTCGCCGACCAGGACGGGCCCGAGGTCTTCGGGACGATCAACCTCGTCACGGGCCTCGTGCACTCCGTCAACTCGGTGTTCTGCAACATCGGCCTGAAGCTTGGCGCCAAGGCGATCCTCGACACGGCCAAGCGCTTCGGCTTCTACGAGCGCCCGCCGCTCGAGACTCCCGCGGACGAGCGCCTCCCGAGCGGGCTCTATCGCAACGGCAAGCTCTACTACCCCAAGGTCGACGCGAACGTCGACGCGGGACGCATGGCCTTCGGCCAGGAGCGGATGCTCGTGACGCCGCTCCAGATGGCAATGGTTGCAGGGGCACTCGGCTTCGGCGGGAGGCTGATGGAGCCGCAGGTCGTCGACAAGGTCGTCGCTCCCGGAGGGCGGGTCGTCGAGGAGCAGCACCCGACCGTGATTCGTCAGGCCGTCAGCAAGCGGACGGCGCATCAGGTTGCCGCGATGATGCGTCTCGCCGTCCGCGAGGGGACCGGCACGGCTGCCCAGATCCCTGGATACACGGTCGGCGGCAAGACGGGGACGGCCGAGACCGGCATCGAGGGCTCGAACACGACGTGGTTCATCGCCTTCGCCGGAAAGGACGACGGGGGCCCCCCGCAGGTGGCCATTGCCGTCGTGCTGCAGAACCAGAGCGGCGTGGGCGGGACGACCGCCGCGCCGATCGCCCGAGCCGTCATGCAGGCAATCCTGCAGGGGACGGAGAATCCCTAACCTCTAGGCACTCTTTGCAACGGCCATGACGACTCAGGACACCCTCTCAGGCACCCTCTTCGCGGGGCGCTACCGCATCGCGCGCAAGCTCGGTGGCGGCGGCATGGCCGACGTCTACCTCGCCGAGGACCAGGAACTCGGGCGCAGGGTCGCCGTCAAGATGCTGCACGCGCGCTACGCGAACGACGAGCAGTTCGTCGAGCGCTTCCGGCGCGAGGCCACGCATGCAGCGGGGCTCTCGCACCCGAACATCGTCTCGATCTTCGATCGCGGCGAGTCCGACGGCTCCTACTACATCGTCATGGAGTACGTCGAGGGACGAACGCTGAAGGAGCTGATCCGCGAACGCGGCCTCTGTCCCGTCCCGGTGGCGATCGCGTACACGCGCCAGATCCTCGCGGCGCTTCGCTACGCGCACCGAAACGGCGTCATCCATCGCGACATCAAGCCGCACAACGTGATCGTCGATCCCGAGGGCGTCGTCAAGGTGACGGACTTCGGCATCGCCCGCGCAGGCGCGAGCCAGATGACGGAGGAGGGCGCGATCATCGGAACCGCGCAGTACCTCTCGCCCGAGCAGGCCCGCGGCGCGCCCGTCGACCAGACGTCGGATCTCTACTCGACCGGGATCGTGCTCTTCGAGCTCCTCACCGGAGAGGTGCCGTTCACCGGCGACAGCCCGGTGGAGATCGCGATGAAGCACCTCGGGGAGACGCCGCCCGTGCCGTCCGACCTGCGCTCGGACGTGCCCGAAGACCTCGACCTCGTCGTCGTGCGAGCCCTCGCGAAGGAGCCCGCCGATCGCTACCAGTCGGCCGCTGCGTTCGACGCCGATCTCGAGACGGTCGCGCGCGGAGGACGCGTCGCGGCCGAGACCGCCGAGGCCGCGACCATGGTGCTCGCCGGCGAGGCGACCGCAGCAACGCAGATCGCGCGGCGTCCCCCACCACCGCAGTACGAGCCGCCGAAGCGCGGACGACCCGCTGTGGCCGTGGCTCCTCGCGATCGGAACGGTCCTCGCCGTGGCTCGTCCTGGGCTTGCTCTTCTACGACTCGATCCAGCGCCAACTGCGCGGCGAGGAGACGGTGGCCGTCCCATACGTGGTCGGGCTCCAGCAGGCGAACGCAGTCAACAAGATCGAGGAGAAGGGGCTCACGCCGCAGGTTCGTCCCGTCTCGAACTCGGATGTGGAGGAAGGCGTCGTCTTCACCCAGACCCCGACGGAAGGCACGCATGTGGACAAGGAGACCGTCGTGACGATCGACGTCTCCTCGGGCAAGCCGGAGGTGACGATCCCGAGCGTCGTCGGCCAGACCGATGACGACGCGGTCGCGGAGCTCACGCGTGCCGGTCTGAACGCGCAGGTCGTCGAGGTCAACTCGGACCGCGACGTCGGCACGGTGACCGCGCAGAACCCCGGCGCCGGCACCGTCGTCGTCGAGGGAACGCAGGTGCAGGATCAACGTCTCGAGAGGACCGAAGCCGGTGACCGTCCCGAACGTCGTCGGGCTGCCGTACGACCAGGCGGCGTCGGAGCTGCAGCGCAACGGGTTCAGCGTGTCTCGAATCGACGAAGAGTCCGACCAGGCCGCGGGCATCGTCACGAGCCAGACCCCGAGCGGCGGCTCGGAGGGCTCGAAGGGATCGACCGTGACCGTCACCGTCTCCAAGGGCCCGTCGACGTCCGCGGTGCCCGACGTCACGACGCAGGACTTCGCCATCGCCCAGACGACGCTGGAGGCTGCGGGCTTCCGCACGCGTGTGGTGTTCGAGGACACCGACGATCCGACGTTCGACGGCATCGTGATCTCCCAGGATCCGGTCGGAGGCACGCAGGCAAAGCCCAACGCGCTCATCACGCTGTTCGTCGGACGGTTCGTCAGCACCACCACGACGACTCCGTGAGCGCACGCGTGCGCGTGGCGGTGCTGGCAGGCGGCCGCTCGAGCGAGCACGACATCTCGGTCGCGTCGGCGCGCTCTGTCGTCGACGCGCTCGATCCCGAGCGCTACGAGACCGTCGTCGTCGAGATCGACCGGGGCGGGCGCTGGGAGCTGGCTTCGGATGCAGGAGAGCTGCCCGAGACGAGCATCGAGACGCTCCCTGTCGTGGCGCGCTCGGCACCTGCAGCGACGCTGGGACAGGTCGACGTCGTGCTCCCGATTCTCCACGGTCCCTTCGGTGAGGACGGAACCGTGCAGGGCCTCCTCGAACTGGCCGGTGTGCCGTACGTCGGGGCAGGCGTGGCGGCGTCGGCGCTCTGCATGGACAAGGACCTGTTCAAGGCCGTCCTGCGCGATCGCGGAATCCCCGTTGCGCAGAACGTCACCCTCCGCGACGGCGATGCGCCAGACCACCCATTTCCGTACCCGGTGTTCGTGAAGCCCGCGCGCCTCGGCTCCTCTGTCGGGATCTCGAAGGTGACGGAGGCAGACGAGCTGGCCGCAGCGGTCGAGCTCGCGCGCCGCCACGACGACAAGGTGCTGATCGAGGAGGGCGTCCAGGGTGTCGAGGTCGAGTGCGGCGTTCTCGGCAACCGCGATCCCATCGCGTCGGTCGTCGGCGAGATCGTCGCGCACGCCGACTGGTACGACTACTCGGCCAAGTACGACGAGGGTGGGATGGAGCTCGTCATCCCGGCGCGCATCACGCCGGAGGCGGACGACCGCGTGCGGCAACTGGCGGTGGACTCGTTCGTCGCCACCGAGTGCGAGGGCATGGCCCGCATCGACTTCTTCGTGCGCACGGACGGCGAGGTGATCGTGAACGAGATCAACACCATCCCCGGGTTCACGTCCACGAGCGTCTACGCGAAGCTGTTCGAGGCAGCCGGCATCGGATACGCCGACCTACTCGACCGCCTCATCGCACTCGCGCTCGAGCGCCACGAGCGCCGCGCGCGGCTCCTCTACTAGACGCCGGCGAGCAGGCTCTCCGTCTGGGCGCGGTGCCACTCGAAGCCGAGCGCAACGAAGCGCTCGTCCGCGCGGGCGAGGAGCTCGTCGTCGCGACGAGCGGCGCCGAGCGCGCGAAGCGCGAACGGCTCGACCGTCGTCTCCGCCTGAACGAGGTCGGGCGCTTCCGATTCGATGCGGTCATGGCGTCCGAGCGCGACGAGAGCGTCCATCCGCGCGGCGAAGATGCTCGGACCCCATACGAGAGCGCGCTCGACGGGAAGCTCCACCAGCGCCTCCATCGCCGAGCGGTCGCCGCGGAGGAGGGCGATCCGGATCCTCGGTCCACTCAAGTACGTCTCGTGGCCCTCGCCGGCCAGCCGTGCGGAGTCTCGCTCGAGCTCGGACGCCCGAGATTCGTCACCGATGCAGAAGTGCGCGACGCTGCACAGCAGGATGTCTCGCGGATTCCGCACGCAGGGAGTGGTGAGGTTGGCCTCGATGGCGGCGAGCGCCCGATTCGTCTGCGCCGCCAGGCCGTGCCAGTCGCCGAGCGTGTCGGCGAGCTCCAGGTCGAGCGACACTGAGTGAACGCGATGGTGCGGCGAGAGCCGCTGCGAAAGCTCCGCATGCAGCTCGGCCAGTCGCCGAGCCTCGTCGAAGCGGCAGACCGCAGCAACCGCGGGAGACGCCGACTCGTACGCCTCGCAGAGATGATCGGGATCGTCGATCTCCGACAGGAGTGCGAGCCGCTCGCGGCTCGACGCCGCAGCCTCGTGGAAGCGGTGACGGTCGAACGCTGCCTGCGTTCTTGCTCCGAGCGCGAACGAGCGGAGCTCGACGCTGTCGAGTGCCTCGGCAAGCCTGCTCGCCTCGCGCAGGGTCTCCTCCGAGGCGCCGCCCCCGAGATTCGCGTTGGCTCGAGCGAGAAGCGCGCGTACTTCTGCTTCCGAGCCGGCCGGCGCCAGCTCGAGCGCCTCCGCCGCCCAGTCCTCGATGAGCTCCATGTTCAGCCGGATCGACCACATTGCCGAGCGGATCGACGACTGGAACGCCAGGAACGCGAGCGTGTCGGCTTTCTCCGAATCGGAGAGCGGACCCTCGACCGCGCGTAGGAGAGCGACTCGCATCCCCTCGCCGTCGTACCGCAGCGCATGCGCTTCGCCGATTGCGCGCCAGAGCGTCGCCCGCACGTACGCGTCGTCGGTCAGCTCGACCGCCCGAGTGAACAGCTCGACCGCCTCCTCCATCTCGTGCCGACCGCGCGCAAGCCGCCCGGCTCGCGAGAGCCAGTGCACCGCGCGCTCGCGCACCGTGGCCAAACCTTCTGGATCGCCTGCCCAGACGAGGTCGGCCTCATGCGGATTCGCCGCCTCCGAGTAGTGGTAGTGCGAGGAGCGGTGCGCGCTCGTCCGCCCCGCCGGAGGCTCGCTCGAGCCACCCGGCGAAGGACGCATGCAGTCGGCCTCTGCGAGCCTTTGGAATCGATCCATACGCAACCTCTCGCGTGAGCGCGTGCTTGATGACGAACTCTCGGTCGTCTCCCGCAGTCGCGCGACGCTCGGTCACGAGATCCCGCTCCTCGAGAACCCCGAAGTCCGGCTCCGCGCCGTCGAGGAGATGCACCACAGGATTGCCCCAGAACACGCGGCCGACGACTGCGCCGGCCTGAAGTGCGGCCTTCGCCAGCGCGGGGAGGCGGTCGATCCGCGCCGCGAGCACCGCGTGCACGGTGTCCGGCATCGCGAATCCGGCGTCGGCGCGGCCGACCGTCCAGCCGTCCCCGGACTGGACGAGCGCACCGCTGTCGACGAGCTCGCCAACGAGCTCTTCGAGGAAGAACGGGTTTCCGTCGGCTCGCTCGACGAGGCGGTCGCGCAGATCGTCCGGCAATCTCGGGAGCTTTTCCTCGAGGAGCTGCGACACGGCCGCGGCGGACAGCGGATCGAGCCAGAGGACTGTCGTGTTGCGCTTCCCGAGCCCCCAGGTCGGCCTGAGCTCGACGACCTCCGGACGAGCAGTCGCAACGAGCATGACGGGACCTCGAACGTCGGTGGCAAGCCGCTCGAGCAGGTCGAGCAGATCGGGCTCCGCCCAGTGGATGTCCTCGATGACGACGACCGTCGGACAGGCGGACGAGAGCTCCTCGACGAACGCGACAGCCGCGGCGTGCAGACGCTCGCGCGCGTCGACCGGATGAATGTCGGGAGCCACGTCGAGCCCGAGGGCGAGCGCGAGGATCTCGCGACCTGCAAGCCGAGCCTCGACCTCCTCGAGCGCCGCGCCCTCGCGCAACTCGTAGTGCTCGCGCAGGATCTCGCCGAGCGGGTGGTACGTGATGCCGGTCCCGTACGCCAGACATCTCCCCGTACGGTTGACGGGCGGTGGCTCCTCCGTCGCGAGCGCCTCCCAGAGCTCGCTCACGAGCGTCGACTTCCCGACGCCAGGCTCACCGACGAGCGTCACCAGGTGCGGCTCGGACTGCGCCGACGCACGCCGGTACGTCACGCGGAGAAGCTCGAGCTCGTTGTCGCGGCCGACGAACACGCGGCGGAGCCCCCGACGCCGCGCGGGCGCATGGTGCGAAGCGCGCGTACGACGGGAGACGCGACGACACCGTCTGCCTTCCCTTTCGCTTCGACCTCTCTCGGTGCCGCGAACTCGAACGCTTGCGCGACGGCCGCGACGGTGCGCTCGCCGGCGAGCACCTCGCCCGGCTCCGCTCCCTTCTGGAGCCGATCGGCGACGTTGACGACGTCTCCTGTCACGAAGGACCCTCCCTCGTGCGCGACGCCGACGACGACGTCTCCGGTGTTCACTCCGATGCGGAGCCCGAGCTCGCCGTCGAAGAGACCCCCCATCCGCTCCTGCATCGCGAGCGCGGCATGCAGCGCGCGCTCAGCGTGGTCCTCGAGCGCGACAGGAGCGCCGAACACCGCCATCACGGCGTCGCCTGCGAACTTCTCGACGGTCCCGCCCGTCCGCTCGATCTCCTCGCGCATCGCGTTGTAGAACGCCTCGAGGCGCACCCGCACGCGCTCCGGATCGCGATCGCCGGCGTACTCGGTCGAGCCGACCAGGTCGGCGAAGAGAACGGTGACGAGCTTGCGCTCCTCGCCTGCGCGCACGGCGGGAGTGTTGCCGAGCGGAGTCGTTCGCGCTAGCCGAGAACGACGCCGAGCGCGTCTTCCCAGGCGCGCAGGCCGTCGTCGAGCTCGGCCTCGGAGGTCGTCAGCGGACAGAGCACGCGGATGCAGTTGCCGTTCACGCCGGCCTTCAGAAGCAGGAGCCCGCGCTGCAGAGCCTCGTGGATGACCGCCTCTGCCAGCTCCGGAGCTGGCTCCTTGGAGATCGGGTCGCGGACGAGCTCGAGCGCGATCATCGCGCCCAGACCACGGACATCGCCGATCTGCGACCAGCGCGACTGCCAGGCGAGCAGGCGCGCGCGCAACGCGTCACCGAGGATCTGCGCCCGCGCGACGAGCTGCTCCTCCTCGAAGATGTCGAGCACCGCGCACGCCAGCAGCAAGCGCGACGGGATTGCCGATGAACGTGCCGCCGATCGCGCCCGAGTGCGGGTCGTCCATGATCTCGGCCCGTCCGATGACGCCAGACAACGGCAGGCCACCGGCGATCGACTTCGCCACAATCATGAGATCCGGCTCCACGTCGTAGTGCTCCATCGCGAACATCCGCGCAGTTCGCCCGAAGCCCGTCTGCACCTCGTCGGCGACGAGGACGATCCCGTTTTCGTCGCAAATCCTGCGCAGGCCCTCGACGAACTCTTCCGGGGCCGGGATGAACCCTCCCTCCCCCTGTTGCGGCTCGAAGACAATCGCAGCGACGTGATCCGGCGAGACCTGGGTGACGAACATCCGCTCGAGCGCGGCGATCGCCGCATCGGCTCCGAGCCCGCGATAGAGGTTCGGGTACGGCGCGCGGTACACCTCGGGCGCGAACGGCCCGAGCCCCTCCTTGTACGGGTGGGTCTTGGACGTCATGGTGAGCGCCATCCATGTTCGGCCGTGGAACGCGCCTTCGAACGCGATGACGCCCTGGCGTTTCGTGTACAGCCGCGAGAGCTTGACCGCGTTCTCCACCGCCTCGGCGCCCGCGTTGAAGAAGGCGCCGCGCGTTTCGCCGCTGATCGGCGCCAGCGCGCCGAGCCGTTCGGCGAGCTCGATGTAGCCCTCGTACGGAACCACGGTGTAATCCGTGTGCAGGAAGCGGTCGGCCTGCTCGGTGATCGCCGCGACGACGCGGGGATGGTTGTGGCCGACGTTCGCCACGCCGACGCCGCCGACGAAATCGACGAACGTGTTGCCGTCGACGTCGGTGATCGTCGATCCGCGGGCGCGATCGGCGACGATCGGCTCGTGAACGATGAGCGGATGCGCGACGGCACGCTGCTCGCGCGCGAGGATCTCGCGGCTGCGAGGGCCTGGAATCTCCGTCCTGATCTCGATCACGCGGGTCGCCGCCACGCGCGGCAGCCTAGATGAAGCATCCTCTTTCGTCATGGACGAGCGACACGTGGCCGACGACCCCCTGGAGCAGCTTCGGACATGGCTCGACGATGCACGCGAGGCGGTCGCGCAGCCGGATGCGATGACGCTCGCGACAGCCGATCCCGACGGACGGCCCTCCGCGCGCGTCGTGCTCCTCCGAGGGGTCGACGACCGCGGGATCACGTTCTTCACGAACCGGTCGTCGCGCAAGGGTTCTGAGCTGGAGCACAACCCCCACGCCGCAGCGGTCCTCCACTGGTGGGAGCTCGGACGGCAGGTGCGGATCGAGGGAGCGGTCGAGCAGACGACGGACGACGAGTCGACGGCGTACTGGCAGTCGCGGCCGCGAGGCAGCCAGCTCGCGGCGTGGGCTTCACCGCAATCGCAGCGACTCAGCGGGCGTGACGAGCTCGACATCCGCGTCGCCGAGGCGGAGGAGCGATTCGCAGGAGTCGACGTCCCCCTCCCACCGTTCTGGGGCGGTTACCGACTCGTCCCTGCGAGCGTCGAGTTCTGGACGCATCGCGACGACAGGCTTCACGACCGCGTCCGCTACCTCCGAGAGCCCGACGGCTGGCGCCGCGAGCGACTCGCGCCCTGACGTCTAGGGCGGCGCGAGCGCGCCGGTCGTGTACACGCCCTCGGCATTCCAGAGCATGTAGCCCTTGGCGCCGGACACCCGCGCGGCGTCGATCTGCGCTCTGACCTCGTCAATGCCGTAGGGAACCGTGAAGCTGAAGTCCTGCACCCACGGTACGACGAGCGCGTTCCGGCCACGCAGCGCCAACTCGAAGCGTCGGAGAGCACGGGAAACGGTCGCGCCGGGCGCCGTGCTCGGATCCTGCAGCCCGAGCTCGCCCGGTCCGAACAGCGACGGATAGGTCATCGCGTACACCGTGTCGAGATGCGACGCCATCCGCCTGGGGATCTGGCCGATTCCGAGGTCACGCGCAGCAGACAGCCCGAACACGGCAGCAGAGATACGGACGCCGTACGGGTCGAGCCGACGATCCGCGTAGCGCAGGAAGGCCGGGATCGCCTCGCGCTTGCCGAGCGGGCCGCGATTCCCGTAGGACGCTCGATCGACGTCCCCGTCGGAGGGGAAGCGGACGTAGTCGAACATGATCTCGTCGAACCCCGCCCGGGCCGCCGCCGCCGCGACGTCGACGTTGTACTTCCAAACGCGCCTGTCGTACGGGTTCGTCCACCCGAAGCCACCTGCGTCCCTCCAGACCGAGCCGTCGGACCGATGGATCGCGAGATCCGGCCTCGCACGTGAGAGCACTGGATCCTCGAACGTGACGATGCGCCCGATGAGATAGATCCCGCGCGCATGCACGCGACGCGCGACCTCGCGCGGGGCGTAGTAGTCGCGCACCGCGCCCGAGGACCTCGCCAAGGGAACCGACGACGGGGCGAAGCCGATCTCTCCGTTCTCGTCCTTCACGTCGACCTCGAGCGCCGTCAAGCCCTCATGCTCCAGATCGAGGTACTCGTCGAGCTTGCCTGGCAACGATACGAGAGCCGCCGTCACATGGACGCCGCGAAGCTCGATCGGAAGTGTTCGCGGGCCTCCCGCCGGCGACGTTGCGAGTGTCGCGAGATCGGCAACCGTCGGCTGTCCGTCGCTCGTCCCGACGAAACGGGCACCGACGCCGAGAGCTGCGAGCGCGACGAGGAACGCCCCGACCGCGGCGCTGCGCCTCAGGCGCTTCCTCCGCCTTACGGTGGCCCGACGCTCGCGAAAGCGCTCGTTCGGGTCGATGGGTGGGAACAGCATCGACACCGGGGCGTGGACCCTACCGCAGCCCTCGTAGAATCGCCGCGTGGTCCTCTCCGATCGCACCATCCGCCGCCTCCTCGACGAGGGCAGGATTGGCATCGATCCGTATGCGCCGGAGCTGATGCAGCCGTCGAGCCTCGACGTTCGCGTCGACCGCTACTTCAGAGTGTTCCGCAACTCCCGCTACCCGTACATCGACGTGAAGGCGAACCAGGAGGACCTCACTGAGCTCGTCGAGGTCGTCGACGACGAGGCGTTCATCCTCCACCCCGGCGAGTTCGTGCTCGGGTCCACGCTCGAGCGCGTCACGCTCCCCGACGACCTCGTCGCGCGACTTGAAGGGAAGTCGAGTCTCGGGAGGTTGGGTCTGCTCATCCACTCGACCGCGGGGTTCATCGACCCCGGCTGGGACGGGCACGTGACGCTCGAGCTCTCGAACGTCGCGAATCTCCCGATCACCATCTATCCGCGCATGAAGATCGGCCAGCTGTCATTCGTCCAGCTCACCGAGCCGGCCGAGCGGCCGTACGGTTCGGAGGGGATCGGATCGAAGTACCAGGGGCAGCGGGGCCCGACACCGAGCCGGTACTGGCAGAACTTCCGGGAGCCCTGAGCTACTCGGGAGGGCTGCAGTCGGCCGAGTCGCCGTCCTCGGCGAGACGGCCGAGATAGGCACGCAACTCGGACAGCTCGTCGTTGTCGAAACGCGCGGTCAGGAACGTCTCGACTTGCGGGACGTGGGTCTGGGAGGCCTCGCGCAGCTTCTCCAGGCCCGTCTCCGTCAGGACTGCGTACACAACGCGCCGATCCGTTTCGCATGAGCCACGCTCGACAAGACCCGCGCGCTCGAGACCGTCGAGGAGCCGGGTCACCCCCGAGGCGCTCAGCAGTACCTGTTCGGCGAGGTCGACGCGCCGCATCCGCCGGTCCGGGGCCCAGGCGAGGCGGAGCAGCACGCCGTAGTCCGCAATTGTGAGCCCGTGATCCGCAATCAGCTGGGCGTTCAGCTGCCGTGTCGTGCTCGCGTATCCGCGCACCAACGCGGTGAACGCCTGGATTCCTAAAGATTGCTCACTCAATACTTGACTAGGCATGTATCTCTCGCTATATTTGTTTGCGTACTCAATAGTAGCGGACACAAAGGAGCGTGTACATGTCAATCGTCGCAGACTCTCCAGCCACTGTCATTCCCACCGGCACCTGGTCCATCGATCCCGTGTGGTCGTCTCTCGAGTTCGAGGTCAAGAAGCTCGGGCTCGCAACCGTAAAGGGGCGCGTGCCGGGCTTCTCCGGAACGATCGAGGGCGGCGAGACGCCCGCGATCTCCGGCACCGTCGACGTCTCGACGATCACGACGTTCGACGAGACCCGTGACGGGCACATTCAGTCACCGGACTTCTTCGACACCGAGAGGTATCCGGAGCTCCGCTTCGAGTCGAACTCTGTCGAGACCAGGGGCGACGAGCTCATCGTCGAAGGTGCGCTGACGATCAAGAACGTCACGAGGCCCGTCGTGCTGAAGGGCAGGTTCGTCGGAGCAGGTCCCGACCCGTATGGAAACGACCGAATCGGCATCGAGCTCGCGGGCACCGTCGACCGCACGGAGTTCGGGCTGAACTGGAACGCGCCGCTCCCCGGCGGGGGATTCCTCCTGCCGAACGAGGTCGTCCTCAAGGCGAGCCTCGCGGCGGTCAAGGCGGCCTAACGTGAGGATCCTCGCGATCTCCGGCAGCCTTCGGGCAGGGTCGTACAACACGGCCCTCGCCCGGGCGGCCGCCGAGCTCGCTCCCGACGGGGTCGAGATCGAGGTGTACGACGGGCTCGGTCTCGTCCCCCACTACGACGAGGATCTCGACCAGGAGGGCATCGAGACTCCCGCGACCGTCGCGGAGCTCCGGCGCCGCATCGACGAGGCCGACGCGCTCCTCCTGGTCACGCCGGAGTACAACGGGTCGACCACGGGAGTCTTGAAGAACGCGATCGACTGGGTCTCCGCACGGCACCGTGGCAGCTGGCTTCGGAACAAGACCGTCGCCGTCGCCGGCGCGACGACAGGCGAGTACGGGGCGATCTGGGCGCAGCAGGACCTGCGTCGGATCCTCGGAATCGCCGGTGCCCGCGTCGTCGCCGGTGACTTTCCGCTGCCTCGTGCGTACGAGGCATTCGACGAGTCCGGGACGCTCGCGAGCCCGCTCGTCGCAGAGCGCCTCCGCAGCCACCTCGCGGCGCTCGTGCACGAGGCGAGCCCGCTCGACGTCGCCGCGTAGAACGCCGAGGGGCCGCACTACGGCGGCCCCTCGAAACGGATACCAGCGTTGGATTAGTAGAGGCGCTTCCGGCACGTGCCTCCCGAAAGAGACGACGCACAGCGCGAATCGCGAGCCCCCTACGCTGGCTAGGCGGTTCCCGGTGGTCCCGGGGGCACGCCTCTACCCGCTGGTACCTCCACTGCCCGTACTGTCATCACTCAAGCCGGACCACCTCCTTTCCGCGGTAATGCCAGCATACGCACTGCGAGCGGATGGAGGAAGGGCCGAGATTCGTTCAACGATTCGCGCCGTGTCCGAGGTCAGGTACTCGCAAGCACGACGGACAGCTCGAGCCCGCGGTCGAGCGGCACCGTGACGCTCGACAGCGTCGGATCGGCCTGGCGTGCCGCCGAGTACGCGCCGAGCGTCTCCGCGTGCGAGAGGACGTTGTCGGCGATCACGAGACCGCCTGGCTCGAGCAGCGGTCGCGCGAGGCCGAACAGCGTCTCGTAGTCGTCCTTCTCTGCGTCGAGGAAGACGAGGTCGAACGTATCTTGGGTCGCCTCCAGCGTCCGCAGAGCGTCGCCTTCGACGAGCTCCGCCCAGTCGTCGAGACCCGCGTCGGTGATGTTTGCTCGCCAGGTCGCGCACTTGACCGGGTCGTGCTCGAGCGAGACGAGACGGCCTCCGAGCACCCGCGCTCCCGCCGCGAGCCAGATCGACGAGTACCCGCGCGAGCCGCCGATCTCCAGGACCTCGATCCCCGCCTGGCTCGCGGCCAACGCGAACAGGAACCGCCCGGTTGTCGCCTCCACCTGGCGTGACCGCTGACTGGCGGGAACACCGGCCTCGCGTTCAGCAGCGTCCTCGGCCTCGAGCCGCGCGAGGACGGCGAGCACCCGCTCGTCGAGCATCACTCGGGAACCTCGACGACGATCACGCCGTCCTCACGCACGGATACCGGGAAGATCGGCACCGCCTCGAACGCCGGCAGCGACATGGGTATCCCGCTCTCGAGGTCGAAGCGCGAGCCGTGTCGCGGGCAGACGACGACGCAGGCTTCGGGCTCCCAGTCGCCTTCGCACAGCGGCCCGTCGTCGTGGGAGCAGCGATCCTCGATTGCGTGGAGCTTCCCTGCGCAGTTGTAGACACCGATCGTCAGCGTCCCCGCCTCGACCAGCCGCATCTCGCCGGGCGCGAGCCGCCCGACCTCGATCTCCACTACTCCAGCACCAGCTCGTTGCTGGACGTGCCCCACTCCTCGGGAAGTGGCGTGCCACGCGCCTTGTGCAGCGCGAGCTTGAGCACGCCGAGCCCGAGAATGGCGCACTTGAGCCGCACCGGCGTCAGTGGGATGCCGAGCTCGTCCAGGAGCTCTTCCTTCGGCATCGCCGCCACCTCCTCAGCGGTCCGTCCCTTCACGAGGTCGCTGAGCATCGAGGTCGCGGCCTGGCTGATCGCGCAGCCGCGGCCGTCGAATCCCACCTCCTCGATGACGCCGGCGTCGTCGAGCCGCACGGAGACCAAGATCTCGTCGCCGCAGAGCGGGTTCTGACCCTCCGCCCGTGCGTCCGCGGGATCGAGGAGCCCGTGGTTTCGCGGGTTCTTGTAGTGGTCGAGAATCAACTCTCGATACAGCTGGTCGAACTCGGACACGGCTAGCCGAGGCTCTTCTTCGCCTTGTGGAGACCCTCGACGAGGCGGTCGACCTCTTCCTGGATGGAGTACAGGTAGAAGCTCGCGCGAACCGTCGCGGTGACGCCTAGCTTGGACATCAGCGGCTGCGTGCAATGGTGGCCTGCGCGAACGGCCACTCCCTCCCAGTCGAGCACCTGCGCAACGTCGTGCGGATGGACGCCCTCCACGTTCAGAGAGACGATGCCGGCGCGGCGCTCGGGAGACGGGCCGTAGGTCGAGATCCAGGGAAGCTCTCCCAGTCGGCCGAGCGTGTACTCGACGAGGTCTCGCTCATGTGCCTCGATGCCCGCGAGGCCGGCGTCGAGCACGTAGTCGACGGCCGTGCCGAAGCCCACAGCCTCGGCGATCGCGGGCGTGCCCGCCTCGAACTTGTAGGGGAGCTCGTTCCAGGTCGTCCGCTCCATCGAGACGGAACGGATCATCTCGCCACCGAGGTTGAACGGCGCCATCGTCTCGAGCAGCTCGCGGCGGCCCCAGAGAGCGCCGATCCCGCTCGGCCCGCACATCTTGTGCGACGAGATCGCGAGGAACTCGCAGTCGAGCGCCTGGACGTCGATCGGTCTGTGCGGCGCAGCCTGCGCGGCGTCGACGACCATGATCGCGCCGCGCTCGTGCGCCCACGCGGCCAGCTCCTGCACGGGATTCACCGTGCCGAGCGTGTTCGAGACCAGGTTGGAGGCGACCACCTTGACGGTGCCCTCGCGCTCGATCTCGTCGAGCGCGTCGAGGCGAAGCTCGCCAGACTCGTCGATCGGGATGGCCTTGAAGCCAGCTCCCGTGCGACCCGCCACGTACTGCCACGGGACGAAGCTCGAGTGGTGCTCGAGATCGGTCACGACCACGAGGTCGCCCGGGCCGAGGTTGTCGAGGCCCCAGGCGTACGCGACGAGATTCAGCGCCTCGGTCGCACTGCGCGTGAAGATCACCTCGCGTTCCGATGGCGCGTTCACGAATCCGGCCACCTTGCTGCGCGCCGTCTCGTATCCGGTCGTCGCGCGCTCGGCGAGCCGGTAGACGCCACGGTGGACGTTCGCGTACGAGTGCTCGTAGAAGTCGCGCATCGCATCGAGCACCTGGCGCGGCTTCTGCGTCGAAGCAGCCGAGTCGAGGAATGCGACCGGCTTGCCGTTGACGAGCTCGTCGAAGACGGCGAAGTCGGCGCGCAGACGATGCGCGTCGAGCTTCGGTTCGGTCGTCACGGCCACGTTGCCATCGTACCCCTGCCGCATCGCCTCACCCGAGGTCGACGCGACCGTTCGTCGATGCACGCTCCGCCGCTCGCCGAACGCGCTGCGCGGTGAGGACAGCGTGCTCGAGAAGCTCCTGCACGAGCTCGATCCGTCGCCGCTCGGAGACCTCGCGTAGGAGCACGAGCTTGTCGTCGTGAGGCAGCTCGACCTTGCCCGCGAGCGCGAAGGAGAGCTGGGGCAGCGCAGGATCCGGAACCTCGACCTCGCTCCCTGTCAGCTCACGCAGAACACCGAAGATGCGCAGCGCCTCCTCGATCGCGGCCGCATCCGGCGCGTCATCCTCGTCGTGAACCGGCAGAACCCGGCCCGTCTGGAACGATCGGCCCTCGGTGAGCTCGTCGAGGCGGAAGCGCTCGCCGCCCTCGACCAAAATGTTGAGCCGCCCGTCCTCGAAGCGGGTGAGGACCTCGGAGATCCGCGCCCGTGTCCCGACATCCCGAATCCCGTCGTCGTCCGCATAGACGAGGCCGAACTCCGTGTCGGCGTCAAGGCACTCGTCGATGAGCTCCTTGTAGCGGTCCTCGAAGATGTGGAGCGGGAGTTGCTCGGTCGGCAGCAGGACGATTCCGAGCGGAAACAGTCCGAGCTCGACCATGGTCGAAGCCTACGCGCGCGGCGCTGGGCTCACTCCGCGGGCTTGTGCTCGAGCGCGGCGGAGTTGATGCAGTAGCGCAACCCGGTCGGCTGCGGGCCGTCGTCGAAGACGTGGCCGAGATGTCCGCCGCACGACGCACACATGACCTCGGTTCGAACCATCCCATAGCTCGCGTCGGTCTCGGTGACCACGCTGTCGAGCGTCGACGGCTCGTAGAAGCTCGGCCAGCCGCTTCCCGACTCGAACTTCGTGTCCGAGCGGAAGAGCTCCGTGCCGCATCCCGCGCAGCGATAGATCCCCGGGGAGTGCTCGTCCCAGTAGGCGCCCGTGAATGCGCGCTCGGTGCCCTTGCGGCGGAGGATCTCGTACTGCTCAGGCGTGAGTCGCGCCCGCCACTCCTCGTCGGTGAGCTCGGTCTTGGTCTCCATGTGCCGAGGGTACCTGCGGGTCAGAGGACGACAAGTGACAAGGCGATGAACTGTGTCGCAGCGGCCGCGACCACGAGAAGATGGAAGATCTCGTGAAAGCCGAGCGTGGCCGGGAAGGGATTCGGCCACGTCGTCGCGTAGGCGAGCGCGCCGACGCTGTAGAGAGCGCCACCGACGATCACCAGCACCGCCGCAGCTACGCCCAGCGCCGGGAAGAGCTGCGGGAAGAGGATGAGCCCGACCCATCCGACGCCGAGGTAGGCGACCGCAATGAGCCACCGCGGAGCCTCTATCCAGACGAGGTTCAGGACGATTCCCAGTGCAGCGCCCAGCCAGACGGTCACGAGACCCACGAGGCGAATCGTGCCGTCGAACGCGACAAGCGCGAACGCGGTGTAGGTCCCCGCGATGAAGACGAAGATCATGGCGTGGTCGAGGCGTCGGGCCCGTAACCGCGCCGAGGGGCTCCGCCACGGAAAGCGGTGGTAGAGAGCGCTCGCACCGAACATCGCAGCTAGCGCGACCGCGTACACCCACACCGCGAAACGCTCGAGGTACCCGTCCGCGAGGAGGACGAGGAGCGTCCCTGCGACGACTGCAGCGACGAATGCGTACTGATGGAAGACACCGCGTAGTCGGGGCTGCACGACCTCTGTCATCGACCGATGATGCCGGATCCGAGCTACGCCTGCGGAATGCGCGCTTCGAGTGCCGCCGCGAGGGCGTCGCGCACCGACTCGAGCTCGACCCGGTCGAGAACGTCCTGGAAGAAGCCGCGCACGATCAGCCGCTCCGCCTCGGCGCGGGACAGCCCGCGCGTCATGAGATAGAAGAGCTGCTCGCGATCGACCTGGCCGAGGGTCGCCCCATGGGTGCAACGGACGTCGTTCGCCATGATCTCGAGCCCCGGGATCGAGTCGGCATGTGCCGACTTCGACAGGAGCAGGTTGCGGTTCTCCTGGTACGCGTTCGTCTTCTGCGCGCCTTCCTCGACGCGGATCATCCCGCGCCAGACCACCCGTGCGGTGTCGCGCAGCGCACCCTTGAACGCGAAGTCGGACGTCGTCGACGGCGCGATGTGCTCCTGGAAGGTGTCGTAGTCGAGATGCTGCGTCCCGTCGGCGAAGTAGGCGCCGGTCACACGCGAGGTCGCACCCTGCCCCGCGAGGTCGTTCTGGATCCGGATCTTGCCCTTCGCGGAGCCGAAGCCGCCCGTGACCCAGTCGAGCTCCGCGTCGCGCTCCACCCGCGCGTGGTGCGACGCGAAGTGCCACGTCGCGCGCGAGAGGTTCTGGACGGATACGTACTCGACCTTCGCGGCCTGCTGTACCACGATCTCGACGGCAGCGTTCGAGTACGCCGCAAGCTCCGGCGAGGCGGACGCGTACTCCTCGATGAGCGTGAAACGGCTCTCGGGCTCCGCGACGACGAGCAGGCGCCAGAAGAGCGAGCCGCCTTCGACCGAGTTCGCGATGCGCACGTAGAGCGGCTTCTCGAGGACGACTCCGCGCGGCACGTGCACGAGCAGCCCGTTGGTCCACATCGCCGCGTTGTGCGCCGCGAACTTCTCGTCCCAGCCGACGAGCGAGTAGAGGAGCTCGTGATCGTCGGGGAGAGGCTCGAAGCGGATCCCATCGGGAACCGACGCGATCTCGATGCCGGCCTCACCCACGTAGGCAACTCCGGCCGCATCGAGCTCGAGCATCGTCGGCGGGGACGCGATCTCCGTTGCGCCGTTCGCCGTCCACGCGTCCGGATCAAAGCCCTTGAGGTCCGTGAAGCGCCAGTGCTCGTCCTTCGTCGTCGGAAGGGGCAGCGCCGCATACTGCTCGCGCATGGCTTCCCTAGTCACGGGGCGCATACCTCCGATGGAGGAGAAGCGAGTTGCCGTCGGGATCCTTGAAGAACGCCATGTGGCATACCCCGGTGTCGAGGGTCTCGCCGTCGAACTCGACACCGTTTGCCTCGAGCTCTTCACGCGCGGCGGCGACGTCCGGGACGCGAAGCGCGACACCCGCCGGGCTTGGCGCGAAGGGCTGACCGATGCTCGACGGGTCGAAGATGTCGAGCGTCACCTGACCGCATGCGAACTCCATGTTGCTGTGGCCCTCGGTCTCGATCTCGAGTCCGAGCACGTCCGAGTAGAAGTGCTTCGCCCTCGGAATGTCCTGGGTCAGGAACGAGACGAAGTCGACATGCTCGACCTGCATCACGGGGTCGTCCCGTCGAGGTAGGGCGCGTAGCGGCGGTGAATCGCGAGGCCGTTCCCGTCCGGGTCGAAGAACGAGGCGCCGTTGCAGACACCCGAGTCCCAGGTCTCTCCCTGGAACTCCACGCCCGCTTCGCCGAGCCGTTCCTTCGTCGCCTCGACGTCGGGAACGCGAAGGACGATCGACCCGAACGGAAGCGGCGCGAACTCCATCCCGAAGTCCTCGGGCGTGACGAGCGCGAGCGTGACGTTCCCCGTCTCGAACTCGAGCCAGGTGTCGGTCGAGTTCGGGTTCCGCTCGAGACCGAGAGTCTCGCCGTAGAACCGAGCGGAGCGGTCGCGATCACGCGTTGGCACCGCGATGAAGTCGACGCGCTGAACGTCTGTCACGGCGTCGTCCCATCGGGGTACTGCCCATAGCGGCGGTGGAGAAGGATGCGGTTGCCGGACGGATCGCTGACGCCGGCGCCGTTGCAGACTCCGGAATCCCACATGTCCGCGACCTCGAGACCCGCCTCCTCGAGCTTCGCTTTCGCAGCCGCGACGTCGGCGACCCGGAGTGCGATCGTCGACGGTGGGAGCGCCGAGAACTCGTAGTCGTGCGTATGCGGCGTCATGACCGCGAGCGTGACGTTCCCGGCCTCGTACTCGACCCAGTCGTCCGCCGGAGAGTTCGGGCTCCGGCGAAGACCGAGCAGCTCGCCGTAGAAGTGGTTCGCCGCGTCGATGTCGGTCACCGGAACGCGGATGTAGTCGACGCGCTCGACGCCGATCTCAGCCAACCGAGCCTTCCATCTGAAGCTGGATGAGCCGGTTCATCTCGACCGCGTACTCGAGCGGGAGCTCCTTCGTGATCGGCTCGACGAAGCCGGAGACGATCATCGCGCTCGCCTCGGCCTCGGAGAGACCGCGGCTCATGAGATAGAAGAGCTGCTCCTCGCCGATCTTCGAGACCGTCGCCTCGTGCCCGAGCTCGACGTCCGACTCGTCGACCTGGATGTACGGGTACGTGTCGGAGCGCGACTCGTCGTCGAGGATGAGCGCGTCGCAGACGACCTTCGACTTCGAGCCGACAGCGCCCTTTGCCACCTGCAGCAACCCGCGGTAACCTGCGCGCCCGCCGTCCTTCGAGATCGACTTCGACGTGATCACGGACGACGTTCGCGGTGCGACGTGGACGACCTTGCCGCCCGCGTCCTGGTGCTGGCCCTTGCCGCCGAACGCGATCGAGAGCACCTCTCCGTGCGCCCGCTCGCCCATGAGCCAGATCGCCGGGTACTTCATCGTGACCTTCGACCCGAGATTCCCGTCGACCCATTCCATCGTCGCGTTCTCGTACGCGACGGCACGCTTCGTGACGAGGTTGTACACGTTGTTCGACCAGTTCTGGATGGTCGTGTAGCGGCAGCGCCCGCCCTTCTTGACGACGATCTCGACGACGGCCGAGTGCAGCGAGTCGGACGAGTAGATCGGCGCGGTGCAGCCCTCGACGTAGTGCACGTACGCGTCCTCGTCGACGATGATCAGCGTGCGCTCGAACTGGCCCATGTTCTCCGCGTTGATGCGGAAGTAGGCCTGGAGCGGCATCTCGATCCGCACCCCCGGCGGCACGTAGATGAACGATCCGCCCGACCAGACCGCCGAGTTCAGTGCGGCGAACTTGTTGTCGTTCTGCGGGATGATCGTGCCCATGTACTGCTTGACGATGTCCTCGTGCTCGCGCAGCGCCGTGTCCATGTCGAGGAAGATCACGCCCTTCGCCTCGAGGTCGGCCTGGAGCTTGTGGTACACGACCTCGGACTCGTATTGCGCGCCGACACCGGCGAGGTACTTCTTCTCCGCCTCGGGGATGCCGAGCTTGTCCCAGGTGTCGAGAATCTCGGCCGGCAGGTCCTCCCATGAGTCGGCCTGCTTCTCGGTCGGCTTGATGTAGTAGTAGATGTTCTCGAAGTCGATCCCGGAGAGATCGGCTCCCCAGTTCGGCATGGGGCGCGCGAAGAAGTAGTCGAGCGACTTGTGCCGGAACTGCCGCATCCAGTCGGGCTCTTGCTTGTGCTCGGCGATCGCCTCGACGACCTCGTGCGAGATGCCTCTCCCGGACTTGAAGAAGTAGTCCTTCGCGTCGTCGGGGTTCGAGAAGCCGTACTTGTAGTCGGAGCGGATTCCGCGAACGACCTCGGTCTCGTGCGCGCTACTCATGAGGGCCTCTTCCGTTGCCGTTGGAACCGAACGCCTCGTAGCCCTCGGCCTCGAGCTTGTGGGCGAGCTCGGGGCCGCCTTCGGCCACGATGCGCCCGTCGACGAAGACGTGCACGAAATCCGGAGTGACGTAGTCGAGGATGCGCTGATAGTGCGTGATCACGAGCGCGCCCGTCTCCGGCCCGACGAGTGCGTTCACGCCGCTCGCGACGATCCTGAGCGCGTCGATGTCGAGACCCGAGTCGGTCTCGTCCAACACCGCGATCTTCGGCTTCAGCATCGCCATCTGCAGAATCTCGACACGCTTCTTCTCGCCCCCCGAGAAGCCGTCGTTGAGGTACCGCGATGCGAGCTCACGCGGCACCTTGAGGTCCTCCATCGCGGCGAGGAGGTCCGTGCGGAACTCCGGAATCCGGACGGGATCGTCCTCCCCGCCGTTCGCCGCCTTGCGCTGCGCGTTGATCGCGCTTCGCAGGAAGCTCGTGACGGTGACGCCAGGAATGGCGTGCGGGTACTGGAAGGCAAGAAAGAGCCCGCGCTGCGCACGTTCGTCGGCGCCGAGCTCGGTCAGGTCTTCCCCGTCGAACAGGATCTGGCCCTCGGTCACCTGATACGCCGGATGGCCCATCAGCGCGTAGGCCAGCGTCGACTTTCCGGAGCCGTTCGGCCCCATGATCGCATGCTTCTGCCCGAGATCGACCTCGAGGTCGACACCCTTGACGATCTCGGTGCCGTCCTCCAGAGCGACGTGCAGGTTCCTGATCTCGAGTTGCGCCATACGAAAGAGAGGCCTCCCTGAGCGTGCTATCGGCAGGCTGGTGCCTGCCTGTCCTGATGGTACCCGCCTCGTCGCGTCAGGCGTCAGCTATGGGACCGACAGGGCTGTCCCGCGATCGGCGGGTGGTAAGGTGAGCCCATGCCATTTGGCGTCTCTCTCCCCGAGCTCATCATCCTGCTCCTCGTCTTGCTGCTCGTCTTCGGCGCGAAGCGTCTGCCCGAGATGGGCCGCTCGCTCGGCAAGGGCATGCGCGAGTTCAAGGATTCGGTTTCGGGTATCGAGGAAACGTTCTCGACAACCTCGACCACCACGACCACGACGCCGCCGCCGACACGCGTCGAGCTTCCATCCGCCACGTCCGCGCCCGATGCGCAGTCCAGCGAGTCGGAAACGCGGAGCGAGCGGGAAACCGTCAGCTAGGAGCCTCCTCGAGTGCTCCGTAGGTGGCTCCCACGCCGTCTCGACCACGGTGAGGAGGCGACGCTCGTCGAGCACCTCGACGAGCTCCGCTCACGGCTGATCGTCGCGATCGTCGCGATCGTCCCGCTGTTCGCGCTCACCTTCGCCTTTCACGAGCGGATCATGGAGTGGCTCATCGGGCCGCTTCCGGACGACAAGAAGCTCGTGACGCTCGGTGTCACCGAGCCGTTCACGACCTCGGTGAAGGTGAGCATGATCGCCGCACTCGCACTTGCCCTGCCGGTCGTGCTCTGGCAGGCGTGGGCGTTCTTCGCGCCCGCCGTTCAGCCGCACTTCGAGCGCGTCATCCTCGTGCTCGTCGTCTTCGCCACGGCGCTCTTCGTCATCGGCGTGGCGTTCATGTACACGATCGTCCTGCCCCGAGCGCTCGACTTCCTCACGTCGTACGACGCGAACATCTACGACATTCAGATCCGCGCGAGCTACTACTACACGTTTGCTGCGATGACGCTGCTCGCCGGCGGATTGGCGTTCCTCATGCCGATCTTCGTCCTCGGGCTCGTGCGCCTTCGCGTCCTGACCTCCGGATCGCCTCCGCTCGAACCGGCGAATCGCGTACGTCGCGCTGCTCATGTTCGCGATCCTCCTGCCGACCGTCGACCCGGTCTCGCTCGCGTTCGAGACCATCCCGCTGCTCATCCTCTTCGAGATGTCCATCTGGCTCTCCGTCTTCATGGAGCGCCGCTGGAACCGCGGCTGGGACGAGGACTTCGCCGAAGCCGAACTCTCGTGAGGGTCATCTCCGCCGACTGGGTGGTCCCTGTCGAGGGGCCGCCAATTCGAGACGGCGCCGTAGCGATCGACGACGGACTGATCGCAGACGTCGGAACGCGTGGAGAGCTCGGGAGCGACGAGCACTACGACGAGTCGGTGATCCTCCCCGGCTTCGTCAACGCCCACACACACCTCGAGTACGACGTCTACGCCGGATTCGGAGACGGGCTCCGTTTCGCCGACTGGATCGGCCTGCACGTCGAGCGCAAGCTGCGGATCGAGCTGGAGGACATGGAGGCGATCGCGCGCCTGGGGGCGCTCGACTGCCTGCGGTCCGGCATCACGACGGTCGGAGACTGCAGCTTCAGCGGCGCTGCGGTCGACGGCCTGCGCGGATCTCGGGCTCAAGGGAACGATCTACCTCGAGGTCTTCGGCCCGACGGACTCTCCGATCCGCGAGCGTTTCGAGCCGATGCGGGAGCGCATCGCCGGCGCACTCTCGGACGACGTGCGGCTGGGAGTCTCGCCCCACGCGCCGTACACCTGCACGATCGATCTCTACCGAGCATCGGCTCGAGCTCGGCCTTCCCGTCGCCACGCATCTCGCCGAGAGTGACGACGAGACGGAGTTCCTCCGCACCGGTCGCGGCGGCTGGGAGTCGTTCGCGGACATGCTCGTTCCTCCACCGGGCACGACCGGCATCCGGGCGCTCGCGGAGGCGGGGCTGCTCGACTCGAACGTCATCGCCGCGCACTGCGTCAAGGCCGACGAGGAGGAGATCGAGATCCTCGCGGCCCACGACGTCGCCGTCGCCCACTGCCCGCGCTCGAACGGCATCCTCGGCTGCGGGGTGGCGCCACTCACTGCGCTGCGCGAGGCCGGCATCCGCGTCTGCATCGCCACCGACAGCCCCGCCTCGACACCGTCGTTCGACATGTTCGACGAGATGCGCGCGGCGATCGTGGGCGCGCGAGCGCGCGAGGGCCGGCCCGACGCTCTGACCGCGGCGGACGCGCTCGAGCTCGCCACGCTCGGCGGCGCCCGTGCGCTCGGGCGTCGACGCGTCGCGCGGCTCGATCGTCGTCGGAAAACAGGCGGATCTGACTGTCCTCTCGCTCGCGGACACGCCCTTCATCCCGTGGGAAGATCCTGTTACGGGAGCCGTTCTCGGAGGATCTCCTCAGGGCGTCGTCGCTACTCTCGTGTCCGGCAAACCGCGGTATGTGAAGGGAGGGAAGACATGGCTCGAGCTGATCGACGCCGCGCGCAGCGCACGCGGCCGGCTCCTGCACCTCGCAGGTCCGACGTCGTAATCGAAGACACCATGTTCTTCCCCCGGCTTCGCCGGCACGCGAAGTGGATGTTCCTGTTCCTCGCCATCGTCTTCGCGCTCGGCTTCGTCGGCTTCGGCGTCGGCGCTGGTGGCGTCGGCTTCGGCGACGTCATCCGCGATGCCGCAGGTGGCGGTGGGACGCCGTCGGTCTCCGACGCCGAGAAGCGCGTGCTCGACAACCCGAAGGACGCGCAGGCGTTCAAGGACCTCTCGACGGCGCAGCAGGCTGCCGGCAACACGGACGGCGCGATCGAGGCACTCCAGAACTACGTACAGCTGCGACCGAAGAACACCGACGTGCTGCGCGAGCTCGCCGCGCTCTACCTGCAGCAGGCGTCGGTAGCGCAGGAGCGCGCGCAAATCCTCGAGGCCCGCGCCGCATACCTGGCGCCCGGCACGATCCGCGACACGATCTTCCAGCTCGGTGGTAGCCCGCTCCAGCCCGACCCGATCACGAACGCGCTGAGCACGGACTACCAGACCAAGATCTCCGCGGCGAACTCGGAGATCCAGACGGCATCGGCGCAAGCGGTCGAGCAGTACCGACGCATCGCCGAGATCCAGCCGAAGGATCCGAGCGTCCAGCTCGAGCTGGCGTCGGCCGCAACGTCGGCGAACGACGTCGCGACGACGATCGCCGCGTACAAGGCGTTCCTCAAGCTCGCACCGAATGACCCGACCGCTCCCGAGGTCCGCCGGATCCTCAAGCAGATACAGCGGTTCGCTCAGACCGGCTGACGTTACGCGGATAGACTCGCCTCCCGTGAGGCCCGTCGTACTCCTCGCAGCTGCGTGCACGGCCGCACTCGCGGTGACGCTCTCGGGTTGCGGCACCGGTGGGTACACGAGCTCGGGCAGTCAGGGGTCGGGCAAGAAGCTGTTCATCCAGGCGTGCGGTGGGTGCCACACACTCGCCGATGCCGGAACGAGCGGCTCGATCGGGCCCAATCTGGACGACGCATTCGCCCAGGCACGCGAGGCCGGGATGACGTCGGACACGTTCACCCAGGTCGTCGCGACGCAGATCAAGTTCCCGATCACCGACACCTCGACGGGAGCGCCGGGCATGCCGCCCGTCGACCAGACGCTGCCGCCGTGCGCCGACGTCGAAGGTTCCGGATTCTGCGTCGACGACCAGGGTCAAGCTGTCCAGGACATCGCGAAGTACGTCGGCGCCGTCGCCGGCACCGGGGTCACCGCAGAGAAACCGACGGACGGCAAGACGATCTTCACCACGAACTGCGGTTCGTGCCACACGCTGGCCGACGCCGGTACCTCGGGCAACGTCGGGCCGAATCTCGACGCCGCGAAGCCGACGCACGACAAGGTGGTCACACAGGTGACGAACGGCGGCGGCGCGATGCCGCCGTTCAAGGGCAAGCTCGACGATCAGCAGATCCAGGCGGTCGCGGACTACGTCTCGTCCGTCGCCGGCAAGTAACTCGCGGCCGAGTCTCCCCGCCCGAGGTCGACGACGACGTGCGTCACGGGCACGTCGTAGCGGGCGCGGATCGACTCGACGACGCCGCGCTCGAGCCAGTTCGACTTTCCCAGCGGATGGGTCGAGATCACGATCTCGTTGGGGTCGAACGTCCTCACCGCGTCGTCGATGGCGACGAGCGGATCTCCGTCACCCACCTCGCCGTGCGCGTCGATTCCAACCGATTTGAGCCGGGCCAACGTGTCGTCCAGCCGCTGCTGTGCGGCCTCGCGGGCGGGATCCTCGTCCGAGGTGAACGTCCGCAGACGTGAGTTGAGCGCCGGGCAGACGACACGAAAGTGCGTCTGCTGGCTCAACGCGAGCGTGCTGATCGTGCTCAGGAGCTCCTCTCCCGCGACCGTCTCGTTCGCGACCACGAGGACACGCCGGCCACCTTCGGTCTCGAGCGGCGCCACATGCGTGCGCTCCGGTGCGGGGCCTCTCTGGCGGAGGTAGACAGCGACGGCGGCAGCCGAGAGCCCGAGGAAGGTGAGGAAGCCGAGCGCCGTCGAGATCCACGATGCGAGCACGATGAGCGCGAACGCGCCGATCGTGATCAGAAGGAATCGGAACGCCGCTTCCTCGCTCCGGAACGGGCTCTCCATGTCGTGACCCTCCTCAGATCAGGTAGACCGTCGAGTACACGACGATCCACATCACGTCGACGAAGTGCCAGTAGATCCCCGGAAGCTCGACTCCATGGTGGTGCTCCGGCGAGAAGTGGCCACGAAAGCCGCGGATGATCACCATCAGCAGCAGGCTGAGCCCGACAGCGACGTGCGCGCCGTGGAGGCCCGTGAGGCCGAAGAACACCGACGCGAATGCACCGTCACCGGTGTTGAAGCCGACGTTCAGGTACTCGATGACCTGCGTGCAGAGGAACGCGAGCCCCATCAGGAAGGTGAGCACCATGCCCGCGAGGAAGGCCTTCCGTTCGCCGCGCTTGATCGACTGGAGCGCCCAGTGCATGGTGAAGCTCGACGTCACGAGGATGCACGTGTTCACGCCCGCGACGAAGACGGGGAACTCGTACGGAGCCGGAGGCCACTCGGACGGAGCGCTCGGATTGACGACGCGCACGAAGAAGTAGGCGGCGAAGAACGACCCGAAGAGCATGATCTCCGAGCCGATGAAGAGGAGCATCCCGAGCGTCCTCGGATCGACGCGAGAGCTCTGATTCGCCGGCGGCGGGCCGTGGTGCTCGTCGTGCTGGCCGTGAAGCGGCTCGGCGTGAGCGGTCATACGAGCGCTCCCACACGATCGTCGGCCACGACGTGCTGGACAGGCAGATTCGTCTGCGTGCGGAGCCGGCCGACGAGATCCCGCCGGAGCCATCCGGACCGCTCGCCCGGGAAGGTCGAGACGATGATCTCGTCCGTCCGATCGTCCTCGACGGCCTCCAGCGCGGCCACGAACGGGTCCGGGTGGGCGATCTGGCCGTGAACGTCGAGCCCCTCCGAGCGAAGCAGGGAGAGCGCGGCGCGGAGCCTGCGCTCCGCTTCTGGATGCTCGCCCCGCGCCGGATCGCTCTGCGGGCAGACGATGAGGAAGCTCGCGGGGCCTTCGTCCGCGCGGGTGCGGATCCGGTCGAGGAGCGGCTCGTCGAGCACGGTCTCGTTCGCGACGACGAGGACGTTCGCGCCGACTCGGCCACTGACGTCCGAGACGACGTGCTCGACCGGGCGGTCGCCGGAGGCCTTCCGGATCTCGTCGAGGAGCCTCTTGCGAAGCCAGCCCGAGGTCGCTCGTTGGCGACGACGAGGACCGAGGTCACCTGCTCGGTCACGCGTGCACCTCCTCGGTCTCCCGCGCCTCCTCGGCGTCCTTCGTCGGGCTCAGCACCGCGTGCCGCGCACCGGGAACGCCGTACTCGTACGGCCCGCCGACGACCTGCGGGATCTCGTCGAAGTTGAAGATCGGCGGCGGAGACGAGACCTGCCACTCGAGCGTGCGTGCGTGCCACGGATTCGACGGGGCGATCGGGCCGCGCGACCAGCTCGTGATCATGTTGTAGACGAACACGATGAACGACGCGCCCAGCACGAACGACGCGATCGAGATGAAGAGGTTGAGGTCGCCGAACGCCTTGTCGTAGTCGAACACCCGGCGCGGCATCCCGCGCAGCCCGATGTAGTGCATCGGGAAGAACGTCGCGTTGAAGCTCACGAACGTGAGCCAGAAGTGCCACTTCCCGAGCGTCTCCGAGTACATCCGCCCGGTCATCTTCGGGAACCAGTAGTAGACACCGGCGTAGATCGTGAACACCGAGCCGCCGAAGAGCACGTAGTGGATGTGCGCGACGATGAAGTACGTGTCCGACGCCGCGATGTCGATCGGCACGGAGCCGAGGTAGATCCCCGACAGGCCGCCGATCACGAACATGGTCACGAAGCCGAGCGCGAACAGCATCGGCGTCGTCAGGTGGATCCGTCCTCGCCAGAGCGTGGCGATCCACGAGAACACCTTGATGCCGGTCGGGATGGCGATCAGGAGCGTCGTGATCATCATCGGGACGCGCAGCCAGTCCGCCATGCCGGCGACGAACATGTGGTGCGCCCACACGGAGAAGCCGAGGACGAGGATCCCAAGGAGCGACAGCGCCATCAGGCGGTAGCCGAAGATCGGCTTGCGCGACATCGTCGAGATGACCTCGGAGACGATCCCGAAGCCGGGCAGCATCATGATGTAGACGGCCGGATGGCTGTAGAACCAGAAGATGTGCTGGTAGCCGAGAACGTAGCCGCCCCCCTTCGGAATGAAGAAGCTCGTGTGCATGATCCGGTCGAACAGCACGAAGAACTGCGAGCCGGCGATGAACGGCGTTGCGAGCACAACGAGTAGCGACGTCGTGAAGTTGGCCCAGACGAGGAGCGGCATCCGCCAAAACGTCATGCCCGGCGCCCGCATCGTGATGATCGTCACGAGGAAGTTGAGCGCGGTCATGATGCTCGACGCTCCGGCCCACTGGACGCCCATGTTGAAGAAGGTCTGACCGAGCGGCTGGCCCTCCGACAGCGGCGCATAGCCGGTCCACCCGGCCCCGAACGCGCCGCCGGGAGCGAGGAAGCTCGAGACGAACATGATCCCGGCGATCGGCAGCAGCCAGAACGACAGCGCGTTCAGGCGCGGGAAGGCCATGTCCGGCGCGCCGAGCATGAGCGGGACGGCGAAGTTCGCGAGGCCTGCGAACGCCGGGATGATGAAGAGGAAGATCATCAGCGTCGCGTGCACCGACACGAGCCCGTTGAAGGTCTGCGAGTCGACGAACTGGAGGCCCGGCTGGGCGAGCTCGGCCCGGAAGAACATGGCCATGAGCCCGCCGATCGCGAAGAAGACGAACGTCGTGACCAGGTACTGGATCCCGATCACCTTGTGATCGGTGTTGACGCGGAAGTAGTCCTTCCACGAGTACGCGCCGTGGCCCGAGTGATCCTCCGGCTGGGTCGGACGGCCCGAGATGTAGTGGAGCCAGTAGTCGAACGACCCGATTCCGGCGAGGAAGAAGATCGGCGCCACGACCATCCCGCCGACCACGAGGATCACCTCGGTGTTCCAGAGGGGGTCCCAGCCCCACCACGCGCGCAGGAGGAGAACGAGCAGCATCCCGAGCACGAAGCCGAGCCCCGCCATCCAGGCGCCACGCACGAGACCCGGCCCGAAGAACAGCTTCCACGTCGAGCCGTGAGGCGGCTCGAAGTGCGCCGGGTACTGGTGGACGTCCTGCTCGGGATGCGTCGCCGTCACGTTTTCTGCTCCTCGATCCACTTGTCGAACTCCGCCTGCGTCACGACGCGGGCCTTCGCGCGCATGGTCGCGTGGCCGAGCCCGCAAAGCTCCGCGCAGACGACGGCGAACTCACCGGTGCGGGTCGGCGTGACGTTGATGTGCGTCTCGATCCCCGGAACGGCGTCCATCTTCTGGCCGAACTGCGGGACCCAGAAGGAGTGCAGGACGTCGACGGCCTCCATCGTGAACTGCGCCTGCCGGCCGACGGGAAGCACGAGCTCGCCCGGACTTGACGCCGCCCGTAGTCCGGATACTCGAACTTCCACGCGAACTGCTGGCCGATCGCCGTGACCTGCAGCGCGTTGTCGCTTGCCTTTCCGTTTTCGGAGAGCACGAACGCGCTCACGATCCCGAGCGCGATGACGAGGATCGCCGGCACTGCCGTCCACACGATCTCGAGGCCGGTGTGGCCGTGGATCGGCGGGCCTTCGGCGTCGTCGTCGGCTGGCACGCGCCACTTCCACACCGAGAACACGACGACGGCAGCGACGAGCGAGAAGATCACGATCGACATCACCGTCGCGAACCAGTAGATGTTCTGAATCCGGTCGAACTCCTCGCTGGCCGAGGTCGGAAGCCATTGGAAGAGGACGGCCACCAGCGTCACGGCAACGCCGATCACGAGGCCGATCGCGACGAGCTGCACGATCCCCTTGCGCACCGGAGCCGAGCCTACTCAATGCGCTGGCCGTCGTGGGATCGAACCCGCCGCCTGCCGCGTGCGAACAAGCGCCGTCCGTCGATCACTCGACAGAGGAGGCGGGGTCGGGCTCGATGCTGGCCTTGGCGATCCGACTCGAGCCAGGGCATGGCTATCGTGGAGCGCCGACTGGCGCTCTCCGTGCATCGAACCGTGAAACTCACTCTCGCCCTTGTCGCCGTCGTCGCTGACCGTCGCGGTGCTCGTCGGCGCCGTCTTGAGCGGAGATGACGCGGCCGCACGGCAGACGGGTGCGACCGCGAACAGGCAGGCGCGACCCGCAAGTCGGCCGGTCGAGCTCGCGTTCGCGGGCGACGTCCACTTCGAAGGGGCGATCGGAGAGGAGCTCCGCTCCGCACCCAAGCTCGTTCTCGCTTCCATCAGCCCTGTGCTCCGCGGTGCCGACCTCGCCGTCGTGAATCTCGAGACCGCGATCACGACAGGCGGCGCGCCGACATCGAAGACCTTCGTCTTCCGCGCGCCGCCGAGCGCCTTCACCGCGCTCTCGGCGGGAGGGGTGGACGTCGCGTCGATGGCCAACAACCACGGTCTCGACTACGGCGAAGCAGGGCTTCGCGACTCGCTCGCCGCCGCGCGGCACTACCGCTTCCCGGTCGTCGGGATCGGGCTGAACGCAGAGCAGGCGTATCGACCGTTCCGGCGCACGATCAACGGCCAGCGCATCGCGCTCATCGGCGCCACCCAGGTGCTCGACGACGAGCTGGTCTCGGCGTGGACCGCCGGCCCCAACAAGCCGGGGCTCGCGTCCGCGAAGGACGTTCCGAGGCTCGTGCAAGCCGTGCGCCGGGCGCGAGCGACATCGGACACCGTGATCGTGTTCCTCCACTGGGGCATCGAGCTCCAGCAATGCCCGTCGCCGGATCAGCGCACACTCGCGAAGCAGCTCGTCGCCGCGGGCGCCGACGTCGTCGTCGGTGGCCACGCGCATCGTGTGCAAGGCGCAGGCCGCATGGGCAAGGCGCTCGTCGGCTACGGCCTCGGCAACTTCGTCTGGTACGGGACGAGCGAGCTCTCGACGCAGACCGGCGTTCTGCTCGTCACGGTCGACGGGCGGAAGGTCCTCGGCTACCGCTGGGAGCCGGCCCGCATCGTGGATGGAACGCCCCGGCCGCTCGGGGGTTCCGAACGTCGCGCGCAGATCGCGTCGTGGCAATCCCTCCGCGGATGTACCGGCCTGAAGCCCTGAGACCGGGGCTACACTTGCCCGTCGCGGGCCGTTAGCTCAGTTGGTAGAGCAGGGGACTCTTAATCCCAAGGTCGAAGGTTCGAATCCTTCACGGCCCACCTGTAGAAACGTCCTGCGAAGGTTCGGGGCGTTTCCCTCGAAGCGCCCGAACGTCGCAAACGCGAACGGGGCAACCGCGGGACAGTACGGCCGCGTTCCTGGCTCGGTTGATGCACGGCGCCCCAGCAGCTTGATGACTCGCCTGCTACCGAGAGAGGAGCAGGCTGCCACGTCGCGCTCTCGCCGAGCTCGAGGCTCGACGGCTGACCGCTAGGTCTGCGAGCAGGCGCTCGCGCCATTCGGATCCGCCGATCGACGGCGGCAGGCCGTCCATCCGCCGGGCCGCGCGACCACACCCAAGCGATCGCGACCAGCCAGGGCGCTCCGAACACCAGCGACGATCCACGTCTTTCCATCGCGTACCAGAGTGCCAGTCGGGCACGCGCTCCGCACCGCTGGCTCCGAGCGTCCGAGGGAGCGGATGCTGATCGTTCAGAGCCACAGGCCATCCCTCCACCCGACCTGGCACGATGTCAGGTGGGCACGGCGAGAGGAAGAGCTGTATATGATTCAAGCTTAGCCGATCGTGCTATCTGCGTGTCTCCACTGACGCCTGCGGCGGCGGTGATTCGCTCGCCGCCACAACGCCGAGTCTCGAGGACGTGCGCAGGAGCGCGGCATGCCAGATTAGAGTCTGGCTGGCTGGGACGCCCACTCGTAGGCTTCGTCGCGTGAAGGTGTTCACCGTCGTCGGGAACCGTCCGCAGTTCATCAAGGCGGCACCGCTGTCCGCCGCGCTTCGCGAGGCGGGCGTCGACGAGGTCGTCCTGCACACGGGGCAGCACTGGTTCCACACGATGTCCCAGGTCTTCTTCGACCAGCTCGGCCTTGCCGAGCCGCGCTACCGGCTCGATCTCCACACCTCCGATACGGACGCGATGCAGCCGGCGATCGCGGAGAGGATCGCTGCCGAGTCGCCCGACATCGTCCTCGTCTACGGCGACACGAACTCGACGCTCGCCGGCGCGCGCGCCGCCACCGACGCGTCGATCCCGCTCGCGCACGTGGAGGCCGGGTTGCGCAGCGGCGATCTCGAAATGCCGGAGGAGCACAACCGAATCGAGACAGATCGCCTCGCGTGGCTTCTCTTCTGCCCGGACGACCGCTCGCGGCGGACGCTCGAAGGCGAGGGCGTCATGGGACGGATCTACGTCGTCGGCGACGTCATGGCGGACGCGACTCGCCTGTTCGCCCCGCTCGCTCGAGCGGCTTTCCCCGTGCCGCACGCTCCGGGCTCGTACGTCGTCGCAACGATCCACCGCCAGGCAAACGTGGAGCAGCCGCGCCTCGGGAGAATCGTGGATGGACTGAACCGGATCGAGGAGATGGTCGTCTTTCCGGTGCACCCTCGGACGCGCGCGCGGATGCAGGAGGAGCGACTCACGCTCGGCGACCACGTCCGGCTCATCGAGCCCCTCAGCTACCTCGAGCTCGCCTCCCTGGCCTCCCAGGCGAGGGTCGTCGTCACCGACTCGGGCGGGCTGCAGAAGGAGGCGTACTGGTACGGAGTCCCGTGCGTCACCGTCCGGCCGTCGACCGAGTGGGTGGATACCGTCGCGGTCGGAGCGAACGTGCTCGTGGACGCCGACCCCATAGCCCTCGCAGACGCCGTAGCGGGCGCGACGATGCCGCCCGGCCGGCCGGTGCTCTACGGCGACGGCCATGCCTCCGAGCGGATCGCCCAGGTGCTCGTCGCTACGATCCCGAGCCGATGAAGCGCGACGTTGCCATCATCGGCGCCGGCTACGTCGGCCTCCCGCTCGCACGCACGTTCGCCGACGCCGGCAAGCAGGTGCTGCTCGTGGACGTCGATGCCGCTCGCGTCGAACGACTGAACGCAGGCGAGAGCTACATCGAGGACATCCCCACGGAGGTGCTGAAGCCGCTCGTCGACGCAGGCCTCGTCACCGCGACGACGGACTACGACGAGCTGCGCGAGGCGGACGCGATTCTCGTCGCGCTGCCGACACCCCTCTCGCGCCAGCGCGAGCCAGACCTGCGGATCCTCGTCTCGGCCGCCGAGTCGATCGCAACGCGTCTCCGCGCGGGACATCTCGTGATCCTCGAGTCGACGACGTATCCCGGCACGACTCGAGAGCAGGTGCAGCCGATCCTCGAGGCGGGAAGTGGCCTCACGGCCGGCAAGGACTTCCACCTCGCCTTCTCGCCGGAGCGGGTCGATCCGGGTCGGGAGGACTGGACGACGAAGACCGTGACCAAGGTCGTGGGCGGGATCGACGCCGACTCGACTGCTGCAGCCGTCGAGCTCTACTCCGCCGCGATCGACAACGTCCACCCCGTCTCGTCGCCCGAAGCAGCGGAGCTCACGAAACTCCTCGAGAACATCTTCCGCTCCGTCAATATCGCGCTCGTCAACGAGCTCGCTCAGCTCTGCGACCGGATGAACATCGACGTCTGGGAGGTCATCGACGCTGCCGCGACGAAGCCGTTCGGATTCATGCCGTTCCAGCCGGGGCCCGGGCTCGGCGGCCACTGCATCCCGATCGATCCCTTCTACCTCACGTGGAAGGCGCGGGAGTTCGGCTTCTACACCGAGTTCATCGAGCTCGCGGGGAAGGTCAACGAGTCGATGCCGTACCACTGTCGCTCGGTGGTCTCGCAGGCTCTCAACCATGCCCGTCAGCGCTCGCTCAAGGGCTCGAAGATCCTCGTCCTGGGCGTGGCCTACAAGCCGGACATATCGGACACGCGCGAGTCTCCGGCGATCAAGCTGATCAGCCTGCTCCACAACGCCGGCTCCGACGTCCACTACCACGACCCCCATGTGCCCTCGTTCGCGGAGAACGGCGTCACGATGAGCTCGTCGGCGCTCGACCCGAGCGCCTACGACTGCGTCGTCATCGTGACGAATCACTCGGGCATCGACTACGAGCAGCTCGTCGAGGACGCCGTCCTCGTGGTCGATCTCCGCAACGCGACCGGCAAGAACGGGACGCATTCGGACAAGGTCTGGAAGCTGTGAGCATCCGGGTCGGGCAGGCCGGCCTCGGAGAGTGGGGGAAGAATCTCGCGCGCAACTTCGCCGACCTGGCCGACCTCGCCTGGCTCAGCGATCCGGCCGAGGGCAAGGATGCGGAGTTCCAGAGCCGCTACCCGCACGCCCGCTGGGCCTCGACCTTCGACGAGATGCTCGACGACACAGAGTTGGACGCGGTCGTGATCGCGACTCCGGTGCCGTCCCACTACGACCTCGCGAAGCGGGCGCTCGAGGCCGGCAAGCACGTGTTCGTCGAGAAGCCGCCCGCGATGAAGAGCGACGAGATCGACGAGCTGGTCTCGCTCGCCGAGGAGCGCGACCTCGTGCTGATGCCCGGCCATCTGCTGCTCTACCACCCTGCGGTCGTCAAGCTCAAGGAACTGGTCGACGACGGCGAGCTCGGTGACGTGCTCTGCGTGTACGGGAACCGGCAGAACCTCGGTCGCATCCGACCGTACGAGAACGCCCTCTGGTCGCTCGGCGTGCACGACCTCTCCGTGATCCTCTACCTGCTGGACGAGGATCCCGTGGAGGCGATCGCGCTCGGCCGCGACTTCCTCCAGCCGGGCGTCGAGGACGTCGTCTTCTGCTACCTCCGCTTCCCGTCCGGCCGCATCGCGCACATGCACCTCTCGTGGCTCGATCCGCACAAGATGCGGAAGATGACCGTCGTCGGCTCCGAGAAGATGGCCGTCTTCGACGACATGGAGCTCGACCGCAAGGTCACGGTGTACGAGAAGGCGCCGTGGAAGCCCGTCAACACGTACGGCGAGTGGCAGACGCGCACGGGCGACATCCACATTCCGAAGATCGCGACCGACGAGCCGCTCAGGCTCGAGTGCCGGCACTTCCTGTCGCTGGTCGAGGGCGACGGGGATCGCGCGCGCGTCGCGCGCGACGGAGCGCGGGTTGTGCGCGCGCTGGACATGCTCACGACATCGCTCAATGGCGGCTGAGGTCCACCCGAGCGCCACCGTCTACCCGGGAACGGTGCTCGGGGAGGGTGTGAAGGTGCTCGAGAACGCCGTCGTCGGCAAGCAGCCATCCCTGTCGCCGCGCTCGACGGCCAAGCGCGAGCCGCTGCCTCCGACCGAGATCGGGGACGGAACGATCGTCTCCACGGGAGCCATCGTCTTCGCCGGCTCGCGGATCGGCGCGCGGGTGATTCTCGGTGACCAGTCCTGCGTGCGCGAGCGTGTGACGATCGGCGACGACGTCGTGCTCGGCCGCGGTTCCCTCGTCGAGAACGACACGACGATCGGGGCGCTGACCAAGATCCAGGCGGAGGCGTACATCACGGCCTACTCGACGCTCGAGGACAACGTCTTCATCGCGCCGTGCGTCGTCACGACGAACGACAACTTCATGGGTCGAACGGAGCGGCGTCATGAGCTGATGAAGGGGCCGACCATTCGCCGCGGCGCTCGCGTGGGCGGTGGAGCGATCCTCTGTCCCGGGATCGAGATCGGCGAGGAGGCGTTCGTCGGCGCCGGAGCGGTGGTGACGAAGGACGTGCCGCCGCGCGTGATCGTCGTCGGCAACCCTGCGCGAGTGCTGCGCAACGTGCCTGAGGACGAACTGCTCTAGCCCTTGATGATCGCGAGCCGGTAGCGCGTGGCGCCCGGACTCGACATGCGCACCTGCACGTAGTACGTCCCGGCGAGCCGTGGGCGGTACGAGAGGTACTGGCGCGAGCCGGTGCGGGCAGACGTGCGCACGCGATACCGAAAGTCCGCGACACGTTCGACCGAGCGCGCCTGGGGAAGCCAGAACGCGAGGCTCAGATCGACGCTCGCGTCGGCCCCGGTCAGCCCGACGTAGACCGGTTGGTTCTCGGTTCAGACGGATCGCGTAGACGTCGTCCTGGTCGTCCCAGAAGTCGACTCGAGCCTGCAGTCGGCGGTTCTGTCCATACACGTGATACGCACGCGCGCCGAGATCGTCGTTCGACTCGTAGAAGTCGCGGCGCGGGATCGGCTTCGACAGCGCGCCGACAGCCGCAGCGACGTCCAGCCGACCCCAGCCCGAGTAGGAGTCGCGCCCGTCTGCGCACGCGTCGCAGCCGGTCTCCGGGTCCAGGTCGATCGCAGTCGACTGGAGGATCTTCGTGACCTGCTCGGGACGTAGCGTCGGTCGCAGGCTCAGCAGGACCGCCGCGGCGGCGCTCACCTGCGGGGCCGCGAACGACGTCCCCTGCGCCTCTCGAAACTCGTCGGGGCCGCAGCTCGAATAGCCTTGATCGGAGCAACTCGGGAAGCGCGCGGTCAGCGGCCGGGGAAGGATCGACAGGATCTCGAGGCCCGGCGCAGCGAGGTCGTTGTAGATCGGGTCGCGGTTCGAGAACGACGGGATGCCACCCGTGTCGTTCATCGCGCTCACGCCGAGGACGTGAGGGAGAGCCGCCGGGTAGCTCGCGTACTTCCACGGGCTCGTCGGCGCCTGGTCGGAGTTGCCGACCGCCGCCACGACGACGACACCGTTCGAGACCGCATATGCCACAGCGTCAGCCTCGAGGCGCGAGTACGTGTCACGGTCCGGATCGAGCGGATCCCGGATGCCGCCGAGGCTCATGTTGATGACTCGCGCGCCGTTGTCGACGGCCCAGCGGATCGCCCTTGCCTCCGCGTCGACGGGGATCGCACGCGACTTGGTCACGACCTTCGCGATGAGGAGCTCGGACGAGGGCGCGAGGCCTGCGATGCCGATCCCGTTGTCGTGGCCTGCCCCGATGAGGCCCGCGACGAACGTGCCGTGACCGAGCGTGTCCACGCGCGCCGAGCCACCGACGAAGCTCTTCGCATCGAGGATCCTGCCCGCGAGGTCTGGATGGCCGGCATCGACGCCGGAGTCGATGACCGCGACTGGAATCGGCTCGAACGCGGGCAGCGTGATCCACGGGGAGTAGAAGCCGCTGTACGAGAGGTACCACTGCTTCGGCACGAGCGGATCGCTCGGCGTGAACGCGAGATGACGCGTGAGAACTGGCTCCACGTAGCGCACGCCGGAGATCCCCTGGAGCGACACGCCTGCGGGCACGTCGACGACCAGCGCGGGGATCGGCTTCAGGCTGTGCGCGTGCGTGCCGGTGCGCCGCTCCACGGCTGCGGCGACGACGTCCGCCTTCGCACCGTGAGCGAGGCCGACAGCGACACGCGCAGCGCCGGCTCGCCCCGGCAGCGCGAGCGAGATCGACACGAGCGCGACGATGAGCGCGATCCGCCTCATCCGGTCACCTGCACGACGGGGGACGTGCCGGCTGCGAACGCGGCGCTCGCGGTACTCCGAGCCCGGTAGCTCCCCTGCGGGACCGTCGCGTCGAGCTCGAGCCTGAACGTGCCGGCGCCGTCCACGACCACCTCGCCGACGAGTGCCCAAGCCGAGCCCTTCCTGCGCTCGACGGCGATCGACGGCACCCGGAAGCTTGGGCTTGACCGATCCAGCTGAGGACACCCGGCTCGGCCAGTGTCGGACGGGCGAGCGTCAGGCGTGGCGCGACCTGCACGAGCAGCGCTGGAGAGGCGCCACCCTCCGTCTCGAGCCGATACCGCGTCGTGCGCACGGGCTTCACGTCGAGGGTGAGCGCTCCGGCAGCATCGGGGGTGAGCGTGGCCACGGGAGACCAGGCCACGCCGTCGGGAGAAGATGCCAGCTTCAGGCTCTCGAGACCTCTCCCCACCCCGTTGAGACGAGCGCTCGATCCGAAGACGATCGCTCCCACAGCGGGACGATCGAGCCTGAGCACGCCGATCGTCACCCACGTCGAGCGCAAGCCGAGAGCGGTGCGAACGACCGTGGCAGGGACCTGCTCCGAGCCCGCGGTGGTCTCGACGGTGACGGAGCGAATGCGCCCGGACGGCGTCGCGTTGCCCCTGACGTCGGTGACCCGCGCGTCGGCTCCGAGCTTCGCCTGCACCGTGCGCGCACCGAGCAGCACCGGTCCCCACCGGTAGTACGGCGAGATCTTGTCCCACGGATCGGGCCGCGAGACGAGGTACGGCACGCTGAACCCGAACACGTCGGCTGCGCTCGCCGTCTTGCCTCCCGAAGTCGAGAAGTAGTACGTCGTCGCGACCTTCCCGCCGTAGAGAACGACCTGTCCCGTCGTGTCGGTCACGGCCTTGGTCGTCGACGGCTTCTCACCGGCCACGCCGAGGTACACCTGGCTGCGGACGTCCGAGTAGAGGTCGAACGGCTTCCCCTTGACGAGGCTGGCAAGCGCGTACGAGCGGGCAGCGACCGCCTGGGACTTGAGCGCCTCGGCGGGCCAGCTGTAGGGCATCTCCCCCGCGACCACGCCCTGGAGGTAGCTCTCGAGCGCGACGACGTTCACCACACGGAGGAACCCGGCCTGCGGGACGAGCTCGAGCTTGCCGCGGTAGAGGCGACCGTCGAGCGCGAGCGATGCCTTCTTGGCCGGCCGAAACACGAGCGGCGGGGTCGCCGGAACCAGGCCTGCTTCGGAGGGGATGGAGAGATCGGGGCGAACCGTGAGCGGTCCCTTGGGGAGCCGATACGTTGCCCCCGTCGCGTCGACGGCGATGAACGGGAGGCTCGACGAGATCGTCACCGCGCGACGACCTTCGGCGAGGAGAACGCGCACCTCCTTCCTGCCCGCTTTCGCCAGCTCGGTTCCGGTGTAGTAGTAAGCGAGGATCTGGTCGTACGTGCGGCCGGCGAGCGCCTGGCCGTACGCGCCGTACTGACTCATCCCGACGCCGTGCCCGTAGCCGCGTCCGGAGACGAGGAAGACCGCTTCGCCGTAGGACGAGGGTGGCGTCTGCTGCCCCGACGCGGATGCGACGGTGACGGTGAGGACGAGGACGATTGCGGCGACGAGTGCGCGCACGAGGGCTCCAGGGTAGCTCCGCAGCGTTAGCTCTTTGTGTTCTCGGCCGATTGCGCCAGGCCTTGAGCGAACAGGTCTACTTCCAGGCAGATTCTTCGACCGGCGCGCGCTCTTTGAGCGGCTCCCACCACTCGCGGTTCGCTTCGTACCAGGCGACGGTCTCCCGCAGCCCGTCCTCGAAGCCGCGCGACGGCGCCCAGCCCAGCTCCTGCGCGATCTTGGTGGCGTCGAGGAGATAGCGCCGGTCGTGTCCGGGGCGGTCCGGGACGATCTTCTTGAGAGTCTCCGGCTTGCCGGTCAGCTCGAGCACGCGGTCGGCGATCTCCTCGATCGTCGCCTCGACTCCTGAGCCGACGTTGTACGTCTCGCCCGCCCGTCCCTCCCGCAACACGAGGTCGATCGCTTCACAGTGGTCGAGCACGTGCAGCCACTCGCGCTTGTTCTGCGTCGAGGCGTACATCGGGAGCGGCTCGTCGTCGAGCGCGTTCGTGGTGAAGAGCGGGACGACCTTCTCGGGAAACTGGAAGGGGCCGTAGTTGTTCGAGCAGTTCGTGATCGTGACGGGAAGACCGAAGGTCTCGAAGTACGCGCGGACAGCATGGTCGGCGCCCGCCTTCGACGCGTTGTACGGCGTGCGCGGGCGATAGGGCGAGTCCTCGGTGAACACCTCGTCCGTGTCGAGCGCGAGATCGCCGTACACCTCGCAGGTGGAGACGTGGTGGAAGCGCGCGACGCCGGCGGCACGCGAGGCGTCGAGCATGGTCTGCGTGCCGAGGACGTTCGTGCGGAAGAACCGCGTCGGGTCGACGACCGCGAGCGAGTTGTGCGACTCGGCGGCGAAATTGACGACGACCTCGGTCTCGTGCTCGCGCAGCGTCGCCTCGGCGAGATCGCGATCGCAGATGTCTCCCTGGACGAACTCGATGCCGCTCTCAACCGCCGCCAGGCTGCTCGCGGTTCCCGGCGTAGGTCAGCAGGTCGTACACGACCACCGAGTCCTGCGGGTGACGCTCGAGCCAGTAGTGGACGAAGTTCGAGCCGATGAAGCCGGCGCCGCCGGTGACGAGGAGTCGCACGGCGGCGAAGGCTAGCCGTCCATCTCGGCGAGGCATGCGCGAAGACCGTCGCGCCAGTGCGGGAGCACGGGAGCTCCCTCTCGCTCGCTCCGCAGCACGGAGTACGCGGGTCTCGGGGCAGGACGCTCGAGCTCTGCCGTCGTGATCCGGCGGACGCGACAGCTGAGCCCCGCCTCCGCGAAGATCGCTTCGGCGAAGTCGGCCCACGTGCAGTCACCCTCAGCCGCCACGTGCCAGAGCCCCTTCGGCATGTCCGCGTCGACGAATCCCCGAACGGCAGCGGCCAGGTGGCCGACGAACGTCGGGCAGCCTCGCTGGTCGTCGACGACCGCGACCTCGTCGCGCTCTGCGCCGAGGCGGAGCATCGTCCGGAGGAAGTTGTGGCCGGTCGAGCCGAAGAGCCACGACGTCCGGACGACCCACGCGTTCGGCCCGGCGGCGGCCTCGCCGTGGAGCTTCGTCCTGCCGTAGGCGGAGGCCGGGTTCGGGCCGTCCGACTCGACGTAGGGCGAGCGCTTGCGCCCGTCGAAGACGTAGTCGGTGGAGAAGGTCACGAGCGGCGCCTTGAGCGCTGCGGCGTGTGCGGTTCCGCCGATGTTCACAGCGGCCGCACCCTGCGGGTCGTCCTCGGCGCCGTCGACGTCGGTCCACGCCGCCGTATGCAGCACGAGGTCGATCTCGCGTCGACGAAGCTGAGTGAGGTAACGGCCCGGTGACGTCCCAGTCGGCGCGCGTGAGCGCGAGGACGTCGTCGCCCGCGAATGCCCGCTCGAGCGCGCGGCCGAGCTGGCCGCCGGCGCCCGTGATCAGGACTCGACGGCGGCGTCCCGCGCGGACAGGATCGGGGTGCTCGAGCTCCATAGGGATGCGACGCGCGGGTCGTTCCAGGGGACCGTGTGCTCGTCGGGGTCGGCCGGGTCGTACTCGACCGTGACGTGGTAGCAGAACAGGATGTCCGTGAGCGCCTCGAAGCCGTGCGCGTGCGAACCCGGGGATGTAGACCGCCACCGGGTTGTCCTCGCCGATGTCCTCCGTGAACGTCTCGCCCGTCTCGCGGTCGAGCACGACCACGCGTGCCGTTCCGCGCAGGCACGCGAAGAGATCGTCCTGCCCGCGCTCGTGGTAGTGCAGGCCTCGAATGCACTCCGGCACGCGAGAAGGAAACGTTCGTCTGGCGCATCGGCTTCGGCAGGGAGCTATCGCGGCGAAGCTCGCAGAACCAGCCGCGCTCGTCCTCGACACGGCGCAGAGGGATGCGGACGATGCCGTCGATCACGCGGCGTCACGCTTGTTCGCGCCCGTCTCGTCGATCCGGCGGCCGATGTCCGCGAGGTGCTGCCAGTGCTTGCCGGCGTCCTCCCACCAACCGTCGACCTCGGAGGCCTCCAGCCTCCCCGCGAGCGCGTAGTGGCGGTTCACGTCCGTGATCTCCAGCTCGCCGCGCGCGGACGGGTTCAGCGTGGCGATGACGTCGAACACGTCCGGCGGGTAGCAGTAGAGACCGACGACCGCATGCGACGTCGGCGGTTCGTCGAACCTCATGTCGACGACGCCGGCCTTCTCGACGATGTCCGCGACCTCGCCGTCATCGCCGTACACGACGACTCCGAAGTTCTCTGGATCGTCGACCTCCTTGACGAAGATCCGCGCGCGGGATGGGCTCTCCGCCCATTCGTGGATGCTCGCGGACTGCGCGAACTCGAAGATGTTGTCTCCGAGCACGACCACGAGCGGCGCTCCCGCGGCGAAGTCCTGCGCCATGCCGACGACCTGCGCGATACCGCCGGGCTCCGTCTGGACCTTGTAGGTGAGATCGAGCTCGAGGATCGGATCGCCGCCGCCGCGAGGGGCCAGTCGGCCATCCCCGAGGAGATCGATCATCTGCCCCGCGTGGCCCTTCCCCGTGACGAGGAGCACGTCGGTGATCCCGGCCAACTGGAGGAGCTGGAGCGGGTAGTAGATCATCGGCCAGCTCCCGACCGGGAGCAGGTGCTTGTTCGCGACGCGCGTCAGCTCGCCGAGGCGTGTCGCCTCGCCGCCGGCGCAGATAAGGCCCTTCGGCTGCACGCGGGGATGCTAAGCGACGCCCTCAGGCGCCGCGCTACGGCCGCTTCCGCTCGCGCTCGCGCCACGCTCGCCTCATCGCTGTTTTCCTTTCGTGCACACCGGGTACCGCTCGTACAGCGGCGACCCACACGTAGAGCGTCGCGCTCACCACGCCGGCGATGAGCATCGAGCAAGCGCTTGGGGTGGAGGGCGAAGAACAGCAGTGCCCGCACGCGGGCGATCGTAGCCGACATACTTCGAAGCCGAGTCGAGGAAAGGTGGTACCAAGCATGGTGAAGACCAAGACGAATCCCGCGCTGTCGACGGACGCGCTCAAGCCGTACGTCCAGCGCGCAATGACGGATCCGGAGCTTCGCGAGGACCTCCTCGCCGCCTTCGTCGCCGCCCGCAGCATCTACGGCCAGATGGCGAAGGGCCGAGGTCTCAAGGGCAAGGCGGAGAAGGTTTCCGAGAAGGACTTCCAGAAGCAGCTCCAGCACCTCGTCGGCGACCTCACGGAGGCGTCGGAGAAGCTCAAGGGAGGCGCGAAGAAGAAGAGCCACAAGGCGCGCAACCGCGTCGTCCTGCTCACCGGGGTGACGCTCGGCGTGCTCTACAACCCGTGGACCGGTCAGGCGACGCGCGACTGGATCATGGAGCAGATCGCCGGCGGGAACGGCGATGGGCTCGAAGAGCTCGAGGCCGAGCTCGCCGCCGAGGCCGATGCAGCACCGGGCGGCAACGGCTCCGAGCCGTAAGCCGGCCCGGCTTCGCTAGTCCCTCAACGCTTTCTCGAGCGCTCCGGGAACGAGACCGCTGGTCGACGCGATGTCGTCGGCCTCGAGCAAGACCGCGCCGGGCGGCGGCAATGTTGCGCTGCCCGGCCCGGTCGGCACGTAGATGCGCCCCGCGGAGAACGAGATGTCGTCGGCATGCCGCCATGCGAGGAGGATCGGGTACGGCGCAACGACGCCGTCGTACCCGAGGCCCAGCATCGAGGACGGGTGGATCTCGAAGTGGAGGTGCGGCGCTCCTCCGTCGGCGTCGCCGGTCGCGCCGACGAACCCGATGACATCACCCCCCTTCACCGACCTCCCCTCGACCGCGAGCGGTGAGTACGCGGAGAGGTGTGCGTAGTAGAACTCGTTACCCGACGTGTCCCGCAGCCAGAGCCGGTACCCGCCGATCCGGTTGAACCCGATCGTGTGCAGCGTCCCGTCCGCCACCGCGAGCAAGGGGGTCCCGGCGGCCGCGAAGATGTCCTCGCCGTGATGCCAGCCTCCTGAGACGTCCGCCCGCGGCGCTCCGAAGCTGTCGCCGAAGGACGCGGTGCCGTAGATGGGGAAGACATAGCCTCCGGACGAGAGCCGCGCGCTGACCTCCGGTGCAACCCGCACAGGCCCGCCCGGAACCTCTCCACCGACGTCGGGCTCAGGCGCGCTCGGCCTGCTGGGTCGACCGCCAGGCGTCGTCGGTGGGCGGTGTCCGGAGCCCGGCGTGGTCGGACGGGATGGCGCACTGACATCGGCGACGGATGTCGCCTGCGCGTTCCCGATCACGATCTCGCTGCCGGCTGGAAGGCCGCCGTGCTCGGCGCTCAACTGGATTCGAAGCCCGGTGACGGACGCCTGAGCGCCGGGCGGGCCCTTCTTGCGAGTTCCGCTACTGCCGGCAAGGACGGTGAGCGTTCCCCAGTCCTCGAGCGAGGCGGTCCCGGGTGCACTCGGGAGGTCACGTCCGAGGGCGCGTAGCCCCTGGACCTCCGACGCCGACGACTCCGAGCCCACCGACCGCTCGCTGGCGCCCGCGGAGACCGACGCCGTGATCTTGCCGGCGACGATCTCCCCGTTGAATAGTGAGACGACGATCGTCTCCGCAAGACGACTGCGTCGTGGCGGCCGAGCCGGGAGACGCGAAGACAGTCGCGCGCGAGCGCCCGACGCTGACGATCGAGCCGTCTGCGGGGTACTGGAACGACTGAACGTCCACGGTGGGCGAGGTCGGCCACTCGAGATCGCCGAGCGAGACGCCGTCCTGGCCGGGAATCGTGATGCGCAACAGGAACGCGGTGGCGCTCGTGGTGGCGCTGCGCGGAGGCGGAGCGGCGGCCGCGAGCGTCGCCGAAGCGACGAGGGCTGCGACGACCGCGACGGCGAGGCGGATCACGGCGAATCAGGGTAGCGCGGGTTTCTGCGGCGCGTTCTCCACACGAGCTGGGCCGCCACGCCGAAGAGCAGGATGGCGAACAGCGTGCGCAACGTGGTCTCCGGAAGCTCCGTGACGATCCTCGCGCCGATCTCGACCCCCACGATCGACGCGAGTCCGACGACGACCGCCGTCCGCGCGCGGAGATTGCCGTAGCGGCGCTGGCTCCAGGCGCCGACGAGCACCGTCGGAAGGATCGCGAGGAGCGAGGTGCCCTGTGCCTCGAGCTGTCCGAGCCCGAGCACCACGAGCGTGGGCACGAAGAGGATGCCCCCGCCGACGCCGAACATGCCCGCGAGCACGCCTGCCGCCAGACCGAGAACGATGCCGAACGCGATCGTCGACGCACTCACGACGCGAGCAGCCAGATTCCGATGGCGGTCAGCAGCGCTGCGAAGCCGTACGTGAGCGTGCTCGTGCGGACGCGTTGCTGCCACGCAGTCCCGGCCAGAACTCCCACCACTGCTGGGAGCCCGACGAGCACCGCGTAGCCGACCTCGACCTCGCCCCTGAACGAAAAGACGATCACCCCAGCGCTCGCGGTGATGGCGATCGCTAGCAGGGAGGTCGCCGTCGCAGCGCGCTCCGGCATCCCCGCAACGAGGATCAGCAGTGGCACGGCGATGATCCCTCCTCCGACCCCGAAGAAGGCGGAGAAGAACCCCGCCGCGAGCCCGATGGCGACGAGGCGCACGGACGTATCGTACGAGCATGGTCAGCCGAATCGGCTTCATCGCGATCCTGGTCGTAGCCGGAATCGCTGTTTCGGGCGCTGCTGCGCGCACGCCGCCGACCGGCACTGCGATGTTCCTCGTCGAGCAAGACCCACGGCTCTGTCCGAGCCCGCTCTGTGGCGGCTACTGGGCGTCACTGGCCAACGGCGTGCGGACGCGCTGCGGGAACGGGCAGCGGCAGACGCGCTGCTACGCAGCGCGCGCCGTCGACCGCTACGGCCGGCCATATGTCAACGAAATTCCCGAGGGCTCGCTCGTCCGCGGCGCGATCGAGCTCGGCCAGAGGTTCGGCGACCGCATCCTCGATCAGCTGCGCGTGTACGCCGTCTACGCGCCGGCCGGTACAGCCGCGGTGAGCGGCGGCTATTACCGCGTCGTCGATACCGGCATTCGCTGCATCCGTGCTCCCTGCTTCTCGTATCGCGCCGGTCAGGTCAACGGATCGTCGCGGGTCACGATCTCCGAGGTCGACCTCCAGGCGTCGGGCGCGCCGGCAGGAGCGATCGAGCGGGCACAGGCGGCTCTACGAACGAAGGACGGCGTCTACGCGCGCGGCCGGTTCGCGACGACGCCGGACGGCGGCCGCGTCTTTCGCGCGCTGCGCCTCTACCTCAGAGCGCCGCAGCCTCGCGCCTGAGGACATCCCAGGCGAGCCGCACGTCGTCCTCGGTGGTCCGGAAGCTGCCGACAGCGAGACGGAGCTGATACCGATCCGCGAAGCGCGTGTGCGAGAGGAAGACCTCACCCGAGTCGTTGACGCGCTCGAGCAGCCGCTCGTTCTCCTCGTCCGAGCCGTCGCGCCGGAAGCAGACGAGCGAGAAGTGCCTCTGCGCGGTCACGTCCCAGCCGGGCTCGTCGCGAACCCAACCCTCGAACAGCTGCGCGAGCCGGAGATGCTCGCGAAGTCGCTCCTGCAGGCCGATGCGGCCGTAGCACCGGAGGACGGTCCACAGCTTCAGCGCCCGGAATCGCCGGCCGAGCGGGATCGAGACCTCGCTGAGGTTGAGCGCGTCGTCGGGCGAGCGCAGGAACTCGGGGACGAGGCTGAAGGCGTTGCGGAAGTCCTCCTGGCGCCGCGTCCACAAGACCGAGCAGTCCATCGGCACGCCCAGCCACTTGTGCGGGTTCACGCCGATGGAGTCGGCGAGCTCCCACCCGGCGAAGTGCTGGCCGAGCTCCGGCAGGATCGCCGCAGACCCCGCATACGCCGCATCGACATGGAGCCACGTGCCGGCATCCGCGCACCGCTGCGCGATCTCGGGGACGGGATCGACGGAGGTCATCCCCGTCGTCCCGATCGTCGCGATGACCGCGCACGCGTCCTCGGCGCCGATCAGATCGGGTCGCATGCGGAACGCGTCGTCGGTCGGCACCTTGCGCAGCTCGAGCTCGAGGAGCCTGGCCGCTTTCTCGCCCACGGAGTGCGCATGCTCGGAGCAGACGAGAACGCGACGATCGGGCCGGCGCGAGCGCGCGACGATCGCGGCTGCGAGCACCCCCGTTGAGGCCGTGTCCTCGATGTGGCCTGCGAACTCCTCCGGAAGTCCGACGAGCTGCCGCAGCCAGTCGACGGTCAGCTCCTCGAGCTCCTGGAGCGCGGGTGACGTGCGCCAGAGGATCCCGACCTGGTTGAGGCCGGCGATGAGGAGCTCCGCGAGCACGCCGGGCTCGGCGCCCGTCGTCGCGAAATAGGCGAAGAAGCGCGGGCTCTGCCAGTGAGTGAGCCCCGGCAGGAGCACGTTGTCGAGATCGTCGAGAACGGCCGAGAACGGCTCGGGGTCGTCAGGAGGCGAGGACGGCAGACCCGCGCGGATCGCGCCGGGCTCGACCTGCGACAGGACCGGGAGGTCGCGCACGCCGCTCTAGATACGACGCGACCCAGTCGAGCGCGAGCGCGCCGTCGTCGCGGAACGTGCTCACGTGCGCAGCTTCTCGATCTCGCGCCAGCTGCGCGTGTTCAGCACCTGCTCCTTCGTGAGCCACGCACGCCGCGCCTGCGCGACGCCGAATTCCGCATACCCGAGCGCGCCGATCGAGTGCGCGTCGGTCGTGATCGGGATCCGCACGCCTGCCTCGCCTGCGAGCCGGGCATGCGTGTCGCGCATGTCGAGACGATCGGGCTGGGAGTTGATCTCGAGCGCCGTCTGAGTCTCGACGGCGTGAGCGACGACACGTTCCACGTCCACCGGAGCTCCGTCGCGCTTGAGTAGCCGTCGACCCGTGAGGTGCCCGATGCAGTCGACGTGCGGGTTGTCCATCGCGCCGAGGATCCGCTCGGTCGGGCTGCGGTCGAACGACGTGTGCAGCGACGCGATCACCCAGTCGAGCTCGGCGAGCGTGCCGTCGTCCACGTCGAGGGAACCGTCGGCGCGAATGTTCACCTCGATCCCTCGGAGTACGCGAAACGACTTCACCCGCGCGTTGAGCTCGGCGATCTCCTTCCACTGGGCCTCGAGCCGGCCGTCCCGCAGATAGTGCGAGTGGTCGGTGATGCAGAGAAAGCGGTACCCGCGAGACTTGGCCGTGAGCGCCATCTCCTCGAGCGTGTTCTTGCCGTCCGACGACCAGGTCGAGTGGCAGTGCATCTCGCCGCGCAGGTCTCCGAGCTCGACGAGCTCCGGCAGCTCGCCCTCGCGCGCGGCGCCGATCTCGTGCGTTCCCTCCCGCAGCTCGGGTGGGATGGGCGCGTAGCCGAGGAACTCGTACAGCTCGTCCTCGCTCGCGTGCGTCACGACCTCGCCGCTCTCGACCTCCGTGACCCCGTACTCCGAGATCGACAGTCCGCGGCGCTGAGCGTCCTCGCGCAGCGCGATGTTGTGGTCCTTCGAGCCCGTGAAGTGCTGGAGCACGTTGCCGTAGCACTCCGGTGGAACCACCCGGAGGTCGAAGCGGAGACCGTCGTGACCGACGACCGTCGCCTTCGTGTCACCGCGCGCCGCGACCTCCGCGACCCAGTCCCCGTCGCAGAACGCGGCGATCAAGGCCGGCGGGTCGGTCGACGTCGCGATGAGATCGAGGTCGCGCACGGTCTCACGACGCCGCCGGATGCTGCCCGCCTCGGACACCGCGATTGCCGCCGGATGCGCGGCGAGCTCGGCGACCACGCGGCGTACTGCAGGGAGCGCCTGACCGAGAAGCCGACGCTCCTCCGCCTTGTCGCCGACTCCCGCCTCGAGCGCCTTCAGGATCTTCTCCTCGCTGCGCGCGCCCATTCCGGAGAGATCGCGCAGCCGGCCCTCCTCGGCGGCGCTCTGGAGCCCGTCGAGCGATGTGATGCCGAGCTGCATCCAGATGCGCGCCGCCGTCTTCGGGCCGACTCCCGGGAGCCTCAGGAAGTCCACGACCCCCGCCGGTACGAGGCCGCGGCGCTTGGTGAGTGCGTGCATCTCGCCGCCCTCGACCACCTCGACCACCTTGTTCTCGATCGTCTTGCCGATGCCCGGCAGCTGCTTGGCCTTCCCCTCGAGCGCGAGCTCGGCGATCGGTAGCGGGGACTCGCGGATTCGCCCCGCCGCCCGCCGGTACGCGATCACCTTGAACGACTCCTCCTCGAGGATCTCCGAGAGGTCCGCGAGCAGGTCGAGCTGGTCCGCCAGAGCGTCGTTGCGGGGCAACGTCTGAGGCATCCCGCGATGATACGGCGATGCCTCGCGCGGTCCTGTGCCTCCCGACGTACAACGAGCGCGAGAACATCGAGGCCATGATCGACGCGCTCGGCGACGTGCTCGACACCGACCGCGATCGCGTCCTCGTCATCGACGACGGCTCTCCGGATGGAACCGGCGAGATCGCCGACCGGCTCGCCGCCGAGCACCCGTGGGTCTCGGTGCTTCACCGCGAGACGAAGGAGGGAATCGGGCCGGCGTACATCGCAGGGTTCCGGCGCGCTCTCTCGGAGGACGCCGAGCTCGTGCTCGAGATGGACTGCGACTTCTCGCACAACCCGGCCGACGTGCCGAGGCTGATCGCGGCCGCGGACAACGCCGACCTCGTGCTCGGCTCGCGCTACGCGCCCGGAGGCGGTACGGCGAACTGGGGTCTCGTCCGCCGGATCGTGTCGCGGGGCGGATGCCTGTACGCGCAGGTCCTCCTCGGCATGCGCGTGCGCGATCTCACGGGTGGCTTCAAGTGCTTTCGCCGGGCCACGCTCGAAGCGATCGACCTCGACGCCCTCTCCGCCCACGGCTACGCGTTCCAGATCGAGACGACCTACCGCGTCCGCAAGGCGGGCCTCCGGATCGAGGAGGTGCCGATCACGTTCGTGGAGCGCCGTGCGGGCGCGTCGAAGATGACGGGCTCGATCGTCGCCGAGGCGATGTGGAAGGTTCCGTTGCTCCGGCTGCGGGCACTCACCGGCAAGCTGTAGGCGTGGAGACAGTCGGTGCCGCGGCCTTCGAGCACGACGTGCTCGACTCCCCGATCCCCGTGATGGTCGACTTCTGGGCGCCCTGGTGCAAGCCGTGCGACGCGATCGAGCCCCACCTACGGGAGATCGCAGAGGAGTGGGGCGAGCGCATCCGGCTCGTACGCGTGAACGTCGACGAGGAAGCCGGCCTCTCGGGGCGCTACGGGGTCCTCTCGTTGCCGACCGTGATCCTCTTCGCCGGCGGGGAGGCGAAGGCAACGGTCTACGGCGCACAGCCGCGCGCGACGTTCGAGCGCGAGTTCAGCCCGTACGTGTGACGACGATCGCCGCGAGCTGGGCGGACATCCTCGAGGGCGAGGAGATCGCGTACTCGGGTGTCGAGCCCTCGCGCAAGCCGAAGCTCGAGCCGCTGCCGGACGACCTCGATCCACGCGTCGCATCCGCGCTCGTCGCGAACGGCGTAACCGCGCTCTACCGACACCAGGCCGAGACCTGGGAGGCGGCGCAGCGCGGCGAGAACGTCGTCGTCACGACCGGCACCGCGTCGGGCAAGTCGCTCGCGTTCAACCTGCCCGTCCTCGACGCGATCGCGCGCGAGCCGAAGACACGCGCGCTCTACCTCTACCCGACGAAGGCGCTCGCGCAGGATCAGGCGCGCTCGCTCGCGGAGCTCCGGCTGAAGGGGCTCCGTCCCGCGATCTACGACGGCGACACGCCGAGCGAGCGGCGGTGGCAGATTCGCAAGTGGTCGAACCTCGTCCTGACGAACCCGGACATGCTGCACATCGGCGTCCTCCCGCACCACGATCGCTGGGGAGACGTGCTCGCGAACCTCCGCTATGTCGTCATCGACGAGGCGCACGTCTACCGCGGGGTCTTCGGCTCTCACGTCGCGAACGTGCTCCGCCGGCTGCGGCGGCTCGCGCGGATCTACGAGGCCGACCCGCAGTTCCTCCTCGCGTCCGCGACGATCGCGAACGCAGGCGAACTCGCACTCGAGCTCACCGGTCAGGCGGCGACCGTCGTCGATCAGGACACGTCTGCGCAAGCCGAGCGCGAGGTGGTCATCTGGAACCCTCCCCTCCTCGATGTCGAGCTCGGCCTGCGGGCGAGCCCGCTCGGCGACGCGGCGCGTCTTCTCTCCCAGCTCACCTCGCGCGGCCTGCGGACGATCTGCTTCGCGAAGAGCCGCAAGGCGGCGGAGCTGATCCACCGCTTCGCCGCCGAGCGCGTGGACATCGCAACGAGGAGTCGGCTCGCGCCGTACCGCGCCGGCTACACGGCCGAGCAGCGTCGCGAGATCGAGCGGCGACTGGTCGAGGGAGAGCTCCTCGGCGTCACGGCGACGGACGCGCTCGAGCTCGGGATCGACATCGGCCTGCTCGACTGCGCGATCTCGGTCGGGTTCCCGGGAACCGTCGCGTCGCTCAGGCAGCAGTGGGGACGCGCCGGCAGGCGGGAGCGGGGCCTGGCGATCCTCGTCGCATCGGACGACGCACTCGATCAGTTCTTCGCGCGGGAGCCTGACGCGCTGCTCTCCCGGCGCGTCGAGGCGGCGATTCTCGATCACGCGAACCCGCGCATCCTCGATCCGCACGTCCTCGCCGCCGCATTCGAAGCGCCGCTGGACGACGGCGACGCGGCCACGCTCGGCTCCGAGGCGTTACGCCGTGCCGCAGAGCTGCCGGAGCTCGAGCACACGCCGGCGGGCTACGTGTGGAAGGGCCGCGACTATCCGGCCGCGCGCGTCTCGCTCCGCTCGGGCGATGCCGAGGCGTTCACCGTCGTCGACGGCGAAACCGGCTCGCTCCTCGGCCTCGTCGAGCGAGACCGCGCGTACTCGACCGTGCACGAGGGCGCGGTCTACCTCCACCTCGGCGAGCAGTACCTCGTCGAGTCGCTGTCGTTCGAGGATCGCGTCGCCGTGGTGAGAGCCGCGTCCGTCGACTGGTACACGCAGGCGAAGAAGGAGTCGGAGACGACGATCGAGTCGAGCGAGCGGATCGATGCACGCCTCGGTGTCGAGCTCCACTTCGGCTCGGTCTCGGTGACGGAGCAGGTCGTCGGCTACGCGCGCAAGGCGGTGCGCGACGGCTCGACGATCGACGTCGTGCCGATGCTCATGCCCGAGACGACCTTCGAGACCGAGGCGATCTGGTTCTGCCCCGAGGCGGCGCACCTCGAAGGCCTCGAGCAGATGCCGAAGCTCCTCGGCGCGCTGCACGCGGCCGAGCACAGCCTCATCGCGCTCCTTCCGCTGTGGGCGATGTGCGACCGCTGGGACATCGGCGGGCTCTCGACGAACCTCCACTACCAGACCGGCCGACCGACGATCTTCGTCTACGACGGCCACTCCGGAGGCGTCGGGATCACCGAGCGCGGCTTCGACCGCTTCGAGCGACTGGGTCGAGGACACGGCGCGCATGCTCCAGCGCTGCCCGTGCGCGGCGGGCTGCCCTTCGTGCGTGCAGAGCCCGAAGTGCGGGAACCTCAACGAGCCGCTCGACAAGGCGGGCGCGCGAACGCTCCTCGAGCGGATGCTCGCGTCGTAGTGTCGATTCCGCCCGCTGCAGTTCGTCTTGGTCATGCAAGCGACGAAACGGAGGAAAGCGTGCAGTACATGGCACTGATCTACGCCGACGAGGACATGCTGGTCCGGCTTCTCCGACGAGGAGCGCGAGGCGGCGTACGACAAGTACCGCGCCTTCGGGAGCGAGGCAGAGGCTGCCGGCGTGCTCGCCGGCGGACAATGAGCTCGGGTCGACCCGCGACGCGACGACGGTGCGGGTTCGCGACGAGACGCTCGTCACGGATGGGCCTTATGCCGAGGTGAAGGAAGCGCTCGGCGGCTTCTACATCCTCGAGTGTGCGTCGATGGACGACGCGCTCGACTGGGCGGCACGGATTCCTGGCGCCGAGCACGGTGCCGTCGAGGTTCGGCCGGTCCACGTCGATCCGGAGGAGGTGCAGCTGTGAACTACGCGATGCTCATCTACGACAACGACGCCGGCTGGGCCGATCTCCCCGACGAGGAGAGGGCGGCGCTCCGGGCGCAGGAGATGCCCGCATGGGTCGCGCTCTTCGAGGAGCTCGGCAAGGCCGATCCGAACGTGTCCGGCAAGGAGCTCGACGGGCGCACAGACCGCGAAGGTCGTTCGTGTCCGCGACGGCGAGCGCATCGTCACGGACGGGCCGTTCGCCGAGACGAAGGAGGTCCTGGGCGGCCTCTTCCTGATCGATCTCCCCGACCTCGACGAAGCGATCCGCCTCGCCTCCATGATCCCCGCCGCGAAGGGAGAGGGCGCGATCGAGATCCGTCCCGTGCTGCAATAGGCACTGCATGCAGCAGGACGTCGAGCGCGTCTTCCGGGAGGAGTGGAGCAGTGCCGTGGGCATCCTCACGCGCGTCCTCGGCGACCTCGAACTCGCCGAGGACGCCGTGCAGGACGCGTTCGCGACCGCGGTCGAGCGGTGGCCTCGAGAGGGATTGCCTCGTACTCCGGGAGCCTGGATCGTCACGACTGCCCGTAACCGCGCGATCGACCGGATTCGTCGCGAGAAGGTCTTCCAGCGGAAGGCCGAGCTCATCGGGCGGCTGCAGGAGCTGCCGGCCGAGGAGGACGACGTGAGTGCCATCCCCGACGAGCGGCTCGCGCTCGTCTTCACGTGCTGCCATCCGGCGCTCGCCGCGGACAGCAGAGTCGCGCTGACACTCCGCGAGGTCGGCGGCCTCACGACCGCCGAGATCGCACATGCGTTCCTCGTCGCAGAGCCTGCGATGGCGCAGCGCCTCGTCCGCGCGAAGCGGAAGATCCGCGGCGCCGGGATCCCCTTCCGCGTCCCGCCTGACCATCTGCTCCCCGAGCGCCTGCGTTCGGTGCTTGCCGTGCTCTACCTCGTGTTCAACGAGGGCTACGCGGCGACGGCCGGTTCCGACCACGTGCGTGCCGACCTCTGCGACGAGGCAATTCGGCTCGGCAAGCTGCTCGCCGTCCTCATGCCCGACGAGCCCGAGGTACTCGGCCTGCTCGCCCTCATGCTCCTGCAGGACTCGCGTCGCGCCGCTCGTGTCGGAGCCGACGGCGAGATCGTGCTGCTCGAGGATCAGGACAGGTCACTCTGGGATCGAAGGCGGATCGACGAGGGGCTCCGCATGCTCGAGCGGGCCGTTTCGCTGCGGCGACCAGGCGCGTACCAGCTCCAGGCGGCGATCGCGGCGGCGCACTCCGAGAGTCGCCCGAGAGAAGAGATCGTCCTCCTGTACGAGGCGCTCGTAACCAGCGATCCCTCTCCGGTCGTCCGACTGAATCACGCCGTGGCGGTTGCGCTCGCGGGCGATGTCGACGAAGGGCTCCGTCTGATCACGGAGATCGACGGGCTCGACGAGTACCACCTCATGCACGCGGCGCGTGCCGACCTGCATCGCCGTCTGGATCAACGGGACGAGGCCGCCGCCGCGTATCGCCGAGCACTCGAGCTGACGACGAGCGCGGTCGAGACCCGGTACCTGAAGCGACGCCTAGCCGAGGTCTCGTAGCGCGAGCTCAACGGCCTCGACTGGGCTCGCCGCGGCAAGGGTGCCCTCGACGGACGGCGCTCCCCCGAGCGCGACGACACACCTTCCGAGTCGGAGTGCGAGCGCCATCTCCGCGATCGTCCCGTAGCTTCCGCCCACGGCGATCACCGCGTCCCCGGACGCAGCGACCGCGAGGTTTCGCGCATGCCCGATCCCGGTCACGACCACGTGATCCGCCCAGGCGTTCGCGGCGCTCCGATCCTCGCCCGGAAGGATCGCGATCGTCGCGCCGCCCGACCGACTTCGCGCCACGGTGAGCGGCCGCCATGACCTCTCCGAGGCCACCGGTCACGACCGTGCAGCCTCGTTCCGCGAGCAGTCGGCCGACCTCTTCGGCTGCGTCCTCCCACTCGGCGCCGCTGCCGATCACTGCGACCTGGCGCGCCATCGTGGTAAGCATGACCCGTGGAGCGACGCGAGGCACGCGGTGGCACCCTCATTCTCGGCGGCGGCTTCGCCGGAAGCTACGTCGCAAGGCTCCTGAAGCGGAACGGCGCGACGATCGTGTCGCAGGAGAACTTCATGCTGTACACGCCGCTACTCCCGGAGGCGGCGTCGGGAACGCTCGAGCCGCGCCACGTCGTCGTGCCGCTCCGCGAGATGTGCCCGCACGCCGAGCTCCTGCTCGGCGACATCGCGAGCCACGATCGGACCGCGAGATCAGTCGTCGTCCACACCCTCGCCGGACCGCTCGAGATCGGATACGAGCGGCTCGTCGTCGCGCTCGGGGCGCGGACGCGTGTGTTCCCCGTGCCCGGGCTCGCGGAGCACGGGATGGGCTTCAAGGACCTCGCCGACGCGATCGCGCTGCGCAACCGCGTCCTGCTGCAGCTCGAGCGCGCGACGATCCACCCGGAGGACCCCTCCGAGCTCGGGTTCGTCTTCGTCGGCGCCGGCTACGCGGGCGTCGAGGCGCTCGCGGAGCTGAACGACATGGCGCAGGCCGCGCTCCGCTCGTACCCCACTCTCCGAGAGAAGCCCCAGCGCTGGGTACTCGTCGACGCCGCCCCGAAGATCCTCCCCGAGATCCCGCGCCGTCTCGGGGAATACGCCGGGCGGCGGTTGGAGCGCCGCGGCGTCGAGATCCACGTCGGCACGACCCTCGAGTCCTACGACGGCCGCGAGGCAGTCCTCGCGAACGGTGTGCGCATCCCGGCGAGAACGCTCGTCTGGACGGCCGGCGTGCGCGCGAGCCCGCTTCTGCCCGAGCTCGACGTTCCGCTCGACGAGCGCGGTCGCGTCATCGTGGACGAGACGCTCCGGATCGAGGGCTCCGACGACATGTGGGCGCTCGGCGATTGCACCGCGGTGCCCAACACGAAGACACCAGGCATCGTCGATCCACCGACGTGCCAGCATGCCCTCCGCCAGGCGCGGCGGCTCGCGAGGAACCTGACCGGCACGCCGAAGCCGTACGGCTACAAGATGCTCGGCCAGGTCGCGACGCTCGGGCACTTCAAGGGCATCGCCGAGATCCCCGGCCTGCATCTCTGGGGCTTCCCCGGGTGGTTCGTCACGAGGTCGTATCACCTGTACCAGCTCCCGCTCCTCACGAGGAAGCTTCGCGTCGTGGCCGACTGGACCGTCGCGCTCTTCTTCCCCCGCGACATCGTCGAGCTCTCGATGCTCGGCCATCCGCGCAAGCTCGGCGACGACTAGCGCAGCGACTTCAGCGCGGCCTTCAGCGACTGCTTGCCGCCGAGCGCGCCGGCCGCGAGGTCACCGTACCGCGACACCCGATCGAGGACCGCGTCCATCGTGAAGCTCGTGGGATCGAGCCCGGAGACGACCTCCTCCCAGCGCAGCGGCGTCGAGACGGGCGCGCCGGCCCGCGGGCGCACCGAGTACACGCTCGCATTCGTCCTCCCAGGCCCGTTCTGGTTCGCGTCGACGAGGACGCCGCGGCGCTTCTCCTTCGCCCATTCGGTCGTCGCAAGGCCAGGATGGGCTCGAGCCAGCGCGCCGGCGACGATGCCCGCGAACTCGCGAACCTCCTCGAACGAGTGGCGGCGCGCGATGGGGACGAGGACGTGGATCCCGCGCGAGCCTGACGTCTTCGGGAAGCTCTCGAGCTCGAGCAGGTCGAGCGTCGCCTTGACCAGCCGCGCGACCTCGATCACCTCCTCGAAGCTCGACCCCTCGGACGGGTCGAGATCGAACATCACCCAGTCCGGGCGCTCCGGTCGATCCACGCGCGACGCCCACGTATGGAGGTCGATGCAGCCCATGTTCGCCATCCACAGCAGCGCGAGCTCGTCGTTCACAACCGCGTATTCGATGATGCGCTTCTCGCCGTCGCGCGTCGAGGCCGGGAACGGCGCCCGCTCGATCCAGTCGGGCATGTGCGACGGCGCGTTCTTCTGGAAGAAGCTCTTGCCCTGCCAGCCGTCGGGATAGCGCTTCATCGTGAACGGCCGACCGCGCAGGTGCGGAACGAGAGCCTCCGCGACGTCGCGGTAGTACGCGACCAGGTCGCCTTTCGTGATCCCCTCCTCGGACCAGAACGGCTTGTCGAGGTTGGAGAGGCGCAGTTCTCTTCCGCGGCGCTTCACGCACCGGCGGGAGCGGCGCCCGCTCGCGTCGCACCTCGAGCCGCCGCCTTGTCCTCCTGCACACGCAGGTACGTCGGCGAGCGCAGCCGGCCCTCGTGCGTCCACTCCGCAAACTCGACCTCCGCGACGAGCTTCGGCTCGACCCACGTGATGTCGGACCGACGCACGCGCGGCATCTTCGGAACCTCGGCGAAGGGCGAATCCGAGCGTCGGAGGGGAGCGAGCAATCCCAGCAGCCGCTCGATCTCGCTGTCCGAGAAGCCCGTCCCGACGTTTCCGGCCCACCGCAGCACACCTGCGTCGTGTATCCCGACGACGAGCGCGCCGAACCCTCCCGTGCGTCGTCCCTGCCCGCGCGTGTACCCGGCGATCACGACCTCCTGCGTCTGGCGCAGCTTGAGCTTGTGCCAGTCCGTCGAGCGACGTCCCGGCTTGTACGGGGAATCGGTCTTCTTCGCAACGACGCCCTCGAGCTCCTGGTCGCGAGCGGCCGCGAGCAGGGCGGCACCGTCGTCGAACTGTGGCGAGACGAAGACCTCGTTGCTGGGGCCGACGATTCCCTCGAGCTGCTTTCGGCGTTCGGCCAGCGGCTCGTCCACGACGGCGACCGAGTCGACCTCGAGCACGTCGAAGAGAACGAGCACGACGGTTCCACCGCTCTCCTGGAGGAGCGAGAAGCGTGAGCGACCCTCGTGGTCGAGGACGCAGATCTCGCCGTCCAGCACGGCATCCGGCGTGGTGATCGCGTGCGCCGCAGCGCGAGCGGCATCGCGAAAGCGCTCCGTCAGGTCGTTGCCGTTTCGGCTCGTGAGCGTGACCTCGCCGCCCGAGATCGTCACGATCGCGCGGAAGCCGTCCCACTTCGGCTCGAACACCCAGCCCTCTCCGGACGGAAGCCTGTCCGAGGAGGTGGCGAGCATCGGCTGGTAGCGACGGCCCGCTGCCCCGTCGTCGGCGTCCTTCCGAAGGAGCAGCCAGTTCTTCGGATCGCCGTCGAGCGATGCCGGAACGAGCGTCCACACGCCTTCAAGGCGCTCTCCGTAGAGACGCACGGTGAGCCCTCCGTCGCGCTTCTCCTCGAGGAGGTCGTACGTGCCGCGATCCCAGATCTCGACCGTTCCCGCTCCGTACTGTCCCGCAGGGATCACTCCCGCGAAATCGGCGTATTCGAGCGGGTGATCCTCGACGTGCACCGCGAGATGGCGCTCGCCCTTGCGCAGCGGAACCCCTTTCGGCACCGCCCAGCTCGCGAGAGCGCCGTCTCGCTCGAGCCGGAAGTCGTAGTGGAGGCGACGCGCGTCGTGGCGCTGGATCACGAAGCGCAGCCGGTCGCCGGGGTCGTCCCCGCTTCCGAAGGGCTCCGGTGTCTTCCCCGGACGGCGTTTACGCCGGTATTCGTCGAGACTCACCTGTGGATTGTCGCCCGAAGCGCAACGCGTTCTTTACCAACTGGCTGCAAGATCCGCCTTTTCCCTGCTCAGACCGCATAACGAGGCCGGGGATAAGCCTGTGGAATGTGGGGAAAACGCAGAATTCGCCTAGGTCGAGGCGAGGACGCCCAGCACGCGGTACTTCGCGCGCCGCTGTCGCCGCCGCTCGTCAGGATCGAGCGACTCGATCTCCTCGAATGCAGCGAGAATGCCCTGCTCGAGCAGCACCGCAGCGCCATCCGGGTCGACATGGGCGCCACCTTCGGGCTCCGCGACGATTCCGTCGACCACGCCGAGCTCGACGCAGTGGAGAGCATCCGGCTTGAACGCTGCTGCTGCCTTCCGCGCCTCGCCGGCGTCGCGCCAGAGGATCGCGGCGCAGCCCTCTGGGGAGATCACGGAGTAGATCGCATTCTCCTGCATGAGGACGCGATCAGCCACGGCGATCGCAACGGCCCCGCCCGAGCCTCCCTCGCCGATGACGCAGGCGACGGTCGGGACCTTCAATCGCACCATCGCCGCCTGCGAGCGCGCGATAGCGCCACCCTGTCCGTGCTGCTCGGCGGCCACTCCCGGGTACGCGCCCGGCGTGTCGACCAGCGTCAGGATCGGGAACCCGTGCCTGTCGGCGAGCGCCATCGCGCGCATCGCCTTGCGGTAGCCCTCGGGATACGCCATGCCGAAGTTCCGACGCGTGCGCTCCTTGAGGTCGCGCCCCTTCTGGTGCCCGATGAGGACGACCGTGCGGCCGTCGAGCTTCCCCATGCCCGTGACCAGAGCGCGGTCGTCGGCGCGACCACGGTCACCGTGAAGCTCGAAGAAGTCCTCGAAGATGCGCTCGACGTAGTCCAGCGTGTACGGACGGTCAGCATGGCGAGCGAGCTCGACCGACTGCCAGATCTCCTCCGCGGTCGGGTCGGCTCGGAGCTGGTCGAGCTGATCCTGCAGACGCGCCAGCTCACCGCTGAGCTTCGTGCCGCGCAGGAGCTTCATGCCGCCGAGCTTACTGAGGCGCTCGCGCAGCCGCATTTCGGCCTCGCTCGGCACTAGGTCCTGGCGAAGAGCCTGAGCAGGCGCGCGAGCGTCGGCCTCAGCTCGGCTCGCGGGACGATGCCGTCGAGATGGCCGAAGCGGAAGTTCGACTCCGCGAGACCGAAGTCGTCGGGGAGTTTCTCGCGCGTCGTCTGGGCGACGACACGCGGGCCTGCGAACGACATGAGCGCTCCCGGTTCCGCGATCACCACGTCACCGAGGCTCGCGAAGCTGGCGAGCACGCCGCCCGTCGTCGGATGCGTGAGCACGGAGATCATCGATCCCCCCGACTCGTGCAGCTCGTCGATCGCGCAGATCGTCTTCGGGAGCTGCATCAGCGCGAGGATGCCTTCCTGCATGCGAGCGCCGCCCGACGCCGAGATCGACACGAGCGGGGTCGCGGAGCCGGTCGCGCGCTCGCAGGCACGCACGAACTTCTCCCCTACGACGCTCCCCATCGAGCCGCCCATGAACGCAAAGTCCATGACCGCGAGCTCGCAGTCGCCACCTTCGACCGTGGCCGCTCCGCAGACGATCGCGTCGCCGAGACCGGTCTCGATCTCCGCTTCGGCGAGCCGCTCGGTGTACGGACGCAGATCGAAGAACTCGAGCGGGTCCGCCGAGCGCAGGTCGTCGTCCTGCTCGGTGAACGATCCCGGGTCCGCGATCTGCTCGATTCGCTCGCGTGCCCGCACGCGGAAGTGGTGCCCACACTGTGGGCAGACGCGAAGCGACTGCGCGAGCTCGTCGTCGCGGTAGTGCGAGCCACAACTCGGGCACGTGTTGGGATGAGCCTCGCCGCGAGCCGGCTCGTCCGGGCGCTTGCTCTCGACCTCGACGTCGACTCGACCCTGCCCGGAAGACATGCGCTGGATACTAGTGCCGGGGTCTCAGAAGCCCGCCGCGGCCAGCATCCGCGCGGCGAGCGCCGCGTTGCGCTCCGTCGCAAGCAAGCCGGTCACGCCGATTCCCGCGATCCTGGCCTTGTTCGCGACGTCACGCAGGAGCGCTTCGATCTCGTCCGCCGAAGGCCCGTCGGGCTCGGGGATGAGGACATCGACCTCGCTCGGGTCGAGCACGTCGAGATCGAGCGCGACGTACACGGCGTCCGTGCCGGTGAGCGCGCGATCGATCGAGTCGTCGATCCCCGCCCGTTCCATGAACGCGACCTCCGGCGGATCGAGATTGCGCGCGCCGACAAGCGCGGCGTCCGAGGGAGCGACGACTCCGCCGTCGAGAAGCATGCGGAACGGCATACCCCAGAGGTTCCCGGACGGCGAGGTCTCGGGCGTATTGAGATCGCCGTGCGAGTCGATCCAGATCACGGCGAGTCGATCAACCCGGCGCGCGACACCAGTTGCGGCGCCAACGTGCGTGCAGCAGCAGCCTCCGACGACGACAGGTCGCACCGGAAGAGCCTCCGCAATCGCCTCGGTCTGCTCGTCGAGGGTTTCCCGCTCGACGACCGCGACCTCTGGGTACGGCAACGCAACGCGTGCTCCCTCGGCCATCTCTTCGCCTCCAGAGCCCCACGCGGCGGGAACGCGCACGAGCCCCGCTGCGAACGTGGCGCCACAGCGATGGCACTCGTACCCGCCGCCGATCGCGACCGCGGTGAACGTCCTGCAGCTCGGGCAGCGCGCGCGCAGGGACGACATCAGCTCGGAAGCGGCACGAGCAAGTCGAGCGCGTCTGCGAGAGCGCCGACACCGGGAAGCGTCATGGTCGGCCGCGGATCGTCGGGCTCGCCGAGCCGGTTGATCCAGATCGACGGGATCCCGAGCTCGTTCGCAGGCTCGATGTCGTGGAAGAGGCTTTGCGCGACGTGGACGTGCCCGCGGCGATCGGCCCCAGTCGTCTCGTAGAAGACCTCCCAGTGCTTGTGCGCGGGCTTGTACGAGCCGATCTCGCCGGCGACGATCGCGAGCTCGAACGGGACGCCGATCGTCTCCATGGAGGCGTCGATCAGGTCGCGATCGGTGTTCGAGAGGATCGCGAGGCGCCAGCCGCGGTCGTGCGCCACGGTCAGCCCGGGCCGCACATCCTCGAAGACGGGCCAGTCAGGCAGAGAGCGAGCGAGAGCGCCCGCTTCGCCCTCGGGAAGCATCAGCCCGGTCTCGGCCGCGAGCTGCTCGAGCGCGATGGTAAGCACCTCCCGATACGACAACCCGGGATTCGAGGCCTGAATCTCCCGCTCGAATTCGTGGTAGCGAGCGAGCAGTTCATCCGCCCGCCCCACGCCGAAGAGCTTCTCGAGCTCGGCATGGATGCCCCCGTTCCAGTCGACCAGCGTGCCGTAGCAGTCGAACGTCGCCCAGCGCTCCATGCCGCAAGCCTAATCTCCGCGTCGTGATCGAGATTCGTGCGATGGAAGCGAGCGACTGGCCCGAGGTCGAGAAGATCTTCGCTGAGGGCATCGCGACCCGCGCAGCGACGTTCGAGACGGAACCTCCCGACTACGCCTCGTTCGATGCGAGCCACCACGCCGAGCACCGGCTCGTCGCCATCGAGGACGACCGCGTCGCGGGCTGGGTCGCTCTCGCTCCGACGTCGTCGCGACGCGTGCTATGCGGGAGTCGCCGAGAGCTCGGTCTACGTCGCGGAGAGCGCACGAGGCCGAGGAATCGGACGCGCTCTCATGGAGGCCATGCTCGTCGGTGCCCGTGCCGGTGGGATCTGGACCGTCCATGCAGGCATGTTCCCGGAGAACAGCGCGAGCCTCGCCCTACACGAGAGCCTCGGGTTCCGCCTCGTCGGGCGCTTCGAGCGTATCGCGCAACTCGACGGCGTCTGGCGCGACACCGTCTTGCTCGAGCTTCGCCTGTAGAACGCTAAGCCGCTTCGTCCCAGCGGCGGAACACGACGCACGCGTTGTGCCCGCCGAAGCCGAACGAGTTGTTCACGGCGTACTCGATGTCCTGCTGGCGCGACTCGTTCGGTATGTAGTCGAGATCGCAGGTTGGATCCGGGTCCTCGTAGTTGATCGTGGGTGGGAGCACTCCGCGCTGAAGCGCGTACGTCGTGAAGATGGCTTCGACCGCGCCGGCAGCGCCGAGGCAATGGCCCGTTGCGCCCTTCGTGGACGACACGGGCGTCTGGAACGCCTTCTCCTCGCCGAGCGCAATCTTCAGCACCCGCGTCTCCGCGGCGTCACCCGACGGCGTCGACGTGCCGTGCGCGTTGACGTAGCCGATGACCTCCGGCTCGATCCCGGCATCGTCGAATGCCATGCGCATCGCACGAGCGGGGTTGGCGCCGCTCGGATCGGGGTCGGACACGTGGCTCGCGTCCGCCGAGACGCCGTATCCGAGCACCTCGGAGTAGATCTTGGCGTCGCGCGCGCGGGCGTGCTCGAGCTCCTCGAGCACGAGCATCGCCGCCGCCTCGCCCATGACGAACCCGTCGCGACCGGAGTCGAACGGCCTCGACGCCCGCTTCGGATCGTCGTTGCGACGCGAGAGTGCGCGCATGGCGGTGAAGCCGGCGATCCCGACGCGGGTGATCGGCGCCTCGGTGCCGCCGCAGAACATGACGTCCGCGCGTCCGAGCCTGATCGCGTCCAAGCCATCCCCGATTGCCATGTTCGAGGCGGCACACGCCGTGCACTCGGCCGCGAGCGGCCCCTGCGCGCCGAGCTCCATCGAGACCCACGCGGCGGCCATGTTCGGAATGATCTGGACGATCGCAAAGGGGCTCGTCCGGTCAGGCCCGCGCTCGAGCAGGCTCTGGAAGCAGTTCTCGAAGGCGTAGAGCCCGCCGATCCCCGTGGCGACTGCCGCTCCGACGCGATCCGGTGCCGCAGAGATCGAGACGCCGCTGTCCGCCTCGGCCATCCGCGCAGCCGAGAGCGCGAGCTGGGAGAAGCGGTCCATCCGCCTCGCCTGTTTGCGGTCGATCCACGTCGTCGGCTCGAAGTCCTTGAGCTCGCAGGCGAAGTGCACGTCGTAGTCCGTCGTGTCGAAGTGCGTGATCGGCCCCGCTCCGGACCCGCCCGCGATCAGGTTGTCCCACGACGACTCCGGGTCGTTGCCGAGCGGGCTCACCATGCCGACGCCGGTGATGACGACGCGCCGTGTCCCGTATTCCGATCCGCCGGCCATCCTCTACATCCCCAGCCCGCCGTCGACGAGCAGCACCGCGCCCGTGATGAACGACGCCTCGTCCGAGCAGAGGAACCGCACTGCTCCGGCCACGTCGTCCGGATCGCCGAGGCGGCCAAGCGGTGTGTTCTGGAGCATCGCGCCCGTCGCCTCTTCGGGAAGGACGTCGGTCAGCTGCGTCTTCACGTAGCCGGGGACGACGACGTTGGCGCGAACGTTCCGGCTTCCGAGCTCGCGTGCCAGCGACTTCGTGAACCCGATGATCCCGGCCTTCGATGCCGCGTAGTTCGTCTGACCCCAGTTTCCGTGGATGCCGACGATCGAGGAGATGTTCACGACCGTCCCGGACCGGCGCTTCATCATCCCGCGTGCGGCCGCGCGACACGTGTAGAAGCACGACGCGAGATTCGTGTCGATCACGGTGTTCCAGTCCTCGTCCGACATGCGAACGAGGAGGCCGTCACGCGTCACGCCGGCGTTGTTCACGAGGATGTCGAGGTCGCCCGCCTCCTCGACGAGCGCGCGCGCCGACTCCGGATCGGAGACGTCCGCATGCACGGCGCGGGCGCCGATCTCCGAGGCCAGCGACGCCGCCTCGTCCGCGCCCGTGCGATAGGAGAAAACGACCGACGCCCCGCCCGCGGCGAGCTGGGTCGCGATCGCACGGCCGATCCCCTTGGACGCGCCGGTGACGAGCGCCGTTCGGCCCTCGAGCGAGCAGAACGGTTGCGTCACCGCGCGAGAGCTTCCTGTGCGCGCTCCAGGCTGTCGAGCGAGTTCACCGACATCGTCTTGACGCCACGGTCGATGCGCTTCACGAGACCGGCGAGAACGTTCCCCGGCCCGACTTCGACAAAGGTGGTAGCTCCCGTCCGGATGAGCTCCGTGGCTGCCTGCGTGAACCGCACCGGTCCGGTGAGCTGATCGACGAGCAGCGCTGCGACCCTTTGTGCCGGCTCGATCTTGGCGGTCACCGTCGACATGAAAGGCGAGAGCGGCTCGGCGAACTTCACCCGGTCGAGCGCCGGCCGGAGCCTGTCAGCCGCTTTCGCGACCAGCGGACTGTGAAATGCGCCGGACACCTTCAGGATCACTGCTCGTCGGGCGCCGAGGCTTGCGGCCTCGGCGCAGCACTCCTCGACTGCCTCGTGCTCGCCCGAGACCACGATCTGGCCCGGGCAGTTGTAGTTCGCAGGCCACACGCCCACGATCCGGCGGCAGAGCTTCTCGACCTCCTCGTCCGCTAGCCCGAGGATCGCCGCCATCGCGCCCGGACGCTGCCGGGCGGCCTCGGCCATCGCCAGCCCTCGCTCGCGCACCAGCCCGATCGCGGCGCCGGTCTCGAGCGACCCCGCCGCTGCGAGGGCAGCGAACTCACCGACCGAATGACCGACGACGACGTCCGGATGGAGGCCGCGCTCGCGCATCGCCGCGAGGATCGCGAGGCTCGTGGCGACGAGCGCCGGCTGCTGCACCTCCGTGTCGACGAGCTGTTCGAGCGGGCGTCGCGAAGCAGAGCTCCTCGAGGTCGAGCCCTGTCGCTTCGGATCCGATCCGATACACCTCACGTGCAGACGGGAAGGCCTCGGCGATCTCGCGCCCCATTCCTTCCTCGAGCGACCCCTGTCCGGGGAAGCAGAAAGCGATCTTCGTCATCGGGGTCTCCCGTTCGTCCATTCGATGAGCGCTGAGCCCCACGTGAGACCCGCTCCCATCCCTGTCAGCAGCACGAGCGCCCCGTCCTGCAGCCTCCCCTCGGCCCGCGCGTCGGCGAGGGCGAGCGGGATAGAGCCGGACGAGGTGTTTCCGTAGCGATCGACGTTCACGATGGTCTTTTCCGCGGGGATACCGAGCTTAGCCGTCGCGTAGTCGATGATCCGCTTGTTCGCCTGGTGCGGGACGTAGACGTCGATGTCGTCGACCGTCTTGCCGCACTCCGCGAGGATGTCGTTCGCGGACGAGACCATCACCCGAGTCGCGAACTTGAAGACCTCGCGGCCGTTCATCTTCACGAAGGAGTCCGGGTTCTCGAAGTGACGTGACCCCGACCCCGGATACCAGAGGTACTCGCCACCTGACCCGTCCGCGCCCAGCTCGAAGCCGATGAACCCCCCACGGTCGACGGGCTCCATGACGACGGCTCCGGCGCCGTCGCCGAAGAGGACAAGCGTCGAGCGGTCCTCCCAGTCGAGGATCTTCGAGAGCACGTCGCCGCCGACAACGAGCGCGCGCCGTGAGAGCCCCGACGCAAGCATCCCGTAGGCCTGGGCGATCGCGTAGACGAAGCCCGTGCAGCCCGCGAGGAGGTCGTATGCGGCGGCCTTCGTCATCCCGAGCGTGTCGGCCAGGATTGCGGACGAGGTCGGGAACATCATGTCGGGCGTCACCGTGGCGCAGATGAGGAGGTCGATGTCCTCGGCAGCGACACCCGCATCGTCCAAAGCCGCGCGAGCGGCCGGAAGCGCGATGTCAGTAAGTGCCTCGTCCTTCGAGGCGATCCGCCGCTCGCGAATCCCGGTTCGCTCGCGGATCCATTCGTCCGAGGTCTCGACGATTTCCGCGAGCTCCTCGTTCGTCATCACTTTCGCGGGGACGTGCACACCGAGGCCGGTGATCCCGATGCGAACTCCTTTCGCAGAGCCGAGCACGGCTAGCGCTCCACCGCGAAGGTCAGCGTCCCGCGAGCCGCGAGCGCGTCGCCGACGTGTGCCGTCGCCTTCCCACGCCCGATCGGACCGCGGATCGTGTCGATCTCACACGTCAGCGTGAGCACGTCGCCGGGCTCGACGACGCGCTTGAAGCGGCAGTCGTCGATGCCTGCGAAGAATGCGATCTTTCCGCGATTCTCCTCCTCGACGAGCACCGCGATCGCGCCGGTCTGGGCCATCGCCTCGACGATCAGCACGCCCGGCATGACGGGACGCTCCGGAAAGTGCCCGCGGAACCACCAGTCGTCCGCGTTCACCGAGCGCCGCGCGACCACTCGTCGGCCGGGCTCCAGCTCGGTCACCTCATCGATGAGGAGGAAGGGATCGCGGTGCGGGAGAATCGACTCGATCGCGTCCTTTCCGAAGGGGACGTCAGGCGTCTGCACGCATCGAGTCTACTGGCGCGTCCGGCAGCTAATCGCTGCGCTGGACACGGACCACCGGCCCGCTCACGTTGCCCGCAGCGTCCCAGGCCACGACGCGAACTCGCGTCGCGGGACCGCTCCACGGGATGCGCACGACGCCCGCTCTCCTAACCTCGCGGCGAAGCGCCTGGCCGTCGATCACGAAGGTGAGCATCGACGGCTCGCTGACCTCGACCTTCAGGCGCTTGCCCGGGAGGATGCGCACCCGCGGCGCAACGGTGTCCGAGAGAAACGGAACCCCGTACGAGATCACTCCCATTTCGCTCGAGGCCTCGACCACCGCGCGGTACTCGCCGTCGCGCAACGTCCCGACCGACCGGGCGCCGTCCCAGGCGAACGCCTGCATCCCGACCGGGAAGCTCGCGGTCAACGGGCTCGCCACCCAGCGTCCCTCACGCTCGACGCGGATACGGACATCTGCAGGCGCGGTCAGGGAGAACGCCAGGTTCAGACGATCCTTCCGCCCGTCGCCGTTTGGCGAGAACGCGAGCGGCGCGACCGTCACGAGGCCCAGAGTCCGGTTCACTCGCAGCGGAACGACCTTCTGAACCGACACGCCGGCCGCGCTGAGGGCTGTGACCACCACGTTGTAGTCGCCGTCGGCGAGCGCGGTTCCGTCGATCGTCGCCGTGTGCTGCCCGGCTTGCACCCACACCCGGTCGACCACGGTCGCCACCAGGCCGCCGATCACATCCCTGATCTCGACCGTCACATTGGCGGCCGTAGAGATCCGGTACGTGAGTGTCGCAGTGTCCGCCTGGCCGTCCTCGTTCGGGCTGATCGCCTCCGGCTCGGCGACAGCGGTGTCAATTGTGAGTGGCGCAGTGCCTCCGCCGGCCCGAAGCACGCCGGTCGCAGGACGCGCGGTGCCTGCTGCGATCGTCCAGGTGTATGCGCCGGCGGGCGTGCCGCCGGACTCCCACGTCCAGTCCACAGCGGTGCCGGTACCCGCCCCGCGTGCGACCTCCACGCCGGTCGAGCTCGTCATCGCGACGCTCCACGGCTGTGACTGCGAGAGTCGCGCGCGAACGCGGATCGCGCTGCCCTTGAGCCTCCGCTTTGGGGTCGAAGATCTTCTGTCCCCCGAGCGCTCGTGCCGAGGCCGCGATCGTGCCGAGCCTCGCGTAGAGCGCATTTCCCGGACACTCGGTGAAGCCGGTGTCACGGTGACCCGAGACCGCGCTCAGCAGTACGGGAATGCCGGTCGCATACCGCTCGCTTCCGCCGGAGATGAAGGTGAGGAACGAGGTGGGATCGACGTGCGCGAGATCGAGCCGCCACGCAAGGAGCCGCGCGATCGCCTCCTGTGCTGCCGCAGACGGCTTGGCGTCGCCGTACGTCCCGAGGAGCGCTATTCCGACGGAGCCCGTGTTGAACCCCAGTGCGTGCGCGCCCACGACGTTCCGATCGATGCCGCCGAAGCGGCCCTCGTAGATCGTCCCAAAGCGGTCGACGAGAAAGTTGTAGCCGATGTCGTTCCAGCCGTTCCCTTGCACGTGGAAGAGCTGAATCCCCTTGACGATCGCGGCGGCCTCGGCGCGGGAGTAGTCGTTGCGGCCGGCCGTGTGGTGGACGATCGCGAATCGCACAGCCGACGCGTAGGTCGGCGGGCCGCGCCGGATGGACTCGTCGGCTCCCCAAGAGAGCCGCGGCATGATCGGCGGCGTTCCGGTCGAGCTCGGAACGCGGAGCGGAATGCGAACCGCGGGGCTCCACACGAGCTGCGCTCGGACTCGTGTGACGTTCCCGGCCACGCGTGTCTCGAGACGATTCGACGGCCCGACCCAAAATGGATTCCCGAGACGCCAGCCGGCGCGTCGCCGCTCCGGCGATCCCGCGTCGGGGCCGTCCTCGGCTTCAGGTGCCGCAGGTCGCCAGGCGCTCCAGCGGCCGCCGGTCGAGCGTGTCCGCAACTCCACTCGGCCGCTGCCACGCCACGAGACCCCGGCAAGCGTGAACCGCGGCAGAGCACCCGTCGTCGCCACACGGCTGTTCGCCAATCCGCAGGTCGACCGTCGTCGCATGCGCCGAACTCGAGCCGAACGCACTCGGAGCGACCAGCAGGCCTGCAAGCAGAGCAAGGAGGATGGCGAGGGGTTGGCGCACGGAAATCCAGGGTGGCTCTTGAACCGTTCGCGGGCAAGAGCGACGAACCTCCGCTGATAGAATCCTTACACCGGTGCCACGCCCCATTTTGCGGGGATTTCTTGCCCTCTCGCTCGCTGTAGCGGCGCTCGTGGCGGTGCCGGGTGTTCTCGCTCGGAACGATGCAACGGCCGCTGACACGCCGCGCGTTCTTGCCGCGCACCTCGACAACGACATCAACCCCGTCACGCAGGAGTTCGTCGAGAACTCGGTGGACCGGGCCGAGGACGGCGGGTACGCCGCCTACGTGCTCGTCCTCGACACGCCCGGCGGCCTCGGCTCGTCGATGCGCGGCATCGTGAAGCGCTTCCTCGCCGCCAAGGTCCCGGTCATCGTCTACGTCGCCCCCTCGGGCTCGTCCGCCGACTCCGCGGGAGCCGTCATCACGATGGCGTCGGACCTGGCGGCCATGGCTCCCCAGACCAACATCGGCTCGTCGACGCCGATCTCGCTCAACGGTGCGGACATCTCGAAGGATCTGCGCCGGAAGATCGTCAACGACGCTGCCGCGTACGTCGGCGAACTCGCGCGCGAGCACGACCGCAACGTCGTGGCGGCGCGCAAGATGGTCACGGAGGCGTCGAACTACGGTGCCCGCGAGGCGAAGCGGATCGGGCTCGTCGAGGTGATCGCTCCCTCGCTCCCTGCGCTGCTCAACGAGGTCGACGGGATGAAGACGGTTCCGAAGGGGCTCGTGCTGAACACGGCGGGGGCAGACATCGACAACGTCGAGCTGAGCTTCTGGCAGCGCGCACGGGATTTCCTCGTCGACCCGAACCTCATCGCGCTCATGCTCTCGATCGGGCTCATCGGCATCGTCGTGGAGCTGTGGAACCCGGGGCTCATCTTCCCGGGAACGGTCGGTGCGATCTCACTGATTCTCGGGCTCTACGGCCTGCAGGTGCTCCCCGTGTCGCTCGCGGGCGTGCTCCTGATGATTCTCGCCGCGGGATTCTTCGTCGCCGATGCGTTCCTTCCGACGCACGGTGCCGCCACACTCGCCGGCGCGATCCTGTTCGTGCTCGGAGCGCTGATGCTCTTCGATCCAGCCGGCGCTGCGTACCAGGTGTCGCTTCCCGTCGCGCTGGCCATCGCCGGCACGCTGACGGTCCTGCTCGGCTTGGCCCTCACACGTGTCCTGCGCGCCAGGCGCAATCCAGTCACGGTCGGCATACAGGGGCTCGTCGGCGACGAGGGTGTCGTTCGTCGCGAAGGCATGGTCTTGGTGAACGGTGAGCTCTGGCGTGCACACCGCGAGGACGGCACTCCGCTCCTCCCCGGCGACCACGTGAAGGTCGAGCGCGTCGAGGAGGGCTTGCAGCTGGTCGTAGGATCCACAGTGCCACCCAACGAGGAGGAAGCGCGCTAATGGCCGTTGCCGGAATTGCGATCGTCGTCGTACTCGTCATCGTCTTGCTGATCCTCTTCGCGGCAGTCAAGATCGCGCGGGAGTACGAGCGTGGCGTGATCTTCCGCCTGGGCCGGCTCTTGCCGCACCCGAAAGGCCCGGGAATCTTCCTGCTGATCCCGATCGTCGACCGCATGGTCAAGGTCGATCTGCGGACCGTCACGCTGAACGTCCCGCCGCAAGAGGTGATCACGAAGGACAACGTTCCCGTGCGGGTGAACGCCGTCGCCTACTTCCGGATCGTCGAGCCCAACAACGCGATCGTCCAGGTCGAGAACTACATGGTCGCGACGTCCCAGATCGCGCAGACGACGCTCCGGTCCGTGCTCGGCCAGCACGTCCTCGACGAGCTCCTCTCCGAGCGCGACAAGATCAACGCGATCCTGCAGGCGATCATCGACGAGGCGACGTCACCGTGGGGTATCAAGGTTTCCGTCGTCGAGGTCAAGGACGTCGAGATCCCGGCCGGTATGCAGCGCGCGATGGCGCGTCAGGCAGAGGCCGAGCGCGAGCGTCGCGCGAAGGTCATCTCCGCAGAGGGCGAGTTCCAGGCCTCGGAGCGGCTCAAGGACGCTGCGGCAGTCATGTCGCAGGAGCCGATCACCGTCCAGCTTCGCTACCTGCAGACGCTGCTCGAGATCGGCGCCTCGAACAACTCCACGATCGTCTTCCCCATCCCGATCGACCTGCTCACCGCGCTCAAGAACACCGCGGACGCCGGCGAGAGCTAGCTCAGGCCGTCGGGTCTTCCGCCTCGGGCGGGCTCGTTTCGGGTCCCTCAGCGTCCGCGACGCCGGCTTCCTCGTCCTCGTCCGAGCCCACGACCGGCGCGAGGGTCGCGACCTGCTCGCCCTCGCGCAGTCGCATGACGATGACGCCCTGTGTCGACCGTCCTGCGCGGCGGATTCCGTCGACGGGGATCTTGATCACGGTGCCGCCATCCGAGATGAGCATCACCTGGTATCCGTCCCGCACGATCCGCGCACCCGCGAGGCGACCCTTGCTCTCGACGAGCTGCACCGTCTTCACGCCCATCGTGCCGCGGCCCTTGACCGGGTAGTCGCCGACCCGCGTGCGCTTGCCGTAGCCGTTCTCGGTGACGACAAGCAGGTCGGCTTCGTCGTCGGCGATGTCGACCTCGATGACCTCGTCGCCAGCGCGCAGCTTCATTCCCGCGACCCCGGTCGTGTCGCGGCCCATCGCGCGAGCCTGCTTGGCATGGAAGCGCACCGCCTGGCCCATCCTCGAGACCATGAGGATGTCGTCGGTATCGCCGGCGAGGCGCACTCCGATGAGCTCGTCGTCCTCGCGCAGCTTGATCGCGATGATCCCGTCCGCCTTGAGCGGCGTGTTGTACGCGCCGAACTCAGTCTTCTTGACGATGCCCTTGCGCGTCGCGCAGACGAGGAACTTGGCCTCCTCGAAGTTGCGCGTGGCGATGACTGCGCGGACGTATTCGTCCTGCCGGAACGGCAAGAGGTTGACGATCGCGCGTCCCTTCGACTGCCGCGAGCCGAGCGGGAGCTCGTGCACCTTGAGCCGGTAGACCTTGCCCACGGTCGTGAAGAAGAGGATGTAGTCGTGCGTCGAGGCGACGAACAGATGCTCGATGTAGTCGTCGTCCTTCATGTCCATCCCCATGACGCCGATGCCACCGCGACGCTGCTCTCGATACGTGGTCACAGGTAGGCGCTTGATGTAGCCGGACTTGGTGATGGCGATCACCATGTCCTCCTCCGCGATCATGTCCTCGAGCTCGAGGTCGGTCTCGCCGGCCACGATCTCCGTTCGCCGATCGTCCGATCGTCCGTAGATCTCCTTGAGCTCGAGCAGCTCCTCCTTGATGAGAGACGCGATCCGCGACTCGTCGCCGAGCAGCACACGCAGCTCCGAGATCCTCTCCTGCAGGTCCGCGTACTCGTCCTCGACCCGCTTGCGCTCGAGCCCGGTGAGCGCGCGGAGCCGCAGGTCGAGGATCGCCTGCGCCTGCAGCTCGCTCAGCTCGAAGCGCTCCATGAGACCCGTCCTGGCCTCGTCGGCGTCGTCGGATGCACGGATCAGCTGGATGACCTCGTCCAGGTTGTCGAGCGCGATGAGGTAGCCCTCGAGGACGTGTGCGCGGGCGAGGGCCTTCCGCAGCTCGAACTGCGAGCGACGAGTGACGACCTCCCGCTGGAAGTCGAGGTAGTGGCGGACGAACTCGAGGAGGGACAGCGTCCGCGGCACGCCGTCGACCAGCGCGACGGCGTTGTAGCCAAACGTCGTCTGCAGAGCCGTGTGCTTGAAGAGCTTGTTGAGCGCGACCTGCGGGACGGCCTCGCGCTTCAGCTCGATCTGGATGCGCATGCCGGTCTTGTCGGAGTAGTCCTGCAGGTCGGAGACCTCGGTGATCACCTTCTCGCGGACGAGGTCGGCGATCTTCGAGATCACGCCGCCGTCGCCACCCTTCTTCACGCCGTACGGGAGCTCCGTGACGATGATCGCGCTCTTGCCGCCGCGCAGCTCCTCGACGTGCGCGCGGGCACGCATGACGACCCGGCCGCGGCCGGTGCGATACGCGTCGCGAACACCCGAGCGGCCGACGATGATGCCTCCGGTCGGGAAGTCCGGGCCCCTGACGTGCTTCATCAGATCCTCGACGCTCGCGGTCGGCTTGTCGATGAGCGCGACGACCGCGTCGATCGTCTCCGAGAGATTGTGCGGCGGGATGTTCGTGGCCATTCCGACCGCGATGCCCGTCGAGCCGTTGACGAGGAGGTTCGGGAAGCGGGAAGGCAAGACCTGCGGCTCACGGCGCGACTCGTCGTAGTTCGCCCCGAAGTCGACCGTGTCGGAGTCGATGTCGCGCAGCATCTCCGTCGCGAGCTTGGCGAGGCGGCACTCGGTGTACCGCTCGGCGGCCGGCGGGTCGTCGTCGATCGAGCCGAAGTTCCCCTGGCCGTCGACGAGCGGGTAGCGCAGCGAGAACGGCTGCACGAGACGTGCGATCGCGTCGTAGATCGAGCTCGAGTCGTGCGGGTGGTACTTACCCATGACGTCGCCGGTGACCCGCGCGCATTTCACGTACGGCCGGCTCGGCTGGTGCCCTGCGTCGTGCATCGCCCAGAGGATCCGGCGATGAACGGGCTTGAGGCCGTCGCGCACGTCGGGCAGCGCACGCCCGACGATCACGCTCATCGCGTAGTCGAGGTAGCTCGAGCGCATCTCCTGCTCGAGCTCGCGCGGCTCGATACGGCCTGCGCCGAGCGGCTCGACGATGTCAGACATCCAGGAACCTCACGTCCTTGGCGTTCTGCTCGATGAAGAGCCGGCGAGGCTCGACCTGATCGCCCATGAGTGTCGAGAACACGCGATCTGCTGCTGCCGCATCCTCGACTTCGACGCGGATGAGCAGTCGCTTCGTCGGATCCATCGTGGTCTCCCAGAGCTGCTCCGGGTTCATCTCGCCCAGACCCTTGAACCGCGAGATCTGCATGCCCTCCTTGGCGAGATCGAGAGAGCTTCCGCGCAGCGCCTCGAAGGTGTCGGCCTGCGACGACTTGTTGCCGAAGGCGACCGTGAACGGCGGGAGACCGACGATCTCCCCGGCCTTCGCGTACGCGCGCTGGACGGCGCCGTACGTCGCCGAGCTGAGCATCGCCGTCGGCAGTTCGACGCGGTGAGCGGTGCTGGTCTCCGTCTCCACGACCCGCACGTGCAGGACGTCGTCGATCTCTTCCTCGACCGTGAGCTCGTAGCCGTTCGGCGGGATCGAGGCGATCAGCGCGGCGGCGTCGGGCGGGCCGGCGCTCGCCGCTTCGACGAGACCGTGCGAGATCGCGAAGCGGGCAGCCGGGCCGAACTCGGCCTCGAGCTTGGCGGCCCATGCATCCAGGTGACCAACGTCCCGGACGAGGCGCGTCCAGCGTGCCTCGGTGAGCGCCGTCTCGCGCTCGTCCCGGGCAGTCACGGTCATGTCCTTCACGCGCTCGCGCACGAGGAGGTCCTCGAGCTGTGCGTCCTTCTCGAAGTACATGCCCCTTCCCCCGAGCTTCACGTGGTAGAGGGGTGGAACGGCGATGTACACGTGACCGCGCTCGAAGAGCTCGGGCATCGTCCGATAGAGGAAGGTGAGAATGAGCGTGCGGATGTGCGCTCCGTCGACATCCGCGTCCGTCATCACGATGACGCGGCCATAGCGCAGATTGGCGATGTCGAACTCGTCGCCGAAGCCCGTTCCGATCGCCGTGATCATCGCCTGGATCTCGGTGTTCGAGAGCACCTTGTTGATGCGGTTCTTCTCGGAGTTGATGATCTTCCCGCGCAGCGGCAGGATCGCTTGCGTCATGCGGTCGCGCGCCTGTTTGGCGGAACCGCCGGCGGAGTCGCCCTCGACGATGAAGAGCTCTGCGGAATCCGGGTCCTTGATCGTGCAGTCGGCGAGCTTGCCCGGAAGCGATGCGTTCTCGAGCGCGCTCTTTCGCCGTGTCAACTCACGTGCTTTCCGAGCCGCCTGGCGGGCATTGCGCGCCGCAATCGCCTTGGAGACGATCTGACGAGCCTCGGTCTTGTTTTCCTCCAGGAACTCCGCGAGTTGCTGATTGACGATCTTCTCGACCAGCCCTGCGATTCCCGGGTTTCCGAGCTTGGTCTTCGTCTGACCCTCGAACTGCGGGTTCCGGAGCTTCACGGAGATGACGGCAGCCAGTCCTTCGCGCGCGTCCTCGCCCTCGAGGTTGTCGTCGCGCTCCTTGAGGAGTCCCTCCTGGCGCGCGTACTGGTTGAGCGTACGAGTCAGAGCAGCACGAAAGCCCTGCAAGTGCGCGCCACCCTCGGTGGTGTTGATGTTGTTCGCGAACGAGAAGACGGACTCGACGTACGAGTTGTTCCACTGCATCGCGACCTCGAGAGCTCCCTCGTCGCTCTCGCCCTCGAAGTAGACGATGTGCTTGTGCACGGGGTCCTTCGCCTCGTTGACATGCGCAACGAAGTCCCGGATCCCGCCCTCGTAGAAGAACTCGTCGGTCCGGCCGCCGGCGCGCTCGTCGCGAAGCACGATCCGCAACCCGCGGGTGAGAAACGCGGTCTCGCGCAGGCGTTGGAGAAGCGTGGCGGCGTCGAAGTCGGTCTCCTCGAACACCTCCGAGTCGGGCAGGAAGGAGATGATCGTCCCGGACTCGTCCTTCGGAGCCACGCCGACTGTCTCCATGTCTCCTGTGGGCTCGCCGCGGGCGAACTCCTGCCGGTACACCTTGCCGTCGCGTCGCACCTCGGCGACGAGCCACTCGGAGAGGGCGTTGACGACCGAGACGCCGACTCCGTGCAGGCCGCCCGAGACCTTGTAGCCATCGCCCCCGAACTTCCCGCCCGCGTGGAGCTTCGTCAAAACCACCGTCAGTGCAGGGAGTCCTTGCTCAGCGATCACGTCCACCGGGATCCCCGCGCCGGTGTCCCGCACGGTCACGGAGTTGTCCGGATGGATCGTGACGTCGACGAGATCGTTTCGCCCCGCGAGTGCCTCATCGACGGCGTTGTCGACCACCTCGTAGACGAGGTGATGCAGGCCTCGCGAGCCCGTCGACCCGATGTACATACCGGGTCGTAGACGGACCGGATCGAGACCCTCGAGGACAGTGATGTCCTTTGCGGTGTACGCTGCTTCGGCCATTAAAAAAGCCCTGCAAATCGCCATATTGCGGGGCGGGTCAAGTGTATCAGAAGTCGCGGTCGGACCGGGCCTTGACCAGGCTCGCTCGAGCCGCCCTCGCGACGAGCTCGCGGAGCTCCGGATCGTCGATCTCCGAGGCCGCCGCGGCGGCCTCGGACTCGATCTCGGGAGGCACCGCGATCGGCGGATCGTTCTCGGTCGCGGCGTCTTCGATGGGCGTCGGCGGCTCTGGAATCGGGCCCACTGCGAACCTCACTGCCGGCGGCGTGGCATCGGCGAGTCGCGCACGCAGTCCGTCGAGGATCGCGTCCTGGAGGAGGTCGAGCTCGTGTGCCCAGGTGGACGACGCGACGGCCACGTGCAGCGTCCCGTCCCTGCCGAGCCTGAGCGGCCAGGCCTGTCGCGCGACCGCCGCGCCGACCGCGGCCGGCCAGGCGGCGGTGATCGCGGCGAGCGGAATCGCATCGCGGCTCCCGCTCCGCGCCAGCTCTCGGTCGATCTCGCCGCCGATGCGCTCCATCAACGAACCTCGCCCGGGGACACGGCAAGGAGTTGTGCCGGCTCACCAGGAAGCGCCTCGGCCGCCGTCGCGGTGACGACGGTCTGGGTCGCCCGAGAGATCATGGCTGCGAGTGCTCGCCGGCGTTCACCGTCGAGCTCGGAGAGGACGTCGTCGAGGAGCACGAGCGGCGATGTCCCCAGGCGGTCTCGCAGCGCGTCGGCCTCTGCCATCACGAGGGAGAGCACCGCGACCCGCTGCTCTCCCTGCGAGCCGAACACGCGAAGGTCTCGGCCGTCCCCTTCGATGCGCATGTCGTGCAGATGCGGCCCTGCGCCTGTGACGCCTCGATCGATGTCGGCTTCCAGTCTGTCCTCGAGCTCGGCCTCGCTCACGGGCTCGCCCTCGTATGCCAGCGTCGCCGAGCCGAGACCCAGCGCGCCGGCGGACTGCGTGAACGGCTCGGAGAGGAGCGCCAGCGCCTCCGTCCTTGCACGAACCAGCTCCTCACCCAGCGCGACCACCCGCCCCGTCCACGGCGCCAGCGCGTCCCGCGTCGACTGAGCGGCACGGATGCGACGCAGAGCGGCGTTGCGCTGCCCGACAGCCGCCGCGTAGTCGTTCGCAAGCGTCGCGCGTGCGGGGAGCAGCCGTCCCACTGCGCGGTCGAGGTATGCGCGTCGCGTCGCCGGAGCGCCCTTGACGACAGCGAGACGGTCTGGCGTGAACACGAGCGTCATCAGCTCGTGGCGAAGCCGTTCGGCCGAGGCGAGCCGCTCCCCGTTGAGCGTGACCCTGCGAGGCTCGCGAGGAGCGAGAACGATGTCCGTCTCGAACGCGTTGTCGCCGGTCGAGCCGCGGAGCGTCACCTTTCCGGCGTTCGCGCCGAAGCGGATCAGCTGTGCGTCGCGGCGAGCGCGCGGCGAGAACCCCTGCGTTCCGACGTGGAGCGCCTCCAGGAGGTTCGTCTTCCCGGCGCCGTTCAAGCCGTGAAGCAGCACGACTCCGGGTGACAGCTCGAGCTCGAGAGCGGCGTACGAGCGGAAGTCGCGGAGCGTGACGTCGCGGACGATCAGCCCGCGAGGCGGATGGGCATGATCAGGTACCAGAAGCTCTCGTCGGGAGCTGCGATCAGTCCCGGCCGCAGACGGTTGATGAGTTTGAGCTGGACGACATCGGCCGCGACAGCCTCGAGGCCGTCGCGCAGGAAGTCGGGATTGAAACCGATCTCGAGCTCCTCGCCCGCGTACTCGATCGGGAGCGATTCCGTCGCCTCCCCGACGTCTTGCGTCTGAGCCGAGACGGTGAGCTCGCCGTCTGCGAAGCGCAGGCGCAACGGCGCGTTTCGCTGCGCCATCAAGCCTGCGCGGCGGACGACTTCGAGCAGCGCGACACGCGGAGTCGCGATCTCGATCTCGAAGGTCTCCGGGAGGAGCTGCTTGTAGTTCGGAAACTGCCCGTCGATGCGGCGGCTCGTGAGCCATACGTCGCCGGCCGAGAAGATGACGTGATTCTCGTGCACTCCGAGCTCCACGTCCTCGGCGGAGCCGGCGAGCCGCGCAAGCTCCTGAAGCGCGCGTGCAGGAATGATCGCGTCGAGTTCGGGGCCGCTCGCAGAGAGCGCCGTCTCCTTCACGGCTAAGCGATACGAGTCGGTCGCGGCCATGATCAGCTGGTCGCCTTCGAACCGAACCAGAACGCCAGTCAAGACCGGCCGTGACTCGTCTCGCGAAGCTGCGCGGCCGACCTTCTCGATGGTGGCCAGAAGGGCGGCCGCGTCGATCTTCTGCAAGGGAACGTCGAGCGGTGGGAGTCGCGGGAAGTCCTCGGCGCTGTAGACGTTCAGCCGCGACGCATGCTTGCCCGAGGCGACGGAAAGGACGCCCTCACCCTCGTCGTATGCAAGCGTGACGGACTCGTCGGGCAGGAGCCGAACGAGATCGGTGAGAAGGCGACCCGGGACGACGACGCTCGCGTCGCCTTCGATCTCCCCTTCGAGAGATGCCCGGATCGAGATCTCCATGTCGGTCGCAGCGAGAGAGAGCTTCCCCTCCTCGGCGTGGAGCAGGATCCCTCCGAGCACCTGCACGGCGCCGCGAGTCGACACAGCACGTGACACGACGGCCAGGGCTGCCGAGAGCTCTGCCTTCTGGCAGGTGACGCGAAGCGCGGTAGTCGACACGGTGTTTGTGTTCATTACTGAAGAAAAAGACTAGTAGTAGTCATAGGAGTGTGAGTTGTGGGGAGGACGGGCGAATTCTGGCTCGAGAGCAGGAAAAACGGCTGTTGAAGCATTTGTGGACAGGTGATTTGTTGCCAACAGGCAGCCGACAGGACGAGCGCTGGACCCCCAACATCAGCGTGCCTGCTTGATGCGCGCGGTCAACTCTTGCACAAGGTTGTACACAGAGCGATCCTCGCGAATGAGCTTCGTGATCTTGTCCTTCGCATGGATCACCGTCGTGTGATCGCGGCCCCCGAACTCCTTGCCGATCATTGGGAGCGACGCGTCGGTGAGCTCGCGTGAGAGGTACATCGCAACCTGCCGCGGATACGCGACGGCCTGCGAGCGCCGCGGGCTCACGAGCTCGTCGTGCGTGACGCCGAAGCGCTGCGAGACCGTCTCCTGGATCCGAGCGATAGTTACCTCCGGCGCCGCTTCGCCTTGCGGGTACACGTCCTTCAGGACGTTCTCGGCAAGCTCGACCGTGAGCGGACGGTCGGTGAGCGAGGAGAACGCGACGACACGGGTCAGCGCTCCCTCGAGCTCGCGAATGTTTGCCGACACGCGGCTCGCGATGAACGTCAGCACCTCGGGATCCGTGATCGCGATCCCCTCCGTCTCGACGCGCTTGCGCAGGATCGCGATTCGCGTCTCGAGGTCAGGCGCCTGGATGTCCGTGAGAAGGCCCCATTCGAACCGCGAGCGAAGCCGTTCCTCCAGCGTCGCGATCTCGCGAGGCGGGCGGTCGGACGAGATGATGATCTGCGCACCGCCTTCGTAGAGGGAATTGAACGTGTGGAAGAACTCCTCCTGGATCCGCTCCTTGCCCTCGATGAACTGGATGTCGTCGACGAGGAGAACGTCGTAGTTGCGGTAGCGCCGCTTGAAGCCCTCGATGCGCGTGCCGCGCTCGCGCACCGCGTCGATGAACTCGTTCATGAACGTCTCGCTCGTGACGTAGCGCGCGGTGAGACGCCGCGAGTGCTGCCGCACATAGTGGCCGATCGCCTGCAGCAGGTGCGTCTTCCCGAGACCGGTTCCGCCGTAGATGAAGAGCGGGTTGTACGCCTGGGCGGGGGCCTCGGCAACGGCGAGCGCGGCCGCGTGCGCGAAGCGGTTCGACGACCCGATCACGAAGAGGTCGAAGGTGTACTTCGGATTGAGCTCGACGTCGCCGGCTTCCCGCTGCGCTGTTGCCTGTGCCTGCTGTTGTGGCGCAGGTTCGGCCGGTCGCTCGGGAGCGGTGGGGCGAGCGAGGGGTCGCTCGCTCACGGCGAAGGTGACGGAAGCCCCCTTCGTCGCCGTATCGCCTGCCGCCGCCCGCGCGACGACATCGAGGAAATGCCCCTCGATCCAGTCCAGCGTGAAATCGTTCGGCACCTCGACGACGAGCTGCCCGCCGCTCAACGACTGGGGCCGAGCCTGACCGAACCAGGTGTCGTACGTCGTGTCGGTGAGGGTGTCCCTCAGCCGGCCGGCGATGGCATTCCAGAGATCATCGGCTCGTGTCTCGGCTGGGTGCTGCAACCGTCCTCGCGCTTCATCGGGGCCGTCGGAAGGGGCGAGCATACCACCATCGTGGAGGCCGTCTCAATGCCGGTAATCCCCCGCCTGTGGATGAAAATAGGGCCATTTTGCAGGGCTTTTCATTCTTCCACACCACTGTCCACAGGTGTGGAAGATGATCACGGCGTTGTCGGAAGCGCCAACGGGGAAGTTCCAAGAGCAGCGATTTCGAGAACGGACCTCGCGAGGCTGACTGTGGAAAACTTCGGCCGGGAGCGGTCCGTCTATACTCGCCGCTCTCCGCACGCAGATCGACTCCATACGACGTGAAACGCACCTATCAACCGAACGTTCGTCGCCGGAAGCGGCGTCACGGGTTCCGAGCGCGGATGTCCACGCGCGGCGGCCGCGCGATCCTCAAGCGGCGGCGAGCGCGTGGGCGCAAGCGGCTCTCCGCCTGAGACGCGCGCAGTGCAGCGGCGCAACCGGCTCTCCCGGTCGAAGGACTTCGACACGGTCTACCGCCGCGGCCGCTCGGCGTCGGGCCGATATCTCGTGCTCCATTGGTTCCCGCGCGACGACGACCCGGACGGCGAGCCGCGCCTCGGGCTGGCGGTTCCGAGAGCGGTCGGTTCGGCGGTCACGAGGAACCGTGTGAAGCGGTTGCTCCGGGAGGCGTGGCGCGAGCTCCTTCCCACCGTTCCGCCGGGACAGGACTACGTCCTCGCGGCTCGCCCTGGGCTCGCGGAGCCCGCCGAGGTCCGCGGCGGGGACTGGCTCGTCGCTGAGATCGCAGGCGTGCTCGAGAAGGCGCGCTCATGAGATATCTCGGCATAGGTCTCGTGCAGGCGTGGCGGTGGACCTTCGGCCTCCTCACACCACAAGGCACCTGCAAGTACCACCCGACCTGCTCGCAGTACGCCATCGACGCGTTCCGTGAGTTCGGCTTCGTACGCGGGAGCGTGCTCGCGAGCTGGCGGCTGCTGCGGTGCAACCCGTGGAGCCACGGCGGCGTCGACTACGCCCACGACCAGTCGGTCTTCCCGCTCGGTAAGTCGCGAAAGGCCCGCGCGTGATTGTCGGCGGCCTCCTCTCCCCGCTGGAGAACGTCCTCACGGACGTCCTCAACTGGCTTCACGACACCGGCGGGCTCTCTTGGGCGTGGTCGATCGTGGCGCTGACGGTGATGGTTCGGATCCTGCTCGTCCCGGTCGCCATCAGGCAGATCCACTCGATGCAGAGCCTGCAGATCCATGCCCCGGAGATGAAGGCGATCCAGCAGCGCTACAAGGCCGATCGCCAGAAGCAGTCGGAAGAGCTCATGAAGTTCTACAAGGAGAACAAGATCAACCCGTACGCGTCTTGTCTTCCGATCGTCTTCCAGATCCCAATCTTCATCTCGCTCTTCTTCGTTCTCAAGGACGCCGAGAAGCACATCTTCAATGGAGCCTCGGACTCCGCTCTCCAGTGGCTGGGTCTCGTGAACATCACGGAGCCTGTGAAGACGGGCTGGGGGCCGGTGCTCATCACCGTGTACGTCGCCAGCCAGCTCACGTCGACGTACCTCATGTCGACCTCGATGCAGAGCAAGGCGCAGCGCTACATGATCATGATCCTGCCGATCGCGTTCCTGCCGTTCATCCTCCGCTTCCCATCCGGTCTGATGATCTACTGGCTCACCACGAACCTGTGGACGACCGGGCAGGGGATCATCACTCGCCGGCAGATGCCGAGACCGGTGGTTGCTCCCAAGCGGTCCAGCAGGACGCCGCCGAAGGAGGAACCCGACGGGTCGAGCAACGGCGAGCCGCCGTCCCCTGACGACGCGCCGCGCGCTAGCTCGAGCGGTGCACCGCGGCGCGTGAAGCGCAGACGAGGCGGAAGGACGAGAAAGTGAGCGACCAGGCTCTGGTGACGGTCGAGGCGACCGGCGAGACGGTCGGCGAGGCGAAGTGGGCTGCGCTACGCGAACTCGAGCAGCTCGTGCCAGGCCTCGACCGAGAGAGCGTGTCGTTCCAGGTCGTGTCGGAAGGCGAGCGCGGGCTTCTCGGTGTCGGCTTCACGCCCGCCCACGTCATCGCCAGCACGGAGTCGGCTCGGGGTAGCGAGCCCGAGAATGCCGACGAGGGGGACGACATGGCGCACGCCCGCGAGATCGTCGAGCGGATCGTGTCCGGGATCGGCGCCGACGTCGCGGCGTCCGCGCGCACACACGAGTCCGGAGTGACCGTCATCTGCTCGGGACCTGACGTCGCGCTGTTCATCGGGAAGCACGGGCAGACGATCGACGCGATCCAGTATCTGGCGAATGCAATAACGCGCGCCAGGAGGCGGCCAGCACGAGGTCATCGTCGACGCTGCGGGCTACCGCGCACGGCGCACCGCGACACTCGAGACGTTGGCCAAGCGCACGGCGCAGCGCGCCTCGGCGACCGGGCGACGCGTCGAGATGGAGCCGATGACCCCGGTCGAGCGCAAGATCGTCCACGAGGCGCTGAAAGAGGATCCAGAGGTCGAGACGGCGAGCGAAGGCTCCGAGCCCAATCGCTTCGTCGTGGTGTTCCCGCGCGCGCTTGCGGGCTGACATGTCCGAGGCATTCCTCGAGCGCTGGCTCGAGGACGCCATCGCAACGCCTGGCATGACCGGATTCCGCGATATGGAAAGCGCGCGGCCCGTGCTCCTGGACGATGCACTGCGCGCTCGCGTGATCGTCGAGCGATTCGCGGGGCGTGTGATCGACGTCGGCTCGGGTGGAGGCTCTCCGGGAATACCGTTGGCGGCCGCGCTTCCCCTGAGATCGTTCACGCTCCTGGAGGCCGATCGGCGCAAGTGTGACTTCCTCGAGCGCACGACCGCTGCGCTGACGAACGTGGACGTCGTGTGGGGGCGCGCCGAGGAGCAGCCGCTGGACGCCTTCGGTGTCGTGCTGGCGAAGGCGCTCGCGAAGCCGCCGGTCGCGGTCGAGCTCTGCCTGCCGCTCGTGGAGCCGGGCGGTGCAGCCGTGCTGTGGGTGGGCCCGACCGCAGATCGAGAATCGGTCGCTCGCGTCGCCGAGCTCCTCGGCGGCCAGCTCGACACCGACGACGAAGGTCTCGTCGTGCTGCGAAAGCTCACGGCGACTCCACCCGGCTTCCCACGCCGCTCTGGTATGGCGAAGAAACGCCCTCTGAGCTAAGGCTCGTCCGCTGCCGGCAGAGCGTTGTGCAGGCGGATACCGCTGTACTCGAGCGACGACGCGACAACACGCCGCCACGTGGGCCAGAGGTTCTCCACGACGCGAAGGTCGATTCCCGAACGCGCGTGCAGCTCGACGAGGTCACCGAGCTCGACGACCTCGACCGGCACGACCGCCTCGCGGCTGAGCCAGTAGCCGCCGACATCCGGGTCGGGCGCAAACGTCTCGTGCGGCAGGCGGTAGGCGATGACGCGGGTCGTGCGCATCGGGTGGATCCACCCCGACTCGACGAGATGAACGCGTGTCGAGCCTTCGAGGAGCGCTGCGTCCTCGGGCCCGGTCGTCGCGGTTGCCCAGAACGTGCAGCGCGGGCACTCGCGCGGGAACCAGTAGAAGGGAAGATGACGCGTGTCGACGGCCCAGACGCGGGGCTCGGAGCTTGTCGCAGTTCGGCTGACATGCGGCTCGAAGAGCGCGATCGCGGGGTCCTCGCTGACGTGCCACAGCGCATGTGGCCCTTCGCCCGTGTACGGCGGCGCGGCGTCTCGCACGGCGCCGGACTCTAGCCGCCGCCCTCTCTAGGCTTGCCGCGTGCTCGCCTCCGGGTTGACGCGCGACCTGAGAGACCGCGCCAGCGGATCTGCGACCCTGCGCAGCACCCGCGTTTACGCGGTGGCGAACCAGAAGGGCGGCGTGGGCAAGACGACCTCCGCCGTCAACCTCAGCGCGTGCCTCGCCGAGGCGGGCGAGCGGGTGCTGCTCATCGATCTCGATCCGCAGGCGAACGCGACCTCCGGGCTGGGAATGCGCGCAAACGGTGCGTCGACGCACGACTTGCTCGACGGGGTTCCGCTCGCGAAGCTGGCGAAGCCGACCTCGGTTCCCAATCTCGACGTCGTCATGGCCAAGAGCGACCTCGCCGCCGCGGCCGTCGAGCTCTCGAGCCGTGACGGCGGCGAGCGCTTTCTCGCCGACGCGCTCGCTGGAGCGCTCGAGGCGTACTCCTACGTTCTCCTCGACTGCCCGCCGTCGTTCGGCCCGCTTACGGTCAACGCGCTCGCAGCAGCGCATCGCGCGATCGTTCCCGTGCAGGCCGAGTACTACGCGCTCGAGGGCCTCTCCCAGCTCCTCGGCACGATCAATCTCGTGAAGGCGCAGCTCAATCCGCAGCTCGCAGTTGCCGGGATCCTGCTCACGATGGCCGACGGCCGTACGCGGCTTGCCGCCGAGGTTGAGGCCGAGCTACGCCGGCATTTCGGGTCGCTCGTGTTCACGACGACCATCCCCCGCTCGGTGCGCCTCGCTGAGGCGCCGAGCCACGGTGTCCCTGCAATCGCCTATGACCGCCGCTCAGCCGGCGCCGAGGCTTACTGGAAGGTGGCGATGGAGCTTGTCGAGCGTTCCTAGAGAGCGACGCGGTCTCGGGCGAGGCCTCGAGGTGCTGCTCGGCGAGGCCGGCCAGCCCGAGCTCGTCCACCTCCCGGTCGAGATGGTCCACCCGAACCCGCGGCAGCCCCGACGACGCTTCGAGCCGGAAGCCGCGTCCGGGCTCGCGAGCTCGATTCGACTGCAAGGCGTCCTGCAGCCCATCGTCGTTCGCCGTCGCTCGGAAGGCGGATTCGAGCTCATCGCGGGCGAGCGGCGCTGGCGAGCTGCCCGATCTGCCGGCGTGGCCACACTGCCCGCTCTGGTCAGAGACGTCGGCGACCGCGACTCGCTGCTGCTCGGGCTGGTCGAGAACGTCGCGCGCGAGCAGCTCTCCCCTGTTGAAGAGGCACGTGCCTACGCCTCGCTCGTCGACGAGTTCGAGCTGTCGCTCGGCGATGTCGCGGATCGCGTCGGGCGCTCGAAGTCGGCCGTCTCCAACCGCCTGCGTCTCCTCGAGCTCCCGGAGGAGGTTCTCTGGATGCTCGCCCGTGGAGACATGAGCGAGGGCCACGCTCGCGCCGTGCTCTCCCTTCCCGACGACGACGCTCGCCGCCGCCTCGCGCGCCGGATAGTGAAAGAGGGTCTCACCGTTCGCGCTGCGGAGCGAGCAGCGCAAGAGGGTGGCGCGCGTCGGCGCCCTCGCCGAGTTGCAGCATTCGACCCAGCGCTCGTGGACAGAGCTCGCGCTGCCTCCGAGCGCGTCACGGGCATGCCCGCCCGGGTCAGCGCCGGCATGCTCCAGATCCGCTTCGGCGACGAGAAGGGGCTCGAAGAGCTCGTGGAGGCACTGGAAGCTGCAACCAGCCGAGCCGTCGAAGACCGCGCGGCCTAAAGAGGGCCACACGTAAGGGTCAAGGTCAAGAGCGACGCGGCTGCGGCAGCAGCCGCCTTCAGGGATCTCGCGATCGGAATCTGCACTCGCAGATTCCGATCTGCGGAAAGGGATGGGCGATCCTGGACTCGAACCAGGGGCCTCCGCCTTATCAGAGCGGCGCTCTAACCGACTGAGCTAATCGCCCGCGGGGCCGGAACTGTACCGCAGCCCCCTGACTAAGATGGGCACGGGCCAGCGATGCGAGAGATGACCCTCTACGGCGTGAGCTTCGAGCCGATCGGCAAGCAGCCGATCGTGCTCTTGAAGACCGTGGACGAGGATCGCTTCCTCCCGATCTGGATCGGTCACCCCGAGGCGGCGGCGATCCTGATGAAGCTGCAGGGGGCAAGCCCGCAACGGCCGATGACCCACGACCTGCTCACGGAGGTCGTCTCCGAGCTCAAGGGCGAGGTCGTCAAGGTGACCGTCACGGAGCTGCGTGAGAACACGTACTTCGCGCAGATCACGATCCTCCAGGACGGGACCGAGGTCGAGATCGACTCGCGCCCGTCGGACGCGATCGCACTCGCCGTTCGCTGCGACGCGCAGATCTTCGCGGCGGACGACGTCGTCGAGGAGTCGAGCATCGAGTTTCAGGGCGGCGACGAGGAGGCCAGCCTCGTGACGGCGTCGACGCTCGCGGATCTCGATCCCGAGGAGTTCCGCCAGTTCATCGAGACGGTCACTCCCGAGGAGTTCGCCTCGAGCCTCGAGGACGCGCTCGAGGAGCTCGACGACGAGCCTCGAGGAGGACGACGAAGAGGTCTGACCGCGCTCAGCCGGTGCTGACGGCAGCGATGAGCGCGATGCCGTTGAACGCAGCGTGGAGCGCCATGCCCGGGTAGACGCTGTCCGTCCGGACGCGCAGCCAGCCGACGACGATCCCGAAGATCGTGAGCACGGGAAGCGCGATGAGCAGCCCGTGTGCCGCTCCGAAGAGCACGCCGGTCACCCCGATTGCCGGCATCGAGCCCCAGGGCAGCAGCAGCGAGATCCCGAGCCCGCGGTAGGTCAGCTCCTCGACGGCGGGCGCGAGGAACGTCACGACGAGAAAAAACGCGACGAACGCTCCGGCTCTGCTCGAGTCCCAGCCGTCGGGGACGAGCCCCTGCTCGTCGGTCGCGTTCCAGTCGCCGAACAGCGTGAGCGCCCGCTCGTAGACGAACGCCGCAGCGTAGATCGCCACGAGCGCGAGAGCTGCCAAGCCGAGCGCGCGCTTCCATGATGCGGGACGTCGTAGGGCAAACAGCTCCCGCCGCGGAAGGCCACGCGCGATCAGCAGCAGGATCCCGAGCATGATCCCGTACTGGATGACCGCCGCCACGGAAGACGAGTAGCGGTACGCGAGGTCGTCCGGCGTCTCTGTATCGGTGAGCCGAGCTCCGTACGCGAGGAGCGCGAGCAGGGACACGAAGACGAGCCATGCGATCAGCCTGCCGGAGTACTTCGTCTGGACAGCGTTCGTTCATCACGAAGATTCCAGCAGAACCGCGCGGCTAGCATTCGATCATGAGCCCGCCGCGGAGCAGGCGCACTCCGCTCGATCCCGAGACGATGCGTCCACGGGGACGGCATCAGCGGGCGATCCGTCGCAAGCGACGGCGGAAGGGCGCAGTCGTGGCGGTGGTGGCCATCATCGCGCTCGCAGCGGCAGCCGGCATCGGTGGGACTGCGGCGGTGCTCGCCTACGGATCGTCCTGCGACCTCAGCTCGTTGCGGCGGGTCGACATCGGCGCCAACTCGTTCGTCTATGCCGCGGACGGGTCGCTGCTCGGATCGATTCCGGCGGAGCGGAACCGCGAGCCCGTGACCGCAGAGGGCATGTCGCTCTGGATGCGCAAGGCGACCATCGCTATCGAGGACCGACGCTTCTTCAATCACGGGGGCGTCGATCTCGAAGGAATCGCGCGAGCAGCCGTTGCTGACATCAAGGCCGGGTCGATCGTCGAAGGCGGATCGACGATCACGCAGCAGCTCGTCCGCAACCTCTACATCTCGCGCGAGCAGACGGTCCAGCGCAAGGTGAAGGAAGCGTGTCTCGCCTCGAAGCTGGATGGCGAGTGGTCGAAGCAGCGGATCCTGACCGAGTACCTCAACCAGGTCTACTACGGCAATCACGCGTACGGCATCGAGGCAGCGGCCCAGACCTACTTCTCGAAGCCAGCCAGCGAGCTCGACCTGTCGGAGTCCGCGCTTCTTGCGGGCCTCACGCAGGCGCCGTCGATCTACGACCCGTTCACCGTTCCGGCCCGTGCGCTCGCGCGTCGGCACGAGGTGCTCCGGGCGATGCTCGACACCGGCGTCATCACGCCGCGCATCTACCGCAAGACGCTCGACGCCGAGGTGACGCTTCACCCCGGACGTCTCTACGACAGGATCCGGGAGCCGTACTTCTTCGGCTACGTCCGCGACAAGCTGATCGAGGTGTACGGGGCACAGTCGGTTCGCTCCGGCGGGCTCAAGGTGTACACGACGATCGTCCCGCGGTACCAGAGGCTTGCCGAGCAGGCGATCCGCGACACGCTGAACGAGTCGACCGATCCGGCTGCGGCTCTGATCTCGATCAGCCCACGCACAGGAGCGATCCGTGCGATGGCCGCCGTCGTCCCGAACCGCCCGAAGAACCAGTTCAACCTTCTCTCGCAGGCGCGCAGGCAGCCCGGGTCGACATTCAAGACGTTCGTGCTCACGGCAGCCGTCGAGCAGGGGATCAACCCGGACTCGACCTACTACGTCTCCGCGCCGTTCACGTACAAGGTGCACCCGGCCGGGAACTGCGAGGACGGAACATGGTGGTGCGTGCACACGTACGCGAACGACTACTACGGCTGGAGCTCCATTCGCAGCGCCACGATCCGGTCCGACAACTCCGTCTACGCGCAGCTCACCCTCGACGTCGGCCCGCAGAAGGTCGCCGAGGTTGCCCGACGCATGGGCGTGCGCTCGCAGCTGGACGTGAAGGGCGCGTACGTGCCGTCCATCGGGCTCGGCTCGATCGCAGTCTCGCCGCTCGATCTCGCAACTGCCTACTCGACGCTGGCGGCGCAAGGGGTGCACGCGGAGCCGATGGCGATCCGCCGTGTCGTTCTTCCTGACGGCCGGCGTGGATTCAGAGGCCGGTTGGGGCGTCCCGAACCGCCACCGCGCGATCTCCGAGGGAACAGCAGCGATCGTCACTCGCATCCTCGAGCAGAACGTCCAGTCGGGAACCGGAACCCGTGCCGCGTTCGGTAGGCCGGCGGCCGGCAAGACGGGAACGAACGAGGAGCACGCCGACGCGTGGTTCGCGGGGTACACGCCCGAGCTCGCGACCACCGTCTGGGTGGGCTACACGAGCGCCGAGATCCCGATGCTGAGCGTGCACGGAATCGCCGTGAGCGGAGGAACCTTCCCCGCCGAGATCTGGCGGCAGTTCATGGAGCCGGCGCTCGAGGGCACTGAGCCGGAGGCGTTCCCGGAGCCCGCGGTGTGGCCGGAGTGGAAGCCGTTCACGCGCGGTCAGTATGCGCTGACGTATGACCCCAACCCAGCGGCGAGCACCGACACCGAGACCGAGACCGACACGACGCCGGTTCCGGCGGCGCCTACGCCCACGAAACCATCGCCTACCAGGCCGGTTCCGGAACATCACTGAAACGGCGTCGAATTGTCGGAGCTCCTAACGATCGACGAGGCGCTCGAGCACGTTCTCGAGCGGTCCCGGCTTCTCCCGGTCGAGAGCGTGCCGATCGACGAGGCGCTCGGGCGTGTTCTGCGCGAGCCGGCACGCGCTGTCGTCGATCTGCCGCCCTTTCCGAGCTCCGCCATGGATGGATTCGCCGTTCGCGCGGCGGAGACGCCGGGCAGGCTCCCCGTCGCCTACCGCGTCGCGGCTGGCGGTGCGCCGCCCGGCGCGCTCCCTCCTAGCGCGGCGGCAGGGATCGCGACGGGAGGGACGGTGCCGGACGGCGCAGATGCAGTGGTGCCGGTCGAGCGCGTGGAGGATCACGGCGACCACGTCGACGTCTTGCATGAAGCGACTCTCGGTCAGCATGTCCGGCCACGCGGCGGCGACGTCCGGGCGGGCGACGTCGTCGTGGCTCCGGGAACGCGACTTGGCGCCGTGCAGATCGGAGCGCTGGGTGCGGCTGGTGTCGCAACCGTCGCCTGCTCGTCACGGCCGCGAGTCGCGATCCTCGCGACGGGGTCCGAGCTACGGAACCCAGGGGAGAGCCTCGAGGCCGGTCAGATCTACGAGTCGAACCGAAGGATGATCGCGGCGGCGCTTGGCGAGCTCAGGAGCCGAGATCAACGTGTTGCCTGTCGCTGCGGACGACTCCGAATCGCATCGCGACGCAATCGCTCGCGGGCTCGAGCACGACGTGCTGGTCACCTCGGGAGGGGTCTCGATGGGGCCACACGACCTCGTGCGGCGGGTCGCTGCCGAGCTCGGCGTCGACGAGGTCTTCTGGGGAGTCGCGATCAAGCCCGGGAAGCCCCTCGCCTTCGGCGTTCGCGGCGACACGCTTGTTTTCGGGCTCCCCGGGAACCCGGTCTCGTCGCTCGTCGGCGCTCTCGTCTTCGTGCGTCCCGCACTTCTCGCGCGGCAAGGTGTCGCGAGTCCGAAACCGAGCTACCTCCGTGCGCGCGTCACGTCGGCGCTTCGGCGCAATCCGCACCGCGACGAGTTCGTGCGCGCGACGCGCACCGAAGCCGCTGACGGATTCGACCTCGCTCCCATCATGGGCCAGGAGTCGCACATGATCGTTCGCGCTGCCGCAGCCGACGCGCTCATCCACGTCCCGCGCGGCGAAGGTGAGACGCAGCCGGGCGAGATGGTGCGGTTCCTGCCTCTCGACTAGCGGAGCCGCCGGAGCAGAGCACCGTGGCGCGGCGCTGCACCGCTTGCGTATGGCGCGTAGCGACCGAACGCGAGGGCGGCGACCTGGGCGGCCGACGCGAACCACGCAAGGACGAGGAGTGCGGCTCCCAGCGACACGTAGCCGACCGTCGTCAGCCCGACGAGGTAGAGCGCCGCACCGATCACCGAAAGCCCGAGCTGGTTTGCGAGCACCAGAAGCGCGAGGACGGGACCTATCAGGCCGAGTCCGAAGAGGACTGTGCGCTGCCACAGCCGCCCCTCGAGCGGGAGCCAGAGCCAGGCGTAGAGCGACGGAAGAACGAAGACCAGCGCGTACGGCTTCCACAATGCGAGTGCGAGTGCGACAAGTCCGAGCGCTCCGAGCGCTATCGCGAGCCCGGCCAGCCGCTCCTCGGGCGAGGGCGCGGCAAACGGCACGAGCCGGCGTCGGCCGAGAAGCCAGACGATCGCGAAGGTGCCGGAGAGCAGCATCAGTCCGACGATCGGAGGCTCGCTGAGAACATCGGTGAACGGTGCGAGGGGAAGCGGGGCACCCGTCGGGAACACGCCGGCGAACGCGCCGAGCCACACGAGTGCGCCCGCGAGGAGCGCAAAGCCGAACCGCGTCCGCAGCGCTCGTAGCGCAGGTCTGAAGGGGAGCGAGCGACGGCGTCCGCGCACGATCAGGTCGAAGACGCCCAGAGCGAAGGGAACCACCGCGAGCACCAGCGTGAGTCGCACGGTCCAACCGCTCGCGGCGCGATCGCCGAAGAAGAGGCTGTCGGGCGTACGGAAAGCGCCTCCCACGCTGGCGTCGAGCGAGCCGAGCAGCGCCTCGCTCGCTCGGCCGAGCTTGCCGAACCGCACGATGTCGATTGCCGCGGCGCCGCTGCCGACGGCAGCCGCCGAGTCGTCCGGATCCGTCGCGGTGAGGGTCACGGCGGCGATCCCATGCCCGAGCAACCGCCCCTGCTCGTCACCGGCGAACGGAATCCCCAGATCGACGAGCTGGGTCGAGACGGAGGGAAGTGCCGGTCGGATGCGTGTCTCCTCTTCGATGCGTGCCGCTGCAGTCGAGACGAGCGGACGTGCCGGAGACACGGGCTCGTCCCCCGCTATCGCGAGGCGCGGTCGAGCGGTTCCGCCGAGCCCATCGAGAACGACGGCAGCAATCGCGGAGCGAGCGAGCGGCGATGTCGTCGCGAAGCGCTCAGCTCCCGCGCCGCCGTACGCGCCGGCGTCGGTGGAGACGAGCACCAACGTGTGCTGAGGCGTCGGGTCCGGCCCAACGTCCTGCGGAGCGAATCCGCGGGCGAGCTCGATGAGAGCCGCCGTTCCGGACGCGTTGTCTCCGATGGTTCGAGACGGCCCGGCGTTGTCTCGGTGAGCAACGACGACGATCGTATCCTCGGAGCGGCCGGGAACGACGGTGATGACGTTGCGCAACTCGACGTGTCCCAGATCCGCGAGGTCCTCGGTCCACACGTCCTCCTCGGAACTGAGCCCGAGAGCGGCGATCGTCTCCGAGTACCAGCGCGTTGCCTGCGCCGCTCCCTCCGAGCCCGGTACCCGCGACGGGAACTCGGTCGACAGCGATTGCGCCAGCGTCGCCGCATTCGGGCCGTCGAACAGCGGCTCGAGTGGCGAGCGAGGGAGCGTGCCCGTTGTCGAGATCGAAAACAGAAAGGCGAGAATGGCAGGAGCGACGACAACGAAGCCCACGCGCACGAGCCGTGCGTTAAGAGGGCGTTCAACAGTGCCGCGACGCAGCCGGCGACCGCGCGTCCGGGGCCGAGCTGCTTCCATCGCGGGGCTATAGTAGGCGCGCCGAGGGCCGCCGGTCCTCGCGACCTCTCCGATGCCTACTTCCGCTTCGACAATCCTCCTCGTCGACGACGAAGAATCGATCCAGACCTTGCTCACCTATCCGCTCGAGCGGGACGGGTACTCCGTCGTCCAGGCTCGCGACGGCGAAGAGGCGCTTCGGAAGTTCGACGAGCAGCCGGTCGATCTCGTCGTTCTCGACGTGATGCTGCCGCGCCTCGACGGGCTCGAGGTCTGCAAGCGGCTCCGCAGCCAGAGCAACGTCCCGATCATCATGCTCACGGCTCGCGGGGAGGAGCTCGACAAGGTTCTCGGCCTGGAGCTCGGCGCGGACGACTACATCACCAAGCCGTTCTCGATCCGCGAGTTCCGCAGCCGTATCCGCGCTCTCCTTCGGCGCGCGGCGTCGCCACATCTCGCGGGCGAGCGCGAGGAGCTCATCGAGCGCGGCGAGCTGCGTATCGACGTCCCGCGGCGAACCGTCGAGGTTCGCGGCGAGGCCGTTCAGCTCACGTTCATCGAGTTCGAGATGCTCGTCGTGCTCGCGCAGAGCCCTGGCGTCGTGTACTCACGGCGGGAGCTCCTCGAGCGCCTTCGAGGTGGCGCCGACTATCGCGAGCCACGCACCATCGACGTGCACGTCCGCCATCTGCGCGAGAAGATCGAGCGGGATCCGAGCGACCCCGAGCTGATCCTCACGATGCGCGGCGCGGGCTATCGCTTCAGGTCGGAGTAACCGCGTGTCGCTCCCGGGCGGAATCCGGATCCGCATCGTCCTCGTTCTCGTCGGGATCGTCGCCGGCGCTCTCGGCACCGCCTACATGATCGTCGTGCCGTCACTCGAGCGGCGGCTGGTCGACGCACGACTGGAGCAGTTGTCGAGCGTCGGCGCGCCGCTCGCACGCAAGCTGCCCGCGGACACGCTTCTGTGGCAGGACCGCGTGGAGAGCTACCAGGTCGAGACGAACGCACGCGTGGTCGCCTTCGGCGTGCTCTCGAAGAACCGACAGGCGCTCTCGGTCGTCGCCGATTCGCGCACGAAGAGCTCGCGGGACGTCCAGAACGATCCGGTTGCGCTCGCAGCGCTCGCGTCGGGTGATCTCGAGCAGAAGTGGGTGGTCGTCGCGGGCGAGGATTACGCGGAGGTCGCGGTGCCGGCTGGGCCAGAGACCGTCGTGCTCTTCCAGGCCGCCCTCGCGGACTCGCTCGCCACCGTGCAGATCGTCCGCGAGCGCCTCCTGCTGGCGACGGCGTTTGCGCTCGTGCTCGCCCTGATCCTCGGCCTGACGGCTGCCGGAATGCTGTCGCATCGCCTGCTTCGACTCGAGTCTGCCGCGGAGCGGATTGCTGGCGGCGACTTCGGCGCGCCGATCGTCGATCACGGCAACGACGAGATCGGCGAGCTCGCTCGCGCGTTCGACCGCATGCGCGTTCAGCTCGCGCAGCTCGACAACGCGCGCAAGGAGTTCGTCGCAAACGCCTCCCATGAACTGCGTACCCCGCTGTTCTCGATCGGAGGCTTTCTGGAGCTCCTCGCGGACGAGGACATCGACGAGGAGACGCGTCGCGGCTTCATCGAAACGATGCAGGGGCAGGTTCAGCGTCTCGCGCGGCTCTCCACCGATCTCCTCGACCTCTCGCGGGTCGATGCTGGGCAGCTCATGGTGATGCTCGAACCGGTCGATCTCGGCGGCGTCGTGGAGATGCTGGCCGGTGAGATCGGGCATTTGGCTGTCTCGACCGGCCACGAGCTGCGCACGGCCATCGACGACGACGTGTGGTGCCTCGGCGACGATGCTCGCATCCTCCAGATCGGACGCGCGCTCGCAACCAACGCGATGACCCATACCCCGGCCGGGACGACGGTGACCTTGCGAGCCCGCCGGAGGAGCGATCGCGCGGAGTTGTCGGTCGAGGATGACGGGCCAGGGATCCCCGAGACCCAGCAAGAGGCCGTCTTCGCGCGGTTCTACCGCGTCGAGGGTGGAATGGCGTCCGGCAGCGGGCTCGGCCTCGCCATCGCCCGCGAGATCGCGCGAATCATGGGCGGAGATGTTCGACTCGACTCCGAGGGCCAGCCGACGCGATTCACGCTCGATCTTCCCGCGGAGCCGATTCCGCCGGGCGCTCCGCGCAGCACGCAGGTGTTTTCACGTGAAAACGCAGCGCCGGCGCCCGAGCGCGTCCCCCAGGGCTAGCTCCCGGCATCCATCTACGATCTGCTCGTGTCCGGCTCCTCTGACCTCAGCCACGTGACGGCTGCCGGCGACGTTCACATGGTCGACGTGGGAGCGAAGCCCTCGGTGCGTCGACGCGCTGTCGCGCGCGGCCGCGTTCGGATGTCGCCCGAGACCGCTCGGAGCCTCACGGAGCTGCCGAAGGGCGACGCGCTTGTCACCGCGCAGCTGGCCGGGATCATGGCCGCGAAGCGCACGGCCGAGCTCATCCCGCTGTGCCACCCTCTCGCGCTGACGTACGTCGACGTCTCGCTCTCCGTGGTCGACGACTCGGTGGAGATCGAAGCCGCGGCGGAGACGACGGCCCAGACGGGCGTCGAGATGGAGGCGCTCGTCGCCGTCTCGGTGGCCGCGCTCACCGTGTACGACATGGCGAAGGCGATCGACAAGGGAATGGTCATCGACGAGGTGCAGTTGGTCGAGAAGACGAAGGAGCCCGCGTGAACGCAGCTGTTCTCACCGTCTCGGACGGCGTCAGCGCGGGCGTTCGCGAAGACTCGTCGGGCGATCTGTTGGAGAGCCTCCTCCAAGAGGATGGGTTCGAGGTCGAACGGCGGATCGTCTCCGACGACGCTGATCTGATCGCTTCGGCCATGCGGGAGCTGGCCGATTCCGGGGTGGCAGTCGTTCTCACGACCGGGGGTACGGGCTTCGCGCCTCGTGATGTCACGCCCGAGGCGACGCGTTCCGTGGTGGAGCGCGAGGCGCCGGGTCTGGCGGAGGCGGTTCGCGCGGACGCCATCGCGCGCACGCCGCACGCACTGCTCTCGCGTGGCATCGCCGGTCTGCGCGGAGCCACGCTGATCGTGAACCTCCCGGGATCGCCGGGCGGTTGTCGCGACGGGTTCGCGGTGATCCAGCCGGCGCTGCGGCACGGTCTGGAGCTCGCAGCGGGCGACACGTCGACCCCGCATCGGCAGACGTGACGACCGGCGCGACCGCTGCGCCTCTGCCGCGGCGCCTCGCGTCGCTGGTGCGCATCGAGCACACCGTGTTCGCGCTTCCGTTCGCGTACGTCGGTGCGTTCCTCTCGCTCGACGCATGGCCGGGGCTCACGAACGTGGTCTGGGTGACGGTGGCCATGGTCGGCGCACGCACGCTCGCGATGTCGATCAATCGGCTCGTCGATGCGGAACTGGATGCACGCAACCCGCGCACTGCGACCCGCGAGCTTCCGTCGGGAGCGCTTTCGCGCGCGCAGGTCCTCGGCTTGTGCCTCTTGTCACTAGTCGTCTTCCTGGTCGCCGTCTTCCAACTCGACCCTGTCGTCCGCTGGCTGTGGCCGATTCCGGTCGTGATGTTCGTCATCTACCCGTACCTCAAGCGGGTCACCTGGCTGTGCCACCTCTGGCTCGGCGCGTGCCTCGGACTCGCTCCGCTGGGCGCCTGGCTCGCGATGACGGGGACGGCGCCGTGGGAGGCATGGGCGATCGGCGCTGCTGTCGCGCTGTGGGTGGCCGGCTTCGACCTCTTCTACTCGCTCTTCGACCTCGATCACGATCGCGCGGAAGGGCTCCACTCCTGGGCCGTTCGCTTCGGCGAGCGCGGCGTCTTCATCGGCGCGCGCGTCCTCCACTCCGGCACGGTTGCGTTGCTCGCGCTGGCCGGTTTGGGACTCGACGTCTCGTTTTTCTACTGGCTTGGAGTCGTCGCGACGGCGGCGCTGCTCGCGTACGAGCACTCGATCGTGCGGCCCGGCGACCTGCGCCGCCTCGATGCCGCCTTCTTCACGCTCAACGGCGTGATCAGCGTCGTGTTCTTCGTCTTCGTCGCGCTGGACGTCCTCGTCGCGTGATCCGCGGCCGCGGCCTCGAGAAGCGGTACGGGCGCAAGCGTGTGCTGCCTGCCATGGACGTGGCCGTGCCCGAGCGCGGGTTCGCCGTCGTCACGGGACCGAACGGGAGCGGCAAGACGACCTTGCTGCGCATGTTCGCGGGCCTCACTGCGCCGACGCGCGGGGAGCTCGTCGTCGGCGCGGACCGTTCCCAGCTCGGCTACCTCGCCCACGAGCCGCTCGTCTACCGCGAGCTCACCGCCGTCGAGAACCTCGACCTCTATGGACGGCTCTACCGCGTGTCCGAGAGACGCGAGCGGATCGGCATGCTCCTCGAGCGCTTCTCCCTGTGGGAGGCGCGCAGCGAGCGGGTATCGACCTACTCCCGAGGGATGACGCAGCGGCTCGCGCTCTGCCGGGCTCTGCTCCACGACCCCGAGCTGCTCGTCCTCGACGAGCCGTACTCCGCTCTGGATGAGGCTGGAGCCGCGCTGCTCGATCGCGAGCTCCAGGCGCTGTCCGGCATGCGAACCGTCGTCGTCGCGACGCATGAGCCGGCGCGTCTCGCGGCGCTGGCAACACAGGAGCTCGCGCTCGCGTGACCTACCTCGCCGACGTCGTCGCGCTGACGCGCAAGGACCTCCGGGTCGAGCTCCGGGGCCGCGACACCCTGCCCGCGATGCTCCTCTTCGTCCTCTCGACGCTCGTCGTCTTCCATTTCGCGCTCCCGGAGGCCTCCGGCGACACGGCCGCATACGGGCTGCTCTGGGTCGCGATCGTGTTCACTGCGCTGCTCGGACTTGCGCGCGCTTGGGTTCCCGAGCAGGAGCACGGCGTGCTCGACGGTCTCGTCCTCGCGCCGTGCGACCGCAGCGCGATCTGGCTCGGGAAGACGCTCGCGACGCTCGCGTTCCTGCTCGCCTCCCAGGCAGTGGCTCTGCCGGCGTTCGTCCTCTTCTTCGAGCCGCTGGACACGACCGCGCTGGCGGCCGTCCTTCTTGCCGACATCGGCATCTGCGCGGTCGGCTCGCTCATGTCGGCGATGGCCGCGGCTGGACGATCCAGAGAAGTTCTCCTGCCACTCCTCGTCCTTCCCCTCGCCATCCCGCTGATCGTGGGCGGCGTGGGCGCCGCGGTGTCCGAGGACGGCCAGCGCTTCCTGCTCTTCCTGCTGCTGTACGACGCGGTCTTCGCGGTACTCTCGTGGGCGTCCTTCGAGTACGTCGTCACGGAGTAGCCACCTGAGCGTCTCGTCACTTCGCAGCCTGCCAAGTCTCGCCGGGCTCGCTGCGTTCGCCATGGGTCTCGCGCTCGTCCTCGCTCTCATCGTGGCGCCGGAGGATGCGGACCAGGGGATCTCGCAGCGGATCTTCTACATCCACGTTCCGATCGCGCTGACGGCGTACTTCTGCTTCGGGCTCGGGGCGTTCAAGGCGCTTCTGCCACCTGTGGAAGGGTGACGAGCGGTACGACCTCGAGAGCTACGTCGCGATCCATCAGGGGACGATCTTCGGCGCGCTCACGCTCATCACGGGTTCGATCTGGGCCCGCGCGTCGTGGGGCGTCTGGTGGACGTGGAGCTCGAACCAGCTCGTGCTGTTCCTCGTGCTCTTCCTCTTCTACTGCGCGTACTTCATGCTCCGCTTCTCGCTCGAGGACGGCCCGCGACGAGCGCGGTCGTCGGCGGTGTACGCGCTCTTCGGCGTCGCGCTCATTCCGGTGAGCTTCCTCGCCATCCGTCTGGCCGAGGACTTCATCCATCCCACCGTCTTCACGCGCGACGGCCCTCAGATGAGCGCCACGATGTTCGCGACGTTCGTCGTGTGCTGGGGAGCAGTGACGTTGCTCGCGTACGTCCTGTACCGGGTCGAGCTCGCCGGGAAGCGGCTCGACGCCAATCTGCGGGAGCTGCGCGAGGTGCTGCAGTGAGCTGGAGCCAGAGCGAGCTGGTCGCCGCGGCGTACTCCGTCGTCTTCGTGTTCGTCCTCGTCTACGTGGCGATCATCGCCGCAAAACTGGCACGTCTCCAGCGCGAGACGGCAGAGCTCGTCGAGCTCGCTCGCGCCAAGTCGAGCGTCGACGCGTGACCCGCCGCGCGGACGCATATGCTGCGCTCGTGGTGACGAGACCCCTGCCGCTCCAGGCGCCGACCGCCTTCGTCCGGATCAGGCCGCGCGGGGTGCGCCTGTGCGGCGAGGCGCGTCGGAGTACGGCGCGCCGCTGCGCGCCTCGTCGGCCGAGCCGCAAGTAGCTCCGCACGCCGGCCGGCGTTACGCTCCGCGGCGTGTTCATCACGTTCCTGAGCGATTTCGGGCTGAAGGACGACTTCGTCGGAACGTGCCACGGCGTCATCAAGCGGATCGCGCCCGAGACGCAGATCATCGACATCACGCACGGGATCCCGGCGACGTCGGTGCTCCAGGGCGCGCTCGTCCTGGCGAACACGATCGGGTTCATGCCAGTCGGCGTCCACCTTGCGATCGTCGACCCCGGTGTCGGGGGGCCGAGGCGGCCGCTTGCCCTTCGAGACGCCGACGGCCGCATGTACGTCGGTCCGGACAACGGCCTCCTCCTGCCGGCAGCGAGTCGCGCGGGCATCGAGGCCGCCTACGAGCTTGCGAATCCTGCGTACGCGCTCGACTCGATCTCGAGGACGTTCCACGGACGCGACCTCTTCAGCCCGGCCGCTGCGCACCTCGCGACCGGCGTCGCGCTCGAGGAGCTCGGCCCGCCGGTCCACCCGGAAGGCCTCATTCGCCTGGACCTGCCCGAGCCCGTCGTCACGGACGGTGTGCTTCACGCGACGCTTCTCTACGTTGACAGCTTCGGCAACATCGCCCTGAATCTCGACCGCGACGACGTCGAGGCGCTCGGCATGACCTCGGGCACGCGTGTCGAGCTGGAGATCTCCGGCGAGCGCTACTACGCGGTCATGGCAAGGACGTTCGCGGACGCGCGGCCCGGCGACGTGATCCTCTACGAGGACAGCTACAAGAACATGTCGCTCGCGATCTCCCGCGGGAGCGCGGCGCGCATGTTGCACGCCTCGCCCGGGCAAGAGATCCGGATCATGATCCCGAGCTAGGAGATGGGCGGACGCCGGTCCGCCCACGGCCGTGCCGCCTCGATCTGTGCGGCGAGGCTCAGGAGGAGCGCGTCGCCGGCCGGCGGGCCGATCGCCTGGACGCCGATCGGAAGGCCGCCTTCGCTCCAGTGCAGCGGGAGCGACATTGCCGGGAGCCCCGTGAGGTTCGCGATGGCGGTGAACGGCGTGAACTCGGTGTTACGCAGGAGCTGCTCGATGGCCCCGTCCACCTCCTCCTGCCACCCGATCGGAACCGGCGGCAGCGCGAGGGTTGGCGTGAGCACGACGTCGACGTCATTCCAGAACGCGACGATCCGGCGGGCCAGGATCTGCAGCGACGCGACCGCGCGTCCATAGCTCGGCCGCGGACGCGGCGTGCGCCGCCTCGACGAGCCCTCGGTTCAGCGGCGTCAGCAACGAGATGTCCTCGACCGGATGAAGCGCCGGGCCGACCTGCCAGACCGCGATGAAGGTGTCGAACAGGCTCGGCTCGCGCCATGGGGGAGTCGCCTCTCTCACGTCGTGACCCAGGTCGGCGAGCAGGGCCGCGGCTGCGGTAACCGCGGCGACGCACTCGGGATCGACGGCCACGTCGATGGGCGGAGTCGAGGTGACAGCGATCCGGAGGCGTGGAGGCGCCTCGGCCACCGTCTCCGCGAACGGCCGCTCGGGCGGTGGCGCCCACCACGGATCTCCCGGCTCGTAGCCGGCGAGAACGTCGAGGATGTGGGCGGCGTCCTCGACGGTACGCGTGAGCGGGCCCGCGGTGGAGAAGCCCTCGAATGAACCGAACGGCGCGCTCGAGACACGCCCGCGCGAGGGCTTGAGCCCGAACAGGCCGCAACAGGATGCGGGGATCCGGACGGAGCCGCCGCCGTCGGTTGCGTGGGCAGCCGGCACGAGTCCCGCTGCAAGCGCTGCCGCCGCGCCGCCACTCGATCCGCCCGGCGTCAGCGCCGGGTTCCAAGGGTTCCGGGTGACCCCATTGAGCTCCGACTCGGTGAACGCGACCGTCCCGAACTCCGGCGTGTTCGTCTTGCCCACGATGACGAACCCGGCCTCGCGGATCCGCCGCACGACGGCGCTGTCGAAGTCCGGGACGTAATCGGCGTAGGCACGCGACGAGTACGTCGTGCGGATGCCGGCGGTCGGCGCCAGGTCCTTGATGGCGATCGGAACTCCGCGGAACGGTGCGTCGCCTGGCGACGAGTCGACGAGCGCCGCTGCCTCCAGCGCTTCGTTTCCGCAGACCGTGACGAACGAGTTCAGCGTCGGATCGAGCCGTTCGATCCGTTCGAGGTGGTGCTCGACGAGCTCGGTGGACGAGAGCTCGCCGCTGCGCACGAGTCGCGCCTGCTCGACGGCCGAGAGGAACGCGAGCTCCATCTCGGCGAACCTACCAGCGTCCGAAAGTGGCGAGGGCCGGACTTGAACCGGCGACACCACGGTTTTCAGCCGTGTGCTCTACCAGCTGAGCTACCTCGCCGCGGCGACTCAGTGTAGTTAGGTTCTCCCGATGAACGCGAGACCTGAGATCGCCGTCATCGGCGCGACGCTCGACCTGGGCCAGGGCCGCCGCGGTGTCGACATGGGGCCGTCCGCGATCCGGTACGCGGGTCTCGAGGAGCGTCTCGTGGGTCTTGGCTATGTCGTGCGCGACGAGGGAAACGTCGAGACGGCCGTCGCCGAGGCGACGGCGCTCCGTGACGAGCGGGCGCGCTTTCTCCCCGAGATCCACGACACGTGCGAGCTCATCGCCGCACGCGTGGCCGAGGCGACGACGCGGGGCGCGCTGCCGCTGGTGCTCGGTGGCGACCACTCGGTTGCGCTCGGCACGCTCGGTGGCATGGCCTCCGTTCACGGCCCGGGTGGAGTGCTCTGGATCGACGCCCATTCGGACATCAACACGCCCGAGACCAGCCCTAGCGGGAACGTTCACGGGATGGCGCTCGCCGCGGCTCTCGGCCTGGCCGGCCCTGGGTTCGAAAGTGACGCCTGGCCGTTGCCGGCGGTCGACCCGAAGCGGGTCGCCCTCGTCGGCACACGCCTGCTCGACGACGGCGAGCGCAGACTGCTCCGAGAGGCGGGCGTTCGCGTCTTCACGATGAGCGAGGTCGACCGCATCGGGATCGAACGGGCGGTTCGGGAGTCGCTCGACAGGATCTCCGGCGCCGGCTTCGTGCACGTCTCGTTGGACATGGACGTCCTCGACCCGGATGTAGCGCCGGGCGTGGGAACGCCTGTGCGCGGCGGCCTGACCTATCGCGAGGCGCACCTCGCGATGGAGCTCGTCGCTGAGTCGGGCAGCGCGCGGTCGCTCGAGGTCGTCGAGGTGAATCCGATCCTCGATCGCGAGAACACGACAGCCGCGACCGCGGTCGAGCTCGTGGCGAGCGCGCTCGGCGCCACGATCATGTGAGAGCTAGTCGCGGCGCGCGAGTGTGACTCGACTCCGAGCTGGGAAGACGAGCTCGTCGCCGTCGACGTAGGGCTCGACCGCTCGCCGAACGTCCTCGCGGAGGTCGTGGGCGTCGTCCTCGTCGAGTGCTGCGATCGCCGACGCCAGCGTGCCCGAGAGATCGAGCGTCGTCTCCCAGTACTCGTCGAAGCCTCGGTACCGCCACGTGAGCTGGACGTCCTCCTGCGCGAGAAGCTCGAGACCGGCGTCCTCCACGAGGCTGCGTACTCGCTCGGGGTCGGCAAGCCTGAAAGGCCCGGGAGCGTCCGGTTCCGGGCGCGCTGTTACGCCTCGCGCCACCAGCACGCGTCCGACCGCCGACGCCCAGGGGTTCTCGTCGGCACTCGCCCAGACGGCGAGCACGACGCGTCCGCCAGGCCGGAGGACGCGCGCTGTCTCCGAGAACGCCACGGACGGCTCGGGAACGAGCATGTAGCCCCAGCGGCAGAGCACCCCGTCGACGCTGGCATCGGGCAGCTCGAGCGCCTGCGCGTCCTGGGCCAGGAACTCGACGTTCGAGAGCCCCAGCTCCGAGGCCCGACGCTCCGCTGCGGCCACCATCGCCGGGGCAATGTCGCTGGAGATCAGGCGACCGGTGGAGCCGATGCGCTCGGCCGCGAGAAATCCGGTGTCTCCCGGGCCGGCCGCGAGCTCGAGCACGGTGTCGCCCGGCTGCGGATCGAGGAGCTCGACGAGCCGTTCGGAGAGGCTGCGAGACGCTTGCCAGAGGAGTGGGCGCCTTCGCTCCCAACCGCTTGCGACTCGCTCCCAGCCCTCGATGCTCTCGTCCGAGGCCGCCCGGAGCCCACCCGGCGGCACCGGCTCAGGCTGCGGCATGCGCGAACTGCGGGATGATGTCGCGGCCGTAGGCGGTCAGATCCTCCTCCTGGCCGTGCGTCATGAGGTAGATGTTGAACTGGTCGACGCCGATCGCCTCGAGCTCCTTCAGCTTGGCGGTGGCCTGCTCGGCGTTGCCGAGGACGCAGAAGCGGTCGCAGATCTCGTCGGTGACGAACTCGCCGTGCTTCGCGCCGACACGGGAGTGCTCGTCGTAGTCGTAGAACTTGCGAACGCGCACGTACTCGGTGAGCTCGTGCGGGATCTCCGACTCGTAGCCGTAGCGCTCGATGAGGTCCATGACGTGGTTCGACACCATCGCCGGGAACCAGCGCACCTGCTCGCGCGCGTCGGCGATGTCGTCGGTGATGTGGCTGGGCGCGCAGACGATGCACTTGAGCTCCGACGGATCGCGTCCCGCCTCGGCGGCGGACTCGCGAGCGGTGTCCATGATCCATTTGATGATCACGGGATCGGCGAGCTGGATGATGACGCCGTCTCCGACCCGTCCAGCCACCGCGAGCGCCTTCGGACCGTAGCCGGCGACCCACATCGGGATCTCCGGAAGCTCCGGCCGCACCCACGCGAGTTTCAGCGGCTTCTCGTTCCACTCGACCTCGCGACCGTTCATGAACTCCTTGATCATCCCGCAGCGCCGCTCGAACTCGGCGATACGAACGGGCTTGTCTCCGATGTACCGCACCGCCGAGTCGCCGCGCCCGATTCCCATGACCATGCGCCCGTTCGAGATGTCGTGGAGCGTCGCGTACCCGCTCGCGAGAACCGTCGGCTCGCGTGTCCCCGGGTTGGTCACGCAGTGCCCGAACTTCATCGTCGACGTCGCCTGTACGGCGAGCGTGAGGAGCGGGAACGACTCCTGCCACAGCACGTGCGAGTCGTACGTCCAGCCGTACTCGAAGCCGTTCGACTCCGCGTGCTGGATCAGCTCGAGGAAGCGGCTGTAGGGCGGGTCGGGGAGAACGGTGACGCCGAAGCTCAGTCCCATCTCGGATTCTCCTTCGCTCGTTCGGAAGCGTGATTATCGATCCTAGAGCCGCATCGCGCGAAGCGGAATCAGCGTGGCGGCGCCGAGCGCGGCGATCACCGCGAACGCGAGCCGACCGTCACTCGGCAGCTCGAACGCGAGACCGGCCAACGGCGTGCCGATGACGACGGTGAGCACGGCACATGCGTTCACCAGCGCGATTGCCGCACCCGGGGCGTCCGGTCGAGCACGCTGCGCCGCCGCGAAGATCACCGCGAACGGAAGGCCCGAGAGCCCGAGCACGAGCGCGCCGAAAGCGGAGACGGCGAGCGACCAGCCGAGAGCGAGCACGAGAGCTCCCAGCGACGTTCCGAGGAGGCCGGCGACGACGATCCGTCTCCCGCTGACGCGTCCTGCCAGGAGCCCGCCGGCCGGACGGGTCGCGATGCCGACGAAGAGGATCAGGCCGCCGGCCAGTCCCGCCGCAGTCGAGCTTGCGCCTTCGCGCTCGAGGAGCGGAACCACCCAGTTCCCGGCGACGACCGCGAGCCCGAACGTGGCCGCCTGCAGGAGGCCGATTGGGAGCAACCGACGGTCGCGGACGACCCACTGGCCCGCGTGGCCGACGCGCGGAAGGCCGACGGCGGCGATGGTCGGGACAAGGGCGAGAAGCGACAAGAGAGCTCCACTCCAGTACGGCGCGCGCCAGCTCGTGGCGTCGGTCAGCGGAGGCACGACCATGAGTGCGAGCCCGCCCCCGACCATGGTCGCGCCGCCGTACAGCCCCTGCAGCGCCGTTCGTCCGCCTCCCGCGCGGACGAGATCGAGCCCGGCCACGAACCCCGCACCGGAACCCAGGCCCACGACCGCGCGTCCGAGGAGCGCAAGCCCGAAGCCGGCGTCGACGAGGAGGATCAGATTGCCGACGACTCCCGCCGCGATCGCGAGAAGCGCGATGCGCCGCGAGCCGAAGCGATCCGCGCCGCGCCCCGATGGGAGCTGAACCGCGAGGAGCGTGACGAAGAGCGCGGTCGTGAGCAGGCCGACTGCCGCGAGCGAGACGCCGTAGTGCTCGGCGAGCGGGTCGGCGACGGCGCCGACGTTCGAGACGTTCCAGGTCAGGCAGGCCCCGACCGCGAGTCCCGCGGCGACTCCACGAAGCGACGTGACATGGCTGGACCCTCCATGGACGACGCCGCGCGGCTGGTCGACGGCGCCTCGCGGATCAGCGGCCGCCGCCGTCGGCGACCCAGGCGATTGTCTTCGACGCCAGGCGGTCGAGCGCGGAGACGGCGAGCTCGAGGTGCTCCTCGCGTGTGTCCTCGAGCTTCGTGTGCGAGAGCCCGCGGAGGCTCTGCACGAACAGCATCACCGTCGGGACACCGGCGCGCGACACCTCGGCGGCGTCGTGGAGCGGGCCAGACGGAAGTTGGTGCGTGGTTCCGGCGACGTCGTGGATCGCCTCCTCGCAGAAGCCGATGAGCGTCTCGTCGAAGAGGATCGGCTCGATCGACCAGATCCGCTCCCAGTCGACCTCGATCGACTCCTCCGCCGCGAACCGCTCGCTCGCCGCCTTCGCTTCGGCGAGCATCGCGGCCAGGCGCTGCGCGTTGAGGTCGCGCTGATCGAGGAGTTGCTCGGCCGTCTCCACGACCGATGTCACGATTCCCGGCTTGCAGACGACGCCGCCCGACGTGCAGACGGCGCCGCCGCCTGTTCGGCGCGCGATGTCGCGGATCTCGAGCGCGAGCTTCGCTGCACCCGCGAGCGCGTCGCGGCGCTTGTTCATCGGAGTCGATCCGGCATGTGCCGCCTGCCCGTGCCAGGTGATTCGGTGACGCTCGACGCCGAATGTGCCGAGGACGACGCCCAGGGGAAGCCCGAGCGACTCGAGGACGGGACCCTGCTCGATGTGCAGCTCGAGATAGGCGGCTGCGGATTCGAGCTCGGACCGAGCGTCGAGCGCCGTATCGAGATCGACACCGTGCGCCGTAAGCGCGTCGGGCAGCGAGATGCCGTCGCGGTCGGCGAGCTGTCGAAGCTCGTCCTGGTCGGCCATCGACCCCGCTGCTGCGCTCGAGCCGAAGAGGCTGCGGCCGAAGCGCGCGCCTTCCTCGTCGGCCCAGTTCACGAGCCGGATCGTGACCGGCGGCTTGCCCTCGCTCGCGACCCGACGCAGCACCTCCACGCCCGCGATGACATTGAGGCACCCGTCGAGCCAGCCGCCGTTCGGGACCGAGTCGATGTGTCCGCCGATGAGGACAGCGCGCTCCGACTCTCCGGGCAGCGTGAACCACTGGTTCCCCGCTGTGTCGATCGCCTCCTCTGCGGAGGTGCTTGCGACGCGGTCACGGAGCCACTCTCGAGCTCGTTCCCACGTCTCCGTCCACGCCACGCGCTGCGCCCCGTTCTCGTCTCCGGTGAGCTCCCGGAGTTCCTTCAGCTCGGCCACCGTGCGTGCGGGTTCGAGTCCCACGGGGGGAGCCTAGTCCGCCTGCATGGGTCACGCGGGTGTGACAGATTGGGGAAATGCCCGCCCGGGTTGGCAAGCACGTGGCGACGTTTCTGCTCGTCCTCGGAAGCCTGTGGGCGTTGTGGGAGGGCTACAAGTGGCTCTGGGAGAGCACCGGCTGGACGTGGCCATTCGCTGTCGACGATCTGACCGTCCCGCACCTCCACTCGATCCTGCTGCAGCTCGGAGAGCCGACATCCACAGGAGACGACCTCTGGCTGTACCTCCTCCGAGCCGCGCTCTTCACAGCGAAGTCCGCCGCCGTCGGCTTCGCGATCGGCGCCGTCGTCGGATTCGTCCTCGGTGTCGTGCTGGCGCAGTTCGACGTCCTGAGGCGCGGAGTCATGCCGTACGTCGTCGCGTCGCAGACGATTCCAATCCTTGCGCTCGCGCCGATCCTCGTTCGCGGTCTCGGAAGCGTTTCGATCAACGGTTCGCCTCCGGCGGACTGGGTCCGCGTATCGGTGATCGCCGCCTACCTGACGTTCTTCCCGGTCACCGTGAACACGCTTCGAGGCCTGCGCTCGGCGGATCCCTGGGCGCGCGAGCTGATGCACTCCTACGCGGCTCGCGGCTGGACGATCCTGTGGAAGCTCGAGGTGCCATCTGCGCTGCCCTACATCTTCACGGCGCTGAAGATCGCGGCGACGGCAAGCGTGGTCGGCGCGATCATCGGTGAGCAGACAGCCTCGATCTCGAACGGTCTCGGCGGCGCGATCCTCAACTTCAACCAGTACTACGTTCTCGAGCCGACGAACCTGTGGGCGACGAACTTGTACGCGGCGTTGCTCGGAATCAGCTTCTTTCTCCTCGTGCTCTTGGCCGAGAAGGTCGTCGTGCACCGCGCGCCCGAGCACCTCGTATGAGCTCTGTCGCCCCCGTGGTCTCGATCACGGGCCTCTCGAAGGTCTTCGGCAAGGGCGATGTCACGGCACTTCAGGGCATCGACCTGGAGGTGGGACGCGGGGAGTTCGTTTCCCTGATCGGCCCGTCGGGTTGCGGGAAGTCGACGTTGCTGCGCATCGTCGGCGACATCACCGAGCCGACCGAGGGCGACGTCACGGTCAACGGGAAGTCGGCCCGCCGGGCGCGGCTCGATCGCGACTACGGGATCGTGTTCCAGGCGCCTGTCCTGTACGACTGGCGCACCGTCACGAAGAACATCGCTCTGCCCCTCGAGATGCTCGGCTGGGACCGAGCGAAGCGTGCGGCGCGCGTCAAGGACATGGTCGAGCTCGTCGAGCTCAACGGGTTCGAGAAGCACCATCCCTGGCAGCTCTCGGGAGGTATGCAGCAGCGCGTCTCGATCGCACGGGCGCTTTCCTTCTCGCCGGCGCTCCTGCTCATGGACGAGCCGTTCGGCGCGCTCGACGAGATGACACGGGAGCGTCTCAACCTGGAGCTGCTCCGCATCTGGGCGGAGACGGGCTCGACGGTGATCTTCGTCACCCACTCGATCTCCGAGGCGGTGTTCCTGTCCACGCGTGTGGTCGTGATGTCCCCGCGGCCGGGCCGGATCGCGGGCGTCGTATCCGTTGACCTGCCGCAGCCACGCACTGCTGCCACGCGGGAAGAGCCACGCTTCTTCGAGCTGGTGACTCAGGTTCGGGAGTTGCTGCACGCGACGGGTGCAGACGAGGTCGAGGAGCCGCTCGTGGCCGAGAACGAGATCGCGTGAGCATGCTGGACTCGACCGCTGTCTCGCCATCGCGGCTCGGCGAGCGGGTCAGGTACTGGGTGCCTGCGGTCGCGGTCTTCGCCCTCGGGCTTGCCGCCTGGCAGTGGTTTCTCCCGGACGTGCTCGGGGTCGAGGACTTCCTGCTTCCGCGACTCTCCGACGTCATCCGAGCGTTGATCGAAGAGCGCGACCTGCTCCTTCGCGGTGCGTGGATCACCCTCAAGGAAGCAGTCGGCGGTTTCGTACTGGGGAGCGGAACCGCGATCATTGCGGCGCTCGTCCTCGCGCGCTGGCGTCCATTCGGCAACGCCCTGATGCCGTACATGATTGCGGCGAACGCGGTCCCCATCATCGCGTTTGCGCCGATCACGAATGCATGGTTCGGTCTTCTCAGCCCCTGGTCGAAGGTCACGATCGCGGCCGTCCTGTGCTTCTTCCCGGTGCTCGTGAACACATTGCGTGGGCTCACGTCGGTCGATCCCGAGTCGATCGAGCTGATGCGCTCGTACGCGGCGCCCGAGCGCGAGGTCTTCCGCCGGGTCCGCATTCCGAGCTCGCTTCCGTATGTCTTCTCCGCCTTGAAGGTGGCGAGCGTCCTTGCGATGATCGGCGCCGTGGTCGGCGACTACTTCGGAGGGTCTCTCGAGGCCTTGGGTATCGTCGTGCTGAGCGCAGTGAACCTCTCGCGGTACGCGACCTCGTGGGCGGCGATTCTCGTTGCGAGCATCATGGGCATCGCCTTCTACGCCACGATCGCCGGGATCGAGCGGTACGCGCTGAGCTGGCATCCATCCGTGAAGCGGCGGGGGTCATAGGCAGGTAGGACAGGCTTCGGGATTGACCCGAGGCCGAGAAACGGAGGGCACGTGAAGCAACGCAGGTGGTATCTGGTGGGGTTGCTGGGGGCCGCGGTCGTCGCGGTCGGCTGCGCTGACAGCAACCGGTCTGGCGGTAGCGGGCTCCTCGAGCCCGAAGCTCACGAAGGTGACGATTCAGCTGAAGTGGGTCACGCAGTCGCAGTTCGCCGGCTACTACGCGGCGAAGGCGAAGGGCTACTACAAGGCTGCAGGCCTCGACGTGAATCTCAAGGTCGGCGGGCCGACGATCGTGAACGAGCAGACGGTGCTGTCCAAGCAGGCCGAGTTCGGGGTCAACTGGTTCCCCAGCCTGCTCGCCAACCGCGACCAGGGCAACGACCTCGTGAACATCGCGCAGGTCTATACGCGGTCGGGCACGACCGAGGTGACCTGGAAGAAGGACGGGATCAAGAACTTCAAGCAGATGCGGGGCAAGAAGTTCGGCGTCTGGATCTTCGGGAACGAGTTCGAGCAGCGCGCGGGGCTCGTCAAGAACGGGATGGACCCGGACAAGGACGTGACCCTCGTGCAGCAGCAGTTCGACATGGTCGCGTTCCTGAAGCACGAGCTCGACGCTGCTTCGGCCATGACCTACAACGAGCTCGCCCAGGTGCTCGAGACGAAGAACCCGGACACGGGCAAGCTCTACACGATGAAGGACCTGAACGTCTTCAAGTACTCGGATCTCGGGACCGGGATGCTCCAGGACGGGATCTTCGTGCGCGGCGACTGGATCAAGAGCAAGGCCAACCAGGCCATCGCCGTGAAGTTCCTGGAAGCGACGTTCAAGGGCTGGGCCTACTGTCGCGATCACTATCAGGAGTGCACCAACATCGTCGTGTCCCAGGGCACTGCGCTTCCGAAGGGGCACCAGAAGTGGCAGATGAACGAGGTCAACGCGCTGATCTGGCCGAACAAGCTCGGCATCGGCGTCATGAACCCCGTCGACTACGCGAAGACCGCGAAGATCTCGTATGACTTCAAGGTCATCAAGAAGCCGGCGACGAAGGCGTCCTATCGCACGGACCTCGCGAAGAAGGCGGTCGCGAACCTGAAGAAGCAGGGGATCGACGTCTACGGCAAGAGCTTCAAGAAGAAGGTCGTCATCCTCAAGGAAGGCGGCAAGTAGCCACCACGTAGTGATGAGGCGTGAGCCCCGGGTCGACTACGGCCGACCCGGGAGCTCTCCCTCAGATGGAGGTGAGATCACGTGTCGACACTGATCAAGGGCGGGCGGATCATCACGGCCGCCGACGACTACCTCGGCGACGTCTACGTCGAGGGTGAGCGCATCGCGATGCTGGGCGAGTCGCTCGACGTCGACGCGGACAGGGTCATCGACGCCTCGGGCAAGTACGTCCTGCCGGGGTGCGTCGACCCGCACACGCACCTCGACATGCCGTTCGGCGGGACGACGACCATCGACGACGTCACCTCGGGGCAGACCGCTGCGGCATTCGGCGGCACGACGTGTCACGTCGATTTCTGCATCCAGAGCCCGGGAAGCTCGTTCGCCGATGCGCTCGACACGTGGCACGGCAAGCGCGAGGGGAAGCAGATCATCGACATGGGCTTCCACATCGCCGTCACCGATCTGCGCGAGGGAGGATCGCTCGAGGAGCTCGCGCGTCTCCCCGAGCAGGGCATCACGTCGTACAAGCTCTTCATGGCCTACAAGGGCGCGCTCATGGTCGACGACGAGACGCTCTTCCGCACGATGGAGGTCGCAGCGGACACCGGCGCGCTCGTGATGGTGCATGCCGAGAACGGCGACGCGATCGACGTGCTCGTCAAGCAGGCGCTCGCGGCCGGCAACACGGCGCCGCACTACCACGCGCTCACGCGTCCGCCGGAGCTCGAGGGCGAGGCGACGAACCGCGCGATCCAGCTCGCACGCATTGCCGGCGCGCCCCTCTATGTGGTGCACGTGTCGTGCAAGGAGGCGGTAGATCCGATCGCGCGTGCGCGCGAGCAGGGCTGGGACGTCTGGGGCGAGACGTGCACCCAGTACTTCTTCATCGACTACACGTATCTCGAGCGGCCCGACTTCGAGGGCGCGAAGTACGTCTACACGCCGCCCCCGCGCGATCGCGAGAACCAGGAGATCCTCTGGCACGCGGTGCGCTCGGACATCCTCTCCGCGGTGTCGACCGACCACTGCGCGTTCCTCTGGGACGGGCAGAAGTCACTCGGCCGCGACGACTTCTCGAAGATCCCGAACGGCGGGCCGGGTCTGGAGAACCGGCTGCACATGATCCACGAGTTCGGTGTCCGCGCCGGGCGGATCTCGCTGAACCGCATGGTGGAGCTGCTCGCGACGAACCCGGCGAAGCTGTTCGGTCTCTATCCGCGAAAGGGCACGATTGCGCCGGGATCGGACGCGGACATCGTCGTCTTCGATCCTGACCGCCGCCACCTGATCACCGCGGCGACGCAGCACTCGAAGGTCGATTACAACCTCTACGAGGGAACCGAGGTGACGGGATCGCCGGAGCTCGTGATGCTCCGCGGGAATGTCCTCGTCGATTCGGGCGAGTTGCTCGCGGAGCCCGGCGTGGGCGAGTTCGTCGAGCGGGCCGCATTCGGGCAGGAGCTCCTGCCTGCCGCCGCTCGCTGACGACCAGCTGCGCGGAGGTGCGCCGGACACATTCCCCCTTGTCCGGCGCCCTTCGCGCACTTACGGCGTTACGATCTGCGCATGACCGCGGTCGAGGCGAACCCGAATCTCGGAGCGCAGATCGTCGAGGACGCGAAGGAGTACGTCCTCTATTCGTGGTCGGTGCAGGACGCGATCAACCCGATCGCCGTCGCCGGCGCCGAGGGTCGCTACTTCTGGGACTACGAAGGAACGCGTTACCTCGACTTCGCGTCGCAGCTCGTCAACGTCAACATCGGGCACCAGCACCCGAAGATCGTCGCGGCGATCAAGGAGCAGGCCGACAAGCTGTGCACGATCGGGCCGCCGATGGCGTCGGAGTCGCGTTCCCGCCTCGGACGGCTGCTCGAGGAGGTCACGCCGGGCGACCTCTGCATGTCGTTCTTCACGAACTCGGGGGCGGAGGCGAACGAGAACGCGATCAAGCTCGCGCGGCTCTCGACCGGCCGCCACAAGATCGTCGCTCGCTATCGCTCGTACCACGGCGCGACCCACGGCTCCGTCGTGCTGACCGGCGACCCACGGCGCTGGCCGAACGAACCGGGCATGGGCGGCGTAGTCCGGATGCTCGACCCGTACACGTATCGCTGTCCCGCAGGTCATCCGGATCCGTGCCCGGTCTGCACGGGCGCGCCGCACCTGGAGGAGATCCTCGAGTACGAGGGCGCGCACACCGTCGCCGCCGTGATCCTCGAGACGGTGACCGGGACGAACGGGATCATCCCGCCGCCGCCCGGCTACCTGCAGGCGGTCCGCGAGGTCTGCGACCGACACGGGATCCTGCTCATCCTCGACGAGGTCATGGCCGGCTTCGGGCGAACGGGACGCTGGTTCGCCTGCGAGAACTGGGACGTCGTCCCAGACATCATCACCGTCGCGAAGGGCATCAACTCCGGCTACGTCCCGCTCGGCGCGATGATCATCCGCGAGCACTTGAAGGAGTGGGTGCGCGGGCGGTTCTTCCCCGGAGGGCTGACATATGCCGGGCATCCGCTCGCGTGCGCGTCCGCCGTCGCCTCGATCGAGGCGTTCCAGGAGGAAGGCATCGTCGAGAACGCGGCTGACGTCGGTGCCTATCTCGGGGACGGCCTGCACTCGCTCGCCGCCCGGCACCCGTCGATCGGTGAGGTGCGGGGGCTCGGCTGCTTCTGGGGAATCGAGCTGGTCAAGAATCGCGAGACTCGTGAAATGCTCGTGCCGTTCAACGCCTCGGGTGAAGCTGCGGCGCCGGTCGCTCGGCTCGCGAAGGCGTCGTTGGAACGTGGGCTCTACCTCATGACGCACTGGAACGTCGTCATGGCCGTCCCGCCGCTGACGATCACGCGCGAGGAGGTCGACGAGGGGCTGGCCATCCTCGACGAGACACTCGCGATCACGGACGAGTACGTCGTCTAGGCAGTGAGCGACGTCGCCGAGCTGGCTTCGCAGCTCGTCGCGATCGAGTCCATCAACCCCGAGCTCGGCGTCGGAGGGTCCGGCGAGATGGAGATCGCCCGCTTCGTCGCAGCGTGGTGCGAGCGAGCGGGGCTCGAGACGACGTTGTCCGAGCCGGCGCCCGGGCGGCCGAACGTCGTCGCCGTTGCTCGTGGGAAAGGCGGAGGACGCTCGCTGATCCTCAACGCGCACACGGACACCGTCGGAGTCGCCGGCATGACCGACCCGTTCGTCCCGCGCCTCGAGGGAGGGCGGCTCTACGGCCGTGGCTCGTACGACATGAAGGGAAGCCTCGCGGCCTGCATGCTCGCGACGGCAGAGGCTGGCCGGCGCGGCTTGCGCGGTGACGTCATCCTCACGGCCGTCTCCGACGAGGAGTTCGCGAGCGTCGGAACCGAGGCGATCGCAGCCTCCATGCGTGCGGACGCCGCGATCGTCACCGAGCCGACGGAGATGGAGGTCGCGGTCGCCCACCGGGGCTTCGTCAACCTCGAGGTCGAGACGATCGGGCGCGCGGCGCACGGCTCGCGCCCGCATCTGGGTATCGACGCGATCGCGAAGATGGGTCGCGTTCTCGTCGGCATCGAGGAGCTCGACCGCCGGCTCCGCGCGAATCCGACACATCCGTTCCTCGGGAGTGGAAGCATCCACGCCTCGCTCATCGAGGGCGGTCAGGAGTTCTCGAGCTATCCGGCTCGCTGTCTGCTGCAAGGCGAACGCCGCACGATTCCGGGCGAGACGGTCGCGCTCGCGGAGCAGGAGCTACAAGAGATCGTCGAGCGAGCAGGCGCGGGCGATCCGGACTTCTCTGCGGAGGTTCGCGCTTCCATCTCACGCGAGCCGTTCGAGGTGGCGGAACATGCTGAGATCGTTACGGCCGTGCGCCGGCATGCAGCGGCCGTCATCGGCGCCGAGCCGGGCACGGTCGGCGTGTCGTTCTGGGCCGACTCGGCGCTCCTCGCCGCCGCTGGGATCCCAACCGTGCTCTTCGGCCCACGCGGCGAGGGAGCGCACGCCGAGGTCGAGTGGGTCGACGTCGGCGACCTCGAGCGCTGCGTCGAGATCTACGTCGCCGTCGCGTCGGAGCTCTGCTCCTAGCGGTCGAGGAACGCGGCGATGGCCTCGGTCGTCTCGTCGAGGGCGTCCCAGAGAACGGTGTGTCCACCCGGGACGATGACGACCTCGAGCAGGTCGCCGAGAGCGGCCCGATGTGCGTCGAGCAGGTGGTCGTACGGGAGGTACGAGCGCTCGCCGAGCACAAGCAGCGTCGGGACACGGACGTCCTCGAAGTGCGGCGGCCGCGACGCCATCTCGCCGTATGCGGCGACCACGGCCGACTGGCAGTAGCGGTAGCGCAGGCGGCCGTCGTCACCCACTTCGGCGTGCGATGCGAGGTCCTCGACAACGAGCTCACGCGGGGCCAAATGGAGCTGGCTCTCGTCGTAGCGCCGCTCGATCAGCTCGTCGAACGAGACGTACGACTTGTCGATCCGCGCGTTCTCGGCTGCAGCGAGCGCGACGTGGCCGGGGATGACGATCACGGGGTCGAGGAGGACGAGCTTCGGAACCAGCTTCGGTGCGCGGGCGGCGAGCTCGAATGCGAGGCGTCCGCCGAAGGAGTGCCCGATCAGGATCGACGCTCGAGCACCGACCGTCTCGACGATGGCGTCGATGTGGGCGTCGATGTCCCAGGGCGGCTCCCATGGCGAGTGGCCGTGCCCGAGCAGGTCGACCGCGACGACGCGATGGTCGGGCAGCTCCGCGGCGAGTCGCGCGAAGTGGCGTCCGTGGTTGCGAACACCGTGGAGGCAGACGATCCGCGGAGCTCCCTCGTCACCCCACTCGTGGAGCGCGAGCCTCACTCGGACGCGGTGAGGGCTTCCAGCGAGTCCGGCACCATCTCCGTCCGGCGCTCGTCACGCTCCATCACCAGCGACCAGATCACGATGCCGTCGCGATCGATGAGGAACGTGCCGCGGTGCGGGGCGCCGTTCGCCTCGTTGAAGACGTCGTACGCCTTCGCTGCCGCGCCGTGCGGCCAGAAGTCGGACGCGAACGTGTACTCGGCGCCGAGCTCCTTCTTCCAGGCCTGGCGCGCGGCCGACGGATCGCACGAGACGAAGACGATCTCCGTGCCCGCGTCCCGGAACGACTGGAGGTTCTCCTGGAGGTCGCGCGCCTCGTCCTCGCACACGGGGGTGAATGCGAAGGGGTGGAACACGAGGAGGACGTTCGAGCGGCCGCGGAAGTCCGAGAGCCGCACTCGTTCCGCGTGGGTTATCGCCAGGTCGAACTCGGGCGCCCCGTCACCTGTCTTCACCGCCATCCGCCTGCTCCTCTCCCGATCCGGACGGCCGATAGTACCGCCGTCCACGAAGCTCCTCCGGGAGGTACGAGACCTCGAAGCCGGCTGGGTCGTCGTGCGGGTAGGCGTAGCCCTCGCCATGCCCGCGGGCTTTGGCCGCTGCCTTGTGGCCGGTCGAACGGAGCATCGCCGGCGGCCGGGCGTTCCCGTGCTCGCGGACGTCCTGGCGTGCCTCCCAGATCGCGACCGCCGAGGCGTTCGACTTGGGAGCGCGGGCGAGGTAGATCGCCGCCTGCGAGAGGTTCAGCTGCGCTTCCGGGAGACCGACGTGCTCCAACGCCTGTGCCGCCGCGACCGCGACGACGAGGGCGTTCGGATCGGCGTTGCCGACATCCTCGGACGCGAGGATGACCATGCGCCGCGCGATGAAGCGCGGATCCTCGCCTGCTTCGAGCATCGCGGCCAGGTAGTAGACCGTCGCGTCCGCGTCGCCGCCGCGCATCGACTTGATGAACGCGGAGGCGAAGTCGTAGTGCTGGTCTCCTTTGCGGTCGTAGAGGAGCGGGCGCTTGCGCGACGCGTCGAGGACGTGCTCCTCCGTCAGCGCGACACCCTCCGCGGTAGCGGTCGCGACGGCGAGCTCGAGGATCTGGAGGGCGGCACGCGCATCGCCACCCGCGCGCGTCGCGAGGAGTTCGAGGACGTCCGACGACGCCTCCGCGTCGAGCGCTGCCGCCCCGCGTCCGAGGATCACGATGAGCTCCTCCTCCGACAGCGCGGTCAGCTCGATCACCGTGCAGCGCGAGAGCAGCGCCGAGTTCACTTCGAAGTACGGGTTCTCGGTGGTCGCCCCGATGAGCGTGACGAGCCCGTCCTCGACGGCGTGGAGGACGGAGTCCTGCTGCGCCTTGTTGAAGCGGTGGATCTCGTCGATGAAGAGGATCGTCCTGAGCTCGTTGCCGCCTAGGCGGTCGCGCGCTCGCGCGATCACGGCCCGGACGTCGTCGACGCGCGCAGACACGGCAGAGATCTCCTCGAAGGCGGCACCGGTCCGCTCGGCGACGATGCGGGCGATCGTCGTCTTTCCGGTGCCCGGCGGCCCGAAGAGGATCATCGACGGAGGGCGGTCGTCCTCGATGGCGCGTCGTAACGCCGAGCCGGGCCCGAGCACATGCTGCTGACCCACAAGGTCGTCGAGTGTCGAAGGCCGCAGGCGCACCGCGAGCGGGGCGTTCTCGGCCTGGCGCTCGCGCGCCGCTTCGGAAAAGAGGTCGGCCACGCGCGAAGTATGCTCCCGGCCGGATGACGCTCCGAGACGAGGTGACCGCGCTCCTGCAGGCGCTCATTCGACTCGACACCGTCAACCCTCCCGGGAACGAGACGCAGGCGGCGGAGCTTCTCCGCGACTACCTCGCGCAGAACAGCGTCGAATGTGAGCTCTACGCACGCGAGCCGCACCGTGCCAACCTCGTCGCGCGGATTCGAGGCGGCGACGGGCCTTCTCTGGCCTTCCTCTCGCACACGGACACCGTCCTCGCGGACCCGGCCGAGTGGGATCGCGACCCGTGGTCGGGCGATCTCGTCGACGGTGAGATCTGGGGGCGCGGCGCGATCGACATGAAGGACCAGGTCGCGGCGAGTGCCGTTGCGTTCGCGTCTCTCGCACGGGAGGGATTCGTGCCGTCCGGCGATCTCATCCTTCTCGTCGTCGCGGACGAGGAGGTCGGTGCGGACTACGGGCTCAGCTGGCTCGTCGAGGCTCACCCGGACGCTGCGCGCTGTGACTACGCAATCAACGAAGGAGGCGGCGAGCGGCTCGTGCTCGGCGGCACGCCGGTCTATCTGTGCGCGACCGCCGAGAAGATGTCGGCGCCATTCAAGGTGCGCGTTCACGGGCGGAGCGGCCATGCGTCGATGCCGGGCATCGGTGACAACGCGCTCGTGAAGGCGGCCCGCTATCTGGAGGCGCTCGGAGCGTACGAGCCGCCGCTCGAGCTGATTCCGGAGGCGAAGGGCTTTCTCGAGGCGACTCTCGGTGCCGCTCCCCCGCTGGACGAGGCGGTCGCGCGAGCGCGCGAGGTCGATCAGACGCTCGCGGACATCGTCGAGCCGCTGCTTTCCTTCACGCTGTCGCCGACGATGATCGATGCCTCGCACCAGCGCAACGTCATTCCGGCGCTGTGTGAGATCACGGTCGACTGCCGTCTCCTCCCGGAGACGACGCCCGCCGACGTCGAGCCCTTGATTCGCGCGGCGCTCGGCAACGGCAGCTACGAGCTGGAGTTCCTCGAGGCCGTCGGAGGCACGCGCTCCCCGCTCGCAACGCCACTCTGGGACGCCCTCGAGCGGTTCACGACCGAGATCGAGCCTGGGGCGCGGATGGCACCCGTCGCCTGCCCCGGCTTCACCGACAGCCACTTCCTGCGCCAGGCGTTCGGTACGACGGCGTACGGCTACTTCCCGATGAAGGCGATGGATACGGATCTCGCCGCGACGCTCATCCATTCGGCCAACGAGCGGATTCCCGTGGACGACCTCGAGCTCGGCGTCGACATGCTGCGCTCTGCCGCGCAGTCGCTCCTCGCCGCATGACGGGCGCCGCCGACGCACTCGTCGTCTTCGGGATCACCGGCGATCTCGCGCGCCGGAGCACGCTCCCGGCCCTCTACTCGCTCTCGCAGCAAGGGCTGCTCACATGCCCGGTGATCGGCGTGGGGCGCCGACCCGTGTCGGACGACGAGCTGAGGCGGCATGCCACGGAGGCGATCGAGGCAGCCGAGGATCGGGTCGACGAAACGGCCCTCTCCGAGTTCCTGGCGCGAGTGCAGTACATCGGCGGCGATGCCGAGGCCGATGAGGACCCGCTCTACGACCGCCTGCGCGCCGCGCTTGCCGGGCTCGCAGCTTCCCGTCTTCTACCTCGCGACGCCTCCGTCGATGTTCGACGAGATCGCCGAGGAGCTGGCGGACGCGGGCCTCGTCGGTGACGCCAGCCGTCTCGTGGTCGAGAAGCCGTTCGGGACCGACTTGGCCTCCGCGCGCGACTTGAACCAGCGCCTGACTGCGATCTTCCCCGAGGAGCGCCTGTTCCGGATCGACCACTTCCTGGGCAAGGAGCCGGTGCAGGACATCATGTACCTCCGGTTCGCCAACGCCATGTTCGAGCCGATCTGGAACCGTGAGCACGTCGCTTCGATCCAGATCACGATGGCGGAGGACTTCGGCGTCGAGGATCGTGGCGCGTTTTACGACCCGGTCGGCGCGATACGCGACGTCGTCCAGAACCACCTTCTGCAGGTGCTCGCACTCGTCGCGATGGAGCCGCCGTCCGGTGACCACGACGCGATTCCGCGTCGACGCGAGGACGTCTTCCGTGCGATGCCGAGCGTCAATCCGCGCGAGGCGGTGTGCGGTCAGTACGCCGGCTATCGCGAGATCGAGGGCGTGAGTCCGGGGTCGGACACCGAGACCTTCGTCGCGCTGCGGCTCGAGATCGAGAATTGGCGCTGGGCGGGGGTTCCGATCCTCGTTCGTGCGGGCAAGGCGCTCCCCATGACGGCGACCGAGATCGTCATCCGGCTCCAGCGCGTGCCGGAGCTCCAGTGGGGTGGGCACCGCCTCTACTCGCCCGGCTACGACGACATCGTGCTGCGCATCGGGCGTCACGCGGGTATGTCGATCTACGTCCGCGCGAAGACACCGGGGAAGGAGGTCTCGCAGCCCGTCTCGCTCGATCTCGACTTCGCGGAGGAGCTGGGCGAGCCGCCGCAGCCGTACGAGCGGCTGCTCGCGGATGTGCTCCGCGGCGATCCCACGCTCTTCCCGAGATGGAGCGTGATCGAGGAGACGTGGCGCATCGTGCAGCCCCTGCTCGACTCTCCGCCGCCGGTCGAGCGCTACGAGCCGGGGACGTGGGGGCCGGCCTCCTCGCATGCGCTCGCGGCCGCGTACGGCGGCTGGCGCGAGCCGCAGTAGGCAGCGCTCGACTCGCTAGGTTGCGATCGCGATGAGTTGGGCCGAGTGGGCAGCTGACGTCGAAATCGAGCCGTCGATCTACGCGTCCGACTTCTCGAGGCTCGGCGTGCAGCTCGAAGCTCTTCACGACGCCGGCGCGCGGGTCTTCCACTTCGACGTCGGCGACGGTCACTTCATCCCCGAGATCACGATCGGGCCGATCGTGCTGGCCTCGATCTCGCCGCTCGTGCGCGGTTGGGGAGCGCGGCTCGACTGCCACCTCATGGTCGCCGAGCCCGAGCGGCACTTCGACGCGATCGCGAAGGCCGGCGGCGACAGCGTCACCTTCCACGCCGAGGCCTGTGACGATCCTCCAAGGGCGATCGCGGCGGCGCGCTCGCTCGGTCTCGGCGTGGGAGTCGCGTTCAACCCGGAGACGCCGGTCGCCGACGCGGTCGCTGCCGCGGACGGCGCGGACCTCGTGCTCTGCATGTCCATCCACCCCGGCTACTCGGGGCAGGCGTTCATGCCCGACGCGCCGGCGCGGATCGCCGAGCTGCGCTCGTCGCTCCCCTCGAGCACGCGTATCCAGGTCGACGGCGGGATCAACCGGGAGACGGCTCGTGTGGCGCGCGACGCGGGCGCCGATCTTCTGGTCGCCGGGAGCGCCGTCTTCTGGAGCGACGACCCGGCATCCGCGTATCGCGACCTCGTCGAGGCCGCGGGTGCCTGAGCTGCTCGAGATCCGCGAGGCGGACGGAGCCTTCGCGCGAGTCGAGGAGTGGCTGGCAGGACACGGCTTCTTCGGACCGGATGCGGACGATCTCGTTGCCGACGTCTATCTCGGCTACGGGCTCTCGCAGTCGATCCGTCGGGACGCTTCGCCGCCGCCTCCCGAGCCGTGTCCCGCGCTTCCGCTCGCCGCCTGCACGCTCCGCGACGGCCAGCCACCGCAGCCACGTCGCTGGCTCGCTCGCAATCGGCGCGTGGGAACGAACCTGGACTGTGGCTGAATATGGAGCCGCGATCGAGGATGTCCGAGCCGCGATCGGGCGCGGCGACGTGTACCAGGTGAACCTCGTGCAGCACCTCAGCGCGACGTTCGCCGGGGACCCGCACGCCCTCGCAGCGCGTCTTGCGCTGCTTCGCCCCCTTCAGCCCGAGCCGTTCGTCACCGACACCTGGGCTGTGGTCAGCGCGTCTCCCGAGCTCTTCCTCGCGCGTCGCGGCGACCGGGTGTGGACGATGCCGATCAAGGGAACGCGCCCTCGCGGCGGAGCCGCCGAGCTCCGCGGGTCGGAGAAGGACGCGGCCGAGCACGTGATGATCGTCGATCTCGAGCGGAACGACCTCTCGCGAGTCTGCACGGCGGGAACGGTGCGCTGGCCCGAGCTCATGGCGACGCGTGAGCTCGCCGGCGTCGAGCACATGGTCTCGACCGTCGAGGGAACGCTACGCGACGGAGTCGGGCTTGCGGAGATCCTCGACGCGACCTTTCCCGGCGGCTCCGTCACCGGAGCGCCGAAGATCGCTGCGGTGGACATCATCGCCCAGCTCGAGCCTGTCGGCCGCGGCGCCTCGATGGGCGCGGTCGGACAGGTCTACGGGAACGGTGACTTCGACCTCGCGCTCACGATCCGGACCTTCGCGATCGCCGACGGCGCGATTCATCTCTGGGTCGGCGGCGGCATCGTCTGGGACTCCGATCCGGCGACGGAGGTCGAGGAGTCGTGGACGAAGGCTCGCCCGCTCCTCGCCGCGATCGGCTCGCGCGTCCCCGAGGGTGCGCTCGCATGACGGTCCTCGCGCTGGCGGTCACCGGCCGCGGGCTCGTCGATCCGGTCGAGCCGGTCATCAGGGCCGACGACGAGGGGCTTCTGCGTGGCCGCGCGGCGTTCGAGACGCTCAAGGTCTACGGCGGTCGTCCCTTTCGGCTCGAAGCGCATCTCGACCGGCTGACCGCTTCGGCCGCGAGCATCGGGCTCCCGGCCGTCGAGCGACGGCGTCTCCAGGTGCTCGTCGGGCTCGTGCTCCCGAAGGCAGCGAGTGGCGACGCGTCGCTCAGACTCGTCTGGACTGCAGGGCCGGCCCGCGGCGCCCCGTCTGCCCTGGCGCTCCTCAGCGACATCCCCGATTGGATCGAGCCCGCACGCGAGCGCGGCGCTTCCGCCGTCTCGCTTCTCGGCGTCAGAGCATCGGCGCCGTGGCTTCTCCCGGGAGTCAAGTCGACGAGCTACGCGGTGAACATGGCCGCCGAGGCGGAGGCGCGTCGGCGCGGAGTCGACGAGGCGTTGTTCGTCGACGGCGACGGCATCGTCCTCGAGGGGACGGTCACGAACGTCTGGTGGCGTGTCGGCGACACGCTCTTCACGCCCGCTCTCGACCTCGGGATCCTCGCCGGGGTGACGAGGGCGACGCTCGTGGAGCTTGCGCCCGAGTGCGGCTTCAGCGTCGAGGAAGGCGCGTATCCGCTCGCTCGGCTGCTCGAGTCGGAAGAGGTGTTCACGTCGTCCTCCGTCCGCGAGGTCATGCCGCTCGTCGAGGTCGACGGAACGACGCTCGGGCGTGGCCCCGCCGCGGACGCCCTGCAGGCGGCTCTGCTCGACCTCGCAGCTAAGGTCTGAGGATGGCCGAAGACACCGTGCGGCTCGGAGGAATGGCGCTCCAGAACGGCGTGCTCGTGCACGGGCCGACGTCGTGGGGCTGCGCCGTTCGCGGGGACGACGGCGCGCTGCACATCGCAGCCGGCCGGAAGCCGCACCTCGCTCCGGCGGCGCGCAAGCGCATGCCGGTCCTGCGTGGGCCGATCGTCCTCGCGGAGGCATTCGCACTGCTGCCGATGGTGCGGCGAGCGATTCCGCAGGCGCGCTTCCCGTTCGAGCGACCGAGCGTGCTGGCCGCGATCCTCGGCACCGCGGTCGCTGCGCGCGCTCTTCGCCGGTCGCGCCTCTCGGCCGGGACGAGGGAGATCGCCGCCGCCGGCGTCGCGTTCCTTCCCGCGGCTTTGGCGCTGCGCGGGCCCGACCTCGCCGCCTACCACGGCGCCGAGCACATCTCGATCGGGACGTACGAGAACGGCGGAGAACGCGCGCCGAAGGAGCATCCGCGCTGTGGGTCGCAGCTCATCGCGCCCATGGTTGCGTCGTCTCTCGCCGCCAACGTGGTCGCCGCGAAGGCGCCGGCAGGCACGCGGCAACTGGCTCGCCTCGTCGGGACGGCCGGAGCGATCGGCGGCTCCGTGGAACTCTTCTCGTGGGTTGCGCGTAACCCGTCACATCCTCTCGCGCGGGCGCTTGCGCGTCCGGGCTTCGAGCTTCAGCGGCACCTCTCGACTGCCGAGCCGTCCGACGATCAGCTCGAGGTCGCCAACGCTGCTCGCGACGCCTGCCTCGAGCTCGAGCGTCAGCGCGCGTAGACCAGCAGCTGCTGCGCTTCAAGCGCCTCGCGCGCATTGCCGATACGCGTGTGAGTGGATCTCGAGAACACGCTCCTGACGTGGCTGCCGATCGTGTTCTTCGGGATCGTCATCCTCCTCCTTCTCTACACGCTCAAGTTCATGCCGCGTGCCAAGCCGGCACCGGTCGTGCGGGGCTCGCAGGTCGAGGTGTCCTGGTCGGACGTGGCCGGGCTCGACGAGGCCAAGGCGGAGCTCGAGGAGGTCGTCGAGTTCCTGCGTGACCGCAAGCGCTTCGAGCGTCTCGGAGCTCGGGTGCCGCGCGGCATTCTCCTCCACGGACCGCCGGGAACCGGCAAGACACTGCTGGCGAAGGCCGTCGCGAGCGCGTCCGGTGCGAACTTCTACTCGCAGAGCGCGTCGTCGTTCGTCGAGATGTTCGCCGGCCTCGGCGCCGCGCGTATCCGCAAGCTCTTCGAGGAGGCGCGTAAGCACGCGCCCGCGATCATCTTCATCGACGAGCTCGACGCCGTCGGCACAGCTCGCATGGGCGGCGGCTTCCATCGCGAGCACGACCAGACCCTGAACCAGCTCCTCGTCGAGCTCGACGGCTTCAACAACCGCGACGAGGTCGTCGTCATGTCTGCGTCGAACCGCCTTCAGGATCTCGATTCCGCGCTTCTCCGTCCCGGCCGGTTCGATCGCCAAGTTCTCGTGTCGGCCCCCGACGTCGCAGGGCGCGAGGCGATCCTCGGCGTGCATACGCGCGACAAGCCTCTCGCCGCAGACGTGGACCTGGCCACGATCGCGAGACAGACTGCCGGCCTCACGGGAGCGGACCTCGCGAACCTCTGCAACGAAGCCGCGATCTTCGCCGGCCGATCGAACGAGCAGTACATCCGGCAGAGCGACTTCGACGCCGCGATGGATCGCATCGTCGCCGGGCTGCAGCAGCGCCGCGTCGTCTCGGAGAAGGAGAAGCGGATCCTCGCCTACCACGAAGGTGGTCACGCGGTCATGGCGCATCTCGTGGGCGAGCTCTTCCCGGCTCAGAAGGCGACGATCGTCTCGCGCGGCCAGGCGCTCGGCTACACGCTGAACATCCCTGCCGAGGATCGCTACATGCACACGCGCGAGGAGTTCCTCGATCTGATGATGGTGTACCTCGCAGGCCGCGCCGCGGAGGAGATCGTCTTCGGCCGGATCACGAACGGAGCGGCGAACGACCTCGAGCGCGTCACCGAGATCGCCCGGTCGATGGTGTTCGAGTTCGGGATGTCCGAGGTCGCGCCGTCACGGACGATGCGAGCGGACAACTACGCGCTCTCGGAGGAGACGAAGCGACTGCGGGACTCGGAGCAGGCACGTCTCACCGACCATTCGTACGAAGAGGCGAAGCGCCTGTTGCACAAGCACCGCGCCGCGCTCGATCGCGTCGCGCAGGCGCTGCTCGAGAAGGAGACGCTCGACCGATCGGAGCTCCAGGAGCTGCTCGCCGACGTCGCGGCGGAGTCGCGCTCGTCGGAGACGATCGGCATGGTTCGCGCGTTGCCGATGCGGGACTAGCACTCCTGCGCGGATAGCATCGCGCGAGTGCGGAGCATCCATCACCTCGGCGTCGCCGTGACCGATCTGGACGAGGCGATCGCGACGTACGAGACGCTCTTCGGCGCGAGGCTCGAGCAGCGCCAGCCGCTCGTCGAGCAGGGTGTGGAGGCGGCGTCGGTCCTCGTCGGCGAGAGCCGGTTCGAGCTCGTCACCCCCACCGGCGACGATACGCCGGTCGGTCGCTTCCTCGCGCGGCGCGGTCCGGGGATGCACCACGTCGCGCTCGAGGCGGAGGACCTGTACGCGACGCTCGACGAGCTCGAGTCCGCAGGCGCGCACCTGATCGACCGGGTTCCGCGACTCGGGCTGTTCGGCCTCGAGGTCGCGTTCGTCCACCCGGATTCCGTCCACGGCGTTCTCACGGAGGTGGTTGCGAGTGGCTGACGACTTCGTACGGATCGAGGTCGGTCTCGACGGTGGGCAGATCCTGAGCGCGCTCGTTTCCGCTGCGAGCGCCGATGCGCTCGACCAGGCGCTCCGGTCGTCGTCCGCGGGCGCGACGGTCGAGCTCCAGGCCGAGGACGGCGTGATGCTGCTCATGCTCCCGCGGGTCCTCTACGTCAAGCGCTTCGCGCGCGACACACGCGCCGGCTTCGGCGCGTAGGTGCCGCTCCGGGTCGGAATCGTCGGCCTCCCGAACTCCGGGAAGACGACGCTCTTCAACGCGCTGACGCACGCCGGTGCTCAGGTTTCCGCCTACACGGAGGTGACGCAGAAGCCGAACCTCGGCATGGCGGTGATCGCAGACGACCGGCTCGAGCGCTTGTCGCAGGTCGTCGGCTCGAAGAAGGTGACGCCGGCTGCCATCCGCGTCGTCGACGTGCCCGGCCGCGCGGAGATTCCGGGCGAGCTTCGGCAGGCCGATGCGCTGCTCGCGGTGCTGGACGGCTTCTCCGAGGACGCCGACCCTGCGGGAGATCTCGAGACGCTTCGGCTCGAGCTGATCGTCGCCGACCGCGAGCACGTGGATCGAAGGCTCGAGCGCGTGCGCAAGGAGGCGAAGTCGGGCGATCGGGCGAAGCGCCAGGAGGCTGAGCTCACGGAGCGGTTGCTCGCGCACCTCGACGAAGGCCACCCGCTCTCCGAGTGGGCCGGCGAGCTTCCCACAGAGCTCGAGCCGCTCACGACGAAGCCGCTCATCCCGCTCGAGAACGGCCCGGGAGGCATCGACTGCGCGCTCGAGATGGAGCTCTCCGAGCTGTCGCCCGAAGAGGCGGCTGAGTTCCGATCGGGCGCGTCGGCGCTGGACGACGTCGTCGTGCGACTCAAGGAGGCGCTCGGGCTCATCACGTTCTTCACGATCGGCGACACGGAAGCACGCTCGTGGACGCTCCAGCACGGCCAGACTGCGCTCGACGCTGCCGAGTCGATCCACTCCGACATCGCGCGCGGGTTCATCCGCTGCGAGGTGATCCGCTGGGGCGATCTCCTCGAGTGCGGCTCGCACGCTGACGCTGCGCGTCGCGGATTGCAGCGGCTCGAGGGCAAGACCTACGTCGTCGAGGACGGAGACGTCCTCAACATCCGCTTCAACGTCTAGGGCTGCGTGCGAAGGTCGAGCCTCGTGAGAGCGCTCGCCGTCACATTGCGCGCGGACGCTCTATCCAGCGGCAACGAGTGCGGCGCCTGCGAGCGCAACGAATCCACCGACTCGCTGCGTGGCGCCCAGCCTCTCGCCGAGCACGAGCCACGCAAGCACGAGCGTGACGATCGGATACAGGCTGCCGAGCACCGCGACGATGCCGACGGCTCCGAAGGTCGTAGCCGCTGCGAAGAGCACGTTTGCGCCGGTGTCGAAGACGCCGACACCGACGATCAGCGGGAAGACCGAGCGTGGTGGCTTAAGGGTCGTCGACGTCACGAGGGCGGCGACGACAACTACCGGAACTGCGGCGAGGCGAGCCGCCGTCACGGCCCACGCTGCACTCTCGTCGGCGCCGGCATCGATGCCGACGAAGAACAGGCCGAAGCCGAGGGCCGCGACGATGGCGAGCCCGGCTCCGGCGGCCACACGACGCTGTCCGCCTAGGCGCGGCATTCGGGATAGGACGACGATGCCGGCGACGACGAGCGCCACTCCGAGCCACTGCAGGGTCGAGGGCACGTCTCCCCGCGCTGCGTCCACTGCGAGTGGAACGACCGGGGACGCCGCCGAGATCGGAGCGACGATCCCCATCGCGCCGATGGCGAAGCCGCGATAGAGCGCGCCGAGGCCGATCATGGCCACGATCCCGCCGGCAGCGGCGGGTGCGAGCTCGGCGATCCCCGGAAACGGATCTCGGGAGAGCAGGGTCCACGCGAGAACACCGACGAGCCCGACGGCCTGAGACACCGCCAGCACGGTGAGCACGGCCACGCGACGCGCCGCAAGTCCGCCGAAGAAGTCGCCGATGCCCCAGCCGAGAGCGCCGGCCAGCGCCAGGACGGCCGCCATCAGAGAAGGGCAGTGACGCTACAGCTGCCGCGTCGCGGCAGAGCATCAGTCGTTGCCGACGGGGCGCGTGGCGGCTTGGGCGTCGAGCTGGTTCGCGTGGTAGAGAACGGCCGCTTCGGCGGTTCGCGCCGCAGGCCGATCGTGGTGGCACGCGACGGCGTGGAGGAGCTCCGCGAGGACCGCGGGGTCGAGGTCGCGTGAGCGGCCCTCGATCATCCGTAGTCCGAGGTGGACGTGTCCGAGGAGCCGACCCTCCTCCGTCTGACGAAACGCAGGGCCGGCTCCGAGCTCGTCGATGCGGCCCACGTCGTGGAGGAGGGCCGCGGCGAGCAGGAGATCGTGTCGGAGCCGCGGGTGAAGCTGCGCAGTCTCGCGACACAGGGTCGAGACGCCGACTGTGTGCTCGAGCAGCCCTCCCGCGTAGCCGTGATGCCCGTCGGCGCCGGCCGCGGGGAGCGACCGCAGAGCGCTCCGAACCTGCGCGTCGCGGACGAACGAGTCGACCACGGCGGCAAGGCCTTCGTGCGTGATCTCGGCCGCGATGAACTCGAAGAAGCCGTCGAGCTCGTCGGCATCCCGGCGCAGCGACGGCGTCAGCGACGACGGATCCGCATCCTCGGCGGGTTCGACCGCTCGTACCTGGACCTGGAGCTTGCCGCCGAAACGCTCGACTCGACCGAGCACGTGCACGGCGTCGCCTTCGCCGAACCGCTGGTCGAGGAGATCGACGTCGTTCCACACTCGCGCTTCCACTCGCCCGCTCGCATCGGCCAGCTCCAGCGCGAGATAGGAGGCGCCAGCGCGAGTGCGTCGCCGCTCCTTCTTCGTCACCGCGAACACGCCCTCGACAGTCCTGTCCTCGGCGAGCTCGGCGATCGTGGTCACGTCGCGAGTCTATGGAGAAAGCGCGTTGGTACGCTCGCCGCGATGGCCGACATCAAGCCGTTTCGCGCCGTCCGCTACTCCGGCGCGGCCGGCTCGCTGGCGGACCTCGTTGCACCTCCCTACGACGCCGTCGACGAGGCCGAGCGTGCCGAGCTGTACACGCGCAGCGCGTACAACGTCGTCCACTTGACCCTGCCCGAGTCGGTCGGCGAGGCGGGTCGGCTGTACCGGGAGTGGTTGGCTCAGGACATTCTCGCCCGTGACGACGAGCCTCGAGCCTGGCTTGCGGTCGAGCGCTACGTCGGGCCGGACGGTGTCTCGCGCGAGCGCCGCGGCGTGATCGTGTCTCTTGCGGCGGAGCCCTACGAGACGCGCTCCGTCCTCCCGCACGAGAGGACGCATCCGCGCATCCGAGACGAGCGACTCCTGCTGCTGCGCGCGACGCGCGTTCAGCCGGAGCCGATCCTCGTGCTCGCCGACCTGTCCATCGGCTTCGAGACGCCGACGAGCCCGCCGGCTCTCCAAGTCGACGGCACGCGGCTCTGGCCGGTCGCGGCGCCACCGTCACCCGACCCGGGACAGCTCCTCATCGCCGACGGGCACCATCGCTACGAGAGCGCCGTCGAGCTCGGCGCCGAAGCCGGTGAGGGCGGAGTTCGGATCATGGCTCTCGTGGTGTCGAAGGATGACGCCGGATTGCATGTGTTCCCGACGCACCGCGTCTTCGCCGACAGGCCGGATCTCGAGGAGCTGCGTGAGGGAGAGCCCTGCCGCGACCTCGACGAGGCGTTGCTCCGTCTCGACGAAGAGGCCTACGAACGCCCGGCGGTGATCGCGTATCGACGCGAGAGCGTCGAGCTCGTGCGCGGTCGCGAGGGCGAGCTCGACGTCGAGCTCGTCGACCGGCACGGCCTCGACGGCATCGCGTACACGCCGCGTCGCGACGACGCTGTCGCGACAGTCGACCGTGGCGCGGCGGACGTGGCGTTCCTCCTCCGCGGGCTGCGCGTCGACGAGATCTTCGACCACGCGCGCCGCGGAGAGCGAATGCCGCCGAAGAGCACCTACTTCTTCCCCAAGCCGCTCTCCGGGCTCCTCTTCCACCCGCTCGATCGATGACGCCCTGGCTCGAGACCTGCCGTCTCTGCGTTGCGGACATCCGCGAGGTGCTGGACGGGATGCCGACCCGGGCCGAGCGCGAGCCCGTCCTGCAGCTCGGCGAGGGTGGCGACGAGACGACCGCGATCGACCAGGCTGCCGAGGACGCCGTCGTCGCTCGACTGGCCGCCCTCGACGAGGACTTCGTGCTCGTCTCGGAGGAGCTCGGTGTGCGCGTGTTCGGCGCAGGGGGAGAGCGCCGAGTGGTCGTCGACCCGATCGACGGCTCGGTGAACGCGAAGCGCGGGATCCCGTTCTTCTCGTTCTCGCTCGCCGTGGCCGAGGGCTCGTCCATGGCCGACGTCACGTTCGGCTACGTCTACGACTTCGGCACGGGCGAGGAGTGGACCGCCGAGCGCGGAGCCGGCGCGTTCCTCGACGGAGCGCGGCTCGGAGCCCAGCGACCGAAGGACACGATCGAGATCCTGTCCTTCGAGGGAACGACGACGCCGGCGATCGCCGATCGGATCGGCGGCATGATCGATGTCGCCGGCCGCGTGCGCGTCATGGGCTCTCTTGCGCTGTCTCTCTGCCATCTCGCGGCCGGCCGCGTCGACGGAGTGGTGTGTCTCAAGGCAGCACGCTCGGTGGACATCGCCGCCGCGCAGCTCCTGGTGCGCGAGTGCGGGCTCGCGATCGATCTCTTCGAGGATCCGCCGTTCGACGATGCGCCCCTCGATCTCGCAATGCGCTCGCGCCTGGCGGCAGCAGGCTCGCCGGAGCTCGTGCGGCAGCTCGCAGCGGCGCTGACCGCTTAGCACTCAACTCGCGCACGCTTGTCCTGTCAACCATCCGGAACGCCGCTGGTACGCTCGCCGCGATGAAGCCAGACCGCGACGCGATCCTGAAGGCGCTCGAGAACGTCATCGATCCGGAGCTTCGACGGCCGGTCACCGAGCTCGACATGGTGCGCGACGTCCTCGTCGAGGACGACGGCTCGGTGTCGGTGACGATCGCGCTCACGGTCGTCGGGTGCCCGCTGCGGGACTCCTTCCAGGAGCAGGTCTCGAGGCACGTCGGCGCGGTTCCCGGCGTCACGCGGGTGCGTCTCGGCTTCGACGTGATGACGCCGGAGGAGAAGGCGGCGCTCGTGTCACGCCTCCGCGGCGGTCACTCCGCCGACCGGACGATCTCGCTCTCCCCGGGAACGCGCGTCATCGCCGTCGCGTCCGGGAAGGGCGGTGTCGGCAAGTCGACGCTCACGGCGAATCTCGCCTATGCGCTGTCCGAGCTCGGTGAGCAGGTCGGTGTCCTCGACGGCGACATCTACGGCCACTCGATCCCGCACATGCTCGGCATCCACCAGAAGCCGATCGCGGTCGACGAGATGATCGTCCCGCCGGTTCGCGGCGACCTCAAGCTCATGTCGATCGGCTTCTTCCTCGAAGAGAACGCGCCGATCATGTGGCGCGGCCCGATGCTGCACAAGGCGCTCGAGCAGTTCCTCTCGGATGTGCACTGGGGCGAGCTGGACACGCTCCTCGTCGACATGCCACCGGGCACGGGCGACGTCGCGATGTCGCTCGGGCAGCTTCTTCCTCGCGCGGAGGCGCTCGTCGTCACGACGCCGCAGCCTGCGGCTCAGCAGGTCGCCGTGCGCGCAGCGCAGATGGCGCAGAAGACCGGGATGCGCGTCATCGGCGCGGTCGAGAACATGTCCTACCTCGTCGGAACGGGACAGGAGCTGTTCGGCGCGGGTGGGGGTCAGGCGCTCGCGGATGAGATCGGCGTGTCGTTGCTCGCCCGTATCCCGCTCGATCCGCTGCTGCGCGAGGCGGCCGACGAGGGGTGTCCGGTCGCCGAGCTGTGGCCGGAATCGGAAGCCGCAACGGCCATCGCGGCGCTCGCGGAGTCGGTCGTCGCGACGCGCGCAGGCTCGATCCGCAAGCCGCTGACGGTCCTCTCGTAGGCGACGCGTGCCTGGGGCCGCGTTCTTCGATCTCGACCGGACGCTGATCTCGCGCTCGAGCTCGCTGTCGCTCGCCGGCACGTTCCGCAAGCGCGGCTTGATCGGGCGCCGCCACGTGGCGAAGGCGGCTATCGCGCAGCTCGTGTTCATGCGCTTCGGTGCGGGGCAGGGCCGTGTCGGGCAGACGGCGGACAGCGCGATGTCGATCCTTCGCGGGCTCCGGGTCGAGGAGATGCGCGAGATCGTCGCCGAGGCGTGGGAGTCGGTGCTCCGGCCGCTCGTCTACCGAGAGGCGCTCGACCTCGCCGAGGCGCACGCGGAGCGAGGTGAGCCGGTGTACATCGCGTCAGCGGCGTTGCAGGAGGCGGTCGAGGAGGTCTCGAGGCAGCTCGGCTTCGCCGGCGTGATCGCATCGCGTGCCGAGGTGCGTGACGGCGTGTACACGGGTCGTCTGGAGCGGCGGTTGTACGGGCAGGCGAAAGCGGACGCTCTCTCCGAACTGGCTCGGGACGAGGCGCTGGATCTTCCCGCGTCGACCGCGTACTCCGACTCGCACTCCGACGTTCCGTTCCTCGAAGCGGTCGGCCACCCCATCGCGGTGAACCCCGACCGCGAGCTCCGCCGGGTCGCACGCGCGCGAGGTTGGCCGACACTGCGCTTCAGGACGATGGCGTTTCCCAGGCGATGACGTCGAGCGAAGCCCGGAGCCGCCTGGCGGCGCTCGGGCTCGAGCCGCCTGCGGTCGACGCGCTCGTCGCGCACTTCGAGGACGCGGAACGGCGCGGGAAGGTCGGGCACGGTCTCTCGCGGGTCGACTGGCTCGAGTCGCTCGAGTTCGATCCTGCCGCTCGTCCGCTCCTGCTCGAATCGGAGGAGGGCTTCGAGCGCTGGGACGGGCACGGTTCGCTCGGCTATCTCGTGCTCGAGGAGATCGTGCGCGCGACCCTCGCCGACCCGCCGGAGCGAGCACGCGTGGTCGTCGTCCGGCGCTGCTTTCCGACGGGGTCCTCGGCTACTGGGTGCGGCGACTCGCCGAGGGTGGTCTCGTCGCCGTGCTCACCGCAACGTCGCCTCGTCGCCTGGCGCATCCGGACGGCGGCGAGCCGCTCACCGGGACGAACCCTCTCGCGATCGCGATCCCGTCGAGCGACGGCGCACCGATCGTCACGGATGTCTCGATGGGTGCCGTGACGCACGGCGCTGTCCTTACGGGTGCTGCCCTACCCGAAGAGCTCGTGCCGTTCGGGGGTGAGCAGGCGCACAAGGCATTCGCTCTCGCTGTGGGGCTCGAGCTTCTCGTTTCCGCCCTCGCAGGCCCGGAGCATGGCGCCGTCCTCGTGGTCGCTCGCCCAGACCACGACCCAGTGCCTGCGTTCCGCGAGCTCGCGGCAGGTCGCAGGTTGCCCGGCGACCGTTAGCTCGAGCGCGGGCTAGCCGTAGGTCATCTCCGCGAGGTCGAGCGAGAGAAGCTTCCTGTCGGTGACAAGCGCGCACGCGACCGGGCCGAGAGACAACGCGGCGTGCACTTCCGCGGCGGTCGACGCACGAACGACGACAGGAGTTCCCGCGTGATGGGCGGCATGGATCGCCGCGAGATCGGAGACGTCGTCAAGCACGACCGCGCCTTCGAGGTCGACCGTTCCTTCGAGGGCGATCTCGGGAACCTTGCGCCCGGTGGCGCCGAACCAGCGCTCGCGCATCACAGCGTCAGCGTCTCTCCAGGCACGGGGGAGAGGATCTCGACGCCCGAGGGGGCGAGCTCACGAAGCTGGTCAGGCGTGCCGGTGAGAAGGCCGAACGTGCCGTAGTGACACGGCACGCAGCGCGCCACTCCCAGGAGCTCGAGCGCGACGGCGGCCTCGCGCGGCCCCATCGTGAAGTGGTCGCCGATCGGCAGGACAGCGAGGTCGGGCGCGTAGATGCGCCCGATCAGGGACATGTCGCCGAAGACGTTCGTGTCGCCCGCGAAGTAGATCCGGAACCCGTCCTCGAGCTCGAGCACGATGCCGCACGACTCACCCGTATAGCTGCCGTCGGGCGCGCTCGACGAGTGGTTGGCGTCGGTGAGCGTGACTTTGACGCCCTCCACCGCGACGGTGCCGCCCTTGTTCGGTGAGCTCGCCGAGTTGTCGTCGGCGACGCCCTGACGGGTGAGCCACGCGCGTAGCTCGACCTGCGCGACCACCGGGCAGCCGAACCGTTGATGGATCGCGACGGTGTCGCCGACGATGGTCGCCGTGGCCGTGCGTGAGCGCGATGAGATCGCAGCGCTCCGGCTCGCGCTCGTCCTCAGGGCACTTCGGGTTGCCGTTCAGGAACGGGTCGACGTAGATGCGCTTTCCGACCGGTGTCGACCCGGAATGCCGAGTGTCCGAGCCACGTCAGCTGTATCGCCACGGCGGAGAATCTAGAGAACGGAGCGCTGACCGGGCGGATGATCCGCCCGGTCAGCGCTTGTGTGCTCAGCGATTGGGCGAGAGCTCGCCGCACATGCCCGGGCTCTCGCACGGTGAGTGATCGGTCACCGTGACCTTGCGGTTCCCGCTGGAGTCGGTCGACAGCGTGAACTTCACCCACGCCGTGTTGTTCGTCTTGTCCTGTTCGAGGAACGCGCCTGTCGGGTTCGTCGTCGACACGAGGTAGTAGTCCGTTCCGTTCGGGACTCCCGTGAGGTCGACCTGCTGACCGTCCGTTGCATGGTGGTACTGGTCGACCCAACCCGACTGGATGCCCTGGTAGCTCGTGTAGCAATCCCAGAACACCTTCCCGCTCGTGGGCGCGTTGCCCGCGAGGTTGTAGAGGTCGAGGAGACAGAACCCGACCTTGATGGAATTCCCACCGACGACCGTGCCCGTGGGGCTACCCTGCCGGATCTCGAACTTCGCGACGTCCGCCGTATGCCAGTGGTTATGGGTCGGGTGGTACTCGAATGTCGACACGATCTGCTCGTAGAGGACCGTGTAGCACGGATCGTTCGGCTTCGGCTGCGTGCCGCAGAGGAACTGCGCGTTCGACGAGCGGATCTCTTGGATCGCGTTCGTGATCGGAGCGGTTCCGATCGGTGGATCTGGACGCATGGCCCACGGCCCGGGACCCGTGTTCGCGATCCCGTTCGAGAAGCGGAGATACTCGTTCTGCTGCTGGTTCACGAGATTGAGGTGGTCGGGAACGACCGTGCGGAGATCGGGGTACTTCGACATGTCGGGCCGCCGGCTTTCCGGCCAGCGCGATCGCACCTATCGCGAGCGCAAGCCCTCCCATGACGATGGTGGTCACGATCAAGCGAGTTCTCATCTGCCCTCCTTTCTGACGGCTGGCCTGCCGGCGCGATCCTCCCGCATCGGGAGGACTGACGCAACGCTCAGAAGGGGAGGGACGAAGCGGCGTCGGACGCCGCGTCGAGGATCGGCTGCACCACGAAGAACGAGCCGACCGTGACGACGACGCAGGCGGCGATCGCGGTGCCGAGCGCTGAGTCGCGAGGCGGCGAGCCGCCGGCGACCGCGAGGCGGAGCTCGGTCCCGGTGCGCATGTACATCCAGCGAACGACGTTGAGGTAGTAGCCGAGCGAGACGGCGGTCGCGGCGACGCCGATAAGCACGAGCCACCATTCGCCCGCGTCGTACGCGGCCGAGAAGACGAACAGCTTCCCGAACAGCCCACCGGTCAGCGGGAAGCCGGCCATCCCGAGCATGAACGTCCACAGCGCGACTCCGTAGTACGGGCGCTCCCAGCCGAAGCCGGCGAGCGACTCGAGCGTCACGGGCGCCTGGAGCTCACGCTCTCGCGCGGCGACCACCGCGAACGCACCGACCGACATGGCCGAATACGGGATGAGGTAGTAGAGGAGCGCCTCGCCGCCTCGCTCCGAGTTCGCCGAGATCGCCATGAGCATGAAGCCCGCGTGCGAGATCGACGAGTAGGCGAGGATGCGCTTGAGGTCGCGTTGCGCGAGCGCGCCGAGGTTCCCCCAGGCGAGCGAGATGGCCGCGATCACCGCGACGGCGATCGTCCACACGTCGCTCTGCTCGGGGAACGCGGTGACGAGCACACGGAGCATCACGACGAGCGCCGCCGTCTTCGTCGCCGCCGACATGAACGCCGTCACGGAAGTTGGCGATCCCTGGTACACGTCCGGCGTCCACATGTGGAAGGGCGCCGCCGAGACCTTGAACGCGAGCCCTGCGAGGATCATCGCGAGCCCGGCGAAGAGGAACGTCTCGTCCGACGGGCTTGCGGCGGCGATCTCGGAGAAGCTCAGCTGCGACGTGGCCCCGTAGACGAGCGCCGAGCCGAAGAGGAGCACGGCGGAGCCGAAGCCGCCGACGATCAGGTACTTGAGCCCGGCCTCGAGCGACGTCTCGCGCTCGCTGTCGATGGCGACCAGGATGTAGAGGCAGAGCGAGAACCACTCGAGGCCGAGGAACAGCGTCATCAGGTTGTCGGCTCCGACGAAGAAGACCATCCCGGCGCCTGCGGTCGCCAGGAGTGCGTAGTACTCGGCGTGGTTCTCGCGGCGCCGCTCGCCCCAGGACGCGAAGACGACGACGGCCCCCGTGACGCCGAGGATCACCTGCGCCATGGCCGCGAGCTGGTCACGGACCATCGAGCCGTCGAGCAGCACCTCGGGGGTCGCGCTCTGCGTGAAGACGTATCCGGCCAACACGGCCGCGACGACGAAAGCAGCGAGGGCCGCCGTGGCGGCCACGGTCTTGCGCGTCCACGTCGGGAGGAGCGCGGAAAGCAGCGCAATGCCCGCACCCACGAGCAGCGCGATCGTCGGGGAGAGCGCGAGCCAGTCGACGGTCGGCGTATCGATCACGGAACGATCTCCGCGATCGTCGAGGCCGCGAATGCGCTCTGGCTCACGAGCGCGGGCCAGACCGAGAGCCCGACGAGCACCAGCAGGAGCGGCAGCACGAGCGCCAGCTCGCCGAGCCTCAGGTCGAGCGCCTCGTCACGCACGGCGCGCCCCGGCTTCACGTGCAGGATCGCGGAGATCACGCGCAGGATGTACATCGCCGCCAGCACGACTCCGAGCGCGACCACGACCGCGTAGCCCCACCCCTGGCCGTAGACGCCGGCCATGATCAGGAACTCGCCCGCGAACGTCGCGGATCCGGGCACGGCGAGGGCGATCATCCCTGCGACGAGCACGACGGTTGCGAGCGTCGGTCGGCCCTTGGCCATCCCGCCGAGCGCGTCGAGCTCGCCCGTCCCGCAACGCCGCTCGACCATCCCGACGAGGAGGAACATGCTCGCGGAGATGAGGCCGTGCGCCACGGACTGGAGGATGGCGCCGTCGAGCCCGAGGTCGTCGAACGCGAAGATCCCGAGGGTGATCAGCCCCATCTGTGCCATCGACGAGTACGCGACGACTCCGCGCAGGTCGGCCGAGCGGAAGGCGAGCACCGATCCATAGATGAGGCCGGCGCTTGCGAGGACGAGGATGAGTCCGGAGAGATCGTCTGCCGGCTCAGGGAACTTCGGCAATCCGATTCGCAGGAAGCCGTAGATCGCCGTCTTCGAGACGACCGCGGAGAGCACTGCGGCCACCTCGACCGGCGCTTCTCGATACGTGAGCGGCAGCCAGCCGTGGAACGGGAACAGCGGAGCCTTGACCGCGAAGGCGACCGCGAAGCCGAGGAAGATCCACACGTTGTCGCTCGTGCCCGACTCCGTCAGCGAGAACGTCCCCTGCGTCACGCCGAACGCGACGACCGACGCGAGCATGAGCAGCGACCCCGCCATCGTGTAGATGACGAACGTCACGGTTGCGGCCTGCCGACGCTCCCCTCCCCACACGCCGACCAGGACATAGAGCGGGATCAGCATCGCCTCGAAGGAGACGTAGAAGAGGAGGAGGTCCTGCGCCGCGAACGTCGCCACGACCGCGGCGAGCAGGAACAACATGAGTGCGTGGTACGCACGCGAGCGATCGCGTCCGACCCACACGGCGTAGCCGATCGCCGCAGCGAAGACGACCGCGGCCAGTCCCGCGAGCCAGAGCGAGTAGCCGTAGAAGCCGACGGAGTACGAGATCCCGAGGCTGTCCACCCACTCGCGCGACGTGCCGAGCTGGAGCCCTCCGTCGTCGAAGTCGAACTGCGCGGCCGCGACGATCCAGAGCCCGACCTCCAGCAGTGCAACGAGGAAAGCCAGCGCAGCGGTCGTCTCGCGCGTGAGCGGCAGAATCGCGACGACCAGCGCGCCGGCAGCCGGAAGCAGGATGAGGGCGGTCGTCAGCACGGCTCAGCGCACCGCCACGAAGACGACGATGAGGACGGCGACCGCAAACGCGATGGCCACCGCATATGTGCGGAGCAGCCCGGTCTGAACGCGTCCGACCTCGCCTCCGACCTGGAGCGTGCCGGCGCCGATCTCGTCGAGCGAGCGCTCCACGACGGGCTCCTCGACGTTCCGGCGGAGCGCGACCGAGAGCGCCGCGGCCGGACGGTAGAAGAGCGCGTCGTACAGCTCGTCGAAGTAGAGCTTGTGCTCGAGAACGCGCCAGAGTCCGGGGTTGGTAACGATCTGACGACCGGCGTGGAATGCGCGCCGCGCCCAGAAAAAGCCGATGACACCGAGCGTGACGGCGATCGCGCTCGACTCGTAGTCCTCGGCCACGGACGCGAGGACGGTCGACTCCACTGTCTCGCCGATCCAGGTGAGGAACGGCTCCCACACGCCCGGGATGACGACGAGCCCGCCGACGGTCGCGAGCACGGCGAGCACGGCGACGGGAATCGTCATGGAGCGAGGCCCCTCGCCGTGTCCCTCGTGCGTGTGCTCCTTCACGAGGTCACTCGGCTCTCCGCGGAACACGGCGAAGTAGAGCCGCGTCGTGTAGAGGCCGGTCAGCAACGCACCGATGAGCGCGGCGATCCAGAGCGTGTACCCGAGCGCGTCACTGCTGGCGAACGCAGCCGCCACGATGCCGTCCTTCGACCAGAAGCCGGAGAAGATCGGGATGCCCATGAGCGCGAGTGCGCCTGCCGCGAACGCGAGGTGCGTTCGCGGCATGACGTTCTTCAGCCCGCCCATCTTCCGGATGTCCTGCTCTCCGTCGAGGTGGTGGATCACGAGGCCGGCAGACATGAAGAGCAGCGCCTTGAAGAAGGCATGCGTCATCAGGTGGAAGATGGCGTAGCCGTACGCGCCGACCCCGGCGGCGAGGAACATGTATCCGATCTGCGACATCGTCGAGTACGCGATGACGCGCTTGATGTCCCACTGCACGAGCGCGACGAAGCCGGCGACGACCAGCGTGATCGCGCCGAGGATCGAGGCGAGGTGCTGCACGTCGGGCGCCGCCTCGAAGATCGGGCTGGCGCGAACAAGGAGGTACACGCCGGCAGTCACCATCGTCGCTGCGTGGATCAGCGCCGAGACCGGCGTCGGGCCTTCCATCGCATCCGGGAGCCAGGTGTGCAACGGAATCTGGGCCGACTTCGCGACGGCGCCGCCGAGGAGCCCGAGCGCGACGAGGTTGACCATCGTCGGGGAGAGCGAGTCGACGTCGGCGAACACGCCGGCGTACTCGAGCGTGCCCGTCTCCCAGATGAGCAGCACGAGCCCGAGCGCGAGGGTCGCGTCGCCGATCGCGTTCATCACGAACGCCTTCTTGGCCGCAGCGACGGCTTCGGGCTTGTGGTGCCAGAAGCCGATGAGGAGGTACGACGCGAGGCCAACGAGTCCCCAGCCGACGAGCAGGAGGAGGAAGTTCCCCGCCTGCACCAGCATGAGCATCGCGAAGACGAAGAGCGAGATGTACGCGAAGTAGCGCCGCTCCTCGTCGTCGCCTGCGAGGTAGCCCATCGAGTACCAGACGATGAGCCCGCCGACGCCCGAGACGATGAGCATCATCGTGCTCGAGAGGGTGTCGAGGAGGATCTGCACCTGGACCTGGAAGTCGCCCGAAGCAAGCCAGGTGTAGGCGGTCGACACCTGCTCGCGGTCGGACGGGTCAGCGGCCCACAGCCCGATGAAGGCGACGAGCGCGCCGCCAAAGGCGATGAAGGTCGCGAGCGTCGCGATCCACCCAGCGGTACGTCGCGAGATGCGGCCGCCGGCGACCGTGATCGTCACCGCCGCGGCGAGCGGCGAGAGCAGGCAGACCCACGCGCCGGGGATCATCGAGCCTCAGCCACGCAGAGCGCTCGCTTGGTCGACGTCGAGGAGCATCCGCCGACGCGCCATGGCGACGATGAGTCCGAGCCCGATCGCGACCTCCGCCGCCGCGACCGCCATGACCGCGAGCGCAAAGATCTGGCCGTCGAGGTTCCCCTGCTGGCGCGCGAACGCCACGAAGGTGAGGTTTGCCGCGTTCAGCATGATCTCGAGAGAGAGCAGGACGATCAGCGGGCTGCGACGCATCATCACGCCGAGCGCGCCGATCCCGAAGAGAATCGCCGCGACGATCAGATACCAGCCGACGTCCGGCCCGTCCATCAGGCGATCTCCTCTTCCTTCTCCCGTGTGGTTCCGAGCACGACGCCGCCGATCGCCGCGACGAGCAGCACGATCGACGTGATCTCGAACGCCAGCAGGTGATCGGTCAGGAACGCCTCGCCGATGTCGGCCGGGCTTCCGAAGGAAGCCGAGACCTCGGCCGGGTCGGTCAGGTCGTCGCCCCAGGCCAGGCCGAGCACGACGACGATCTCGACCAGCAATGCCACGGCGGCGACGACGGCTGCCGTTCGAAGGAGCGGCGGCCCGCCGGCCCACGGCGCGTCGGCACGCCCGCCGAGGTACGCCACGACGAACAGGAACATCACCATCACCGCGCCTGCGTACACCAGCACCTGGGCCGCGGCGACGAACTCGGCCGAGAGGAGCAGGAAGAGCACGGCGAGCGACGCGAGGTTCCCGATCAGCGAGAGCGCCGAGTAGAACGGGTTCGTCATGCTCACCACCGCGATGCCGGTCCCGAGGCACGCCGCAGCCGCGACGAACCAGATGATCCAGACGAGGACGTTGCCCACGGTCAGCTCCTCGTCTTGAACGACGGCTCGGGCGTGTCGAAGCGAGCCGCGTCCGCGACCGGCACGCGCTTGATCGGCTCGGCGAGCAGCATGTCCTTCGTGTAGATGAGGTCGTCGCGCGAGTACTCCGCAATCTCGAACTCGTTGCCGAGCGTGATCGCGTCGAACGGGCAGGCGAGCTCGCAGTAGCCGCAGAAGATGCAGCGGCTCATGTTGATCTCGTAGATGCGCGCGAACCGCTCGCCGGCGGAAACACGGTTCTCGGCGGTGTTCTCCTCCGCGACGACGCGGATGCAGTCTGCTGGGCAGGCTGCTGCGCACAGCGAGCAGCCCACGCACTTCTCGAGCCCGTTCTCGTGCTTCCACAGCCGGTGCCGCCCGCGGAAGCGCGGATACACGGGCCGCTTGTACTCGGGGTACTGCTGCGTGATCGGCTTCCGGAAGATCTGCCGGAACGTGACGCCGAAGCCCTTGAGCGTGCTGTACGGCTGGGCCACTAGAACGCCACCACGAGGATCGCTGTCACGACCGCGTTGATCGTCGCGACCGGCAGCAGCACCTTCCAGCCGAAGCGCATGAGCTGGTCGTAGCGCAGGCGCGGAAGCGTCGTCCGCATCCAGATGAAGACGAAGAGCAGGATCACGAGCTTGAGGAGGAACCAGAGCGGCCCGGCCCATGTCGCCCCGTCCCAGCCTGGGCCGTGCCAGCCGCCGAGGAAGATCGTCACGCAGAGCGCCGAGAGCGTGATCAGGTTGATGTACTCGGACATCGAGTAGAGGCCGAAGCGCATTCCGCCGTACTCGGTGTGGTAGCCGGCGACGAGCTCCTGCTCGGCCTCGGGAAGGTCGAACGGCGCCCGCGCGGTCTCCGCCGTGCCCGCGAAGAGGAAGACGATCAGCCCGACGAACTGCGGAATCGCGTACCAGATGGTGTCGGACTGCGCGGCCACGATGTCCGTCAGCGACAGGGTTCCGGCCATGATCACGACGCCGAGGACGGAGAGCGCAAGCGACACCTCGTACGAGACGAGCTGCGCGCAGGTCCGCATCGATCCGAGCAGCGCGTACTTCGAGTCGGACGACCAGCCGCCGAGGATGAAGCCGTACACGCCGATCGAGCCGATCGCGAAGATCAGGATCAGCGCGATGTTCAGGTCGGCGACCTGGCCCGGGATGTAGACGCCGCCGATCGTCCAGCCGGGCCCGAACGGGATCACGGAGAACGTCGTGAGCGCGGTGAACGCCGCCAGGAACGGCCCGAGGACGAACGCCCAGTTGATCGCCTCCGTCGGCTGGAAGCTCTCCTTGTTGAGGAGCTTGAGCAGGTCGGCGATCGGCTGCAGCATCCCGCGGAAGCCGGCGCGGTTCGGCCCGTAGCGCAGCTGCATCCGCCCCATGATCTTGCGCTCGGCGAGCGTGAGGTACGCGAAGGTGGCCATCACGAGGTTGATGACGACGACCGCCTCGATGAGGCTCACCCACCACTCGACGGAAGGCGTCACGACTTCACCACCTCGACCGACTGATGGAGCTCGCCTGCGTGCTCGTCTGCCACGCGCACGACTCCGTCGAGAAGCGTGCGGTTCACGTTTGCTCGGAGCTCCACCGACGTGCCGTTGGAGCGGACGATGACGGCGTCGCCGCTCGCGATTCCGCGCGACTCGGCGTCGGCGGGCGACAGCTCGACCTCTCGCTCCGGCCGCAGGAAGCCGAGCTCGGGGACGCGCTCGACGGCAGGGCCGGAGAAGAGAGCTCGATAGCGGTGCAGCCGCAGGGCGTCCGCGGCGACCTCCGGGTGATCGGTCGTCGTCGCCGGATCGGGCGTGACGTACGTCTGTCGCGCAGGCAGCGGCGCGTGCAGCCCGAGATCGTCGAGTGTGAGGTCTCGGTAGAGCTCGGCTGCGACCTCACCGAAGACGCCGACGGCGTGCGCAGGCACGTCGATGTCGAAGCGAGCCGCCAGCTTCGAGATCCATGCGAGCTCGTCGGGGCACGGCGGAAGGACAGCGCGCCGGACGCGCTGCACGCGGCCCTCGAGGTTCATCGAGGTCCCGTCACGCTCGAGCGAGCCCGTCGACGGCAGGATCAGGTCGGCCCAGCCCGCTGCCAGCTCGTGGAACATCGTCAGCACGATCACGCGGTTCGCTTGCTCGGCCAACGCCCGCACGTCCGCGTTGCCCGCCGCCTCGTCGCCCGAGACCACGAGCAGCTCGATCGGCTCGGGGTTGGTTTCGTCCGCGTCCGCTGCGACGGCCCAGCCGAGGGCGACGCCGCGCGCGTTGGCGGCCGTCGGGAGATGGAACGCGCCGCAGCCCGGCTTGTCGGCGAATCCGAGCGCCTCCGCGAGCTCCGCGATTCGCGCTCCTCCGCCTCCGCCCGGGCCAGACCAGACGAGCACCGCCCTCTCGGCCGCGCGCAGCTTCTTCGCGAGAGCGCTGCGACCGGTCGCGAGCTCGCGGCACGTCTCGGCAGCAGATCCGAGCGCGGCTTTCTCCGTGCCGACCGGTGAGCACACGACCACGTCGGCGCCGTGACGGCGCGCCTGCTTGATCCAGAGGTCGACGATCGGCGCACGCTCGACGACCGGATCGTCACCGACGACGAGCACGATCTGCGCCTCGGCAATCGCGCTCAACGGCAGGCGGAAAGCGGCGAGCGCGTCGGATGTCGCCTCGGGCAGCACGGCGGAGTGCGCGTCGAGCCCTCCGCGGAGGAGTCGCCCGAGCGCGTACGCGATCTCGGTCGTCTCCGATCCGGAGAATGCGGTCACGATCGAACCGTCCGCTTCGCGCAGCAGCGACTCGGCCTCGTCCAGCGCGTCATCCCAGGAGATCTCCTCGAGCCCCTTCTTGCCGCGACGCAGAGGGCTCGTGATGCGGTCTTCGGCGCGAAGATGGGGGTACGAGAAGCGGCCCTTGTCGCAGAGCCACCCGCGGTCGATCTCCGGATGGTTCCGCGAATGGATGCGCTTGACCTTGCCCTCGCGGATCGTCGCCGACGTGTTGCAGCCGACGGCGCAGCCGGTGCAGACCGTCGGGACGTTCTGGATGTCCCACGGACGTGCGTCGAAGCGGTAGAGCGTCGACGTGAGCGCGCCGACCGGGCAGAGCTCCACCACATTGCCGGAGAAGGGTGAGCGGTACGGCTCGTCCTCGAAGGTCGCGATCTCCGTGCGCGCGCCGCGGTTGCGCGCGATGAGCTGGCCGTCCTCGGAGACGTCCTCCGAGAAGCGCGTGCAGCGGTAGCAGAGGATGCAGCGCTCGCGGTCCAGCGCGATGAGCGGCGACACGGGGATCGGCTTGTCGACCGTGAGCTTCGCGAACGACATCCGCGTGTTGCCGGGCCCGTGACGGAACGTCAGGTCCTGGAGCGGGCACTCGCCGCCCTTGTCACAGACGGGGCAGTCGAGCGGGTGGTTGACGAGGATGAACTCGAGCGTCGCTTCCTGGCCCTCTGCCGCCTTGGCGGACGTCGCGCTCGTCTTGATCACCATGCCTTCGCTCACGGTGAGCGTGCAGCCGGCCTGGAGCTTGGGCATCCCCTCGATCTCGACGAGGCACATGCGGCACGCGCCGACCGGCGGGCCGAGTCGCGGCTCGTAGCAGAAGACAGGGATCTCGATGCCTGCTGCCTGAGCGGCCTCGACGAGGCCGGTGCCCTTGGGGACCTCGACCTGGCGGTCGTCCACGGTGACGGCGACGAGCTCAGACATGCGCCGCCTCGTGGCCGTGCGCATCGTGCATCGCTGACGGCGCGACGATCCCCTCGAGCGAGGATTCGCCGTCGAACGGGCAGCGGCCGAGGTCGATGTGCGCCTGATACTCGTCGCGGAACTTGTCCACGTAGCTGAGGACCGCAATCGCGTCCGAGTCTCCGAGCGGGCACAGGCACTTCCCCATGATCCGGTCGCAGACCGAGAGCAGCAGGTCGAGATCGGCCTGCCCGGCGCGGCCGTCCTCGATCTTCTGGAGGATCTGCGTGACCCACTTCGTGCCGACGCGGCACGGCGTGCACTTCCCGCACGACTCGTGCTCGTAGAACTGCGACACGCGGATCCCGAGCTGCACCATGCAGCAGCGGTCGTCGATCACGATCACGCCCGCCGAGCCGATCGAGGAGCCCGCCTCGACGAGCGAGGTGAAGTCCATCTTCGTGTCGATCGCGTCGGCGGTGAGCACCGAGGTCGACGATCCGCCTGGGATGACCGCCTTCAGCTCGCGCCCGTTCGGCACGCCGCCGCCGACGTCGTAGATGAGCTCGCGCATGGAGATCCCGTGCGGCAGCTCGTAGTTGCCGGGGTTCACGACGTCACCGGAGAGCGAGAACACGCGCGTGCCGGTGGAGTTCTCCACGCCCAGCTTCGCGTACTCCGCGCCGCCCATCTCGAGCACCGGCGTCACGGTGGTGATCGACTCCACGTTGTTCACGGCGGTCGGCGCCGCATAGAGGCCGGCGATTGCCGGGAACGGCGGCTTCGTCCGCGGCTGGCCGCGCTTCCCCTCGAGCGACTCGAGCAGCGCCGTCTCCTCGCCGCAGATGTATGCGCCCGCGCCGCGATGGATCACGACGGTGACGTCTCCGAGGAGATCGCGCTTGCGCATCGCCTCGAGCGAGTCGCGCAGGATCTCGAACTCGCGCTCGTACTCGCCGCGGATGTAGACGAAGACGTGCTGGGACTGGATCCCGTGCGCGGCGATGAGGCAGCCCTCGAGGAAGCGGAACGGGACGCGCAGCATGATCTCGCGGTCCTTGAACGTCCCCGGCTCGGACTCGTCGGCGTTGACGACGAGGTAGTGCGGCTTCTCGAGCTGCTCGGGCTTGGGCACGAACGACCACTTGCGCCCGGTCGGGAAGAAGGCGCCGCCGCGTCCGCGCAGGCCCGACGCGTCGAGCTCGGCGATCACGTCGTCGGGCGACATCGCCCGGGCCTTGCGCAATGCCGAGAACCCGCCGGCCGCGACGTAGTCCTCGATGCTCGTGACAGCACCGCCGTCCGTGCCGGCGAACACGACACTCTGGTACTCAGGCACTGCGCAGCTCCTCGACGATCCCCGGGACGTCGTCGGCCTGCACGCGCAGGCGGTGCCGGTTGTCGATCGCGACCACGGTCGCCCAGCCGCAGCCGCCGAGACACTCGATCGTGCCGAGCGTGAACGCCCCGTCTTCCGAGGTGGCTCCGGGTGCGACGCCGAGCTCACGCTCGAATGCCTCGAGTACCTGTTGCGCGCCCGCGAGCCCACATGAGACGTTCGTGCAGACCTCGACGTGCGTCCGGCCGACCGGCTCGAGGTAGTACTGGTCGTAGAAGGACGCGATCGACAGGCAGTACGCGGGCGTGAGGTCGAGCGCGTCGGCGACCTCGCGGATCGCGTCCGGCGACAGCCACCCGCCGTTCTCGGCCTGCGCGAGCTGGAGCGCGGGCATCACGGCCGACAGCGAGTCCGGATAGCGCTTCTTCAGCTTCTGGATCTCAGTCGTGACGCGTCATCGGTCGGCGTCTCCCATGACGGGATCGAGCGAGCCGCCGGCGGCGATGAGGTCGGCGATGAGGAGCTCCTGCACGATCGTCGCGGTCGCCTGCAGCGCCGCGAAGCTCGGAGCGCGGAACTTCACGCGCCAGGGTCGTGCGCCACCGTCGGAGACGAGATAGCAGCCGTTCTCGCCGCGCGGCGACTCGATCGCGACGTAGACCTCCCCCTCGGGAACCGTGAAGCCCTCGGTCACGATCTTGAAGTGGTGGATGAGCGACTCCATGGACGTGTGGAGCTCGTGCCGCGGCGGCAGCACGACCTTGCGGTCGTCGGCGATCCACGGCTCGCCGTCCATCGCGTCGAGCCGGTCGAGGCACTGGCGGACGATGCGCACCGACTCGCGCATCTCGTCCATGTGCACGCGGTAGCGGTCGTAGACGTCGCCGTTCGGATAGACGGGGACGTCGAACTCCACCTCGTCGTAGGCGAGGTACGGCATGTTTCGTCGGAGGTCCCAGTCGACACCAGAGGCGCGAAGCATCGGGCCGGACTGCGCGAGCGCGAGCGCATCGTCCGCCGAGAGCAAGCCCACGCCCTTCGTCCGCTCGAGCCAGATCGCGTTGCGGTCGAGGATCGCCTCGTACTCGTCGACCGACTTCGGCATCGACTCGCAGAACTTCCGCGCCTCGCTCGTGAAGTCCGGCGGCAGGTCCTCGGCAAGCCCGCCGACCTGGACGTACCGCGTGTGCATGCGCGTGCCGCCGGCCATCTCGAAGAGGTCGAGGATCTGGTCGCGGTCGTCGAAGCAGTACCAGAACAACGAAATCGCCCCGAGCTCGAGTGCGGACGTCCCGAGCCAGACGAGATGCGAATGGATGCGGTTGAGCTCGGCCATCGCCATCCGCGCCCACGTCGCGCGCCGCGGCACCTCGATGCCGAGGAGCTTCTCGATCGCGAGCACGTAGAGGAGCTCGTTCGCGTGGAAGGAGACGTAGTCGATGCGGGGCGCATACGTCACCGACTTCCACCAGGACTTGTGCTCCATGTTCTTCTCGAAGCCGGTGTGGAGGTAGCCGATGACCGCGCGGATGCCCGCGACAGTCTCGCCGTCGAGGTCGACCACGAGGCGAAGGACTCCGTGCGTCGAGGGGTGGTTCGGGCCGAAGTTGACGCGGAGGATGTCCTCGAGCCGGTGCTTCTCGGGGTCGACCTCGAGGATCGTCGGCACGGGCGACGGGATGCGCGTGCCCTCGTAGATGCGCGTGGACGGAAGGACCGACATCAGTCCTCGTCCGAGAAGCGAACGGGCTCGCCGCCGAGGGGATAGTCCTTGCGCAGCGGGTGCCCTTCCCAGTCCTCTGGCATGAGGATGCGGACGAGGTTCGCGTGCCCCTCGAAGCGGATGCCCATCATGTCCCAGGCCTCGCGCTCGAACCAGTCGGCTGCGGGCCAGACCCGGATCAGGCTCGCGATCGCCTCGCCGTCCTCGAGCCAGACCTGCACGCGGAGCCGCTCGGGCTCTTCGTCGACGCGGAGCAGGTGGTACGAGACCGAGAAGCGTGTCGGCTTGGGATCGGGAACGCGTGCGAGACCGCGCGATCCGGGCTCGTGGATGTCGCGGCCGCCGACCGTCCCGATGTAGCCCGCGACCTCCTGCTCTCCCCAGCCGAGGTAGTCGGAGGCGGCGATGTCGGCGAGGAAGTTGAAGCCGTGCTCGTCGCGGAGGAACGTGCAGGCCTCCACGAGCCGGGCGGGGTCGACGACGAGCGTCGTCTCGCCGAACGACTCGCGTGTCTCGACGACGCCGGGCACGCCCGCGTAGGCCGTCACTCTGCGACCCCGCGGATCTCGTACGCCGGTGGGACGCCTCCGCGGATCTTCTCGTGCAGTCGCACGATCCCCTCCATCAGCGCCTCCGGGTCGCGGCGGGCAGCCGGGCACGTGGATGTCGACGGGAACGATCTTGTCGACGCCCTGGAGGATCGTGTAGTTGTTGAACATCCCGCCGGAGCTCGCGCACGCGCCCATCGCGATCACCCACTTCGGCTCCAGCATCTGGTCGTACACCTGACGCAGCGGCGCGGCCATCTTGTGCGTGACGCGGCCCGAGACGATGAGGAGGTCGGCCTGGCGCGGCGAGGAGCTGAATCGCTCCATCCCGAAGCGCGCGATGTCGTAGCGCGAGGAGACGATCGACATCATCTCGATGGCGCAGCACGCCAGCCCGAACGTATCCGGCCACACGGAGTTGGACTGCGCCCAGGCGACGGCCTTCTCGATGGTCGTCAGGAGGAGTGCGTCCTCGATCTCCTCGACCTCGCGCTCGAACACGCCGGGGCCGCGATCGGGCCAGAGCACGCGCTCGGACTGCAGGCCGGCCTTCGCTAGCGGACGGTCGCTCACGAGCGGCAGCTCTCTCTTCACTGCCAGTTGAGCGCCCCTTTCCGCCAGACGTAGACGTAGGCGACGCCGAGGATCGCGACGAACGTCATGAGCTCGGCGATCCCGAACCAGCCGAGGGCCTTGAGCTGCACGGCGAGCGGGTAGAGAAAGACGATCTCGATGTCGAAGAGGATGAACAGGATCGCCGTCAGGTAGAAGCTGACGGTGAAGCGCCGCTCGCGGCTCGGCGCGCCTACGGAAACGCCCGACTCGAACGGCAACATGCGCTGCCTCGTTCGCGAGACGGGTCGGCCGGGGAGGATGAAGGAGGCCGTGATCATCGTCGCCGGGATGGCTGCCGCGAAGATGGCGTAGAAGAGGAAGGGCAGCCAGTTCGAAAGCACGGGTCGTACCCCCGCGTAGACCTCGGACGTCGGTACCGCGACGAAACCTAGCACTCCCCCTTCCGGCGCACGAAGGGATCGAAAAACCCGCACAGAATGAGCGATACGAGTGTCACAAACTCGTTGCAGGAACCCGGTACCCCGTCCGCTACCATGAGCCCGTGGCCACTGTCGAACATCCCACCGACACCCTGATCTCGCTCACGCCGCTCGCGGCGGAGAAGATCAGGGAGCTGATGGCCGAGGAGGACGACTCCGAGACACTCGTCCTCCGGGTCGCCATCCAGGGTGGCGGATGCTCCGGTTTCCAGTACGGCCTCGGCTTCGACGCCGGCGCCGCGGAGGGTGACACGGAGCTCTCGCTCGAGGGCATCCCCGTTGTCGTCGACCCGTACAGCGCGCCCTATCTGCGCGGCACCACGATCGACTTCCTGAACTCGATCTCCGAGTCGGGCTTCAAGATCGACAACCCGAACGCCGTCTCGTCATGTGGCTGCGGCCACTCCTTCCAGGTGGAGGAAGGCGAGGAGCTGCCCGAAGGAACCGAAGTGGGCGGCTGCGGTTCCGGCTGCTCGCACTGACGCGCGAGTCCGCGCGTGCCCTTGAGTTCGTCCTGACGGTGTCGTAGGCTCACGCCGTCAACCACCGGGAGGGTCGCGTGCGCACTGTGTACTGGGTCTGGTCGATGGTCGTTCTCGTCATGGTCGTCATCCAGATCGGCCTGGCCGGCTACGGTGCGTTCTTCGTCGCCAAGAAGCTCGACGACGAGGGTTCAACGATCGACGACAAGGTCTTCGAGGACGGCTTTCAGTTCCACGCCGCATTTGGCTACTTCGTGATCCTCGCTGGACTGGTCCTGATGATCATCGGGCTCATCGCTGGGATCGGGAAGTGGCGGTTGGGGAAGCACGGCCTCCTCTTCGGCCTTCTGTTTCTCCAGCTCTGGCTCGCATGGATCGGCTTCGAGGTGCCATTCCCGGTCGGCTTCCTCCATCCGATCAACGCGTTCCTGATCCTCGGCCTCACCTCATGGATCGTGCACAGCGAGTGGTTGCTCTGGCGCGAACGGAAAGCGCCAGCCGGCGCGGCGCCCGCGTCCGCCTAGCTACTCCGGCCGGTTGCCCGGCTCGTCGCCGACGAGGAACGGCGTGCTGACGCCTGCGTAAGCGACGTGCATGGTCAGTCCCTGGGAGGCGTGCTTGAGGTTGTGGCAATGGTCCATCCAGATCCCGGGGTTGTCCGCGCGGAAAGCGACGACATAGCTCTCCCCCTTGAGCACGTTCAGCGTGTCGGACCACCACGGGCTGCCCGTCGACGGTTGGCCGTCGCGGCTCAGCACGAGCAGGTGATGACCGTGCAGGTGCATCGGGTGGATGCCGTTCGAGTCGTTGGTGATCGTGATCTCGACCAGGTCTCCCTTCTCGACGACGAACACTGGCACGTCCGGGTAGATGTGGCCGTTGATCGCCCACTGCAACCCGGGCGTGCCGTCGAAGAAGCCGGGCTTGCGCGTGATCTTCAGCTCGAAGCGGCGGTCGAACGTCGAGCTGGCATCGAACGGTGTGGGTGCCGGCGTGCCGTACGTCAGCGGGTCGAAGTCGCTCGTCGGCGCCAACTCGCCCGGTACGGGCCCACCGCTCGGGCCGAGCCCGAGCGCGACCTCGGTGCCCTCGATCGCGACGCGCACACCGTTCGCCGGCTGTACGTAGCCGAGGTCGACCCGACCGCCGGCTGCGACGGGGATCGCGACGTTCCGTAGCTCGCCCGGTCCGTGCAGGTCGGTGCCGTCGATGGCGAGGACGCGGAACGGTGTTCCCGAGACGGTGAACGTCTGCTCGAAGCTGTCCGTGTTGACGAGCCGAATGCGGACGGGCGTGCCGACAGGGACCTTCTCCCGCCCGCCGCCCTCGTCGCCGTTGAGCGTCGGGACCCCCTCGAAGGTGTGCGCGGCCAACGCGATGTCGAGGCCGGGCGGCCTGTCGCGTGGCTCGATCACGATCACGCCGAACAGGCCGCGCCGCACCTCCTGCGAGGAGACCTGGTGGGTGTGGTACCAGAACGTCCCCACCTGGTCCGCCCGGAAGCGGTAGGTGTAGGTCTGGCCCGGCAGCACTGCGTTCTGTGTCACGCCGGCGACGCCGTCCTCAGCGTTCGGAACGTCGACGCCGTGCCAGTGGATGGTCACGCCCTCGGTGACGTCGTCGTTGCGGAGCACGACCTCCACCAGGTCGCCTTGCCGGACGCGAAGTTCCGGGCCAGGCGAGGTCCCGTTGTAGGTCAGCGCGTGCACGATGCGCCCCGACGAGAGGCGGATCTCGGCAGCTCTCGCAGTGAGCTCGAAGCGCACGTCGGGCTCTCCCTCGGACGGCCCGTGCAGGTCGGTCACAGCTGCGTGCCGCCGCCGTGTGCCTTCGTGGTTCGGGGGCTCGGGTCCGCCTCCGTACTCGTGGGCGCCGTACGACATGACGCTGTACGTGTCAGGGAGGCGGCTGTCCCACCATGCCTTCCCGACGACGGCGAGCAGCGAGACGAGGACGACGGACGCTGAAATTGCCGCTATCTGTCCGACAAGGCGCTTCGACATCGCGCGGATGCTCGCACGTCGCGTCCGACCGGGTCGGCCGTAGCATGCGCCCGATGTCAGACCGCCGCCGAGTCGCAGTTGTGGGCTCCGGGCCTGCTGCGTTCTACGCCGCCGCCTCGTTGCTCGCGAGCGAGGATCCGGTCGTCGAGGTCGACATGATCGAGCGCCTGCCCGACGCCATGGGGGCTCGTCCGGCTCGGGCGTCGCCCCGGACCATCCGCAGCTCAAGACCGTGTCCCGCGCGTTCGAGAAGATCGCCGCGCGGCCGGGCTTTCGCTTCCTCGGAAACGTGGAGGTCGGCCGGGACGTCAGCCACGACGAGCTGACCGCGCTGTACGACGCGGTGGTCTACGCGGTCGGGTCGCAGACAGATCGCCAGCTCGGGATCCCGGGCGAGGACCTCCCGGGCTCGTGGGCGGCCACCGAGCTCGTGGCCTGGTACAACGGCCACCCCGACTTCCAGCACCTCGAGTTCGATCTCTCCCACGAGCGCGCGGTCGTCATCGGGAACGGCAATGTCGCGCTCGACGTCGCGCGGATGCTCGCGCTCACGAGCGAGGAGCTCGCGCCTACCGACACGACGGACGCTGCCATCGAGGCGATCGTCTCGTCTGGGATCCGCGAGATCGTCGTGCTCGGGACGTCGAGGGCCCGTGCAGGCATCGTGGACGTCGACCGAGCTCGGCGAGCTGGGCGAGCTCGCCGGAGCGGACATTCTCGTCGACCCGGACGAGCTCGTCCTCGATCCGGCGAGCGAGGCGGAGCTCGAGGCAGGCTCGAACATCGTGCAGCGCAACGTCGAGATCCTCCGCGACTTCGCGACCCGCGAGCCCGCCGGCAAGCCACGGTCCGTGCGCCTTCGCTTCCGCGTCTCGCCCGTTGCCATTCACGGTGAAGAGCGCGTCGAGGCGGTCGAGATCGTGCACAACCGGCTCGAGGCGGACGAGGACGGACGCGTTCGCGCCGTCGCGACCGAGGAGCGCGAGGTCATTCCGTGCGGAATCGTCTTTCGCAGCGTCGGCTATCGCGGAGTCGGCATCCCGGGCGTGCCGTTCGACGACCGCGCAGGAACGGTGCCGAACGAGAACGGCCGCGTTCTCGACGAGGACGGTCTTGCGATCCCGGGCGTCTACTGCGCCGGCTGGATCAAGCGTGGCCCGACGGGCGTGATCGGAACGAACAAGAAGGACGCGGCCGAGACCGTCGAGCACCTGCTCGAGGACGCCCGCGCCGGGCGTCTTCCAGCGAGGGGCGAGGGCAGTATCGACCGATCTCCTCGGCGAGCGCGAAGTACAGGTCGTGACGTATCCGGGCTGGGAGGCGATCGACGCGCTCGAGCGCGCACGAGGTGAGGAGCAGGGCCGTCCTCGCGTGAAGCTCTGCACCTGGGACGAGTTGCTCGCTGCAGCGCGGTCAGCCTGACAACACGTCGAGCGCCCGCTCCACGTCGGCCATCGTGTTGTAGACGTGCCACGACGTGCGCAATCGCCCACCGCGAACGGCAGCCTGGATTCCTGCCAGAGCGAGCTTGTCAGCCGCCCCTTCGATGTCACAGAACACAATCGCGGAGTTGCTCGGCTCGAGGCCGAGCCCGGCCCGGAACCGGTTCGCGAGTGCGAGGTCGTGCTCGTGGATCGCGTCGACGCCGATCTCTTCGATAACCGCGAGCGCGGGTGCCGTGGCCACCCACATGAACCAAGCGGGAGACGTGTCGAGTCGTCGCGCGCTCGCCGCGAGGCGCAGCGGTCCGCCGAAGAAGGTCGCCAGCGGATCCTCGCCCGCATACCAGCCGGCCGACTGCGGGACGACCGCGTCCAGCCGTTCGGGCGCAATCGTCATGAACGCCGTTCCACGCGGCGACATCAGCCACTTGTACGCATGGACGGCGACCACGTCGAAGCGGCTCGCGTCGAGTGGCAACCAGCCGACTGCCTGAGTCGCGTCGACGACTGTCATCACGTCGTGCTCGGCAGCCGCGGCTGCGATGGCGTCGAGATCCGCGACCTCGCCGGTCGCCATCTGCACGGCGCTGAAAGCGACCACGTCCACATCCGGCCCGATTTCGCCCGCCAGTTCGCCTGCGGGAACGAGCCGGGTCGTCACTCCGCGATGTTCCTGCACGAGGAACGGGAAGAGCTCGGACGTGAACTCGACGTCAGGCGCGAGCACGCGCGAGCCGCCGGGGATCGAGGCGGCGACGAGCCCGACGAGCGTCGACACGTTCGGTCCGATGGCGATGCTCTCCACGGGCACGCCGACGAGCCGCGCGAAGGACGCACGTGCCTCCTCGCCGGGGATTCCCCAGTGCTCCCAGCTCGTCCTCCCGCCGTGCCAGTCCTCGAGCGCGCTCTGGAGCGCGACCCACGCTTGTCGAGGCGGCAACCCGTACGACGCGGTGTTGAGATACGTCGCCGCGGGGCTCCACAGCTCCTGCGCCTCGGCGACTCTCATCCGAGGCAGTCTGACGCGCCGGAGCTAGACTCGCTCTCGTGGCGAAGGCGGCCGAGTCGGAAGCTCTCTGGGGCGTGGAGACGGAGAAGGCGATAGCGAACTTCACGGTTTCCGGCGAGCCCATCCCCGCCCCCGTCGCACGTTGGCTCGGGCGGATCAAGGCTGCCGCAGCTCGCGTGAACGCCGACCTCGGCTTGCTCGACAGGGACATCGCCGATCGCATCGCGTCGGCAGGCGATCGGATCGCAGCGGGCGAGTTCGACGACCAGTTCCCGATCGACGTGTTCCAGACCGGTTCGGGCACGAGCTCGAACATGAACGCGAACGAGGTGATCGCGGCGCTCGCGGGCGACGACGTCCACCCGAACGACCACGTGAACATGGGCCAGTCGTCCAACGACGTCTTCCCGTCGGCGGTCCATCTCGCCGCGCTCGCAGAGCTGACGAGCGAGTTGTTGCCCGCGCTCGACCTTCTCGCCGCCGCGCTCGAGCGTAAGGCCGCCGAGTTCGACGACGTCGTGAAGTCGGGCCGCACGCATCTGATGGACGCCGTTCCCGTGACGCTCGGACAGGAGTTCGCGGGGTATGCGGCGCAGGTGAGACAGGGAAGCGCTCGCGTGGGCGACGCGATGCCGCGTCTCGGCCAGGTGCCGCTCGGTGGAACCGCGACCGGCACCGGGCTCAACACGCATCCCGAGTTCGCCGCCCGCGTCCGCGAGTACCTGGCCGACGAGACCGGTCTGACGATCTCGGCTCCGGCCGATCACTTCGAGGCACAGGCAGCGCGTGACGGCCTCGTCGAGGCCTCCGGCGCGCTCAAGGTCGTCGCCGTGTCGCTCACCAAGATCGCGAACGACCTGAGACTCATGGGGTCGGGCCCGCGCGCGGGGCTCGCGGAGATCTTCCTGCCGGAGCTGCAGAAAGGCAGCTCGATCATGCCCGGCAAGGTCAATCCGGTCATCCCCGAGGTCGTGACGCAGGTTGCTGCGCAGGTGATCGGCAACGACCTCGCGATCACGATCGGGGGCATGGGAGGGCACTTCGAGCTGAACGTCTATATCCCGCTCATGGCTCGCAACTTGCTCGACTCGATCGAGCTGCTCTCCAACGCGTCGCGCCTTCTCGCCGAGAAGTGCGTCGACGGGATCGAGGCGAACCGCGAGCGCAACGAGCACTACGCCGAGAGCACGCTCTCGGCCGCGACCGCGCTCAATCCCTTCATCGGCTACGACAAGGCGACCGAGATCGTGAAGGAGGCAACTGCCTCCGGCCGCTCACTGCGCGAGGTCGCACGCGAAGCCGGCGTGGACGAGTCGATTCTCGATCAGGCGCTCGACTTCCACGCGATGGCAAAGCCGCACGGCTGACCGGCATCGGGGTTTGACGGATCAGACGTTCACGGCGGTCGGCGGCGTCGGCCGAACTTCCTCGAATGGAGAGGGCCACCTTTTCGGTGGCCCTCTCGTTCTTGCGCTCGACCTAGCTCACGGGATGCTCGCGCCGCGCGCGGCGACGGTCGCGGCGATCCAGTCCTGCGCTTGCGCCGTGTCGACGCGGTACGAGTAGCCGTTGCTCTGGCAGCTCGTGCCGTTCCCGAACGAGTTGACCGCGAGCACGATGTTCGTGCCACCCAGGAGGTCAGGTCCTCCCGAGTCACCCGAGCACACGCCGCCCTTGTTCGCGTGCAGCTTGAGGAACTCGTCGCTAATCCGATCGTTGCTGGCGATCAGCGTCGTCTGCGCGTGGAAGCGCGTGAAGGCGTCTCCCTCGACCTTCTTGCACGGTCCGCCGCACGGGCCACCGCCGTTCAGGAAGTTCTGGACACCGAAGCCGACGATGTCGATCGGCGTGTTGTTCACCAGCGAGTCGAGCCGGTTTCGCTGTGCGAGCAGGCCGTACGCGCCTGATGTCGCATCCCTCAAAACCGGCCCGCAGGTGTTCGTGCCCCTGCGACCGGCGGGTACGACGCAGCCGGTGGGCGTGAGGATCACAACGGCGACGTCGTGCGTGTCGAAGCCCGGGAGCCCGCCGCCCCCGGCGAGGGCGAACCCGGGATCCCAGTAGTAGCTGCCCCACCACCAGACGTCTGGTCGGCGGGCGTGTTCGCGAGGTTGGGGTTGAAGGTCACGCGGACGAGTGGCGCTCCGGTGCCGGTGTTCTGTCCGTACGCGGACGGGCCGTCGCTGAAGCAGTGCGCGGCGGTCAGGAGCACGGTCGACGACAGCAGCGTTCCGGAGCACGAGAAGACGCCGTTGTCGAGATACGCGACGTACGGGTGGCCGTTCCCGTCGTAGACGCCCTTCGTGATCGCGCCCGCCGACCCGCTGAAGGCAAGCAGGACGACCGCGGCGCCGAGTGCCAGCATCGAGGCGATGCGGATGCGCACGATGGATCTCCCTTCCCCTGAGACGCGACCGGGCTGGCCGCGAGGTCACTACATGGTGTGCCGCGCGTTCGCGAGCGTCAATACGCGACGGCGCCGCGGCCGGTCTCGGCCGCGTGGCGCTGCTCGTCCGCTCGATACGACGAGCGCACGAGCGGGCCGGAGAACACCGAGCCGAACCCGAGTGCCTCGCCCTGCTCGCGGAACCAGCGGAACTCGTCTGGATGCACCCAGCGGTCGATGGTCGCGTGCTTCGGCGAGGGCTGCAGGTACTGGCCGATCGTGACGACGTCGACGCCGTGCGCGCGCAGGTCGCGCATCGTCTCGACGACCTCGTCGTTCGTCTCGCCGAGCCCGACGATGATCCCGGACTTCGTGAGCACCGGGTAGCCGGCGACCTCCTTGGCCCGTTCGAGGAGCCAGAGCGCCTTGTCGTAGCTCGCCTTCGCACCGCGCATGCGTGCGATGGAGTCGGCGGACGGTCTCGATGTTGTGGTTGAAGACCTCGGGCCGTGCGGCGAGCACAGTCGCGAGCGCTTCCTCTTCGGCTCCGAGGAAGTCCGGGGTGAGGATCTCGACCTTCGCGTCCGGCAGCTTGCGCTTGATCGCCCGGATCGTCGCCGCATAGTGCGCCGCCCCACGATCGGGGAGGTCGTCGCGGTCGACCGACGTGACGACCACGTGCGAGAGCTTCATCTGCGCCGCCGCCTGCGCCAGGCGGAGCGGCTCGAGTGGATCGGGCGGACCGTCAGGCTTGCCCGAGTGCACGTAGCAGTACCGGCACGCGCGCGTGCACGTGTCCCCGAGGATCTGGAACGTCGCCGTCCCGCGCCCCCAGCACTCTCCGATGTTCGGGCAGCGCGCCTCCTCGCAGATCGTGACGAGCCCACCCTCGCGCATGAGGCTCTTCACCTCGAAGTACTGCGAGTTGGCGCTCGGCGCGCGCACCTTCATCCACTCGGGCCGCCGCGGACGCTGCGCTACGGGAAGCGACCGTTCCATCGCAACTAGTCTAGAGACGTCGTTTCCGAGGCTCCGTTCAGGAGTTTCCGGCCGGCTGATCAGTCGAAGTCCTCGATCATGAGCGTCGACATGGTCGAGCCTTCGGTCCACAGGCGGTGAGGAACACCCGCCGGCCAGCGAACCTGCTGCCCTTCGCCGAGCGGCACGGTCTCGTCCCCCACCGACGTGTAGCCCTCACCTTCGATGCACACGACGATCGTGTCGCGCTCACCCGCGTGCTCGTGAATGGTCGCGTGCTCGGTGAAGCGGAGCTGCGCGACGAAGAAGTCGTCTTCACGAACCAGGACGCGACCGACCACTCCGACGACGCCGTCTCCCGGGAGGGGGTCCCAGCCGTGCCGGGGAAACGGGCGGATGTCGACGGTCATCGAGCAGCGAGCGATGCGTGGATCGACTGGCGCCAGAGCCCTGCGTCGTCCTCGGCAGGCAGCTCCTCGAGCTCGAGGCCGAAGACCTCCGCGATCGCTTCGATTGCGGCCGGACGAACGTCCTCGACGGTCACGGATCGATCGAGCTCGCGCGCCATGGTCGTGAACGCCGCGTCTTCGAGGCCGCAGGCCGTGATCCACTCCGTGAACGGCGCCGGGTCGAGGTCGACGTTCAGCGCGTAGCCGTGCGTCGTCACCCAACGGGCGACGTGAACGCCGATGGACGCGATCTTGCGCGGCCCCAGCCCCCCCGCCGGCGGCATCCACACGCCAGTGAGGCCTTCGTAGCGCACGCCTTCGAGCTCGAACGCCACGAGCGTCCGGATGAGCGCCTCCTCGAGGTCGAACACGTAGCGCTTCACGTCCTTGCCGTGCTTTCCGAGGTCGAGGATCGGGTAGCAGACGAGCTGGCCCGGCCCGTGGAACGTCGACTTGCCCCCGCGATCGGTCTCGGCGATCTCGACGGCTGCGCCGTCCGGGATGTGGAGCTCGCTCTCGGTCTCGGTGCGGCGGCCGATCGTGACCACGGGCGGGTGCTCGAGGAACACGACGGTCTCCGGAATCGCACCCTGCGAGACGGCGCCTGCGAGCGAGCGCTGGAGCTCGAAGGCTTCGGCGTAGGGAACGAGGCCGAGGTTCAGGAGATACGCGCCGCGCGTCATCGCTGCTGGAACATCCAGCGGTGCCCCTCAAGGTCCTCGGCTGTGTACAGACGACCGACGGGACCGTCCTCCAACGGACGAATCACCGTCGCTCCCGCGGAGACGGCTCGGGCGTGGTGCGCGTCGAGATCGTCGACCGTGACGAGGACGCCGTCGACGACCCACGGATTGTCGAGCCAGCGATTCGCCGTCTCGCATTCCTGCCGATGGTGTCTCGGGCTCTGGTAGTCGCGGTTCGGTGTGGCGAGCATCACGATCTCGCCCCCGAGCTCGAGCTCTGCGTGGCCGACGACACCGTTCTCGTCCGTGTAGCGGTGCGCAACGCGCTCGGTGAAGCCGAACGCCTCGCTCAGCCAGTCGATCGCGGCCGCCGCGTCTTCGTACGCGATCATCGGCACGATTCGCTGGGCCATCTCAGGTGGCGCGGATCTCGTATCGCGGCAGCCCGTCGTCGGGGAGGATCTCCCACGCTGCGACCGACCGAACGAATGTGTGTGCTTCGGGCTTGCGGTCGAAGTCGAGGCCGAGTGTGCTCAGGCGCACCGGCGCCATCTCGGACTCGGGCCAGCCGCCGCCGAAGAGGTTCGAGCCGCAGGTCGAGCAGAACGTCTTTGCTGACCCGCCCTCAGGGGTGAACGACCGGAGGAGCTCCTGTCCCTCGAGGATCCGGATCGCGTCGCTACGGACGCGCCCGCTGACGGTTCCGTACCCGCCTGAGATGCGCTTGCAGAACTCGCAGTGGCACTGCGACACCGTGACGAACGGCTCCGTCACCTCGAAGCGAACGCCTCCGCAGAGGCAGCTGCCTTCGAGCGGGCTCAATACGCAGCCTCGTCCCAGCTCTCGAGCCGGTCGCGGAGGTCGCGGAGACACATTCCCGCGTACGCGCCGTCGACGAGCCGGTGGTCGTACGTGAGCGTGAGGTTCATCACCGGCCGAATCGCGATCACGTCCGAGCCCATGTCGTCCTGGATGACCCACGGGCGCTTCACGAGCGCGTACGTCCCGAGGATCGCCGACTGCGGCTGGTTGATGATCGGCGTGCCGTGGAACGTCCCGAAGCTGCCGGGGTTCGTGATCGTGAACGTGCCGCCCTGGACGTCGTCGGGTAGGAGCTTCTTGGTGCGAGCGCGCTCCGCAATGTCCTGAATTGCGCGCGCGGTGCCGGTCAGGTTGAGGTCCTGCGCGTTGCGAATGACGGGGACGATGAGACCCTTGCCCTCGTCGAGCGCAACGGCGATCCCGAGGTTGACGTACGGCCGCGTGACGATGCTCTGCCCGCGCAGCTCGCCGTTCACCCACGGGTAGTCGAGGAGCGTGTCCACCGTCGCACGTGCGATGAACGCGAGGTAGGTCAGGTTGACCTTCTGCGCCGCGAGCTCCGGCTTGAGCTTCGCCCGGAGCGCGACCACGCGGGCCATGTCGACCTCGATCGCGCTCGTGACGTGCGCGGCGGTGTCGACCGACCGGCGCATGTGCTGCATCACGCCGCGTCGCATCGCCGTCATCGGCTCGAGCTCCTCGCCCGGCGCGAGAGCCGGCTCTTCGGCCGGAGCCGCGGTTGCCGCGACGGGGGCTGGAGCTGTGACCGGCGGCGGTGCCGCCGCTGGCGCTGGGGCTGGGGCTGCGACAGCCGCCACGGGTGCCGGCTCGGGTGGTGCGGGAGCAGGCGCTGGCGCCGGCTCCGGAGCTGCGGCGACGGGCTCGGGAGCGGGAGCCGGGGCAGGAGGAGGCGGTGCAGCCGGCGCGGGCGGAGGCGCTGCTGCAGCGCCCGACTCGATGAAGGTCATGATGTCCTTCTTCGTGACTCGCCCGCCGGTGCCGGTGCCCGGAACGGTCGAGGGGTCGATGCCGTGCTCGGCGGCGATGCGCGCAACGACCGGGGAGACGAATGTCTTTCCGTTCCCTGTGGCGGCGGGCGCGACAGGCGCGGGTGCGGCGGCAGGCTCGGCGGCCGGTGCGGCAGCGGGAGCCGGAGGCGCAGGAGCGGCCGCCACCGGCTCGGGCGGCGTAGGCACCGGCTCGGGCGGCGGGCAGGGGGGCGGCGGGAGCGGGCTCGACGGGCGCGGGCGCAGGTGCGACGCCAGCCGGCGTGATGACGGCGAGGACTGTCCCGACCTCGACCGTCTCACCCTCTTGCACGAGGATCTGAGCGACGACTCCCTCTGCAGGGCTCGGCACCTCGGTGTCGACCTTGTCCGTGGAGATCTCCAGCAGCGGCTCGTCGCGGCCGATCGCCTCGCCGACCTGCTTGAGCCACTTCGTGACCGTTCCTTCGGAGACGGAGACGCCCATCTGGGGCATCACGACTTCGGTCTGGGTTCCTGTCGACACCGTTCCTCCTAGTACGCGGCGAGATCTCTCAGAGCGTTCACGACGTCTTCGACCTGCGGGATGAAGGCTTTCTCGAGCGGTGGCGAGAACGGCACCGGCGTGTCCGGTGCGGCCAGGCGCATGACCGGCGCGTCGAGGTGCTCGAACGCCTCCTCGGCGATCGTCGCTGCGATCTCGGCGCCGAAGCCTCCGGTGCGCGTGTCCTCGTGGAGCACGAGAACCTTGGAGCAGCGCTGCACGCCTTCCAGCACGCGCTCCTTGTCCCACGGGATGAGCGTGCGCAGATCGAGGACCTCGACCTCGAAGCCCTCCTTCGCGAGCTCCGCGGCTGCGTCCGTCGCCGTGTGCACCATCGCGCCCCACGTCACGACGGTCGCGTCGTCGCCCGGCCGATGCACGTTGGCGTAGCCGAACGGCACGGTATAGCGATCCTCCGGCACCTCGCCCTTGATGCGGCGATAGAGGTGCTTGTGCTCGAAGAAGAGGACGGGGTTCGGATCCTCGATCGCGCTGGCCAGCAGGCCTTTCGCGTCGTGCGGTGTTGCGGGACAGACGACCTTGAGCCCAGGGATGTGTGCGAAGGAGCTCTCCGGGTTCTGGGAGTGGAACGGCCCGCCCGAGAACCCGCCGCCCGACGGGAGCCGCACGACGATCGGAATCGGTGTGCCGCCGCGGAAGAACTGCTTCGCGGCGACGGTCACGAGTTGGTCCCACGCGCACGAGATGAAGTCGGCGAACTGCATCTCGGCCACCGGCCGCAGGCCCATCAGCGCCGCACCGGTCGCGCCGCCGACGATCGCGGTCTCGGAGAGCGGCGTGTCGATGACGCGCCAAGGCCCGAACTCCTCCTGGAACCCGAGCGACACCTTGAACGCTCCTCCGTACACGCCGACGTCCTCGCCGAGGACGAAGACGCGCGGGTCGCGTCGCATCTCGAGACGCAGGGCGTCCGAGATCGCCTGGATGTAGGTCATCTCAGCCATGGCTACTTGTGGTGTGGCGTGTCGAGGTCTTCCTGCGACGCGAAGACGCTGCCTTCGAGCGTCGCGGGATCGGGCAGCGGCGACTCGTCGGCACGGTCGAGCGCGTCGTTCAGGAGCCGCTTGACGACGGACGTGATGTCGCTCTCCTCCTCGTCGGTCATCTCCGCGTGATCGTGCAGCCACGTGCGGTAGCGCTCGATCGGGTCGTACGCGGCCCACTGCTCGAACATCTCCTTGGGGACGTAGAAGGCGTCGTCGTGCACGGCATGGCCTTCCATGCGGAGCGTGAGGCATTCGAGGAGCGTCGGCCCGCCGCCCTCGCGCGCCTTCTCGACAGCTCGGCGCGCCTCGCGGTAGACCGCGAGCACGTCGGTCCCGTCGACGACGACGCCCTCGAACCCGTACGCGGCAGCGCGGTCGGCGATGTGCTCGACCGGGTAGGAGAGATACGTCGGCGTCGAGTACGCCCACTGGTTGTTGTCGCACACGAACACAATCGGAAGCTGGCGGACGCCCGCGAAGTTCATCGCCTCGTGCGCGTCGCCGCGCCCGGCGGCGCCTTCACCGAACCAGCCGACGGCGACCCTGCGGTCACCGCGGATCTTGAACGCGAGCGCCATTCCCGTCGCAACCGGGAGCATCGCAGGCAGGTGGGAGACCATCGTGTGCATTCCGAGCTCGGCGACGGCCATGTGCACGTTGCCGTCGCGTCCTCGCGTCGGGCCGCCCTCGCGCCCCATGTACTGGGCGAAGACGCGCCACGGCTCGACGCCGCGCGTGACGTGGACGCCCATGTCGCGGTGCAGCGGCGTGCCGACGTCGTTCGGGCCCATCGCCGTTGCGACCCCGACCGCCGCGCCCTCGTTGCCTCGCCCGGTGTAGAAGGAGCCGGGGATCTTCCCCTGCTTGTAGAGGATGTGGCCGCGCTCCTCGATGCCGCGGGTGATGAGCATGTGGCGGTAGATCCCGAGGAGGTCCTCGCGGTCCAGCCCTGCGTCCTTCACCTCCTGGAGCGAGCCCACGGGCTCGGCTTCACGTACGGCCATACGGCGATCTCCCCGTCGTCCGGTTGACGGTTCCCCACTCTAACGACTGCGTCCGTCGCCCCTCTCGGGTCTACAGTGGCCGCAGATGGCACCTGCGAAACGCAACTGGATTCAGGAGGAGCGGCGGAAGACGCTCGGCGACTGGGTCGCCTTCTGCCTCACGTGCGGACACACGCTGCGCTACTTCCTCGACGACGAGGGCGAGCTGCCGGCGGCGTGCCCGCAATGCGGCGGTGAGCTGCGTCATCGCTGTCCCAGCTGCTCGGCGCCGATCGCGTCGGCGTTCGCCGTCGCGTGCGAGGAGTGCGACGCACCGATACGCGCGCCCGAGCTCTTCGGAACGACGATCCGCCGCCCGGGCAAGTAGCTAAGTGATCTGAGAGAACCGGATCAGCGTGACGATCTCGTCTTCCGCGACCTCGCGGTTGTAGAGCTGGCTCAGGAACCAGAGCATCTCGTCCACGCGGCGGATCTGCGGGTTGTCGTGCTCGATCTCCCGCGGTGAGAGCTCGCCGAGCGCCTTGACCTCCACCTTGTCGATCACCGCGTCGAAGATCCGCTCGCGCTGCCCGTAGCGCGCCCCGCAGAGCACCGTCACGATCATGCCCTTCCGGTACTTCGCCGACTTGTCGCCCAGTCTGATCGTCGCGGTCTTGCGGCCGGTGCGCAGCTGCTCGGCGACGGCGGGGTTGTAGAAGTTGAGGGCGAACGTCGGCATCGGCGGCCGCGCAACTATAGAGGGTCGCCTGCGAGCATCTCGGCCGCTTTCACGGCCATGTCACGTTCGCCCTTGTATGCGAGCAGCCTGGGCGCGTGCTCGAGCTCGAGCCACCGTGCTTCTGCCACTTCGATCTCCATTCCGGGCGGCAGCGACCCGATTCGCCCGCTTCGCGCGTGCGCCAGGAAGAAGCTCACGACCTTGAAGATGCGCTCGCCGTCCCAGGTGTAGACGTAGCGGACGTCACCGAGCTTCGCTCCGATGCGGCCATGCACGCCGGTCTCCTCGAACCCCTCGCGAAGCGCGGTGTCGGCGGGCTTCTCCCCGTGATCGACGAGGCCTTTCGGCAGCGCCCAGGTCCCCGGCGGCTTCCCCTGCGGCCAGCACGGCCGCGAACCACCAGCGCCCGCGCATCCGCCGGACGAGCACGACCCCGGCGGAGAACTCGCGGCGCATTCCGACTTTGTAACACCCTTTCCCAACCGAGTCACGGAATCTGAGCCGGATCGACTCAATTTGGCTTTGCGCAACGTGCGGCGCGTGCTAGGGTGGGTCTGGCACTCTCATAGGCCGAGTGCCAGTGTTGTCACAAACTCCGTATCAAGGAGGACTGTCGAATGGATCTGCAGCCACTGGGTGATCGCTTGATCGTGGAGGTCCTCGATGAGGACGAGATCACAGTTAGCGGCATCGTGCTGCCCGACACGGCGAAGGAGAAGCCGCAGCGCGGCAACGTCCTCGCAGTCGGCCCCGGCTCGCGTGACGAGGACGGGAAGTACATCAAGATGGATGTCGAGGTCGGCGACGAGATCATCTTTTCCAAGTACGGCGGAACAGAGATCAAGGTCGGCGCCGACGACGTGCTCATTCTCCGCGAGTCGGACGTTCTCGCGAAGGTCGTAACCACAGGCAGCAAGGGCAAGAAGAAGCAGCTTGCCGGCGCGGCCGCCTAGCTCGTTTCAGGAGGAGTAAATAGATGGCTCACAAGGAGCTCAAGTTCAACGAGGACGCCCGCAGGGCGCTCGAGCGCGGCGTCAACGCCGTCGCCGACGCGGTCAAGGTGACACTCGGCCCGAAGGGTCGGTACGTCGTCCTCGACAAGAAGTTCGGTGCGCCGACGATCACGAACGACGGCGTCACCATCGCCCGTGAGATCGAGGTCGAGGACCCGTTCGAGAACCAGGGCGCGCAGCTCATGCGCGAGGTCGCGACCGCGACCACGGACGTCGCCGGTGACGGCACGACGACCGCCACGGTGCTCGGCCAGGCCATCGTCCGCGAGGGCCTCAAGAACGTCGCCGCTGGCGCGAACCCGATGGGTCTCAAGCGCGGCATCGAGAAGACGGTCGACGCGATCGTCGAGAACCTCAAGGCGCAGTCCGTCGAGGTCAACGGCAAGGAAGACATCGCCCGCGTCGCCACCATCTCGTCGCGCGAGCGCGAGATCGGTGACGTCATCGCCGACGCGATCGAGAAGGTCGGCAAGGACGGCGTCGTGAACGTCGAGGAGGGTCAGACCTTCGGTCTCGACCTCGAGTTCACCGAGGGCATGCAGTTCGACAAGGGCTACCTCAGCCCGTACATGATCACGGACGCCGAGCGCATGGAGGCTGTCCTCGAGGAGCCGTACGTCCTCATCGCCAACCAGAAGATCGGCGCGGTGAAGGACATCCTTCCGGTGCTCGAGCAGGTCATCCAGGCCGGTCGGCCGCTGCTCATCGTGGCGGAGGACGTCGAGGGCGAGTCGCTCGCGACGATCGTCGTCAACAAGCTCCGTGGCACGTTCTCGGCCGTCGCCGTCAAGGCGCCGGGCTTCGGCGACCGCCGCAAGCGGATGCTCGAGGACATCGCGATCCTGACGGGTGGCGAGGTCATCACCGAGGAGCTGGGTCTCAAGCTCGAGAACACGAAGATCTCGCAGCTCGGCAAGGCCCGCAAGATCGTCATCGACAAGGACACGACGACGATCATCGACGGTGCCGGCGGATCCGACGCGATCAAGGGCCGCATCAAGCAGCTCAAGTCCGAGATCGAGAACACGGACTCCGACTTCGACCGCGAGAAGCTCCAGGAGCGCCTCGCGAAGCTGTCGGGCGGTGTCGCCGTCGTCAAGGTCGGCGCGGCCACCGAGACCGAGATGAAGGAGAAGAAGCACCGCGTCGAGGACGCGCTGCAGGCCACCCGAGCTGCTCTCGAGGAGGGCATCGTCCCGGGCGGCGGCGTCGCGCTCATCAACGCCGGTGATGCGATCAAGACCACGCTCGACAAGTTCGAGGGCGACGAGCGGACGGGTGCGAACATCATCATCCGCGCGCTCGAGGAGCCGCTTCGCCAGCTCGCGTACAACGCGGGCCTCGAGGGCTCCGTCGTCGTCGACAAGGTCCGCACGGCCAAGAAGGGCCAGGGCCTGAACGTCGAGACCGGCGAGATCGAGGACCTGGTCAAGGCCGGGATCATCGATCCGACCATGGTCACGCGCTCGGCGCTGCAGAACGCAGCCTCGATCGCGAAGAACATCCTCACCACCGAGGCAGTCGTCGCGGAGATGCCGGAGAAGCAGGCCGGCGATGCCCGCGGGCATGCCCGGCGGCGGGATGGACTTCTAGGCCGATCGCCTAGACTCGGGTCCCTTCCCTGATCCGACACGTCGAAGGGCCGGCATCGCCGGCCCTTCGCGTTTTCAGCCGTTCGTATGCGTGTTCTGACGAGCGCCCAGAACACGTGGTGAGGCGGTGGCCTGTGACTGCGCTCGAACCGGATCGTGCTCGTCTGCGCAAAAGAAGAGTGGCCGCTGGGACGGCCACTCAAGGGGGAAGAACTGGGGAGGATTGGGTTACCCAGGTTTTCGTCGGAACGGCTCTGACCTCGTCCCCCTTTCGGGGGAATCGTCGGTCCGTCAGAACCCGTACCGCTCCTCCTTGAACGGATCGGCGTCGTTGTGGTAGCCGTAGCGCTCCCAGAAGCCGGGGCGGTCGTTCGCGGTGAGCTCGATCCCACGGAGCCACTTCGCGCTCTTCCAGAAGTACTTCCCGGGGATCACGAGGCGGAGCGGGCCGCCGTGCTCGGGCGTGAGCGGCTCGCCGTCGGCGTGGGTCGCGAGGAGCGACAGCGGGTCACGAAGGAACGAGATGGGCACATTCGCGGTATAGCCCTCTTCGGCGTGCGCGACAACGAAGCGTGCGGACTCGAGCGGCTTCACGAGCGGCTCGAGCGCGCTCCAGTGGATGCCCTCGAAGGTGACGTCGAAGCGGCTCCAGCGCGTGACGCAGTGGATGTCCTGGGTGTGGGTCGTCCGTGGGAGCGCGTTCAGCTCGTCCCACGAGATCCGGATCGGATTCTCGACTTCTCCCGAGACGACGAAGTCCCAGGTCGCGAGGTCGGTGCGCGGGATCGAGCCGGCGTGCAGGACCGGCCATTTCTCGGTCAGGTACTGGCCGGGTGGCAGGCGCGCAGGGTCGTAGCCTGCGTCGATGACCTTTCGCTCCGCTCTGCCCCGGAACACGGCTGCCAACACTAGTTCGATGGAGCTTACGGCGATGCGAATCGCGCGACGGCCACGCGACTTCGTGGGCGTGCGCGGGCCGGACGCCGCCTCGTACCTACAGGCGATGGTGTCGAACGACGTCGAGGCGCTCGACGTCGGCGGATCGTGCGAGGCGCTGCTCCTGACGGCGAAGGCGCGTGTGATCGCACCGCTCGTCGTGCTCCGTCGTGGCGTCGACGACTTCCTCGTGCTCACGGAGGAGGGCCTAGGTGAGCGCGTGCGCTCGACCCTCCTCCGCTCGCGGTTCGCGGCGAAGTGCGAGATCGCCGTCGAGGAGCACACCTCGTCGGTCGTCCTCGGCGGAGAGCGATGGCATCCCGACGACGGACTACGGAGTGCCGGCCGTCGAGGTCCTCGACGAGGCGGTCGAGCCCTCGATCGACGACGCCGAGCTCGAGCTCCTACGCATACGCGCGGGGACGCCCCGCTTCGGCCGCGAGATCGACGATCGCGTGCTTCCCGCCGAAGCCGGGCTCGACCAGCGCGCCGTCGACTTCGAGAAAGGGTGCTATCCGGGCCAGGAGCCGATCGCGCGCCAGCACTACCGCGGTCGCGTGAACCGGACCCTGCGGGTCCTCCAGATCGACGGCGAGGAGCTACCCGAATACGACGCGGAGCTTGAGCTCGACGGCAAAGCCGTCGGTCGCGTCACGAGCGCCGCACGCGACGGCGACGGCATCGTTGCTCTCGGCTACGTGCGGGTGGAGGTTCCCGGCGAGGCGGTGCTCCGCCTCGGGACGCGCTCGGTGAGGCAGCTAGACTTGCCGTCCCCGCGCCCGTAGCTCAGGGGATAGAGCGCTGCCCTGCGGAGGCAGAGGCCGCAAGTTCGAATCTTGCCGGGCGCATCGAGTCGTGCTCGCCACAGCTACTCGGGCGTGACAGCGCCTGCACGCGGGGACCGCGGCAAGGCGTGCGCTGACGACGCTCTCCGCCGCCTCCTCGCTGGGCGCGTGCCCGGTACGTGCGGCGAGGAAGTCGTCGCGGTCGAGCGCGTAGAGCACGACGGGCGTCAGCGCGGTCACCGTCGCGGTGCGCGGGACGCCCCTGATGAGCGCGATCTCGCCGAAGTACCCGCCCGCCTCGAGCTCGCCAAGGCTCTGCTCGTGCGTCAGTCACGCCGACCTCCCCTCCGCGAGGATGTAGAAGCGATCCCCTGGGTCGCCCTCGCGGACGATCACTGTCCCGGGATCGACGCGGAGCGGGACGAGGCGCGTCGCGAGACTCTCGAGCGACGGGCCTGGAAGCGGCGAGAAGATCGGGATCGAGGTCAGAATTCGCAGCTCGTCGGCCTGCGGGGCCTCCGCAGCGGCGTCGATGCGGGAGAGCCAGGGCCTCGTCACAAGGACGAGGATGGGAAGGAAAGCCCCGGTGATGACGAGCGCCCACTCGAGCCCGAAGGCGGCGATGAGCACCGGTGCGAGCGCCGCGCCGATCCCCATCGACGCGAGGTTCAGCATCTGGATGACGCCGAACACACGCGCCATGACCTCGTCGGCCACTGTCCGCTGAACGAGCGTCATGCCGGAGACGCCCGCGACGGAGTCACCGAAGCCGAGCACGGCGAACATCACGATGGCGAGCGCTGCAGCAGGCCAGAGCCCGAGGATGACGAGCGGGAGGCCCCAGAGTGCGATGCCGACCATGAAGGCCGGGCTCAGTCTTGGGACGCCCGTGAGCGAGAGGGCGGCGATCGCGCCGACGAAGGCACCGACTCCGATGGCCGAGTTCAGGAGGCCGACACCGCCCTCGCCGAACCCGAGACAGCTGCACTGACGACCACAACGATGTACACCTGGACGGCTCCGGCGACGGCAGTCTGCGCGGCGATGAGGCCGACGAGTACGCGCAGCGGCGCGTGTGAGCCGATCGTGCGGAACCCGGCGAGGGCCTCCGACGCGAGCGTGGCCGCCTCGATCTCGCCGCGCGGCCTCTCCTCGGATGGTGTGCGGATGAGGAGCGACGAAGAGGGTCGAAATGACGATGAGTACGGCCGTGATCGTGAAGACGACCGCCGGCGCTCGAGGAGCGCAAGCAGCAGCCCGGCGAGCGCGGGCCCGGCGAAGAGCGCAAGGCTGTCGACGCCGCTCGCGACCGCGTTCGCGGCGGTCAGCTCGCGCGGGGTGCGGGCGAGCGAGGGGGTCAGGGCTGCCTGAGCCGAGCGGAACGGCGTGTTCGCGATCGTCGCGGCGATCGCAAGCGCGTAGACGACGCATGGAGCTGCGTCTGCGAACACGCGATGCGGCCGCTGCACCGACGAGCACGGCTGCGGGTGAGTGTTCGTGACGAGGAGGACGCGCTCGCGCGCGGAGCGGTCGCCGAGCAGCCCGGCGAACGGCGAGACGAGCGCTGCAGGGATGAGTCGCGCCAGGAAAATGAGCCCGACGGCCTGCTCGCCGCCGACGTCGTACGCATACACCGAGACCGCGATCAGGTACGCGTAGTGGCCCGAGGATCGACGCGCTCCACGCAAGCTCCAGCCAGCGCAGGTTCGCGTTCCGAAAGACCGCCCGGAACGCGGCGGCCGATCCCGTCGACCCTCGACGCCACGCCGCGCACGCGGCTGAGCATCTCACAGCGAGCTTGCAATAGTGAAGGTGGCGCAGGGAAGATTTCCCGCGCGGGTGCGCCGTCTTGTATGATCAGAACGTAGCGCAGGTAGCGCTCGATAAAGGAGGAGCAAAGACATGGCAGACGAGCCGATTCAGGCCGAGGACGAGGTAGAGGCCCACGGCATTCGACAGCCACGAGCGAGCGGCCAACGACACGGCCAAGGGCCACGTCGACGCGAGATGACGGACGGCGATGCGGACGTCGAGGCACACGGGCTTCGTACCGATGGACCGGCGCACGGAGGTCCACGCGTGAGGGACACGGTCAACGAGTACGGTCATCCTAGTCGCGCAAGAGTTTCGAGGCCCGGGCGGGATGTACAGCCGCCCGGGCCTTTTCTTTGGCCTCGAGCCTGCGCGCCCGAGCCGAGCGTCGCGGCGAGCTCGCCCAGGAGGCGGAGTCCTGCCTCGCGCCGCTCGTCCTCGAGAGCGTCGATGGCTGCTGCGAGTCGGGCGACGACGCTCAGGTCGCCCGTCCCGTCCGCGAGCAGACGCTCCGCGTTCCGCGCCTTGAGCAGCAGGTCGACGGCGATCGAGGCCTGGTTCGCGAAGAGGCCGAGGAGCTCCATCTCCTGCAGGCTGAAGAGCGACTGCTCGGGGCGGTCGAGCACCGACAGGACGCCGAGTGCGCGCTCCTCGTGCAGCAGCGGAGCTGCCATGAGGCCGCTCGGGACGTAGCCCGTGTCCTCGGCGACGTCCTTCGCGAAGCGCGGATCCTGCTGGACGTCCTCGATCACGAGCGGCGTTCGGGTCGCGAGGACCCAGCCCGGAGATCCCCTTCCCGGCGGGGAAGCGCGTTCCGAGGAGCGTGCTCCTCGCCCTCGCCGACGACCGCCTCGAACACGAGCTCTTCCGTCTCCTCGTCGAGGAGGAGGATCGACGACGCCTTCGCGCCGAAGATCGACCGCGCAACCTCGACGATCGCGCTCGAGCAGGGCACGGAACGACTCCTCGGATCCGACGACGCCTGCTGCGACGGCCGCTCGAAGCTCGGACTCGTCAGTCATGTCCCACCCCCTACGTTCGTCGCGGTCAGATAGAGGACGCTCTTCAGCTGGAAGGGCGTTAGCTCGGGGTGCTTCGCAAGGATCAATGCGCAGATCGCCGAGTGATGGGGCGTGGCGAAGCTGTTCCCGGAGACCCTGAGCGAGCGCCCGCCGAGCCACGGGACCTCGACGTTCACTCCGCGGCCGAAGAACTCGACCGGTGGGTTCGGGTTGGAGAAGAACGTCAGAGGATCGGGTTCCTCGTGGCTGCCGACGGAGATGACCGACGAGAAGCGCCACGGGTAGCTCTCGACCGGCATGTTGTGCGCTGACGCGACGAGAACGGTGCGCTTGAAGTAGGCGCTGTCGGCGATCTCATGGAGGACGCTCGCGAACGGCTTCTTCGTCGTCGAGAGGCTCATGTTGACGACGTCGAAGCCCTGCTCGACGGCATAGCGGAGACCTCCTAGGAGCACTGCGCCGCTCCCCGTGAAGCTCGAGCCGAGGACTCTCACGCTCGAGATGCTGCAGTCGGGCGCAAGCGCTCTGACGATGCCGGCGCACGCCGTTCCGTGTCCCGAGACGTCGCCCTCCGTGTCCTCCTCGGCGAGGATCTCGTCGTTCTCACCGATCGAGATGGCGACGGCGCTCTCGAGCTCGCCGACGAGAGGGTGCTCCGCTTCGACGCCCGAGTCGAGGATGCAAACTCGTGCTCCCTTCCCTGTCGAGCCCTCCAGCGCCCACGCTCGCGTGACGCGCTCCGGCCACTCACTCGGGAGCGCGATTCGGTCGACCGCGTCCTTCGGAAGGCTCCATGCAGGCAGCGCAGTCTCCCCGGCATCCGAGCCGTGGGCTGCGAGCTCGCTCACGCGCGGAGCTTACGCCTCAGCCGTTGTCGAGGCGCTGCGCGGATCTCGTCGAGGATGCGGCGGTCCGGCTCGTAGCCTTCCGCCGCGAGCGCCCGCTCGAGGTCGGCGACCAACGCGTTGCGGAACGCGAGGTCGGCCTCGGCACGCGCGACGATCTCGTCGAACGTGCGGCGCGCGGCCGGCAACTCCTGCGCGGCCCGCACCCAACCCATGGGAGCGGGACGCAGGAGTCGGAGGAGCACACCGAGTCGTTCTTCGTCGTAGAAGCGCGTCATCTAACCCCTAGACCCGTCTTCCGGGCTCATTTCTTCCCTCGAGCTCCGATCGCAACTTTCCGAGGCATCGCGCGATGCGACTCGCGATGGTCCCGGACGGAATCTCGAGCTCGTCCGCGATCGTCTTGTAGCTCTGGTCGCGGGCGAAGAAGCGGTCGAGGATGTCCTGGCAGTTGTCCGAGAGCCCTGCGAGCGCCTCACGCACGGCGAAGGCCTCCTCCACCTCTGCGAGGTCCGTGCTGTCCTCCGGCGAGAAGATCTCCTCGGCGGACGTCTCGCGGCCCTTGCTCGCGAGCGCGTCGAGACATCGCCGCCGGGTGAGCTGCGCGATCCACGGGCGGAGCGCGGAGTCGTCGCGGAGCGAGTCGAGACGCGTGTAGATCCGCGTGAACACGTCCTGGAATACGTCCTCGGCGTCCTCGTCGCTCATGCGAAAGCCGCGGACGGCAATGGCGTAGACATAGCGCGAGTAGCGCTCGACGAGCTCGTTCCAGGCGTCGGCGTCTCCTTCGCGACAGTGTCGAACGAGCTCGGCGTCGGGGAGCGACGAGTACCCGCTCATCGCGTCGACTCGAGCATGCGCTCGGCGACGTCGTGCGCTGCCTGCTCGCTCGCGAGCGCTCGCGCAAGACGCTCGTCCGACGCGCGGACGCCAAGATTCACTCGAACCAGGTGCGCGGCGGCGGCCGATCCTCCCGCGGCCAGTGCGGCGGCCGCCGCGGCGTCGGCGCGGTACGTCGCGTTGCAGTGATGTCCGGCGAGCGCCGCGAGCGCGGCCACGTCCGCTCCGAGCGACGCGATCTCGAGCGGTGCCGCTGCGGCCGCCTCGAGCTTCTGCTCGAGTGCGAAGTCCCGTCGCGGGTCGTCGGCCGAGGCAGTCTCCGCTCCGTGCACGGCCGCGAGCGCCTCCTCCCACGCGCGGCCGTCGGTGTGCGCGAGGTCGACTGCACGTGCGCCGATGGCGTTCGCCTGCGCCGTCACGCCCGCCGCTTCGGCCCACTCGCGCGAGCAGCGAGCGACCATCACGACGAGCCGCGCGGCGAACGCGACCGTCAACGCGGCGGCAGATCCTCCGCCCGGGGCTTGCCCGTCGGCGGAGATCCGGTCGAGCAGCTCGCGAAGCTGCAGTTCGAGGTAGTCGTCGGTTGCCAGACGGTCGAGTCTACGGCCGTCGCCGAGCGCTTCCTAGACTTGCGGCTCGTGCCGCTCTATCTCAGCGAATCCGATGTCGATGACCTCGCTCGAGCCGGGCGCGGCGGTCGACGCCATCGAGGCGTGCTTCCGGCGAATGGCGGCGGGAGAGGTCGAGATCGCGCCGCGCCGCCGGCTTCGCCTGCCGGAGGGCGCGCTCGCGGACATGGCCGCAGCGGACAGCGGGCTCGGTCTCGCCGGCGGGAAGCTCTATGCGGCGACAGCGAACGGCGCGACGTTCGTCGTGTGCCTCTTCGACTCGGAGAGTTCCGAGCTCGTCGCCGTGATCGAAGCCGACCGACTCGGACAGCTCCGAACCGGCGCGGCGAGCGGTGTCGCCGCGCGTCATCTCGCGAGGACCGATGCGCGCACGCTCGGAGTCATCGGATGCGGCTATCAGGCCGAGACGCAGGTGGCGTGCATTCGCGCCGCCGTCCCCACCATCGAGCGCGTCGTCGCCTATTGCCGAACGGCGGAGAAGCTCGCGGCGTTCTGCGAGAAGGTCGGCGCGGAGCCGGGCGAGAGCCACCGCGACGCCGCTGCAGGCGACGTGGTCGTCACGATCACGAGCTCGCGCGACCCGGTGCTGCGCGGGGAGTGGCTCGCCCCCGGGACGCTCGTCGCCGCTGCGGGCGCGAACGTCGTGAATCGACGTGAGCTCGACAACGCGGTCCTGGAACGCGCGCGGTTCGTGTGCTGCGACTGGCTCGAGCAGGCGAAGCTCGAGTCGGGCGACCTGGTCGAGCCCGTCCAGGCCGGCGTCCTCGACTGGCTCGAGGTCCACGAGCTCCACGAGGTCGTGTCGGGTGAGATCGCCGGCCGGCAGTCGGACGACGACATCGTCCTCTTCAAGTCGAACGGGCTCGCCGCGTGGGACGTCGCGCTGGGCGCCGAGGCGGTGCGCCTCGCGCGCGAGCGAGGCATCGGAACGGCGCTCTAGGCGGGAAGCGAGGCCCTCGCGGCCTCGAGCATGTCTCCGCCGAACGCCTCGATGACCTCCGGACGGTCGAGCATCCGACGCTGCTGCTCGGGCGACACGCGGTTCTGGACGTACCGGTCTTCGAGGATCTCGTTGAGCGACCTGCCGCGCTCGTGCTCGCGGACCACGTACCTCGCGACGTGCTCTTCTGCGGAGCCTCGCGAGAACAGAAATGAGAACGTGTTCTTGAACCAGGTCACGAGACGCGATTGTATCCCGGGGGTATGAGACGGAGCTCACGCGAGGGGAGGTACGCCGAGCGGCTGCTCGTCGGTGTCGACGACGTCGGGGACGAGGAGCGGATCGCGATCTGGATCGAGCGCCGGCCGGGGGCCGTGTGGGCCGTCGGACGCGCCGTCAACCCTCAGCTCCGCGAATCCGACGACACTCGGCCCGAGGATCTGATCTTCGAGGGCTACGAGCTCGGCGACGCGCTGGATCGCGCCAACGAGGCGCTCGAGGACGACGTCAACGTCCTCGAGGCCGACGGCCGTCCGGCCGACGCCCGTCCCTTCACGCGCAAGGAAGTCCTGCCACTCCTGGAGCGCTGGTTCTTCAACCGGTAGCGACGAACACGGTGCTAGCGTCCCGCCGCCTTGCGGATCCGCGTTGGACACAGCCCAGACCCTGACGACGCGTTCATGTACTGGGCACTGACGACCGACCTCGTCGACACGCGAGGGTACGAGTTCGAGCAGGTGCTGGGCGACATCCAGACGCTGAACCAGTGGGCTAGGGCCGGACGGCTCGAGGTCACCGCGATCTCGCTCGCCGCGTACCCGTTCGTGCAACAGGACTACGCGCTCCTGCCGCACGGAGCGAGCATCGGGTCGGGGTACGGGCCGATCGTGGTCGCGCGTGAGCAGCAGTCGCTCGACGAGCTGCGCGAGCTCGAGATCGTCGTGCCCGGGACGATGACGACGTCGTTCCTCGCGTTGCGACTCGTGCTCGACGGCTTCCGTTTCCGCGAGCTCGCGTTCGACGAGATCCCCGAGGAGGTCGCGTCGGGTCGCGCCGAGGCCGGGCTCCTGATCCACGAGGGCCAGCTCACGTTCGAGGACTACGGGCTCGTGCGGGTCCTCGATCTCGGCGAGTGGTGGCTGCTCGAGACAGGGCTACCTCTGCCCCTCGGCGTCAACGTCGTCCGCCGCGACCTGGGCGACGATGCCCTGTGCGACGTCTCGCGACGTCCTTCGCGACGCGATCCAGTGCGGCCTCGACAACCGCGCCGAGGCGCTCGACTACGCGCTGCAGTTCGGCCGCGGCATCGATGCGGCCGTGGCCGATCGCTTCGTCTCCATGTACGTGAACGAGCTCACGCAGGACTACGGCGACGAGGGGCGCAAGGCCGTGACGGAGCTCCTGCGGCGCGGTGAGGCGCTCGGCGCATTCCCCGAGCCCGTTCAGATCGACTTCGTCCGCTAACGTCGCGCCGTGGCGCGCGCAGTCGTTCTCTCCGCAGTCCGCACGCCGATCGGGCGCTACGGCGGCGCGCTGTCGGGCGTCAGGCCGGACGATCTCGCCGGCATCGCGATCGCGGCTGCGGTCGAGCGCGCGGGCGTCGAGGGCGCCGCGATCGACGACGTGTACTTCGGCTGCGCGAACCAGGCCGGGGAGGACAACCGCAACGTCGCGCGGATGGGCGCGTTGCTCGCCGGACTTCCGGATTCCGTCGCGGGCGTCACGCTGAACCGGCTCTGCGCGTCGGGTCTCTCGGCCGTCGTCTCCGCGAGCCACGCGGTGCTCGCCGGCGATGCGGACATCGTCGTCGCCGGTGGCGTCGAGTCGATGAGCCGCGCTCCCCTCGTCATGGCGAAGCCCGACTCGGCGTTTCCGCGCGGCAACCAGACGGTGTGGGACACGACGCTCGGCTGGCGTTTCCCGAACCCGCGCCTCGAGGAGATGTTCCCGCTCGAGTCGATGGGCGAGACGGGTGAGAACGTCGCCGAGCGCTGGGAGCGTCTCGCGCGAGGATCAGGACGCGTTCGCGCTGCGCTCGCAGAAGCGCTGGGCGGCGGCCAACGCGGCCGGGCGCTTCGACGACGAACTCGTCGCGGTCGGGGACGTCACCGTCGACGAGCATCCGAGACCCGAGACGAACGCCGAGGCACTCGCTCGGCTGAAGCCGGCGTTTCGCGCGGACGGCAGCGTGACCGCCGGGAATGCGAGCGGCATCAACGACGGTGCGGCCGCGCTCGTCATCGCGAGCGAAGAGAGGGCGCGCGAGCTCGGCGTCGAGCCGCTAGGCGCGTTCGTCGCCTCGCGCCGTGGCGGGTGTCGACCCGCGTGTGATGGGGATCGGGCCGGTTCCCGCTGTTCGCAAGCTGCTCGAGCGCGCGGGGATCGACGCGAGCCAGCTCGATCTCGTCGAGCTGAACGAGGCATTCGCGTCGCAGAGCGTCGCCGTGATCAGGGAGCTCGGGTTGGACGAGGAGAAGGTCAACGTCAACGGCGGCGCGATCGCGCTCGGCCATCCGCTCGGGATGAGCGGCGCGCGGCTCGTCGTGTCGCTGCTGCACGAGCTCCGGCGCCGCGACGGCCGCTACGGGCTGGCGACGCTGTGCGTCGGCGTCGGCCAGGGCGTCGCGGCGCTCTTCGAGCGCGCACGCCCCTAGGTCGTCGAGAAGACCCGCTCGCGCTTCGGGCTGACCCACACGTTCTGGCCGCGCCAGAAGCCCGACTCGTCGAAATGGTCGCGCGTCATGAGCGCGAGGATCTCCGAACCGCTCGTGTCGTGGAGCTCGACCTTCGCATCGCGGCCGAGAATCGTGATCCGCACGATCATCGCCTCGACTGCGCCGTCGGCGGGCTCGTGGAGAAGCTCGACGTCGTGCGGGCGGACGAGGATGTCGCCGATCGGCTGAGCATCGCCGACGAACGTCATCACGAACTCGCTCGCGGGCTCGTCGTAGAGCTCGCGCGGGCTGCCGACCTGCTCGAGCTTGCCGTGGTTGATCACGGCGATCTGGTCGGAGATCTCCATCGCCTCGTCCTGGTCGTGGGTGACGAAGACCGTGGTCACGTGGACGACGTCGTGCAGCTGGCGCAGCCACTCGCGCAGCTCCGCGCGAACGCGAGCGTCGAGAGCGCCGAACGGCTCGTCGAGCAGCAGCACCTGCGGCTCGGGTGCGAGGGCGCGGGCGAGGCCCATGCGCTGCCGCTGGCCGCCCGACAGCTGAGCCGGGTAGCGGTGGCCGAAGCTCTGCAGCTGGACGAGGTTCAGGAGCTCGTCGACGCGGTCGGCGATCTCGGCCTTCGGCCGCTTGCGCACCTTCAGGCCGAACGCGACGTTGTCGCGCACGGTCATGTGCTTGAACGCGGCGTAGTGCTGGAAGACGAAGCCGACGTTTCGCTTCTGCGGCGCGAGCGCGGTCGCGTCCTTGCCGCCGAGGAGGATCTCGCCGGCGTCTGCCGTCTCGAGGCCGGCGATGATGCGGAGAAGGGTCGACTTTCCGGAGCCGCTCGGGCCGAGGAGCGCGGTGAGGGCGCCGCTCTCCACGTCGAGCGAGACATCCTCGAGGGCGACGAAGTCGCCGAAGCGCTTCGAGACGTTGCGGACGAGGATCGACATCAGGCGGTCTCCTCCCTGGGGCGGATGACGGTCATGGCGACGAGGACGAGAATCGCGATGAGCGCGAGCACGATCGAGATCGCATACGCACCTGCGAGGTCGAACGCCTCGTAGCGTTCCTGCACGCGGAGGGTCGCGGTCTCGGTCTCACCCTGGAGGCGGCCGGAGACGACCGCGACTGCGCCGTACTCCCCGAGGCAGCGGGCGGTCGTGAGGATGACGCCGTAGATCACCGCCCAGCGGATCGACGGGAGCGTGATGCGCCAGAAGGTCTGCCAGCCGCTCGCTCCGAGCGTCCGCGCAGCCTGCTCCTGGTCGTCGCCGATCTCGCGCAGCGTCGGGACGACCTCGCGCGCGACGAACGGCAGCGAGACGAAGATCGTCGCGATCACCATCGCCGGCAGCGCGAAGAGCACCTGGATCCCGTGGTCGTCCAGCCAGCTTCCGAACCAGCCGTTCTCCCCGTACAGCAGGAACAGCGCGAGCCCGACGACGACCGGCGAGAGCGCGAGCGGAAGGTCGATGAAGGCGTTGAGGAGGCCCTTGCCCCAGAAGCGCTTGCGGACGATCGCGAGCGCGCAGACGATCCCGAACACCGTGTTCACGGGCACGGCGATGCCGGTGATGATCAGAGTCAGCTTGAAGGCGTTGAGCGTCTCCGGCGTCGAGAGCGCGTCCCACGCAGGCGCGAAGCCGTCCTCGAAGGTCCTCCAGAAGACGATCGCGAGCGGACCGACGAGGATGACCGCGAGGTAGAGGAGCGCGATTGCGCGCAGACCGAGACGCGAGCCGAGACCCGTCACCGGTCGTGCCTCGTCGCGTAGTGGCGGATCGCGCCGATCGAGAGCAGCGTGAGAAACGAGATCGCGAGGAGCACGACGGCGACGGCTGCCGCTCCCGACGAGTCGCCGCTCTCGATGCGCCCGTAGATGTGCACGGACGAGACCTCGGTCTTGAACGGGATGTTCCCGGTGATGATCACGAGCGATCCGAACTCGCCGACGGCCTTCGCGAACGCGAGCGCGACACCGGAGAGGATCCCGGGAAGGATGTTCGGGAAGACGACGCGCCGAAACGTCGTCGCCGTCGACGCGCCGAGGGACTGCGCCGCCTCCTCGAGCTCGGGGTCGAGCTCCTGCAGCACCGGCTGCACCGTCCGCACGACGAACGGGAGCGTCACGAACATCAGTGCGAGGACGATCGCCGTCCGCGTGAACGCCACGTCGATGCCCACGGGTGAGGTCGGGCCGTAGAGGGCGAGCAGCGTCAGCCCGGCAACGATCGTCGGGAGGGCGAACGGGAGGTCGATGATCGCGTTGACGAGCGTCTTGCCGCGGAAGTCGTCGCGGACGAGCACCCACGCGGTGATCGTTCCGAGCACGGCGTTGAGGAGCGAGACGCCGAGCGACGCGCCGACCGTGAGCTTCAGCGCTGCGACCGCCTCGGGGCTCGAGACCGCGTCCCAGAACGACTGCGTCCCCTCGCTCGTCGCCTCCCACATGAGCGCGGCGAGCGGGAGGCCGACCAGCACCATGAGGAAGGTCGTAACGAAGCCGAGGGACAGAGCCGTTGCAGCTCTGTCCCTCGAGAGCCCCGAGCGCCGGGGACGGCTGACGGCGATCTCAGCCAGTACTGCCCCCGACGACGCGCTGGAACCGGGCCATGATGCTGTTCGACGGGTCGAAGAACCGCTTCTGGACCTTGTCCCAGCCGCCGAGGCCGAGCTGATCGATGGTGAAGAGCCCTGGGCGAACCGGGAACTTCTTGCGGTTCGCGTTCTCGACGCTCTTCACGACGGGTCGGTAGCCGTAGTCGGCGAACACCTGCTGAGCGCCGGGCGTTCGGAGGAACCGCAGGAAGCCGTTCGCGGCCGTCTTGTCCGGGCTGTCCTTCGTGACCGCGATCGGATTCTCGATCAGGATCGTGGTCTTCGGGATGACCCACTGGAGGTTCAGCCCTTGCATGCGTGAGAAGTACGCCTCGTTCTCGTAGGCGAGCATGACGTCGCCCTTCCCGCTGTTGAACGTGCTCAGCGCTGCGCGAGCGCTCGTGTCCTGGACGACGACGTTCTTCCAGAGCTTCAGGAGGTTCGCCTGGGCCTGCTTGTCCGTCTTGCCCTGCTTCCTCCACGAGCCATAGGCGGCCATGATGTTCCAGCGCGCGCCGCCGGACGTGAACGGGTTTGGCGTGACGATCTCGACGCCGGGGCGGATCAGGTCGTTCCAGCTCTTGATGTGCTTCGGGTTGCCGTCGCGCACGACGAAGACGACGACGGAATTCGTGACCATGCCCTTGTACGACTGCTTCTTCCACTTTGCGTCGACCTTGCCCGCGGCGACGAGCTCGTCCATGTCGGGGGCGAGCGACAGCGCGACGATGTCGGCGTCGAGGCCGGCCTTCACCGCTCGCGTCTGCTCACCGGACGCGCCGTAGGACTGCGAGAAGTCGACATCCTTGCCGGCCGACGTCTTCTGGAACAGCGGGATGAGCTTCCCGTAGGCCTCGCGCGGGGTGGAGTAGGCGACGAGGTTGAGCTTCGTGCCCGCGACTCGTCCGGATGCGGCGGAGCCGATGCCCGCGATCGCTGCGACGGCGGTTGCGACGAGAGCGATCGCTGCGACGAGGGAGATGACCTTCCTCATGCGACTCCTCCTGATCGAGTATCTTTACTAAGTTTGTCGACTTACTAAACGGCCAAGAAGATAGAGAATGTCGTCATTGCTTGTCAAATCGGAACCGGCCCAGGAGGTCTGACCCATGTGGGTATCGCGACGAACGGATTACGCGACGAGAGCGATCCTCGCCCTCTCGCTCGAGGGGGGAGGCCCGCTCAAGCTCGAGGAGCTCGCGCGCCGGACGGCGGTGCCGCAGTCGGTGCTCGAGCAGGTGATGCCGACGATGCGGACCGCCGGGATCGTGCGGTCGGAGCGCGGCCCCGCCGGCGGCTATCGCCTCAACAAGGATCCTGCGGAGATCACGCTGGAGCGGGTCGTACGGCTCTTCCAGGGGCCGCTCGCCCCGATCGGGTGCGCGACGAGGCACAACCCCGAGCCGTGTCCGATGACCGTCGGGTGCACACTGCGCGACGTCTGGGAGGAGGTGCGCGACGCAACCATCACGCTGCTCGGCGGTGTGACGTTCGCGGATCTCGCGAAGCGCGCAGGTGGGCCGTGGGTCGACCCGGGGCTCCTCGCGGTCTCCGGGGCGCCGACCTCGGGGTAGATTCCTGAGCGTGGCCGTTGCGACTGATCGCGAGTACGGGGTCTTCATCGGCGGCGAGCTTGCCGAGCCCGCAAGCGTCATCGTCTCGACGGGGGCGCGTCCGATCAACCCGTTCAGGCTGTAGCCGGCGGCACGTACCGGTGGGCGGTGCTCGCCGCGGGCACGCTCGCGCAGGCGAGCTTCTCGGCTCTCACAGTCGGGCTCGCCGTCCTCGCCCCAACGCTGCGCGAGGAGTTCGACCTCTCGCTCGGGCAGATCGGCGCGCTGCTGTCCGCCGCCTGGTTGGGAGCCGTTCTCACGCTGCTGCCCTGGGGTCTGGCCGCCGATCGCTTCGGCGAACGGATCGTGCTGGCGCTCGGCCTCTTCGGGGCGAGCGGGTTTCTCGTCGGAGCCGCACATGCCGGAAGCTTCGAGGTGCTTTTCGCGCTGCTGGTGCTGACCGGGGCCTCGGGGGCGAGCGTCAACTCGGCCAGCGGGCGGGCGGTGATGCTCTGGTTCGCGCCGAGCGAGCGTGGGCTCGCTCTCGGGATCAGGCAGACGGCGATCCCGCTCGGGGGACTGATCGTCGCGGTCGTCCTGCCCGGGCTGGCGGAGAGCGGCGGTTCGGATGCCGCGTTCCTCTTCCTGGCAGGGCTCGCCGCGCTGGGCGCGATCGTCGGATTGGTGTTCATACGTGGTCGCGACGGGACGGACGAGCTCGAGCCAGAGTCGGTCGCAGCCACACTTCGCGACGCCCGCCTCTGGCGGTTGTCGGTTTCGAGCGGTCTCTACCTCTATGCGCAGGTCGCGATCATCGGGTTCGGCGTCCTCTTCCTCCATGACGAACACGGGCTGTCCGACTCGGACGCGGCGCTCGTGATCGCGGTGTCGCAGGTGCTGGCGGTCGGGCTCAGGATCGGTGCGGGCCGCTGGTCGGACGTCGTCGGATCCCGGATCGGCCCGCTGCGTGTGTTCGGGCTCGCCGTCGCAGCGGCGCTGGCGCTCACTGCGATCCTCGCCGGCGGGCCTCTGTGGGCGCTTGTCCCCGCTCTCGCTCTTGCGGGAAGCCTCTCGATGGCCTGGAACGGTCTCTCGTTCACGGCGGCGGCCGAGCTCGCCGGCGCAGCGCGGAGCGGAGCGGCGATCGGCTTTCAGCAGTCGGTGCTCTCCGGCCTCGGCGTGCTCGCGCCGATCGTCTTCGCCGCCACGGTGTCGCACGGGTCGTGGGCGATCGCGTTCGGAGTTGCAGCGCTGCTGCCTGTGATCGGCTGGCGCGGGCTCCGGCCGCTGCGCGCCTACTAGGCTCAGCTCATGCGCGTTTTCGAGCGGCTCGACGAGCTGTACGCGATCGGTGGCGGCCCCGGCGCGAACCGGCCCCATCCCTCGGCGGCCGAGGACGAGGCGCATCGCCTCGCGGCACGCTGGCTCGAGGAGGCTGGGCTCGCGGTCGAGGTCGACAGCCACGGCAACCTCTTCGGACATGCCCAGCGGCAGGGCTCTGTGGACAAGGTGTCAGACGCAGTGTCAGACATCTGTTGGGTCGGCTCGCACCTCGACAGCGTCCCCCAGGGCGGTCGCTTCGATGGGGCGCTCGGCGTCGTGGCGGCAATCGAGGCTGTCGAGCGAGTCGGAACCGGCTCCGTCGTGGTCTTTCGCGGGGAGGAAGTCGGATGCGTCGGAAGCCGCGCGCGCGTTGCGGCCGGCGGGGAGCTTCCGCGGGCGTTCCTCGAGCTCCACGTCGAGCAGGGACCCGTTCTGGCCGAACGAGACGTGCCGGTCGGAGTCGTGACCGGAATCGTCGGGTATGCCCGCGGGGAGCTCGTCCTCAACGGTCGTGCGGGGCATGCCGGAACGACGCCGATGGTCGGCCGTGAGGACGCGCTCGTCGCGGCCGCAGGCGAGATCCAGCGTGTGCGTGATGCGGCCTTGGAGATCCCCGGTGCCGTCGCCACGGTGGGGATGCTCGAAGTCGAGCCCGGCGGCGCGAACGTGATTCCCTCGCGCGTCCGGCTCAGCCTCGACGTCCGCGCGCCGGATGTCGAGAGCCTCGACGCGCTCGTCGCCTCGATCGGTTTCGTCCCGACCTACCGCGTCGAGCCTGCACGCTTCTCTGGGGAGGCGCCAAAGGCACTTCGAGACGCCGTGGAGGCTCGTCGGCTGCCGCTCGTCGAACTTGCTTCGGGTGCGGGACACGACGCGGGAATCCTTGCGACCGCCGGCGTCGACGCTGCGATGCTCTTCGTTCGTAGCCTCTCGGGCGGCGTGAGCCACTCGCCCGACGAGCTCTCGTCCGATGAGGACGTCGCGCTTGCGATCGACGTGCTCGCGGACGCGCTGCGCCGGCGCGCCGGCTGACATCTTGCAGCCTGGCGCCCGCGCTCCTAGGCTTGCAGACGCATGAAGACTGTCGGATGCGCGGTTCGCGTGCGATTCTCGGCGGGCTTCTCGGATCCTCGCTCGGACGCCGCTTGGCGGCACGCCGCGTCTAGCGCTCGCTGAACGCGATGTCCTGGGCGCCGTCCCAGAGCATCCGCCGACCGAGCTCGCGCAGGTTCTCGTTGCCCGAGACGATCGTCGCGAAGTGGTTCCCCGCAAGAGCGCCCGCCTTGCTCGCGAACGCGACGTAGCCGTACGCGAGCAGGAGCTCGGTCTCGCTGACGCCGCCCGGGTAGAAGATCAGCTCTCCTGGGCTCGGGTAACGCGTTGCGTTTTCTGGCCCGATGCCGACGTCGAGGTCGCCCATCGGGATCCACCCGCCTTCACCAGACCAACGCACGTGGATGATCTTCGACTCGAGCGGGAGCATGCGACGGAACGCTGCGACCGTCTCCTGCGCTGCATCCTCCTCGAAGCGCGCCGCGAAGGTGAAGTCGCCTGCGGTGATCTCGAGCACGACGTGACCCTAGCGGCGAGGGAACACGTTCACCGTCACCCGCGGGGGCAGGTGCGGATAGCAGTACGTCGCCAGGAGGTGCGGGACGAAGTCGACGCGCATCCGCGCGACGAGCGTGCCGGCACCTGTCATCTGCGTGAGGTCGAGCTGTTGCACTCGTGAGCGGGCGAAGGGGAACTGGATCGACTGTCCCGGGTCGAGCCTTCGCCGGAGAAGGGTCTTGGTCCCGACGTGGAGGCGGATGTCCGTGGTGGCGCTGCTCTCGAGGACGCGGAACCCCAGCCCAAGCGCGCCGAGACCGGGGGCGGTCGCCGGACCCCGCGGGTCGCATCGCCAGGTCACCGTCCCCAGCGCGGGCAAGGTCACGAGATTCCAGGGGCCGCGCACGACAGTCGGATCAGCAGCTGCCGTCGACCCGATGACGAGAACCAGCATGACCGCCGCGCAGAGCACGCCGCCACGCCTGCGCGAAGACGTCATCGCGACGCGATCCACGCGCCGAGGAGCTCGCGCTCTTCGTCGGTGATGCCGGTCGCGTTGCCGGGTGGCATCGCGTGGGTCTGGACTGCCTGGCGCTCGATGTCGTCGACACGCGCCTCGATCTGCTCGCGCGTCTCGAACCGGATCCCGAGCGGAGCCGATGCTCCCGCGTGGCACGGCGCGCAGCGCTCCGCGATCACCGGCTGGATCTGCTCGAAGGCAACTGGCGTGGTCACCGTCGAGCTCGAGTCCTCGGGTTGGAGCCAGAACGCCAGCGCGACCACACCGACGACGGCGACCGCCGGGATCCACCACGCTCGCCGCCCCGCGTGCCAGCCGTTGAAGAACACGCGGATGAGCGCGGTGAGCACTGCGATCGCCACGAAGACGAGCCATGCGTCGTCCGCTCCGAACACGAACGCGAAGTGGCCCGCGAGCATCGTGAAGAGCACGGGCAGCGTGAGGTAGTTGTTGTGCACCGACCGGTTCTTGGCCTCGAGCAGCGGCGCCGGGTCGGGCTCGCGTCCGGCCTCCATCGCCGCGACGAGCTTGCGGTGCGCGGGAATGATCACGAAGAGGACGTTCGCGGCCATGATCGTCCCGAGCATCACGCCGACCTGGAGGTACGCCGCCCGCGGCGCGAAGAGCTCGCCGGCGCCCCAGGCCGCCAGCGCAACGAGACCCGTTCCGATCACCGCGAGCGCGGTCTGGCTGCGCCGGCCGACCGTGCGGCAGAGGACGTCGTACGCCACCCACGCGAGCGCGATCCCACCGATGCTCAGCGCGATCGCCTGCCACTGCTCCAGGTCGGCGATGCTCGTATCCACGAGCCGGACGCCCGCATCGAAGTAGTAGAGGACGACGAAGAGCGCGAAGCCCGGAGAGCCAGGTCGTATACGCCTCCCACTTGAACCAGTGGAGCGGCTCGGGCATCTCCGCCGGCGCGAGCCGGTACTTCTGCGAGTGGTAGAGGCCGCCGCCGTGCACGCCCCAGAACTCGCCCGCGACGCCGGCGTCGGCGTCCTCTTGACGCTTCGGGGCGCGCAGCGCGAGGTCGAGTCGGACGAAGTAGAACGAGGCCCCGATCCACGCGATCCCCGCGATCACGTGGAGCATCCGCAGGAGGACGTCGAGGACGTCTCTCAGGTACGGATCCATCGATCCCTCGCGATCGCGACGAGCTCGCGACAGCCGGTGTCGAGTTCCTCCTCGCGCGTGCGAGCAATTCGCTCGCGCAGGACGGTCAGAATCTCATCCTTCGGGCGTCGATCCACGAAGACCACGAAGCGGAAGCCGAACTTCTTCTCGTACAGGGCGTTCAGGGTTGCGAGGTCGACGAGCACGCACGGGTCGTCGGTCTCCCCTTGCTCGGCAGCCGAGCGCGCGGACAGTCCTGTCTGCTGGCCGATCGCCGGGTGGGCCGCGAGTGCCTCGACCTTCTCGTCCTCGCTCAGCCTCGCGAGGACGTCGTCTGCTCGCTCGAGGGGATCCTCGATCTCCGCGAGCTGCTCGACCAGGCGCGTGCGACCCTCGAAGAGCTCGCTGAGTTCGTCGACGCTCAGCTGCCGCGGTAGCTCGCGCATCCGTACGGCGAGACGAGGAGCGGGACGTGGTAGTGGCCCTCCTCGAGCTCGACCTCGAGCTCGACACGCGCGAAGAACGCGGACGGCGGCCAGAACACGAGGGCATAGCGGCCTGGCTCGAGGTCGGAGGCCAGCTCGCCGATGCGGCCGTCGGCGTCGGTCTCGCCTCCGACGATGACCTCACGGCCGCGAGCGAGCTCGACGCGTACGCCTGGCGCGGGCTTTCCGGTCGCGGTGTCGAGGACGTGCGTGGAGACGGAGACGCTCATGGACGAGATCCTTGTTCATGAGTGTGGAGGGGTGTGGGGAACCGGGAGGTTCCCGCGCTCTTAAAAGAAGGGGGTACGCGGGGGACATGGTTTCCCCCGCGAACGCGAGCCGTAGGCGAGCGTTGCTCATGCGGCGAATCTTCGCGCCTGCACCCGATGGGCGCGCGCGATCTCAGTCTCGTCAGCATTGACGAGCGCCCCGTCGCGCACGACGTCGGCTCCCTCGACGACGAGGCGATGCACGCGATGAGGCGCCGAGAATACGAGGCCCGCAACCCGATCGTCCGCACCGCCGAGCTCGAGGCCGTCCGTCCGCCAGACAGCGAAGTCGGCCCGCTTGCCGGGCTCGAGTGAACCGATGTCGTCCCTTCCGAGCACCCCCGCGCCGCCACGAGTCCCGAGACGCAGCGCCTCGCGAACGGTCATGGCTCGGGGCCCACTGCGGCCACGTGCGACCAGCAGCGCCTGCTTCACCTCGTATAGGAGGTCGCTGCGCTCGTTCGACGCCGACCCGTCGACGCCGAGACCAACGCGGACGCCTGCGTCGAGGTATTCGCGAACGGGCGCCACGCCGGCGCCGAGCCGGAGATTCGAGGTCGGGCAGTGCGCGACTCCCGTGCCCGACGCGGCGAAGTCGGCCGTGTCGTCCGCGGAGAGGTGGACACAGTGCGCGCACCAGACGTCGGCTCCGAGCCAGCCGAGGTCGGTGAGGTACTCCACCGGCGTCGCCCCGTAGAGCTCCATGCAATACGCCTCCTCCTCCATCGTCTCGGCGAGGTGCGTGTGGAGTGTCAGGCCGAGGCGGCGTGCGAGCTCGGCCGACTCCGTCATCAATCGCTTCGTCACCGAGAACGGCGAGCAGGGTGCCACGGCGATCTGCACACGCGCGCCCGGCCCTGGGCTCGTGCAGCTCGCCGACGAGCCGCTCGGTGTCCGCGAGAACGGCGTCGATGTCCTCGACGAGCTCGTCGGGCGGGAGCCCGCCGTCCGAGGCGCCGAGATCCATCGAGCCGCGCGAGGCGACGATGCGGACGCCGATCTCGCGCGCTGCCTGCACCTCCGCCTCGATCAGGCCCGTGCGGCCGCGCGGGAAGACGTAGTGGTGGTCGAAGACAGTCGAGCAGCCCGAGAGCGCGAGCTCGGCGAGACCGGTCCGCGCGGCCGCGTACTCGGCCTCGGCGTCGATCCCGGCCCACGTCGGATAGAGCTCGCGCAGCCAGCTGAAGAGGTCAGCCTCTTGCGCACGGGCACGCGTGAGCGTTTGGTACAGGTGGTGATGGGTGTTGACGAGGCCCGGCGTGACGACGTCGCCGCCGAGGTCGATGCGCTCGTCCGTCTCGGGCTCGACGCCTGATCCAAGGGAGACGATCACGCCGTTCTCCACGAGCATCCAGCCCGCCTCGTGCTCGGTTCCGACGTCGTCGCACGTGACGACCCAGCATCCTGAGATAGAGCTGCTTCATGCGGTCAGCGGCACGATTTCGAACCGGTCGCCGTCGACGAGCCCGCGGTCTGTGATCTTGAGGTGCGGGATGACCGAGAGGCCGAGGAACGAGAGCGTGAGGAACGGGGTCGCCCCGCTCCAGCCGAGCCCGCGCGCGGCGTCGTTGCACGCCCGGCTCTGCGCGATCACCTCGGCGAGCGGTGCAGCGGACAGGAGCCCGGCGATCGGCAGCGGGCACTCCGCGAGTATGCGTCCGTCCTCGACCGCCACGATCCCGCCCCCGATCTCGGCGAGCCTCTCGACCGCGACGCCATGTCCGAATCCGTCATTCCGACGACGATGAGGTTGTGGGCGTCGTGCGAGACGGACGATGCGAGAGCGCCTCGCTCGAGCCCCGATCCGGAGACGAAGCCGTGGCCGATCCGTCCTGTCGCCAGGTGCCGCTCGACGACCGCGATCTTCGCGAGATCGCGAGCTGCGTCTGCGACCGCGAAGCCGTCGGCGACGGCGGGCTCGACGACAACCGAGTTCGTCACCACCTGATCCGGGAATCAGCCCGAGTGCCCGGATCGAGTCGCTCGTGAGCCGGGATCGCGAAGTCGCTCGGTACGACGGGACGTATGCGCACGCTCTGTCGAACCCAGTCGGGGATCTCGACGGGCGAGCTCTCCCCGATCGGGCGCCCGCTCTTCAGCACGGTCTCGGGCGCGAACGTCACGAGGTCGGGCAGGATGACCAGGTCAGCCTGATACCCCGGCGCGATGGCGCCATGGTGCTGCAGGCCGTGCCAGAGCGCGGGATTGAGAGACGCCATCACGAGCGCGTCCTCGGGCGCGATGCCCGCCGCCACGGCCTTCCGCACCATCCCGTTGATATGGCCGTCGTCTGCGATGTCTTCCGGATCGCGGTCATCCGTGCAGAACGCGATCCTGGCCGGCCCGAGCTCCTCGACCAGCGGGAGCAGGTCGAGCAGGTTCCGAGCCATCGAGGCCTCGCGGATCAGGAGCCACATCCCGGCGCGCAGGCGCTCGCGTCCCTCTTCGACCGTCAGTGCCTCGTGGTCCGACCCGATGCCCGCGGCGGCGTATGCCTGCAAATCCTTGCCGAGAACGCCGGGCGCATGGCCGTCGACATGAGCAGCGCCGTCGAGGCCGAGTTTCTCGAGCTCTGCCGGAGAGCCGGCGATGACGCCGGGGTAGTTCATCATCTCCGCCAGCCCCAGGACGCGCCGCCGACGCATCAGGGACTCGAGATCACCAGGTACGAACGGTCGCCGAGGCGATTCGAAGGGCGAAGCGGGCACACACGACGACGCCATGAAGAAGACGTCGAGCTGCAGTCCAGCCGAGGCGTCGAGCAGCCAGTGCACTCCGTCCACGCCGAGGACGTTCGCGATCTCGTGCGGGTCGGCGACGACGGCGGTCGTGCCGAGCGGAAGAACCAATCGTGCGAATTCGTCGACCATCAGCTTCACGGTCTCGAAGTGCATGTGCGCGTCGATGAAGCCCGGGACGACGTAGCGTCCCGTCGCATCCAGCGTCTCGTTGCCCTCGTAGCGACCGACGCCCGCGACGACGCCGTCGACCACCGCGATGTCGGCGTCCAGCCACTCGCGCGTGAACACCGAAAGGACGCGTCCACCCTGTACGACGAGGTCGGCCGGCTCGTCTCCGCGGGCGACGGCGATGCGACGTTGCAGCCCTTCCATCGAGGGGAGCGTAATGCGCGTCGCGCTGCCGTATAGTCGCCGGGTCAGTCGGCAGGCGGGACAGGAGGAGCAAATGAGAACGAAGTTCGTGTTGGGCGGGCTCGTGCTCGCGATCGCAGTGACAGCGCTCGCGCTCGCGGGCGGCGGCGCGGCAAGGTCGGAGCAGGAGCCCTTCAAGGTGGCCTTCATCTACCCGGGGCCACACGACGACGGCGGCTGGTCGCAGGCGCACGACAAGGGCCGACTCGCCATCGAGAAGGCGCTCGGCTCGAAGGTCGAGACGACCTACAAGGAGAACATCTTCTCGAGCGCTCAGGTACCACAGGTGGTAGCGAGCCTCGCTCGAGACGGCTACGACATGATCTTCGGCTGCTCGTTCGGGTTCTTCGAGCTCGGTGTGAACGGACAGCTGTACAAGAAGTACCCGGACATCCTCTTCGAGCAGGCGACGGGTACGCAGATCAAGAAGAACCAGTCGGAGTACTTCGGCGCAGGTGAGGACACGATCTATCTCTCCGGGATGGCCGCGGGCGCGGCGTCGAAGAAGGGGCTGATCGGCTACATCGTTCCCGTTCGGCATCCCCGAGGTCGTGCGCCACGCCAACGCGTTCCTGCTCGGCGCACAGGCGACGCACCCGGGGGCGAGGGTGAAGCTGCTCTGGACGAACGCGTGGGTCTCGGTCCCGAAGGAGACAGCCGCCGCGAAGAGTTTGATCGCAGCGGGAGTCGACGTGCTCGGGCAGAACGTGGACACCCCGGCGGCGGGCGCCGTCGCCGAGGACAAGGGCATCCCATGGGTCGGTTACGACTCCGACGCCCGGAAGATCGCACCGAAGCAGTGGCTGACGGCCGCGACCTACAACTGGGGGCCGTACTACGTGAAGCGGGTCAAGGCTGCGATGAACGGAACGTGGAAGCCCGGCTTCTACTACGGCACGATCAAGGACGGGTTCACGAACATCGCTCCCTACGGCCCGAAGGTCAGCGCGAAGACGAAGGCGGCTATCGCGGCGAAGAAGAAGGCGATCGTCGCGGGCAAGTTCAACGTCTTCACCGGGCCGCTGTACGACCAGTCGGGCAAGCTCGTGGTGCCGAAGGGTAAGACGCTCAAGGTCCTCCCGGACCTGTACAGCATGCAATGGCTCGCGAAGGGCATGATCGGGAAGGTCTCGACAGTCAAGCCTCCGAGCTAGCCGCGTGGGGGGAACTCCCCGGCAGCGTTCGAGAAGTGAGAGGCGCCGGCTCGTCCGGCGCCTCTCGACCCCCGGCGGTGCGCATGGTCGGGATCTCGAAGAGCTTCCCCGGCGTCGTCGCGAACGACGGCGTCAGCTTCGAGGCCGCCGAGGGGGAGGTGCACGCGCTCCTCGGCGAGAACGGAGCGGGCAAGACGACGCTCTCGAACATTCTCACCGGCCTCTACCGCCAGGACGACGGGACGATCGAGCTCTACGGCGAGCACGTCCGCTTTCACTCGCCGCGCGACGCGCTCGACGCGGGGATCTGCATGGTGCACCAGCACTTCCGTCTCGTCGAGCCGTTCTCGGTGGCCGAGAACGTCGTCCTCGGCGACCACCGTCGTGACGGGCGGCGTCTCGTCGTCCATTCGGGCGCGATCGAGAAGCGCGTCGGGGAGCTGAGCAGTCGCTACGGCCTCGCGGTCAATCCCAAGGCACGAATCTGGCAGCTCTCGGTAGGCGAGCAGCAACGCGTCGAGATCTTGAAGGCGCTCTACCGCGAGGCTCGCATTCTGATCATGGACGAGCCGACCGCCGTGCTCACTCCGCAGGAGGCCGACGCGCTTTTCGACACTCTGCGCGTGATGGCCGAGGAGGGGAAGACCGTCATCTTCATCTCGCACAAGCTCCACGAGGTCAAGGCCGTCGCCGACCGCGTGACGGTGTTGCGCGGAGGCCGGACCGTGGCCACCGTCGATGCGGCGCCTGCCACGCTCAGCTCACTCGCCGCTCTCATGGTCGGTCGGGAGATCGACGTCGTGCGACCGCTCGAGGAGCCGAGGACGCTGTCCGACGTCCGAACCCTCGAAGTGGACGGCTTGACCGTCGTCGGCGATCGGGGAGAAGTCGCGGTGAACGACGTTTCGTTCGCGGTCCGCGAGGGCGAGATCGTCGGCGTCGCCGGCGTCGCGGGCAACGGCCAGCGCGAGCTGGCCGAGGCGCTCTCGGGGATGCGCGACCTCCGGGCGGGGAGCGTCCGTGTCGGCGGCAAGCCGCTGCGCGGCGGCGATCCGCGCGAGGCGATCCTGGCAGGCGTCGCCCACGTGCCCGAGGATCGGCTCGGAACGGGCCTCGCTCCGAGCCTGAGCGTCACGAGCAACGTCGCCATCAAGACGTACCGAAGCCGGTCCTTGTCACGCGGTCCACTCCTCCCGCTTCGACGCATGCGCGAGGCTGCCCTCGGGATCATCCGCCGCTACGACGTGAAGACCCCTGGGCCGGGAACGCCCGTACGCGACCTCTCCGGCGGCAATCTCCAGAAGCTCGTCCTGGGGCGCGAGTTCGCGGACGACCCGCTCGTCCTCGTCGTCGCTCAGCCGACGCGCGGGCTCGACGTAGGCGCGATCGAGACGGTGCACTCATACCTCCGCGACGCTGCTGCAAGGGGTGTCGCAATCCTGCTCATGAGCGAGGACCTGGACGAGCTCCGCGCGCTCGCCGACCGGATCCTGGTCGTCTACGAGGGCGAGATCGTCGGCGAGCTCCCGGCGGGTTCAGCGTCGATCGAGGAGCTCGGCCTGCTCATGGCCGGAGGGACACGCGGGTGAAGCTGGAGCGTCGGCTGAGGCAGCCGTGGTGGCTGTCCGTCGCCGTTCCCGTCGGCTCGCTGGTCGTGGCGTTCGCGTTGATGGCAGTGCTCCTCGCCGCGACGGGGCACGATCCGATCGACACCTATCGCGAGATCCTCGATGCGGCGTTCACCGGGCACGGGGCTCTGTCCGCGACTCTCATCTCGGCGACACCGATCCTCTTCACCGGGCTCGCCGCGGCCGCGGCCTTTCGCATGCAGCTCTTCAACATCGGCGCCGAGGGTCAGCTGTACCTGGGGGCAGTCGGCGCCTCGTGGATCGCGCTCCAGCTCGGAGACCGGGACGCCACCTCGACGCCTCTCTACGTCGTGGCGATGTGCGTCGCAGCGGGTGTGGCGGGCGCTCTCTGGGCATTGATTCCGGGCCTGCTCAAGGCGTTCGCCCGCACGAACGAGATCATCACCTCGTTGATGCTCAACTACGTCGCGGGCTTCCTCCTCACGTACCTCATCTTCGACAGCTCGTCGTACTGGCGCGACACGTCGACACTGCAGGCGCGGGCCTTCCCGCAGGGGAAGCCGATGCCCGAGGCGTCCAACTGGCCGACCTTCGGGTCCGACGTCGTGGTCCCGCTCGGCTTCGTCATCGGGCTGGGCGCGGCGGCCGCCCTGTGGGTGCTGTACACGCGCATGCGGTTCGGGTTCGAGGTGGGTGTGATGGCCGACTCACCACGGGCTGCGCGCTACGCGGGCATGCGCACCCGGCGAAAGATCCTGTCGGTGATGGCGGTGTCGGGGGCGATCGCCGGCATCGGCGGCGCGAGTCAGATCGGAGACTTCACCTACACGCTCGACGGGAGCACGACCGGCTTGCAAGCGGCCGCCTTCGGGTACACGGGGATCGTCGTCGCCGCGCTGGCCCGGTACAACCCGCTCGCGGTCTGCCTCGTCGCGGTGCTGATCGGCGGCCTGCTGAACGCGGGCTACACGCTTCAGGGCCCGGACTTTCCCTCGGGGCTCGTGGGCGTGATGCAAGGGATCATCCTCTTCTGCGCTCTCGGTGGCGAGCTTCTGCTTCGTTACCGGTTGCGGATTCGACGTCGCTCGAGCGCACACGGTGGATCGGAACCGGCCGTGGAGCCTGCTAGGTGAACGACAGCCTGCTCGTCATCGTCCTCGCCGACGCGGTCCTGTACGGCACGCCGCTGCTCTTTGCGTCGCTCGGCGAGCTCCTGGCCGAGCGCTCCGGTGTCCTCAACCTCGGCGTCGAGGGGATGATGTTGTTCGGCGCGGTGGTCGGTTTCTGGATGACGCAGCGCGTCGAGGGAGCGAGCGCACCGGTGCTCGTCCTCGCCGTTCTCGCGTCGGGCCTGGCCGGCGCGGCGCTGGCCGCGATCCACGCGTTCCTCACGATCACGTTGCGCGCGAATCAGATCGTCTCGGGGCTCGCGCTCACGATCTTCGCGGGCGGTCTCGGCCTCTCGGCCTATGTCGGAACCGAGCTGGGGTTCTCATCGGACGTCCCCGCGAAGCAGCACTTCGGGTCGGTCGACATGTTCGGCCTCGCGGATCTTCCGGTTCTCGGGCCGATCGTGTTCGACCAGTCAGCGCTCGTGTACGCGTCGTGGGTCGCGGCGCTTCTCGTCGGGCTCTACCTGGGACGAACGCGTTTCGGCTTGAACGTCCGCGCCGTCGGCGAGGCTCCGGCGTCCGCGGACGCGATGGGCATCAACGTGTCCCTCTACCGGTACGTCCACGTCCTCGTTGGAGGCGCATTCGCCGGTGTTGCCGGAGCCTGCTACAGCCTCTCGATCTCTCCGGGTTGGAGCTCGGGCGACTCGTTCGTCGGCGGTGCCGGCTGGATCGCGATCGCGCTCGTCATCTTCGCGTTCTGGCGCGCCGAGCTCTGTCTCGTCGGCGCGTACCTCTTCGGGGCGCTGTCGGCGCTCCCGTTTGCGCTGCAGGCTCGCGATGTGCAGGTGGCGCCGGAGTTCCTCTACGCCCTCCCGTACGTGATGACGATCGTCGTGCTGGTGCTCGTCTCGACCGGCCTCTCGAAGCGGCGGCTCGGTGCGCCCGCGGCGCTTGGGAGTTCCGTACGTTCGCGAGGAGCGGTAGAACGTCGACGTGGACGTCCTCACGCCCGGCTCGCTCGAGGACGCACTTCGACTGAAGGCCGAGCATCCCGACGCGCTTCCGATCCAGGGCGGAACCGACGTGATGGTCGCGCTCAACTTCGATCGTGCGCGGCCCGAGACCTACTCCTCAACCTGAACGAGGTCGGCCGAGCTTCGCGGCTGGTCGCGAGAGAATGGGACGCTCCGGCTCGGCGCCGGGCTGACGTACACGGAGGCGATGCAGCGCGCGATCTGGCCGAGGTGTTACCCGCGCTCGCGGAGGCGTCGCGCACCGTCGGCTCTCCGCAGATCCGCAACCGCGGCACGATCGGCGGGAACCTCGGTACGGCGTCACCCGCGGGAGACGCGCTGCCGCCGCTGCTCGTGGAGGGCGCGGAGGTCGAGGTGGCCAGCGTCCGCGGTGCGCGGCGGATGCCGCTCGACGAGTTTCTCGTCGGCGTGAAGAAGAATGCGCTCGCGGACGACGAGCTCATCGTCGCCGTTCACCTCGACCCAAGCGGTCAGCCGCAGACGTTCATGAAGGTCGGGCCGCGCAACGCGATGGTGATCGCCGTCTGCTCGCTCGCGGTCGTGGCCGATCGCGAACGTGGCGAGCTGCGCGCGGCTTTCGGGTCGTCCGCACCGACCGCGCGGCTCGTCACGTCCCCGATCGACGAAGCCGACGGGTTCGCGGATCGCGTCGCCGACGCTGCGGCGCCGATCGACGACGTCCGCGGCACCGCTGTGTATCGCCGTCACGCCCTTCGCGTCCTCACCCGGCGGGCGCTCGAGCGGTGCCTCGCATGAGAGTCGGGCTGACCGTCAACGGCGAGCCGCGCGAGGCGGAGGTCTGGGCCGGCGAGAGCCTCCTGGTGACGCTACGCGACCGGCTCGAGCTTCCTGGCTCGAAGAACGCCTGCGAGCAGGGCGAGTGCGGCTCGTGCTCGGTGCTCCTCGACGGCGAGCTCGTGTGCTCGTGCCTCGTTCTCGCGGCGCAGGCCGACGGGCACGACGTCGTCACCGTCGAGGGCCTCGGAGGGGAGGAGGCGCTCCACCCCGTGCAGGAGGCATTCGCGGATGCCGGCGCCGTGCAGTGCGGCTTCTGCACGCCAGGTTTCGTCGTCGCCGCGGCCGATCTCCTGCGCCGCGTGCCCGATCCGTCGGACGACGAGATTCGCGAGGCGCTTTCGGGCAACCTCTGCCGCTGCACCGGGTACCAGAAGATCCTCGACGCGGTGCACGTGGCGGCCGGTCGATGAGCTCCGCGACGAGGACGCTGCGCCGAGGCCGCGCCGAGACGACGCGTCGTCGCGCCGACGCCGTGCCGAAGGTCACCGGTGAGTTCGCCTACTCGAGCGATCTCCAAGCCGCGGGAATGCTCTGGGGCCAGACGGTCCGCAGCCCGCATGCCCACGCGCGGATCGTCGAGATCGATACGTCCGAAGCGGTCGGCATGCCGGGTGTGCATGCGGTTCTCACGCACGATGACGTCCCCGGGCAGAAGACCTACGGACTCGATTTCGCTGACCAGCCGGTGCTCGCGATCGATCGCGTGCGCTACTTCGGCGAGGCGGTGGCGATCGTCGCGGCGGAGGAGCCGGAGCAAGCCCGCCGTGCGGGCGCCGCCGTGCGCGTCGAGTACGAGCTGCTCGAGCCGGTCACCGATCCTGAGCGAGCCACGGAGATGGAGCCACTCCATCCCGACCGGCCGACGATGGGCCGCCGCGCGCACGGCTATCGCGACGACCCGAGGCCGAACGTCGTGCGCTCGATGGTCATCCGCCGCGGCGATCCCGACGCGGAGGCGGACGTCACCGTCGAGGGCGTCTACGACGTCGGCCAGCAGGATCAGGCGTTCCTCGGGCCTGAGTCCGGGATCGCGATCCCGGACGGCGAGGGCGGCGTCGACATCCACGTCGCGACGCAGTGGCTCCACGTCGACCGCGACCAGGTCGCGCCGTGCCTCGACCTCGAGCCCGAGCAGGTTCGGATCCATCTCGCCGGCGTCGGCGGCGCGTTCGGCGGGCGCGAGGACCTCTCCATGCAGATCCACGCGGCGATGCTCGCGCTCCGTACCGGTCGGCCGGTGAAGATCGTCTACAACCGCGAGGAGTCGTTCGTGGGCCACATCCACCGCCACCCGGCTCGGATCTGGGCCGAGCACCGGGCGACGCGCGACGGCCGGCTCGTCGCCGTTCGCATGCGGATCCTGGTCGACGGAGGCGCCTATGCGTCGAGCTCGACCGCGGTCATCTCGAACGCCTGCTCGTTCGCAGTTGGCCCGTACGCGGTCGACAACGTCCTGATCGACGGTCTCGCGGTCTACACGAACAACCCGCCGTGTGGCGCGATGCGGGGCTTCGGCGCGGTGCAGACGTGCTTCGCCGCCGAGGCGCAGATGGACAAGCTCGCCTCGGCGCTCGACATCGATCCGGTCGAGCTCCGGCTGCTGAACGCGCTCGAGCCGGGAGGAGCGCTCGCAACCGGGCAGCTCGTCGAAGGGTCGCTTCCGACGCGCGACGTGATCCGTCGTGCCGCGGCCCTCGAGGTTCCCGAGCCCGAGGAGCTCCCGCGCGAGGCGATTCGGCTCCCTGGAGGAGCGGGGAACACGACGCGCGGCGAAGGCGTGAAGCGCGGTGTCGGCTTCGCCGTCGGCTTCAAGAACATCTGCTACTCGGAGGGCTTCGACGACTACTGCACCGCGCGCGTGATTCTCGATCCCAGAGGCGCGGCGGAGGTGCACTGCGCCGCCGCCGAGGTGGGGCAGGGCGTGAGCGACGTCATCCTCCAGGTCGCACGGCTGGAGCTCGGCACCGACGATGTCGTACTCGCCTCGGGATCGACGGCGCGCATCGGCTCGGCGGGCTCTGCGTCGGCCTCACGCATGACGTGGATGGCGGCGGGAGCGGTGCAGACCGCGTGCCGCGCAGCAGTCGAGGAGCGCGAGCGCGCGGGCGGCGGCCCTGTCGACGTGGAGCGGATCTATCGGCATCCGCGAACGTTCCCGCTCGATCCCGAGACCGGTCAGATCACCGACGGCCAGGCCCACGTCGCGCTCGCCGTCGCCGCGATGAAGGTCGTCGTCGAGGTGGACGTCGACCTCGGCCTCACGCGCGTCGTCTGGATCGGGACGGCGCAGGACGTCGGGAAGGCGCTGAACCGCGCGGCCGTCGAAGGGCAGATCGAAGGCGGCACTGCGCAGGGCCTCGGCCTGGCGCTGATGGAGGAGATCCAGACGCGCGACGGCCTGATCACGAACGCGAGCTTCACGGACTACCTCATCCCGACGTTCCTCGACATGCCGCCGGTCGTCTCCGAGCTCGTCGAGGATCCCGAGCCTGCGGCGCCCTACGGCGTGAAGGGCGTGGGAGAGCCGCCGACGGTGGTGTCGACTGCGGCGATCGTCGCCGCGCTGCGCGACGCGACCGGCCGCGAGCTCGCGCGCGTTCCCGTTCGACCGGACGACGTCGTCGGTCTGTGACCACGAGAAAAGGGGCCTCGTGGGCCCCTTTTCCCTCGGATGGAACGTGAGAAGGATCTAGCGGATCTGTGCGCGGATGAGGGCGAAGCGTTGGACCCGTGCGATCTGCACGAGGTATCGCTGAACGGAGACGGCGGCCGTTGCGCGCTGCGTCTTTGCGGTCTGAACGCGGATGACCTGCGCCGAGACCTGCGGCTTGAACTGTGCTGAGACGTTCCCGCCGGCGGCAACCGACGGCGCGACTGCGAAGGCGGTGATGATGGCTCCGATGGTGGCGATGCGCTTCATGTGGTGCTCCTCTCTCGTCCGATCCGTCATGACCCGAGAGTAGGAGCCGCGCGCGCGCCGTGTCGTTCGCGGCCGCGACGTTGCGAATGTCACCGCCGTGACACTCCGTTCGCAGACGTTGCAATTGCAACGTCCGTGGCAGACACTTGCTCGGTGAGCTACGTCGCGGGCGTGCTGGCGCCCGGAACGACGGTCGCCGGCTACAAGGTCGAGGCGCTCATCGGCCGAGGGGGGATGGGCGCGGTCTACCGCGCCGAGGAGGAGGGGCTCGGACGCAAGGTCGCGCTCAAGGTGATCGCCCCCGAGCTCGCCCAGGACGAGCGCTTCCGCGAGCGCTTCCTGCGCGAGTCGCGCATCGCTGCCTCACTCGACCACCCGCACGTCATCCCCATCTACCAGGCGGGAGACGAGGACGGCCTGCTCTTCCTCGCCATGCGCTACGTCGAGGGAACCGATCTCGCGCGCGTGGTGGCCGAGGACGGCGCGCTCGAGCCCAGGCGGGCAGTCGAACTCCTCTCCCAGGTCGCCGAGGCGCTCGACGCTGCGCACGAGAAGGGCCTTGTGCATCGCGACGTCAAGCCCTCGAACGTCCTGATCGCTGAAGCAGCGGGGCGCGAGCACTGCTACCTCGGCGACTTCGGTCTCACCAAGCGCACGGGCTCGCTCTCGGGAGTCTCTGTCGCCGGCGAGATCGTCGGCACGCTCGAGTACGTCGCTCCCGAGCAGATCACGGGCGACCCCCTCGACGAGCGCTCGGACGTGTACTCGCTCGGCTGCGTCATCTACGAGTGCCTGACCGGGCAGTCGCCGTTTCCGCGCGCGACCGACGTCGCCCTGCTGTGGGCGCACGTGCACGAGGAGCCGACGCCGCCCTCGAAGGCACGCGCCGAGCTTCCGAATGAGCTCGACACGGTCCTCGCACGCGCGCTTGCCAAGGAGCCGGGCCGGCGCTACCGCTCGGCCGGCGAGCTTCTCGCGGCGACGCGGTCGGCGCTGAGGCTCGTCGATGCGCCCGCCGTTTCCGGTCATCGATCGCGCGCGCGCATCGGCATCACGGTCGCGGTTGTGCTCCTCCTCGTCGCCGCGGCGGCCGCATTCGTCCTGACGCGTGACTCAGGCGGTCTCACGTCCGTCTCGCCCAACCACGTCGGGGTGATCGACCCGGCCTCGAACAAGCTCGTCGCCGAGGTGCCGGTCGGAATCGACCCCGGGGCGATCGCTGTCGGCGAAGGCGGTGTCTGGGTCGCGAACGTCGAGGACAAGACCGTGTCCAAGATCGACCCGGTCAAGCGCGAGCTCGTCCGTGGTGGCGATTGCCGTCGACGGCTACCCGAGTGACCTGGCCGTCGGTGCCGGCTCGGTCTGGGTCGCACTTGGCCCCTCGGCTGAGCTCCAGCTGATCAACCCAGACCAGAACGTGGCGGCGAGCACGATCTCGGCTTTGGGTAAAGACACCACCACCACGTGCGGAGGGCCGTTCGCGAGCATCGCCCTCGGCGCAGGGTCAGCTTGGTTCGTCTGCAGGGACGGGCCCATCGGACGGATCAACGCCAGAACTTTGGTCGCGACGACGATTCTCGTGGAACTGGTGCAGTCGTCCAGCGCTGTGCTTGCGCAGTTCTCGGACACCGCGTTCGGCCTCGGTTCGCTGTGGATCGTCAACAGCGCTTTCAACAGAGTGGTCGAGGTCGAACCGCTGACGACGCAAGTGCAACAACCAACCACGGTCGGCAAGGAGCCGAAAGCAATCGCCGTCGGCGCGGACTCCCTGTGGGTCGCGAACTTCGATGACGACACGGTTACCCGGATCGCGATCCCAGAGCGGGGCCAGACGCCCACGGTCTCGACCATTGACGTGGGACAGGGCCCCGTCGACGTCGCCTTCGCCGAAGGAGCCGTCTGGGTCGTGAACCAGCTCGACCGCACCGTCATGCGGATAGACCCCGAGTCGGAGAACGTCGTCGCGACGATCCCAGTCGGCAACGAGCCGCAGCGCGTTGCCGCCGGCGAGGGCTCGGTGTGGGTGACGGTGCGCGCGCCGGAGGAGGACTCGTTCGACGCGGACTCCACGACCCCGTAGTGTCATGTGCGCAAGATCACGAATAGGCGGGCGGTCTAGAGGAGGAAGGCTCTGATGAGACGCTCGTCGCTCGCCCTGGCAGCAGTCGTGGTGTCCGGAATCGTCGTGGCGTCACACGCTGCAGCCGCGCTCCAGCAGACTCCGAAGCGCGGCGGCACGCTCGTCTTTCGCCTGCCCGCCCCCGAGCCCGCTTGCCTAAACGTTCTGGCCGAGAGCTGCATCCCAGTGGGGCTGCAGTCCTGGATCGACAAGGTTCTGCAGACGCCTTACGAGGTCGGTCCCAACTTCACGTACAAGGAAAGCCTCGTCTCGAGGGTCGACTACACGAGGCGGCGACCGTTCACGCTGACCTACCACATCCGCCCTGAGGCGCGCTGGAGCGACGGAGTCCCGATCACGGCGCAGGACTTCATCTTCACGCTGCGGGCGCTACGCCGTCACGGCTCCCCGGACATCCGTGACCTCCACGCCCCGATACGGAGTGCGCGTGCCGTCGATCGCAAGACCCTGCGAGTAGTTCTTCGGCCGAAGTCCGCGAGCTGGCGCGACTTCTTCGGGAACATCCTCCCGGCGCACGCGCTCCGCGGTTCGGACCTCACGCAGGTCTGGAGCGATCGAGTCGACGATCCGAGGACGGGTCGACCGATCGGAAGTGGCCCGTTCCTCGTCGAGCGGCTCGAGCGCGGCCGGCAGCTCGTCCTTCGGCGCAACCCCCGCTACTGGGGACCGCACCCGGCCTACGTCGATAGGCTCGTCGTCCCATTCCTCGAGTCGGCTTCCGATGCCGTCGATGGGCTGCAGAGCGGCGAGCTCGACATCGCCATGGGCATTCCACCGGCGGCTGTCCCTGCCGTTCGTCGGCAGCCGGGGATGCGGCTTGTCGCGTCCGTAGGGACCAACTTCGAGCAGCTCGGCATCCAGCTCGGAGCGAACGCTCACCCGGCGCTTCGCAACAAGCTCGTTCGCCGCGCGCTCGCGTACGGGATCGACCGCACCGTGCTCGTCCGACAGATATGGGGAGACGTCGATCCTTCGCTCCGCGTGCTCGACAGTGCGGTGTACCTGACCCAGAGCCGCGACTACGAGCCGAACTGGAGCGCGTACCGCTACCGACCGGCGCAGGCCCGCAGCTTGCTCGAGCAAGCTGGCTGCCGCAGAGGAGCGGACGGGATCTTCTCCTGCGGCGGAGAGCGGCTCTCGTTGCGCTTCGTAACGTCCGCCGGGTTTGCGATCCGGGCGCAGGCGCTCTCGCTGATACAGACGCAGCTTCGGGCTGCTGGGGTCGAGGTTCTGCCGAGGTTCGAACCTCCGGGGACGTTCATCGGCCAGACCCTCCCGCAGGGGGCTTTCGACGTCGCCCTCTTCTCGCTGACCAACTCACCGGCAGCATCGTGGGCCGGCTCCTACGGCTGCGGCGGGATCCAGAACTACACCGGGTACTGCCAGCGGCTCGTCACTGCCCACCTCAACCAGGCCGACAGGACGCTCGACGAGCGTGCGCGGGCCCGTGTCCTCAACAGGGCCGACCGGGGGCTCGCGAGCGACGTCCCGACGATCCCGCTCTACCAGTTCGTCGTCATAGCCGCGTACGACACCTCTGTCCGCGGCTTCAGGTTCCTTCCCTGGAACCCGCTCTGGAACGCTGAGAACTGGTGGCTCGACCGCTAGCCCTCCCAGCGGCGATCGCCGTCGCGCTCCTCGCCGTCTCGGGGGCCGGCGGCGCGGCCACGCAGCAGACGCTGAAGCGCGGCGGCGTCGTTGTTGTTGGCGTGCCCGCCGGGACGGAACCGGCCTGTTTCAATCTCCTCGTTCGAGATTGCAAGATCGAGGACGGTTTCGTCCGCCAGGTCCCTGGAGGGAGCGTTCGAAGTCGGTCCCGACCTCTCGCTATCGGCCCGACCTCTCGCATGTCACGCTCACAGAAGAAGCCTTTCACGCTCACCTATCACATCCGCCCCGAGGCGCGGTGGAGCGACGGCGTCGAGGTTATGGCGCGGGACTTCGTCTTCACATGGCGGACGGATTCGAAGCTGCAAGCTGGGGAACTTCCCGCCCGCGATCCGGAGTGTCGTCCCGCTCGACGCGAAGACGGTGAGGGTCGACTTCCGCTCCCGCTACGCGGGCTGGCGCGAACTTTTCGGAGTGGTCTTTGCCACGGCATGCCCTCGCAGGCGCGAATCCACGGACCATCTGGCAAGACGGGATCGATAACCCGAAGACGGGAGAGCCGATCGGCAGCGGCCCGTTCCTCCTTCGCCCGGTCGAGCGCGGTCGCCAGTTCACGTTCGTCCGCAATCCGCGCTACTGGGGTCCGCACAAGGCCTACCTCGACCGCCTCGTCTTCCGCTTTCTCCCTCCGCCATTCCCGGGATCGGGGATCGAGGCCATGCGCGGTGGGACGGTCGATGCGCTCATGGGAGTGACGCACGACCAGGAGATCACCGCATTTTGCCGAGAGGGTGGCGTCCAGTGCGTCACAGACTTCTCGACGAGCTGGGACCACATTGCCTTCCGCAACGGGCCCGGAGGCGACGACGCCCTCAAGCACAGGTCAGTACGCCAGGCGATCGCTTACGGGATCGACCGAGACGCCCTCGTGCGGCAGCTCTACCCGGACCTGCCCGGCCTGCACCCGGTGCAGAGCTTCATCTTCCTGCCCGGCCAGCGCTTCTACGAGCCGCACTTGAAGACCTACGGCTACCAGCCGGCCAAAGCTCGGCGACTGCTCGAGGACGCGGGTTGCCGCCGAGGCACGGACGGCATCTACATCTGTTTCGGGAGACCTCTGTCGCTTCGACTCTTCACGACCCCGGGCCTCGAGGTTCGGGCGAGGACGGCCGAGCTCGTCGAGGCGCAGCTGCGGCGGATTGGCGTCGAGGTGCAGACCTACTTTGTCGCGCGTCGAGCGCTCTTCGAGCAGGTCCTCCCGGACGGCGACTACGACCTCGCGCTCTTCCAGTGGAGCAGCGGCTCTCCCGACCCGGGCGGAAGTTCCGACATCTGGCGCTGTGGGGGCTCGCTCAATTGGACCGGCTACTGCGATCGGCTCGTGACTCAGGAGTTCGTCCAGTCGCAGTTGATCGTGGACGCCGAAGACCGGGCCCGCGCTCTGAACCGCGCGGATCGGGAGATGGCGAAGCACGTCCCGGCACTTCCCCTCTTTCAGGATCCTGTGACCACAGCGGTCAAGGGCATTCGGCTTCGGGGCTTCGTCTTCAACGGGACGTCCGAGGGATTGCTTTGGAACTCGGAGGACTGGTGGCGCGAGCGCTAGCAGCGGCGATCGCCGTCTCGCTCCTCGCTGTCTCCGGGCGCGGGCGGCACGGGCGCGCAGACGCCGAAGCGCGGCGGCACGGTGGTCATCGTGGGCACCGAGCCTCCCTGCCTCAATGTCCTCATCAGCCCGTGCAAAGAGGCCCTATCCCCTATCTCTTCGGTCCTCTACGGCGCCTTCGACCTCGGGCCTGACTACGTGCGGCGCCCGAAGCTCGTCTCGGACGTCGACTTCACGAAGAAGCCGCCGTTCACGCTCACCTACCACATTCGTCCCGAAGCCCGCTGGAGTGACGGTGTTCCGATCACGGCTCGCGACTTCGTGTTCACGTACCGGGCGAGACTCAAATACCCCGCGACTGAGGACGATCCCCACAAGACCAGGATCCGCCGCGTGGTTCCAGTCGACGCGAAGACCGTTCGCGTCGTCCTCCGCTCGCGCTTCTTCTCCTGGCGAGAAGCCCTCTTCAACGTCGTCCTCCCCGAGCACGCGCTTCGGGGCGAGAACCTGGAGAAGGTCTGGAGCGACAACATCGACAACCCGAAGACGGGTGCGCCGATCGGGAGCGGCCCCTTCCTCGTCCAGGACTGGGATCGCGGGAAGCAGCTGACCCTGGTCCGGAACACCCGCTACTGGGGGCCGCATGTTTCCTACCTGGACAGCATCATCGTTCATTTTGTGGCGCTCCCCGGCCTCTCGGGCATGGCCGATCGGGTCCGGAGGGGAGAGACCGACATCGAGGAGTGGCAAATTGCCTCTGCGGATGAGCTGTCCGATGTGCGGAACGTTCCCGGCATGAAGCTGCTCTTCCCGCCTCTCGCACCAGGCTGGGAGCACCTCGACATCCGCGTTCGCCCGCCTGGCCACCCGGCCCTCCGAAATAAGTTCGTCCGCCGCGCACTCGCCTATGGGATCGACCGCGTAGCCCTCGTGAGATCAGTGTTCGAGGACATGAAGATCGAGCGGACACTCCGGCCTCTGGACAGCGTGCTCCTTCGAAGCAGTAACGACGCCTACCGGCCGAACTGGAGCATCTATCGCTACCGTCCCGACGAGGCCCGGCGCTTGCTTGTGCGTGCGGGCTGTAGACGTGGTGCGGACGGCATCTACTCGTGCGCTGGGGAGCGCCTCTCGCTCCGGTTTGTGATTCTAGGAAATCTCCCACGCCGAGTGCAGACGTTCGAGCTCGTCCAGGAGAAGCTCAGGCAGGTGGGTGTCGAGGTGCTGCCCAGCTACGTCCTGAGGTCGGGGTTCACGCAGGCTATGGAGACAGGTGCCTTCGACGTCACCCTCTTCTCGTGGTTCGGCAACCTCGCCGAAGACGGAGGGAGCAAAGACCTCTACGGCTGTGGGGGTTCCCAGAACTACATGGACTATTGCCAGCGGCTCGTCACGCGCGACCTCGACCAGAGCGACCGCATCTTTGACGCGGGCCAGCGGGCGCGGGTCCTGAATCGAGCGGACATGCAGTTGGCGAGGGACGTGCCGACGATCCCGCTTTTCGAAGTGCCTTTGCTGGCCGTCGTCAGGTCAACCGTCCGGAACTTCGTCCCGAACTTTGGGAACGTGCCCTGGAACGCGGAGAACTGGTGGCTCGACCGCTAGCAGTCGCGGCAGTGATCGCCGTTTCGCTCCTCGCGGTCTCGGGAGCGGGGGGCGCGGGCGTGCAGACGCCGGAGCGCGGCGGCACGGTCGTCGTCGCTTCCACCCCTACGGAGCCGGCGTGCCTCAACTCCCTCAACCTGGACTGCATCCCCGGCACGTCGGAGATCACGGCGCTCCGTATCGTCAATCGAGTCCTCGAGGCGCCGTTCGACGTCGACTCCAGCTTCAGGTGGCGTGAGCAGCTCGTCTCGGGCGTCGAGTTCACGACGAAGGCGCCGTTCACGCTCACGTACCACATCCGGCCGGAGGCACGCTGGAGCGACGGCGTGCCGATTACCGCAGCAGACTTCGTCTTCACGCACGAGGCGCAGAGGACGTACGGGTCCGAGAGCGGTCTCCACCGCACGATGGTGAAGAGCGTCCGCACGCTTGATCGCAAGACGGTCCGCGTCGTGCTTCGCGACCGGGTCGCGGCCTGGCGCGGGCTGTTCGGCGCGATCCTCCCGAGACACGCCCTGCGCAACGAGGACCTCATGACGGTCTGGCGCGACGGGATCGTCAACCCGAAGACGGGCGAGCCCATCGGGAGCGGACCGTTCCTGACCGGCACGTGGGAACGCGGCAAGCAGCTCACGCTTCGCCGGAATCCGAGCTACTGGGGTCCGCACCCGGCCTACGTCGACCGTCTGGTTCTCCGCTTCGCCGTCAACGGGAACACGCTCGTCGACGGCTTCCGGACCGGCGACATCGACGTCGCGGCGAGCTTCCCACCGAGCTTCTACGCGGAAGTGAGCGGACAGCCCGGTGTCCGCGCACTCCGGGTTCAAGGCAACAGCATGGAGCACTTCGCGCTCCGCCTCGGCCCCGGCGGCCATCCTGCACTGAAGAACAAGCTGGTCCGTCGAGCCCTGGCGTTCGGACTCGACCGTAGGGCCCTCGCGGACGTCGCGCTGGGAGATGTCTACCCGAGGCCAGCGCAGCGAGACAGCATCGTTCTACCCACCTACAGCGCGTACTACCGGCCGAACTGGAGCCGGTATCGATTCCGTCCCGCCGAGGCCCGGCAGCTGCTCGAGCGCGCCGGCTGCACACGAGGCACCGACGGCATCTACGCCTGCGCGGGCGAGCGGCTGTCGCTCCGCTTTGTCGCTCCGGTCATTCCCGGCGGCTTTCGGCCGAGGATCGTCGAGCTGGCCCAGAAGCAGCTTCGCCAGGTCGGCGTCGAGGTCCTTCCGCGTTACGGGTCACCACAGGTGGTCTTCGACCAACTCCTCCCAAGCGGGGAGTTCGACGTCGCGCTCTTCTCCTGGTCCCCCAACAGCCCGGATTACCTATGGAAGGGCATCTTCGGAGCCGGCGGCGACCAGAACTGGACGGGATACCGCCAGCGCCTGGTCACCTCGGGACCTCGACCAGGCCGAGCGGATTCTCGACGCGGCACGCCAGACCGCGGCACTCAATCGAGCAGACGCGCAGATGGCGAAGGACGTGCCCGCCATCCCGCTCTACGAGCAGTCGGGCTGGGCTGCGCTCGAGCGCCCGATCTGCGGAACTTTGCTCCTGATTGCGCTCGACCCACTCGTGGGTGCGGAGAACTGGTGGCTCGAGCGCTAGCCCGTGACTCGGCTCGTGCGCGCTCCGCGTACTCGAGCGCCTTTGGAAGGTTTCCGGCCCGCGCGTGGTAGTGGGCAAGCCGCTCGAGGTGCTCGTCGAGTGACTCCGCGTAGATCGACTCGAACGCAGCCGCGATCTCCACATACAGCGCCCGCTTGCGCGTGGACGTCAGGGTCGAGAGCGCGGCCTCCCGCACGAGACCGTGCGTGAACGTGCACTCGAGCTCCGGGTAGCGGCTGCTCTCGCGGACGACCTCGGCTCGCAGGAGTGCCTTGAGCGCTTCTCCTGTGTGCTCGCCGCTGACGCGCTCGAGCACGGAGACCGGGAAGGTCCGCCCGATCGCCGCAGCGATCTGCGCGAGCCTGCGCGGCCCGTCCAGTTGGCGGTCGATCCGGGCGACCAGGAGATTCTCGAGCGAGGGAGGAAGGAGCTCGAGCGACCCGATGGTCACGGTCCAGGTCCGGCCGCGTGGCTCGAGAGCGCCCTCGAGGAACGCCCGGGCGAGTTCCTCGAGGTAGAGCGGATTACCCTCTGCCTCTCGCATCAGGCCTGTCCGAGTCGGGAGCGTCGAGCTCTTCGCCGAGGACGCCCGCGAGCACCTGCGCCGCCGCGTCGTCCGAGATGGGCCCAAGCGCGAGCTCCGAGGTCCGATGTCCGAAGTCGGCGAGTGCGTGCGATCGGAGGGCAGCGCCTTCGGACCCCGCAATCGGCTCCTCCGTCAGGACGAGCGCGACGGGCGCGCGATCGGTCAGCTCGAGGACGCTGCTCTGCAAGCCGGCGTGTCGGCACATCCGCCCATTGCGTGTCCTCGACCGCGACGATGACCGGCTTGGTCGGCCGCGAGGCGCTCGAGCCAGCGGACGAAGGCGGCTCCTCGCTCTCGTCCTCCGTTGCCGGCGTCGCTTCGAGCCGGAGTCGTAGGAGCGCCGGCCAAGCGGCCCGAGAATGGCGTCGGCCTCGTCGCCGAACAGCGCACCGAGGCCCGCGCGCGCCTTCGTTCGGATGGCGATCTCGGGCTCGCCGATCTCGGCTCCGAGCCAACCGAGGAGCATCTCGACGAACGGCCAACGCGGGAGGCCGCCGTAGGAGTGGCAGCCCCCCTCGAGCCACGTCGCGTCGCTCGCGCCCGCTGCGGCGAGCTCGGTGAGCAAGCGGGTCTTGCCGATTCCCGGCTGGCCGGTCACGAGCACCACCTGCCCGCGGCCCGACGCCAGGTCACGGAGCACTCCCTGGAGTACGACCAGCTCCCGCTCCCGCCCGACGACCGGCGTCATCGAGACCCGTGGCTCTCGCTCCTTCGCGCGAACAAGGCGCGAGGCCCGGACGGGCTCGTCTCTGCCCTTCACCGGGACTTCGATCGAGGATCCGAGCTCGAAGCGGTGCTCGAGCCGTCGCGCCGTGACGTGCCCGACGAGGATCGTCCCCGGCTCGGCGGAAGCCTGGAGGCGCGCCGCGACGTTCGTTGCATCGCCGAGTGCGACCGCCTGAGGGTCGGAGCTCCCGACGAGCCCCACCGCCGCCGGGCCGCTGTTGACGCCGACCCTCACCGCGAAGCCCGAGATCCCCCAGGCAGCCTCGATGTCACGGGCGTAGCCGCTCACGACCTCGAGGATGCGAAGGGCGGTGCGGGCGGCGCGCTCGGGATCGTCCTCGTGTGCCGCCGGGACGCCGAAGTAGGCACAGATCCCGTCGCCCTGGTACGCCTGTACGGTCCCGCCGTACTCGTCGACCGCGCGGCTCATCATCGTCACGCACTCGCCGACGAGCACCTTCGCCTCGTCGGGCTCGAGCCGTTCGCCGAGTGCCGTCGAGCCGACGATGTCGGCGAAGAGCACCGTGACCGGCCGGCGCTCGTCCTCCATATGTCTCGGCTGAGGGGCGGCGGTCGGTGTGGCAGTTTCCGCGGATCGGCGCAGCGCTCACCGCCATGGCCGGCGCGAGCCGCACGACTGGGCCGAGCGACTCGTCCTGGCGCAGGATGGCCTGCTCGAGCCGGCGTAGCTCGGGGTTGGGCTCGAGGCCGAGCTCCTCGTCGAGGATCTGCCTGAAGGCTCGATACGTCTCCAGGGCGTCGGCGTGCCGGCCCGAGCGATAGAGCGCGACCATGAGCTGCGCGCGAAGCCGCTCATCGAGCGGATGGAGCGCGACGAGTGCTTGGAGCTCGCCCACCGCCTCTGACTCGCGCCCGACCGCCAGCATCGCTTCGAATCGCGCCTCGAGCGCGTCGAGCCGCAGTCCTTCGAGGCGGGCGATCTCGGGCTGGGCGAACGGCTCCGACGCAAGGTCGGCGAGCGCCGGCCCGCGCCAGAGCGCGACGGCGTTCGCGAGGATCATCTCGGCTTCGGCGAACGACTCCGAGCGAAGCGCCGATTTCCCTTCGACCAGTAGCCGCTCGAACTCGTCGGCATCGAGGGTGCCGGGAGCGACTCGCAGGAGGTAGCCGGGAGGAGCTGTGACGAGCGCGCTCTCGCCGCTCCCACCGTCGCCGAGCAAGCGGCGGAGTTTCGAGATGTAGACCTGCACGCTATTCGCTGCGGACGCGGGGGGACTCTCGCCCCAGAGCGCGTCGACGAGGCGGTCGCGCGGCACGACCCGGTTCCGCTCGAGCAGAAGCAGCGCGAGTACGCCCCGCTGCTTGTGGCCACCGAGTGGAAGCACGCGTGTCTCGTCGACCACCTCCAGCGGTCCGAGGACTCGGAACTCGATCAACGGCCTCCTCTCTCCATACGACGCGACAACCGTAGACCGCTCACAAGCGGTTCTCAAGCGACCGCCAAGCGCTCGTTCAACGACGACTGCGACAACCCGAGGCGACAGCAAACCCACTCGAAGGAGGGGACAGATGGACGCCTTTCATCCGTGGACAAAGTACGAGATTGTGAGGCTGCGCGACGAGGAACGCCTCCTCCGTGCCCGAGATGCGATGAGGGTGCGTGAGTTCCGCGAGTCGCAGCGGGACGGAGACGCCACGACGGCTCGTGCCGGCTCGTGGCTCGACCGCCTTCGCCGACGCCAGCCCGTCGCGGACGGAGCAACCGTCCGGGCGCGGCCGGTGTGAGGGCTCAGGGTGAGCATCGCCGTCAGCACGAGGAGCTGCGCCCGGGCCCGCCGGGCGCTCTCACTCACTCTGGACGGCGAGGCCGCGCCGTCGTTGATCTACGGCCTCGCCTTGCATCTCGGGCAGTGCGATTCCTGTCGCCAGTTCACGGCGCAGGTAGGAGCCATCACCCGCCTCCTTCGCTCCATGCGGCCTGAGTCCATCTCTCATCACGAAACGACCACCTCGAAAGGAGCAACATCATGAAGCTCACGTTTCTCATCGTCCTGGTCGCCCTGTTGATCGCGGCCGTCGGTGCATCATCGGCAACCGCGCAGCGAGCACCTTGCTCTCAGAAGTCCTCGGTGCGGGCGCTGCCCACGCCTGACGTTCGGCCTGCAGCTGTACGTCCAGGAGCGCTGCGGTCGCCGCGTCGGCCTGCCGTTCGGCTAGAGCAGCCGATCACCTCACACCAGCGCCGAAGGCTCGCCTGTGCGAGCCTTCGGCGCGCCGGCGCCGGTTGCAGCACCGGAAGGCATGACCCAGACTCCGTTCCGTGGAGTGGCCGCTGCTCGCCGATCTCCCGCCGGAGGACGTTCGCCGGTTGCTCTCGATCGCCCGCCGCAGGACGTTCGCTCGCGGCGAGGTCGTCTTCCATCGTGACGATCCCGCCGACTCGCTCCACCTCGTCGTCCGTGGGCGCTTCGGCGCACGCGTGCTGACGCCGCTCGGCGACAGCGTGCTCATCGACGTCCTCGGTACTGGCCAGAGCTTCGGCGAGCTGGCGCTTCTGCTCACCGACGCTCGTCGCTCGGCCACGGTCGAGGCGCTCGAGGCCGGAGAGACGCGCTCCGTCTTCCGCGACGACTTCGCGCTGCTCCAACGGGAGCACCCAGGCGTGAAGGACGTGCTCCTGAGGCTCCTCGCAGAGCAGCTCCGCCGCTCGACGGATCGCGTCGTCGAGGCGCACTACGTCGATGCGGAGACTCGCGTCCGCCGCCGTCTCGTCGAGCTCGCGGCGATGTACGAGAACGGCGTCGTGCCGATGACGCAGGAGGACATCGCAGCGATGGCCGGCACGTCGCGCGCGACGGTCAATCGTGTGCTGCGGGAGGAGGAGAAGCTCGGCGCCGTCGCTCTCGCGCGCGGGCGGACGACCCTCGTGGATCGTGCGGCGCTCGAGAGCCGCTGCCGGCGGCATTAGCTCGAAAGGTCGTCGAGCAGCGCGCCGAGGAGCCGGTAGAAGCGCTGAGTGCTCGAGATCCGCACCCTCTCGCCCGGGGCATGCAGCCCGACCATCTCGGGGCCGATCGAGATCATCTCGACGCCCGGAAGCTTCTGGCCGAGCACCGCGCACTCGAGCCCGCCGTGCACCACGGCGAGCCCAGGCTCGAAGCCGAAGAGCCGCGCAAACGTGCTTGTCGCCGTCGCGAGGAGCGGCGAGTCCAGTCGCGGCTCCCACGGTGGATACGAGCGGCGCACTTCGATGTCGGCTTCGGCGAGTCGAGCCAGCGCGCCCATCGTCACCAGGACGTCGTCAAGCGCGGCGGCGTTCGAGCTGCGCGTCATCGATCCGAGCGTGAGCGACGCCGTCCTTGGTCGTCGCTGTCGTCAGGCTCGTGCTCGTCTCGACGACGCCGGTCAGGTCGGGGCTCATCGCGAGGACACCGCTCGGGATGGCCGCTACGAGGTCGAGTATGCGTCGCGTGGTCTCCGCTCCGGCGGGATCTGTCTGCGACGCGGGCACGAATCTCGAGAGCGAGTGCGCCGTCCGTGCCCGCGTGTTGCCGGACGATCGCCGCGAGCTCCGCCTCTGCCGCGGCGCGGAACGCCTGCTCCGCATCCCGCGGAACGGCCACGGTGGCACCGGCGTCTCGCGGGATCGCGTTGCGGCTCACTCCGCCGTCGAGCGCTGACAAGCTGAAATGGCGCCGCCTCGAACGCCGCCGAGAGGACTCGCGCCAGCGCCTTGATCGCGTTGACGCGCCCCGCGGTGATGTCGCCGCCGGAGTGGCCGCCCTTCGCGCCCGACACTTCCGACCCGCAGCGCGACGTGATCCGACGGGGCGGATGACGGGGCGAGCGGGATCCGCAGAAGCGTGTGATCGCTTCCCGCGCACCCGACCGTCAGCGCATCGTCGCTCGTCCCGTCGAGATTGACGAGCATCCGGCCGGAGACGAGCGACGCGTCGAGTGCCTTCGCTCCGTCGAGGCCTTGCTCCTCGGAGACCGTGAAGAGCAGCTCGAGCGGCCCGTGCAGGATCGCGTCGTCGTCCGCGACGGCCATCGCCGCCGCGACGCCGATCCCGTTGTCCGCGCCGAGCGTGGTTCCCTCGGCCCTTACCCAGTCGTCCTCGACGCGAACGTCGATCCGCCCTTCTCGTGGATCGAACGGGCTGCCCGGATCGCGCTCGCAGACCATGTCCAGGTGCGACTGCAGGACGACCGTCGGCTCCGCGTCGCGCCCTGGCGAGGCCGGCACCCGCACCACCACGTTTCCCTCCGCGTCGGCGCGCGCGTCCAGCCCGCGGGCAGCTGCCCAGGCCAGGACGTATTCGCGCGCCGGGCCCTCGTGCTTCGAGGGGCGGGAGATGCGAGTGAGCTCGAAGAAGCGCTCCCAGAGGAGCGCGCGGCTCGAGCCCGGCGAGCGGGTCGACGCTCACCGGCGCAGCGTGAGCGCTGCCCCGACCACGAGCAGCGCGATCCCGAGCAGCCGCGGCCACGAGAACGCGACCTGCTCGACGCCGAACCAGCCGTAGCGATCGATGACCGCGGCCAGACCGAACTGCGCCGCGATGAGGAACGCCGTGGTCGCCACGACGCCGATTCGCGGGCCGGCGATCGTGATCGCGAGGACGATGAAGACGCTCATGACACCGCCGAGGAGCTGCCACTTCGGGCCTTCGATCGCCTCGCCGACTCCGGCGAGCGAGCGCCGCGCGATCAGCAGCGCGGAGAGCGCGATCACGACTCCGACGACAGCGGCGGTCGTCACCGCTTCCAGGCTCCCGACGCGGTCGCCGAGGCGGCCTTGCACTGCGATCTGGACGGCTCCGCCGAGGCCCGCCGCGAAAGCGAGAGCGGCGGCGAACCACGTCGTGCTCATGCCGAGGACGCTATACGCTCCCGCCGTCCCCGACGAAGGGAGCGAACGTGATCCGCGCGATCATCCAGTACGAGTCCGAGCCCGATCCGGAGCGGTACCAGCAGCACCTCGACGAGTTCACCGCGCCGGTCGAGTGCTCGGCGTTCCGGCACGGCAAGGTGTTCGGATCGCCGTTCGGCGACCCGACCTACCGGTACCACGCCGAGTTCGAGTGGGACGACATGGAGTCGTTCAAGTCTGCGGTGAGCTCGGAGGCCTTCGCGGCCGCGGGTAAGGACGCGATGGCAATGGGCATCCCGTTCACGGTGAACTTCGCGTCGATCGAGTGACCGAGCCGACGCACCCACGTCCGCTCGATCCCGCCGAGCTCGGGTTCGAGACGATCGTCTACGAGAAGGCCGCGCCGCGCGCGACGATCCGGCTCAACCGGCCCGACGTCCTGAACGCGTTCGACTTCCAGATGCTCCGCGAGATCGCCCGGGCGTGCGAGGACGCGTCGTGGGACGACGACATCCGCGCCGTCGTCGTCACCGGGACGGGGCGCGCCTTCTGCGTCGGCGCCGACCTGCGCTCGTGGGACGAGGACCTGCTCGGAAACTCGAGCGAGTACTGGAAGTGGTTCGGCGCGTTCAAGGACATGCACGACCGGCTGCGCGAGATCGGCAAGCCGACGATCGCGCGGGTCAACGGGATCGCCGTCGGCGGCGGCAACGAGCTGCAGATGGCGTGCGACCTCTCCGTGATGGTCGACACGGCGTTCATCCGGCACGTCGGGCTGCAGCACGGATCGGTCCCGGCCGGAGGCGCGACGCAGTGGCTCCAGCTGATGGTCGGCGATCGCCGTGCGCGTGAGATCGTCTTCCTGTGCGACGAGATCCCGGCCGCGCAGGCCGCGGAGTGGGGCCTCGTGAATCGCGTCGTCCCGGAGAGCGAGCTCGACGCTGCCGTCGACGAGTGGGTCGAGAAGCTCGCCGCGCGGCTTCCGCAGACGACGCGCTACGCGAAGCAGCAGCTGAACGTCTGGCGCGATCTCGCCTGGCACCAGACGGTCGGCCACGCACGCGACTGGCTGGCCATGTCGATGCTCGGCTCAGAGGCGCAGGACGCCGTGCGCGCGTTCCTCGACCGCGACAGGAAGGAGTAGGCATGGCCGACGAGGTCCTGACCTCGCGCGACGGCGCCGTCCTCACGATCACGCTCAATCGTCCGGACGTCTACAACGCGATCAACCGCGCGCTGCACGAAGGGCTCGCCGCGGCGCTCGCCGAAGCGGCGGACCCGGAGATTCGGGCGGTCGTGCTCACCGGCGCGGGACGCGGATTCTGCTCCGGGCAGGATCTCCGTGAGTTCCAGTCGTTCCCGGGCGGCGTTCGCGAAGCGCTCGACCAGACGTACCACCCGAACATCCGCGCGATCCGCGCGCTCGAGAAGCCGGTGATCGCGGCGATCAACGGCCCGGTCGCAGGGGCCGGCCTCTCGCTCGCCTGCGCGTGCGACGTCCGCATCGGCTCGTCCGACGCGAGCTTCGTGCCCGGCTTCATCGGGATCGGCCTCGTACCCGACGCCGGCGGAACGTGGTTCATCCATCGCCTGCTCGGCTTCACGCGCGCCTTCGAGTGGATGGTGTCGAACCGCCGACTCGCGGCCGACGAGGCGCTCGACTGGGGCCTCATCTCGGAGCAGGTCGCGGCCGACGAGTTCCACGCGCGGGTCGCCGAGCTGGCGAGCTGGTACGCGGCGCTGCCGACGCGCGCGGTGGCGATGACGAAGCAGCTGTTCGAGCACGCCTACACGGCGTCTCTCGAGGATCAGCTCGCGCTCGAGGCGCGAGCTCCAGCAGGCTGCCACCGAGACGGGCGACTTCGCCGAGGGCGTCGCGGCGTTCCTCGAGAAGCGCGCTCCCGACTTCAAGGGCGCGTAGGAAACGCGCCGCGGCCGACGAACGAAGCGGCCTACCACACCGTCACGGCAACTCTCTGTCGGGCGGTACTCGACTCCCGGGGCGCTGAGGGTCCACGCTCGACGACGGATCCCCAGCGCTCCATCTCTTTACGCAAGCGATCGGGATCCGCTAGCGCGGAGTCCCGATCGCGCGAAGATCCCTGAAGCGGCCGCTTTCGCGGCCGGTGCGGCTAGGGTCGGGCTTTATGGAGATTGCGTACGGTCGACTACCACACCGCCGGCGAGCCGTTCCGGATCGTGACGGGCGGAGTCGAGCTGCCGCGAGGGGCGACGATCCTCGACAAGCGGCGCGACGCGCACGACCGGCTCGACGACGTTCGCCGGCTGCTCGTGCACGAGCCGCGCGGGCACGCCGACATGTACGGCTGCTTCGTCGTCGAGCCGGAGGACGCCGAAGCGCACCTCGGCGTCGTGTTCTTCCACAACGCCGGCTATTCGACCGCGTGCGGGCACGGGACGATCGCGCTCGTCACGTGGGCGCTCGACGAGGGCATCGTCGAGAAGCAGGAGGGCGAGAACCACGTCGTGGTCGACGTCCCCTCGGGCCGGCTCGACACCTGGGCGCACGTCGAGGACGGTCGCGTGCGATCGGTGCGCTTCCGCAACGTGCCGTCGTTCGTCTGGGCCGAGGGTGTCGAGCTCAGCGAGCGCACGGTCGACGTCGCGTTCGGCGGGGCCTTCTACGCCTCCGTCGAGGAGCGGGTCGAGGCGGGCGAGCTCCCGCGCCTGATCGAGCTCGGCCGTGAGCTCAAGCGCGAGCTCGAAGCCTGGCAGGACGTCGTCCACCCACTCGAGCCGGAGCTCCGGGACATCTACGGCGTGATCTTCTGGCAGGAGGAGGGTGAGAGCCCGCTGACCCAACGCAACGTCACGGTGTTCGCGGACGGCGAGGTCGACCGCTCGCCGTGCGGCAGCGGAACGTCGGCTCGGCTCGCGCTGCTCGACCGTGCGGGTCGCCTGCCCCGCGGCGAGGAGCTTTGTCACCGCAGCATCGTCGACACGGAGTTCACTGGCCGAGTCGTGCGCGATACCGAGGTTGCGGGCCTCCCCGCCGTGGTCACCGAGGTCGAGGGCAGCGCGTATCGCACGGGCGAGCACGTCTTCACGCTCGATCCGAGCGATCCACTGCAGGACGGCTTCCTGCTGCGCTGAGCGAGTGTCGGAGTTCGGCGGAACGGGTACTTTGCTCGAATCGGTAGCGACGTGCTTCCCAGGAGATATGCCGCGCCCACGCTCGTCTCCCGTGGCGGCATGGGCGAGGTCTACCGCGCGACCGACTCCGTCCTGGAGCGGACGGTCGCGGTCAAGCTGCTCTCCGACCACTACGCGAGCCAAGACGACGCCAGAGCGCGCTTCCGACGAGAGGCGCTCGCCGCAGCTCGGCTCTCGGCTGCGCCGAATGTCGTGACCGTGTTCGACGTCGCCGAGCATCGCGGGCGGCCGCTCATCGTCATGGAGTACCTCGAGGGTGGCTCCGTGTACGAGCGCATGCGGGGCGCGCGGATCCCGCGCGAGACGGCGCTCGCCTGGCTCGAGCAAGTTGCGGTGGCGATCGACCGGGCGCACGAGAACGGGGTCGTACATCGGGACGTCAAGCCGGCGAACCTCCTCCTCGACGACGAAGGCAACGTTCATGTCTCCGACTTCGGCATCGCGTCGACATAGCGGAGCCGACGCACTAACGGCGCCCGGCACCGTGCTCGGGACGGCGGGTTACCTCGCGCCGGAGCAGGCTCGCGGCGAGCCGGCGACCGCCGCGAGCGATCTCTACGCGCTCGGCGTCGTCGCGTTCGAGCTCCTGACCGGACGCAGACCGTTCGCGGGCGACACTCCGGCCACCGAGGCCTTCGCGCACCTGAATGCCGACGTCCCACGCGCGACGCCGTTCGATCCCACGCTGCCGACGGCCGTCGACGATGTGTTCCAGTCTGCGCTCGCGAAAGAGCCTCATGCGAGGCCCGCAAATGCCCAGGAGCTCGTCCGGCGCCTGCGGGAGGCGCTCGAAACAGAGGACACCGCCTCTGCTCCGACTGTCGTCGATGCGGGAGCTTCCACGCGTACTCTCGTCTATCGCTCGCGACGCCCGCGCGGGGCGCTCATCGCGCTCGGCATGACCGGCTTGCTGGTTGTGGGCTTCCTCGTCGCGGCCCTCACTGGCGCCGGAGACGAGCCCGGCCGCGACGCCTCACGCCGCGTCGCGGCCTCGAATGCTGCCGCTTCGGAGGCGAGCGCCACGACGGCCTCGGCGCCCGATGGTGCTGCGCTGAATGCTCGCGGCTTCGCCCTCGTGCAGGCGGGCAACTTCAACTCCGCTCTGCCGATCCTGAGGCGGGCCGTGCTCGCTCTCAAGGGTGACGGCACCCTGACGGAGGCGTATGCAAGCTACAACCTCGCCTACGCGCGGTTCGCCGTGGGCCGCTGCGACGGCGTCACCGGGTTGCTCGATCGTTCCGAGGGGATCCAGGGCCGCCGCGCCGAGATCGACGACTTGCGCCACCGATGGCAGAGTCGCTGCGCTCCCGGCGGCGAGGTCGGAGACGAGGGGGACGACGGCAAACCGGGCAAAGGCCACGGCCGAGGCAAGGGCAAGGGTGGCGGCCAAGACGGCTAGAAGCGACTAGTAGAGGTCGAAGTCGCCAGCGAGTACGCGGTCGAGCCGGCCCGTCCGATACCCGCGCACGCTGTCTCGTACGAGCGGCGCTTTGCCGGGTCGGTAGCGGCGCACGATGACGCTCGGCGCCTCTGCGCCCGCGATCGCCGTGCGCGCCGCGTGGACGACGTCGTCGGAGCGTGACTCGGCATGCGGAAGGACGGGCGACAACGACGACGTGAACCTGATCGCGGTCGACGACAGGACTGCCGTCTCGCTCCTCGTCCACGTGCTCGAGCACGTGGACGCCCGACTCTGCTCGGAGGATCTCGCCGCAGCCCAGACCGGAGACGGCGAGAACGTGCGCGCCGTCCTGCGTGTCGAGCCGCTCGAGGTGCATTCCACAGCGATCGGCCCACTGCACGTACATCTGCGTCACGGTGGAGGCGAACTCGCTGTGCTCGGGCATCTCCTCCGCGTACGCCGCCGGATGGGCGAATGTGGACGAAGACCTCGGTCGGCGCGCCGTTCTCGATGCCCTCGAGCGCGCGGTCGAGAACGTAGAGCGCGTCCCGCCAGCAGTCCGACGAGGTCTGCATTCGCCCGGCCGTCTGCGCGAACGCTTCGCTGCAGGCGCCCGCCCAGCCGATCCGCCGTTCTCGTCGCAGCGAGGAGGCGATCCAGGTACTCGGCCTCGGCAAGCAGCTCGAACCGATCGTCGCGCTCCCAGAAGCCCGGCTCGGAGATCGCCGACAGCGCATGACCCTTCCGTTCCTGTGCGCCCTCGACCGCGTCGTCCACGCGCTCGAGCTCGGCGAGCACGAATCGGACGGACGCTTCGTCACCCTTCGGAGCGCGCGCGATGGTGGGGAGATCGAGCTCTGCGGCTGGCTCTTCCTCCTTGTCGAACTCTGGCTCGGCGTCCGGGTCGACGAACACGACTTCGATGCGATCCCCGCGCGGCGCGGTGATGAAGAGGAACTGGTCGCCGTCGGGAATCGACTGCTCGACGATCGACGCTGCGAGCGGTGCGAGCAGGTGCCGCTCGACGGCACGCTTGAGCGGGCGGGCGCCGAGCTCGGGACTGAAGCCCTTCTCGATCAGGAACGCATACGCCGACTCGTCGACCTCGACCGCCCATGGCCGTCCTCGGAGACCTCGACGCGCCAGCGCGTCCGCGAGCTCCTTGTCGAGCAGCGCCCGCATCGCCGAGCGCTCGAACGGACGGAAGACGACGATCCGATCGAACCGGTTCACGAGCTCGGGTCGGAACGAGGCTCGAACGGCGCGTTCGATACCCGCGTCTCGAGAACGTGCGATCCGCTGGGATCGAAGCCGACACGTGACCCTGTGCGAGCGGCGAGCCGATGTTCGAGGTGAGGACGATGACGCTGCGCCGGAAGTCGACGACACGACCTTGCAGTCGGTGAGCCGCCCGTCGTCGAAGACCTGCAGGAACAGATCGAGCACCGGCTGGGCTGCCTTCTCGAACTCGTCGAGGAGAACGACCGCGAAGGGGTCCTTGCGGACGGACGAGATCAGCGCCGACGCCGCGTGCCTCCGCGGTCGTATCGGAGAGGAGACGATCGAACGCCTCGGGTGACTGGTACTCGCTCATGTCGACTCGGATCAGCCGGTCGGCGGAACCGAACAGGAACTCGGCGAGCGTCTTCGCGATCTCCGTCTTGCCGGTGCCGGTCGGGCCGACGAAGAGGAACACGCCGAGAGGCCGCGAGGGATCCGTCACGCCCGCCTTGATCATCGCGATGCGCTCGACGATGCAGTCGACGGCCTCGGGTTGCTCGAGGACGCGCTCCGTGAAGAACGCCTTCACGGCGTCGAGCGGGAGCGGCGCGGCTGCGTCGAGGAGCGCGAGCGGAAGCCCCGAGCTCGCCGCCAGCGTCGTCAGCACGTCCCTACCGTCGAACGTCGCGGCGCCCTGCTCCGCGGCCTCTGCGGCGGTTGCGTGGGCAAGCCGCAGGAGATTCCCGGGCTGCGCGACGCTGGGGAGAAACTGCTGTGCGAGCTCGAGTGCCTCCGCGAGAGTCTCGTCGTCGGCGTCGACACCGAGTGCATCGTGCTCGAGCGCATGCCTGGCGACCGCAACGGTGTCGGGATCGTCGAGCGGTCGGACACGTACGAGCTTCGAACGCGCTCTTGACTCTGGCGCGTGCCGCGACGAGCACCTCGGCCGCGGCAGGGGTCACCTCCGCGACGATGGCGATCGCGCCGGACTCGATGTGGGGAAGGAGCGCGTCGAGCAGCCCCTGCGGGCTTCGCGAGTGCTGACCCGCGAACAAGGTTTCCTGCAGCTCCGGGAGGATCCAGATCACACGTTGTCCTGCGACCGCGTCGACGAGCGTCTTCACCCGACCTTCGAGCTCTCCGATGTAGATCGCGCCGGCGTTGATCTGCGCAGCAGTCGTCTCGAACACGATCGCGTCTTCATCGATGCGATCGAGCGCTGCCCGTGTCAACGCGGTCTTCCCCACGCCGTGCTCGCCGACGAGGAGGACGGATCGCGGCGGGCTCTGTTCGAGCGCGGCGACGACGATCTCCACGAGCTCTCGTCGACGCCCTGCGAGGAGCGTGGGCGGATCGTCGAACGGTCGCTCCCAGATCCGCCCAATGTTCTTAAGGTTCGCCAGTGCGCGCCAGGTCTCGAAGCTCCGGCGGAAGTCGGGCCCGAGGTCCACTTCGAATCGGTCGATGAACGCCTCGAGGTTTTCGGCCGTCTCGAGCGAGAGCTTGTCGAACGTGTCGACGTCGACCTGCTCGCCGCGACTGATGCGTTCTCCGACGAACTCCGCGACGACCTCGTCCCGAAGCGACTCGAGGGCGAGTAGCCCGGCTCCGATGACCGGCTGCCCGGAATGAACGGCGAGTGCCCGTAGCAGCAGCCGGTCCTCGCACACGGAGGGACGCACGGGGTTGCGCGCAGCCCAAGAGAGCCAATCGTCCGGGACATCGTCGCGCTGCGCGAGAGCGGCGAGCCCCATCGACGCGACCCAACCGTCGGCGTCGCGACTCAGCGTGACGACCTCGTCGACATCGGTGTCCGCGTCCGCAAGTGCCGAGACAGCGAGCTGGAAGGCAGGCTCTGCCTCGAGAGCTTCGAGGCTCATCTCCCACCACGTGTGCTCCAGCTCGAGTTGCGCGGCGGCCGAGCGGACGTCGTTCGCTTCGAAGTCGTCGTCGAAGTCCAGTTCCTCCGTCTTGTCGCGCCTGATTCGCGGACCGAGCTCCTCCCAGATCGCCGCCACAACGCCGATCGCGCCGATGACGGCGAGGATGATCACGACGGTCCTCACGAGGTCGCTCACGGTGCGCGTACCGTGGCACCCGAGCCGCGCTGCGTCAACGAGTGCGGATCGCGCTAGGCGTCAGCCGACAGGAGCCGGACGACTTCGCCGTCTTCGGGGAAGCGCCCGCGGTCCTGCTTCGAGTAGACGAGCGTCCCATCAGCCAGCACGTCGAACTGCGACCTGGCTCCGGGTGTGGCAGCCGCCTCGATCCCGAGCTCCGTTAGCTCGGCCGCGAGACTCGCGGCCCGTTTGTCGTATCCGCTTCAGGTCGGGCAGTAGAAGATCTCGACGGCCACGCTGGAGACTCTAGACCGCGGGTCCCGGGTCGAGCGTGAGCACGACGGTCTTCGGCTCGGTGAAGGCCTCGAGCACGGAGCCTCCCGCCCACTCGGCCGACTCCCGAGCTCGTGCCGGCTCGCCCGCCGAACGGGAGGTGGCTCTCCCAGTAGTTCGTGGACTCGTTGATGTTCACCCAGCCCGCGTCGACGGCCTCGGCGAAGCGCAGTCCGCGGGCGAGGTCCCGTCGTCCAGACCGCGGTCAGAAGGCCGTACGGTGACGCGTTTGCGATCTGCAGCGCCTCTTCGTCGCTCGAGATGCGGAGTGATCGGGACGACGGGGCCGAATGTCTCTTCGCGCGCGACCTCCATCTCGCCGGTCACGCCCGAAAGCACCGTCGGCTCCCAGTAGAGGTCGGTCGGGTATCCCGGAGGCTCGGCTACCGCCGGCGACGAGCTCCGCACCGCGCTCGAGCGCGTCCCGACGTGTCGATCCATCTTCGCGCGGTCGGCTCGTTGTTGAGCGGGCCCATCGTCGTCTCCTCCGACGAGCGGGTCGCCGAGTCGCACCGAGCTCTCGACCACAGTCCGCGAGCCGCGCGACGAACTCGTCGTGGACGGCGTCGTGCACGAGGAAGAGCTCGCCAGCCGTGCAGCTCTGGCCGGCGCACAGGAACGAGGCCGCAATGCTGGCCTCGGCCGCCCCCGCGACGTCCGCGTCCTCGAGCACGACCAGCGGGCCGTTGCCGCCGAGCTCGAGGAGTGTCGTCTTGCCCGCCGCTCGCGCCGCGACCTGCAGCCCGGTCGCGACGGATCCGATGAAGCCGACCCCGTGCGATTCCCGCGTTGGAGGCGACCTCGTCGCCGACCACGGCGCCGGGGCCGGTGACCATCGAGAAAACACCCGGAGGAAGCTCCGCGTCGACGATGCACTCGGCGAGCTTCACCGCGCAGACCGAGGTCGAGGGTGCCGGTACCCAGACGACTGCGTTCCCCGCGGCGAGCGCCGGCGCGATCAGCTCCGCCGGCATCGTGTACGGCCAGTTCCAGGGCGTGATCACGCCGACGACACCGCGCGGGACGCGGTACGCGAGGATGCGCTTCGACGCGTCGACCGAGGGCGGCATCGAGCCGGTGAGGCGGGTCGCGTCGGCCGCGGCCATGCGCCAGTAGACGACGAGCTCCTCGACCTCGCCGTACGACTCGGCGTGGAGCGGCTTGCCCTGGTCGAGCGTGAGCGTGCGCGCGAGGTCGTCGCGCCGCTCCTCGATGAGATCGGCGACTCGGTTCATCGCCGCGGCGCGCTCGAAGGCGGACAGCGCCGCCCAGTCCCGTCGGGCGGCGTTCGCGGCCGCGATCGCGCGCTGCGCGTCCTCTCGTGTTCCCTCCGGCACCGTGCCGAGGCTCTCGCCTGTCGCCGGGCTCGTTGCCTCGAAGCGCTCGCCCGACTCCGACTCGGCCCATGCGCCGCCGATCACCATGGAGTAGTCGCTGCGGTCGAGATGCTCAACGCGCGCCCCTCGAGAAGGCGTTGCGGTAGATGTCCTCGTAGGCGGCGACGTCGACCTCGCGCGCGTTGCCGATCGTCTGCGGGTCCTCGAACGCGATGCGGGCGAGCATCGGGATCTCGTCCTCGGAGAAGCCGAGCCCGTCCATCGTCGGGATGCCGACGTCGTCGGTGAGCCGGTACAGCTCCTCGACTCCCGCCAGGGCGGCGTCGAGCGGACTCAATCCGCTCGTGTCGACGCCGAGCCCCTGCGCGATTCGCGCGTGGCGCACGGGATCGGCCGATGCGTTGTACTCCATCACCGGCCCGAGCACGCGGGCCGTGAGAGCGCCGTGCGGGCAGTCGTGGACACCGCCGGCCGACTGGCTCATCGCATGCGCGGCGCCGGCGCTCTCCGTCCCGTACGCCATCCCCCCGAGCGTCGCCGCGTGCGCCATCTGCGTGCGCGCCTCGAGGTTGGAGCCGTCCTCGACGGCGATCCGGAGCCACGCGGCGACGAGCTCGATCGCCTGCAGCGCGACGGCGTCGTTGAAGGGCTGGTGGTAGTCGCACGTGTAGCACTCGATCGCGTGCGAGAGCGCGTCCATGCCCGTCGCGGCGGTGACCGCTGGCGGCAGCCCGAGCATGAGCTCGGGGTCGATGAGCGCGACGTGCGCCCCGATCAGCGGCGTGCCGCCGACGTTGAACTTGATCTTGCGGTCGTGGTCCGTGATCACCGCCCAGAGCGTCACCTCGCTGCCCGTGCCCGCGGTCGTCGGGATCGCGACGAGCGGCGGGATGCGCTCGCTGATCGGAGTCGTGGCCCCACTCGTAGTCGGCGATCGAGCCGCCGTGCCGCGCGACGACGCCGATCGACTTCGCCGTGTCCATCGACGAGCCGCCGCCGAGGCCGACGAGCCCGTCGCACTCCGACTCCGCGTACAGCGCGGCGCCCTCGTCGACGAGCGCGATGTCCGGATTCGGCCGCACCTGGTCGAAGACGACCGCGTCGTCGAGGTGCTCGAGCGCCCGCTCCGCGAGACCTGCCGCTGCGACGCCGGGGTCGGTGACGAGCAGCGGCGCGTCACGCCGAGCTCGCGGAGCGTCTCCCGAGGCGGGCGAGTGCCCGGCCCATGGACGAGCCGCGTCGGCACCTCGACGGAGCGGACGTCTCGACCTCGACGGGCATGCAGGCTCCTCTCTGTCGCACCGGCAGCGCGGCGGCGACGATGCCGCTGCCGCCAATGCTCGGTGCTCGGCCAGGTCTTGAACGTGAAGATATGGAAGCCGCCGAGGTTGGGCGGGGCGCGTCCCCCGAGGCTCTCCTCGAGCCCGGCGACAAGCGGATCCGGGTCGAAGCTGCCCGGGCGAGCGTGCGTCGTCGTCGGTGCGCAGGAAGCGCGATCGAGTCGCCGACGCCGAATCCGCTCGACACGCGCAGGAGCTTCGTCCGCGGGACGGCGCCGGGAAGGCCGATGTAGATGGGCAGCCGCGTGCCGCGCTCCCAGACCGCGCGCGATCCAGCCGCCGTGACCTGCGGGTCGAAGCAGATCTGGCTGACGATGTACGTCGCGAACTCCTCCTTCGCGAACATCGACTTGATCGTCGCGGCGTCGGAGATCAGCGGCGTGGCTCTCCGGGTAGCCCGTGATGCCGACGTCTCGGAACGGATGCCCGAGCTCGGCCAGGGCTCGCAGGAGCGGGAAGCGAGCCGTCGAACTCGCCCGCCGGCTCCTCGGCGTCGCCGCGCCAGGACGAGCACGTCGCTCGCGCCCGTCGCTCGCATGCGCGCGACGATCTCGGCGAGGTGCGCGCGATCGCGGACGTGCCGTGCCGCGAGGTGCGGAACGACCTCGTAGCCGTGCTCGGCGAGCCGCTCCGCGAGGTCGAGCGTCGGCTCGAGGCCCTTCTCGGGCGACGTCGTGACCGTCACGGTGACCTCCGTCGGGACGTGCTCGAGCACGGCCTCCTCGATGCCGCCGAACGGGATGACCTCGTAGCGGGGGTGCTCCAGCAGATCGGTGACGGTCGTCATACGTCCGAGTCCGGGAACGAGGCCTTCTGCCGGTCGATCCACTCGGCGAGCTCCTCGTCGACGGCGTCGTCGAGAGGCGGCTGCTCGTACTCGGCGAGCGCTTGCTTCCAGTGCGCGTTCGCGCGCGTGCGCCGCGTCGCTCGCGCCCTCCGCCTCCCACTGCTCGAAGCTCGAGTTGTCCGCGACCGGCGAGCGGTAGAACGCGGTCTCGAAGTTCGCGAGCGTGTGCGCGTGGCCGAGGAAGTGCGTGCCCGGCTCGTTCGTCAGGAACGCGTCGAGCGCCTGGCCGTTCTCGGAGAGGTCGACGCCCTTGCAGAACGCGTGCCACATGCCGAGCTGGTCGTTGTCGAGGACGAACTTCTCGTAGCCCATCGTCAGCCCGCCCTCGAGCCAGCCGGCGGCGTGGAGGACGAAGTTCGTGCCGCCGAGCATCGTCGGCTGCATCGTGTTCGTGGACTCGTAGGCGGCCTGCGCGTCGGGGACCTTCGAGGCGGTGAGCGCCCCGCCGGAGCGGAACGGCACGCCGAGCCGGCGTGCGAGCGCGGCCATGACGTAGAGGACGAGCGCCGGCTCCGGGGTCCCGAACGTCGGAGCGCCGGACTGCATCGACATCGAGCTCGCGAACGAGCCGAGCACGACGGGTGCGCCCGGCCGGACGAGCTGGACGTAGGCCATGCCTGCGAGCGACTCGGCGAGCGTCTGCGCACACGTCGCAGCGACCGTCGCCGGGCTCATCGCGCCGGCGAGGATGAACGGCGTCATCATCACCGCCTGGTTCGCCTCGGCATACGCGCGCGCGGCGCCGAGCATCGTCGCGTCCCAGACGAGCGGCGAGTTCGCGTTGATGAGGCTGAAGACGACCGCGTTCTCCTCGAGGAAGTCCGCGCCGAAGACGATCCGCGCCATCTCGACCGTGTCCCGGGCGCGCTGCGGATGCGTGACGGAGCCCATGAACGGCTTGTCGGAGTAGCCGCAGGTGCGCGTCGACCATGTCGTAGTGCCGCTTGTTGACGGGGAGGTCGACCGGCTCGCAGACCGTCCCGCCGGAGTGGTGGAGCCACGGCGAGACGTAGGCGAGCTTCACGAAGTTGCGGAAGTCCTCGATCGTCCCGTAGCGCCGTCCGCCGTCGAGGTCGCGGACGAAGGGCGAGCCGTACGCGGGCGCGAAGATCGTGTCCGCGCCGCCGAAGACGACGCTGCGCTCGGGGTTGCGGGCGACCTGGGTGAACTCGCGCGGCGCGGTCGCCTGCACGAGCTGGCGGCAGATGCCGCGCGGGAAGCGGACGCGCTCGCCGTCGACGTCTGCGCCGGCGTCGCGGAAGAGCTCGATCGCGTCGGGGGCGTCGCGGAAGTCGATCCCGACCTGCTCGAGGATCGTGTCGGCGTTCTCCTCGATCATCGAGAGGCCCTCCTCGGAGAGGACCTCGACCGGGGCGAGCGTGCGGGTCAGGAACGGAACGCGCTCGACGACGGCGTGCAGCCGCGCTGCCTGGCGGGCGGCCCGGCCGCCGCGCGACGTCCTCTCGTCTCGCTCATGCGCTTCCTCTCTCGCGACGCGCTCGCGTCGGCCGCTCGTGGATGCGGTCGCGCGGCCGGGGAGCCGGACCGTACGCGCGAGCCGCGCGTACGGGTCGACGTCGTGCGGGATCGCCATCGCCTTCACGAAGTGCTCCTGGAAGCGCGGCTCGACCGCGGTCTCGATCTTCTCGATCCGGCGCACGACCTCCTCGATCTCGGCGCGGGCGGCGCGGTTCAGGAGCGCGATGCGCGCGCCCGTCCCCGCGGCGTTCCCGGCTGCGGTGACTCGCTCGGGGTCGCAGTCGGGGACGAGCCCGAGGACGAGCGCGTGCACGGGGTCGATGTGCGTGCCGAACGCGCCGGCGAGCCGGATCCGGTCGACGCGTCTCGATCCCGTAGCGCTCCATGAGCAGCGCGCAGCCGGCGTGGAGCGCGGCCTTGGCGAGCTGGATCTGGCGGACGTCGTTCTGCGTGATCACGAGCTCGGGCTCGCCCGCGCCAGAGGACGTACGAGAACGTGCGGCCGTCGGCGACGACGCGGGCCGAGCGCGTCGGCGAGCGAGCCGTCGATCGTGCCGTCCGTCGTGAGCACGCCCGCGAGGTGGAGCTCCGCGATCGCCTCGATGATCCCGGAGCCGCAGACGCCGGTCACGTCGCGCGTCCGGCGAACCCGGCTCGTCCGACCACGCGTCGCTCCCGATCACGCGGACGCGCGGCTCGAGCGTCTCCGGGTCGATGCGGACGCGCTCGATCGCGCCGGGCGCGGCGCGCTGCCCGCACGAGATCTGCGCGCCCTCGAACGCCGGGCCGGTCGGGCTCGAGGCGGCGAGCAGGCGATCGCGGTTGCCGAGCACGATCTCGGCGTTCGTCCCGACGTCGACGATGAGGTTCACCTCGTCGCCCAGGTGCGGGCGCCTCGGAGAGGATCACGCCGGCGGCGTCGGCGCCGACGTGGCCGGCGATGCACGGCAGCACGTACGCGCGTGCGCCCCGGTGCACGGGGAGGCCGAGCTCGCGGGCGGGCAGTCGGAGGGCCTCGTCGACCGCGAGCGGGAAGGGTGCGCCGCCGAGCGGCGTCGGGTCGATCCCGAGCAGGAGGTGGTGCATGATCGGGTTGCCGACGAGCGTGACCTCGAGGACGTCCGCGCGGTCGATCTCCGCCGCTCGTCGCGAGCTCGGCCGTGAGCTTCGCGAGGCAGCCGCGGACGGCCTTGGTCAGCTCCTTCTCGGAGCCGGGATGCAGCATCACGTACGAGACGCGGCTCATGAGGTCCTCGCCGAAGCGGATCTGCGGGTTCATCGCACCGGCCGAGGCGAGCACCTCGCCGGTCGCGAGGTCGCAGAGGTGGCCGGCGACGGTGGTCGAGCCGACGTCGAAGGCGATGCCGTAGGCGCGGTCGTGGAGGCCGGGCCAGACGGCCGTGATCGTCGAGCCGTCGTGGACGGCGACCGTGACCGCGCCGGCGCCTCCGTCGAGAGCGCGCGCTGCAGATCGCGGGAGGACGGCCGGGTCGGCGTCGAGCCCGTCGAGCTCCCACTCGCCCGCGAGCGCCTCCCGCAGCCGCCGGAGGTCGCCCGCCGACGCCGCCGAGCTCGGCGCTCCGCGACCTCGACGTAGTAGAGCCGGACGACAGGGTCGATCTCGATCGGATGCGCGTCCGCCTCCTTGCGGACGACCTGGCGGTAGAGCTGGCTCTCGGGCGGCACGTCGATGACGACGTCGCCGGCGACGCTCGCCGTGCAGCCGAGGCGGCGTCCCTCCGCGAGGCCGCGGTCGGCGGCGTAGCGCGCTCGAGCTCGCCCGCGGGCGAGAGATGGTCGCGCCGCCGACGTCGATCCCGTGCTTCGCGTGCTCGCCCTCGGCGACCTCGACCTGGCAGCGGCCGCAGATCCCGCGGCCGCCGCAGACCGAGTCGAGGTCGACGCCGAGCCTGCCTCGCGGCGTCGAGCACGGTCGTCCCCGTGCTCGAACCGTCCGCGCCGGCCCGGACGGGCGTGAAGACGACGAGCGCGTCGGCGCGGTCACGGCGCTGCCGCCCTCCGCCTGCCCTCGCGACCTCCGCGGCGGCCGCGCGTGGCGTCGCCCTCGGCGGAGTCGCCGTTGCGGGCGATCCAGTTCGCGCAGTGCGGCGTCGTTGCCCATCAGCACGTCGGCGGCCTTCACCGCCTGGAGCATCTCGGCGATGGAGCGGGCTCGTGATCGCCGAGGTCAGGCCGGACGCGATCGCCATCGGCAGGAAGGCCGCGTTCAGCGCGGGCCGGTTCGGCAGCCCGAAGCTGACGTTGGACGCGCCGCACGTCGTGTTCACGCCGAGCTCCTCGCGCAGCCGGCGGACGATCCGGAAGACCTGACGGCCCGCGCCGCCGAGGGCGCCGATCGGCATCACGAGCGGGTCGACGACGACGTCCTCCTTCGGGATGCCGTGGTCGGCGGCGCGCGAGACGATCGTGCGCGCGACCTCGAAGCGCACGTCGGGGTCGTCCGAGATCCCCGACTCGTCGTTCGTGATCGCGACGACCGCGGCGCCGTGCTTCGCGACGAGCGGCAGCACCGACTCGAGCCGGTCCTCCTCGCCCGTCACGGAGTTGACGAGCGCCTTGCCCTGGTAGACGGCGAGGCCCGCCTCGAGCGCGGCGACGATCGAGGAGTCGATGCAGAGCGGGACGTCGGTGACGCTCTGGACGAGCTGGATCGCCTGCGGCGAGGATGGCGGGCTCGTCCGCGAGCGGGATGCCGGCGTTGACGTCGAGCATCTGCGCCCCGGCCTCGACCTGCGCGATCGCGTCCGCGAGCGACCGTCTCGAAGTTCGCCGGCCGCCATCTCCTCCGCGAGCTTCTTGCGCCCGGTCGGGTTGATCCGCTCGCCGATGATCACGAACGGCCGGTCGAAGCCGATCACGACCTCCTGCGTCGCGCTCGAGAGGAGCGGTCTCGCGTCACGAATCTCTCCCGTCCGCCGCGCACGAGGCGGTCGAGCACGTCGTCGCGGGTACGCGGCCTCGAGCCACGCGGCTTCCTCGGTCACCTCGGCGTCGAGGTCGTCGCCGCACTCGCGCGCCTCGCGGCGCCACTCGGCGAGGTACGCGTCCGTGCCGATCAGCCCGGCCCGCATCGCCGCGGAGTCGATCGCCTCCTGGAAGCGCTCGGGAGCTGGGCGCGGGCCGACGTCCGACCCTCCTTCGCGGTGACCTGCGCGGGGATGTCGCGCCACCAGATGACCGTGAGCTCAGGCAGCGGGCGCTCGCCTCGACGAAGCGCTGCAGCGACGGGACGAGGTCGCCGTAGCCGGTGCGCCGCTCCTCGTAGGCGAGGCCGAGCCGCTCGGCGGCTGCCGGGCCCGTGCCCGCAGGTCGTCGTCGTCGGTCTGCGCGAGATAGAGCAGGCGCCTGTAGTTCCCGAAGTACTGCGAGAGCAGCTCGGGATGACGGTCGAGGCCGAGGCCGCGGATCACGATCGCGTCGAAGTGCCGCGCGAGGAAGTCGGTGAGGTAGAAGGTCGCCGGCTCGGCGTCGTGGAGCTCCACCCACGCCTCGTTCCCGGTGAGGAAGCCGTAGCAGTGGTCGCCGGGTAGCCGCTCGACGCCGTGGCGGTCGAGCACGGCGTCGAGCGCTCCGCCGGTGCCGCAGTCGGCGTACGCCACGAAGACGCGCTCGTAGCGCGCCGCCGAGCTCGCGCAGCTTCGCGTCGACCGCGGGCGCGATCAGCTCGGGACGCGAGTGGAGCTTCGCGGGCAGGCAGCGGACGGTGACGTTGCGCCAGCCGTTCAGCCGGATCACCGCGAGCACCTCGCGCGCGATCGCGCCGCACGCGAGCACGAGCACCTCCGGGCGCTCGGCCTCGAAGACGCGCTCCTCGTCAGGCTCGCAGTAGCTGCTGCACGGCGGGCCATGCACGAGGGCCTGGGCGGTCTCGGCGGCGACGGCGGCGTCGCGGCAGTACGCGTCCGCGCCGATCGCCTTGCCGAAGTCCTCGTTCAGCGGAGCGCCGCCGACGAGGACGATGTAGTCGTCGCGAATGCCCTTCTCCTTCAGCGTCTCGATGACGACCTTCATGTACGGCATCGTCGTCGTGAGGAGCGCCGACATGCCGAGGATGTCGGGCTCGTGCTCCTCGAGCGCGGCGAGGTAGTTCTCGACCGGGTTGTTGATGCCGAGGTCGATGCACCTCGAAGCCGGCGCCCTCGAGCATCATCGCCACGAGGTTCTTGCCGATGTCGTGGATGTCGCCCTTGACGGTGCCGATCACGACCTTGCCGATCCGCTCGGCGCGCCGGTCTCGGCGAGCAGCGGGCGGAGGATCTCCATCCCGGCCTTCATCGCGTTCGCGGCGAGCAGCACCTCGGGCACGAAGAGGATGCCGTCGCGGAAGTCGATCCCGACGATGCGCATGCCCTTCGACGAGCGCGTCGTTCAGCACCTTGTCGGGCGGCCAGTCCCGCTCGAGCAGGATCTCGGTCCCCTCGACGATCTCGTCGGCGAGCCCGTCGTAGAGGTCGTCGTGCATCTGCGCGACGAGCTCGGCGTCGGTCAGCGAGCGGAGATCGAGGTCGTCGTCTGGCATGGTCAGTGCTGTTCCGTATCGCGGAACAGTGCTGTATAGTGGAATTCTAGGAGATCGGCGACGATGGTGCAATCGCTCGAGCGCGCATTTGCCATCCTCGACGAGGTGGCGCAGCGGCCAGCCGGGGTCACGGCGATCGCGGAGCGGGTGCGGCTCCGAAGTCGACGGTCGCGCGCCTGCTCGCGACGCTCGAGGACGTCGACGCGGTCGAGCGGTTCGACGGGGCCCTCTGGCGAATCGGCCCGGGCGTCACGGCGCTCACGTCTGCCGTCGCGCCTGAGCGGAGCCTCATCTCGATCGCGCACCGTTCCTCGCCGACTCGTCGCGGAGCTCGGAGAGGACGCGGGACTCGGGCTCCCGACGGCAACGAGGTGATCTACGTCGATCAGGTCGAGGCCGACAACCCCGTCCAGGTGCGCGATTGGACGGGAACACGGGCGCCGATGCATGCCGTGCCGTCCGGGCTCGTCCTCTCGCCGAGTGGCCCGAGGACGCGCTCGATGCCTACCTCGGCAACGAGCTCGTCGCGCTCACGCGTCGGACCGTCACCGACCCGGACCGGCTGCGAACGCGACTCGCCGAGGTGCGAAGGCCGGCTACGCCTGGGGGCTCGAGGAGTTCGCGGAGGGCATCGACTCGGTCGCCGCGCCGGTCCGCGACGCGCGCGGAAAGGCCGTGGCGGCGATCCACGTCCACGGCCCTGCGTACCGCTTCCCTCGCGGGCGACAGCCGGGTCGCGGGCGGGTCGTCGGCCGGGCGCGCGATGCGGCCGTCAGCGCCGTCCTGACTCAGTCGCGCGGCGATTGGGATCGTCTCCGCGCCAGGCCACGAGGAGATGCTCGGCCTCGCTACTCTCTGGGCCGGCGGCCGTGTGCCTCGCTCGAGGGCCTCGACGAGCAGCGTGGAGACGTCGGCGACGCGCAGCTCGCGGGCCGTCTGCCGCACGCCGTCGTCGAGCATGACCGTGCAGAAGGGCAGGCGACGGCGAGCGTCTCGGCGCCGGTGTCGGCCGCCTCGCGCGCGCGCTCCTCGTTGATCGGCGTGCCGCGCTCCTCCATCCACATGTGCGCGCCGCCGGCGCCGCAGCAGAACGTCCGCTTGCCGCTTCGCGCCATCTCGAGCGGCTGTCCCGATCGCCGCCACGAGCTCGCGCGGCGCCTCGAGCACGTCGTTGTGGCGCGCGAGGTAGCAGGAGTCGTGGTAGGTGATCGTCTCGCTCGCCCGCCGTCGGCGAGAGCTGCCCGTCGCGCACGAGCTCGGCGAGCAGCTCGGAGTGGTGCATCACCTCGTAGCGGCCGCCGAAGTCCGGGTACTCGTTCGCGAGCGTGTTGAAGCAGTGCGGGCAGCTCGCCACGATCTTCGTCACGCCGGCCTCGTTCAGCGTCTCGACGTTCTGCTCCGCGAAGCGCCTGGAAGACGTACTCGTTGCCCGCCGCCGCGCCGGGTCGCCGGTGCACGACTCGCGCGGGCCGAGGATCGCGAAGTCCACGCCCGGCGGCGCTGCAGGAGCTTCGCCGTCGAATCGGCCGCCGTCCGCGCGCGCTCGTCGAACGACGCGGCGCAGCCGACCCAGTAGAGGACCTCCGGCGCCGGGTCGCCCGGCTCGAGCACGCGCACGCCGAGCCCCTCGGCCCACGCCGCGCGCTCCGTCTGCGGCTTGCCCCACGGGTTCGACGCCGCGCTCGACGTCGCGCAGCATCGTCTCGGCCTCGGTCGGGAAGCCGCGACTCGACCATCACGAGGTGCCGGCGCAGGTCGACGATGTGGTCGACGTGCTCGATCGAGACCGGGCACTCGTGGACGCAGGCGCCGCAGGTCACGCAGTCCCAGACGACCTCGTCGGTGACGGCGTTCGGGACCAGCGGCGCTGAGCGTCTCCGCCGGCGAGCGCCGTCGGGCCCTCCGCGAAGAGCTGGTCGCGCATGCCCATGATCAGGAGCTTCGGCGAGAGCGCCTTGCCGGTCGCGTACGCCGGGCAGACGTCCTGGCAGCGCCCGCACTCGGTGCACGACATCGCGTCGAGCATCTGCTTCCAGGTGAGGTCGGCGACCGTCCCGGCGCCGAAGCGGAGTCGCTCCTCGTCCGTCGGCCGTCGAAGTCGAGCGGCTCCAGCCGCCCGCGCGCGCGCGTGCGCCCGAAGAACACGTTGATCGCCGCGGTCGCGATGTGGAGGTGCTTCGAGTGCGGGAGGTAGGCGAGGAAGCCAGGATGATCAGCACGTGCGCCCACACGAAGACGCGCTCGAGCACCTCGGTCGTCGTGCCGTCGCCGAAGAGGTCCGAGAGCGCGTTCGAAACCGGCGACGAGCTCGCCGGCCACGCGTTCAGGTCGAGCGCGATCAGCGACGCGTGCCAGAGGAGCAGCGTCGTGACGATGCCCGCGATCAGCGCGAGGATCAGGTCGGCCTCGCCGAGGTGGCTGCCCTCGAAGCGGCGCGGGCGCTGGACCTTGCGGATGCAGAGCGCCGTCGCGACGCCGACGAGCACGAGCACCGCGAAGACGTCGACGAGGAGCGCGTACCAGCCCTGGTGCTCGAGCCAGCCGAGCGGCGATCCGGAGGCGAGCGGCGTCGCGGTCGAGGATCGCCGCGATCGCCATGAAGATCGTCGGGAACAGGACGAGGAAGCCCCAGAAGATGAACGCGTGGATCAGGCCCGGCACGAGCCGCTGCAGCAGCTTGCGCTGGCCGAGCACGATCACCGCCTCGTTGCGCACCCGGGCGGGCACGTCTCGGACGTGCGATCCGCCGGCTTGCCCAGCCGGACGAGCCGCGAGAGCAGCCGGGCCCGGCGCGCGAACAGCGCGCGACCGCGATCGCGACGCGAGCGCGACCGCGAGGGCGACGCTCGCGGCGAGCTCAGCGCTGGCCTGCCGCCTTCCGCAGCTCGGCGCGTGATCGCCGGGACGATCTCGGTCAGGTCGCCGATCACCGCGTAGTCGGCGCTCGCGAGGATCGGCGCCTCGGGGTCGGAGTTGATCGCGAGGATCTTCTTCGCGCCCTTGCAGCCGGCCATGTGCTGCGTCGCGCCGCTGATGCCGCACGCGATGTAGAGGTCGGGCGCGATCTTCGTGCCGGTCTGCCCGACCTGATCGGTGTGCGGGCGCCAGCCGGCCCTGGTCACGACGCGCGAGCAGCCGACGGCGGCGCCGAGCAGTCCGGCGAGCTCCTCGATGATCCCGAAGCCCTCGGGCGAGCCGACGCCGCGGCCGCCGCTGACGACGACCTTGGCGTCGGCGAGCGAGATGCCGCCGCTGGACGCTCCGACGTGCTCGGCGACTGCACGACCAGGTCGGCGTCGTCGAGCGCGGGCGTGAAGGCTCGACCGTCGCGCGTGTCCGCCGCCGCCGCCTCGGCCGCGACGGCGTGCGGCGCCACCGTCAGAGCCGGCGCGCCGTGCATCCGCGCCTCCTCGAGCAGGCTGCCGCCCCAGCGGACGCGCGTCACCGCACCGGATCGCCCGGCGTCGGCGCGATGCAGTTGGCCGCAAACGGCAGGTCGCGTCATGCCGCCACGTGCGCGAGCACCTCGTTGCCGCGTCGGTGCCGGCGGCGACGACCGCCGGGGCGGCGAGTGCGCCGCAGCTCGTCGAGCGCCCGGCGGCGCGCCGGCGCGTAGCGCGGAGAAGGCCTCGTCCTCCGCGACGTGCAGCGTCTCGACGCGGCCGACGGACGGCTCCGTCGCCGAGCAGAGCGCGTCGCACGGCTCGCCGAGCTCGCGCGCGAAAGCGAGCGCCTGCTGCGTGAGCGTCGCCCGGCTCCTCGACGAAGACCAGAACGCATCATGCGACCCCGATCCGCTGCATCACCTCGACGACCGCGGGCGCCGCCTCGGGGCCCTGGCCGAGGATCTCGGCCTGCTTGCCCTGCCCGCCGGCACCACGAGGCGCAGCTTCTCGAGCCGCGGCTCGGGCGCGTCGGCGAGCTCGCTCGACCGGCTTCCGCTGCGCGCGCAGCTTCGCCGGCACCGACGGGTAGCGCGGCAGGTTGAGGCCCTCGAGCACCGTGACCACGGCGGGCAGCGGCAGGTCGTAGACGTCGCGGCCGCCGGCCGACCTCCTGCTCGCAGCGCACGCGTCGCGCCCTCGACGGCGACGCCCTTCAGGCCGGTGGCGACCGGCCGGCCGAGCGCGTGCGCGACGCGGATGCCGACCTGGAAGCCGCCCGAGTCGGCCGACTCGTTGCCGAAGAAGATCAGGTCGAAGGCCGTTCCGCCTCGTCCGCCCGGATCGCGTCGACGATCGCCGCCGCGGTCGCCTGCGGGTCCCACTCCTCGCCGTCGGTCTCGAGCAGGATCCCGCGGTCGGCGCCGATCGCCAGCGCGTCGCGGATCTGCTCCTCGGCCTCGGGCGGGCCGAGCGTGAGCACGACCGACTCGCCGCCGTGCGCCTCGACGAGCCGCACCGCCTCCTCCACGCCGCACTCCTCGTGCGGGCTGATCGTGAAGCCGAGGTGGCGCGTCTCGATCGCCTGCTCGTCGGCGGTCAGCACGATCTTGCCGCCGGTCAGCGGCACGCGCTTGACGCAGACGAGGATCCTCACGAGCGGATCCGCTCGTTGTCGGGGTCGAACAGCGGCGTCGAGCCGGCGACCGCGACGGTCACCGGGAACCGCTCGCCCATGTACTCGACCGCGAGCTCGCTCCCGCTCGACGCGTGCTCGGGCGGCAGGTACGCCATGAGCACGTGCTTGCCGACCGACGGCGCCGCGCCCGCGCTCGTCACGAACGAGCGGCGGCCCTTCGCGTCGGTGAGCGGCGCGCCGTCGCGCGTCAGGATCGGCTCGCCGCCGAGCATGTAGCGCTTCGCGCCGCGCGCCGCCGTGTGGTCGTCGACGGTGAGCGTGCACAGGATCGCCGCCGGGTCGTCGTCGCGGTGGCGGACGTGCGCCTCCTTGCCGACGAAGTCCTGCTCCTTGACCTTGCCCCAGGCCATGTCCGCCTCGACGACGTGTACTCGCTGTCGAGCTCGAAGCCGAACGCGCGGTAGCACTTCTCGAGCCGGCCGGTGGTGCCGTAGACGCCGATGCCGACGGGGACGACGCCGTGCGGCTCGCCGGCCTCCCAGACCATGTCCCACAGCTGCGCGCCCTGCTCGATCGGCACGTACAGCTCCCAGCCGAGGTCGCCGACGTAGGAGATGCGCGACGCGAGCACGCGCAGCGGGCCGATCTCGATCGTCCGGCAGGTGGCGAACGGGAAGCCCTCGTGCGAGACGTCGTCGCTCGTCAGCGCGGCGAGGATGTCGCGCGCGCGCGGACCCCAGAGGCCGAGCGTGGTCCAGCCGACGTGAGGTCGGTGAGCTGCGCCGTGCCGTCCGCCGGCAGGTGGTCGGCGAACCACTTGAGGTCGGCCATGCCGTGCGCGCCGCCGGTGACGACGCGGAAGTGCTCGTCGCCGAGCCGCATGATGGTGAGGTCGGACTTGAAGCCGCCGCTCGGCGTGAGCAACGGCGTGTAGACGACGCGACCGATCGGCGACGTCCATCTGGCGCATCGACACGCGCTGCACGGCGTCGAGCGCGCCGGGCCCGGACATGTCGAAGATCGCGAACGCGGTGAGGTCGAAGATCGCCCGCGCGGTCGCGCATCGCGAGGTGCTCGGCGTTGATGATCGGCGACCACCAGCGCGCGTCCCACTCGGCCTCGCGCCGCCCGAGCGACGCCGTACTCCTCGAGCAGCGGCGCGTTCGACTCGTACCAGTGCGGGCGCTCCCAGCCGGCGGCCTCGAAGAAGACGGCGCCGAGCTCCTTCTCGCGCTCGTGGAAGGGCGAGAGCCGGACGTCGCGGTTCGAGGCCCACTGCTCGAGCGGGTGGACGATCCCGTAGGTCTTGTTGAAGCCCTCGGCCGTGCGCGCCTTCACGTGCGCGGACGTCTTCTGGTGCTCGTAGAAGCGCGCGACGTCCGAGGAGTGGAGGTCGATCTCCGACTCGCCGTGGACCATCCACTCGGCGAGCGCTCGGCCGACGCCGGGCCCCTCCTTGACCCAGACCGCGGCCGCCGACCACAGGCCCTTCACCTCGGGCGATCTCGCCGAGGATCGGCATGCCGTCGGGCGTGAGCGAGAGCAGGCCGTTGATCGCGTACTTGATGCCGACGGACTCGTCGCCGACGATCTCCGGCATCAGCTCGAGCGCCTGCTCCATCTGCGAGCGTGAAGTCCTCCTGGGTGAACGGGAACTCGGTCGGCGAGAGCGCGGCCTCCTCGACCGAGGGGAGGTCCTCGGGGTCGTGCAGGATCGGCGCGGTGCGCGTACGAGCCGATCTCGAGGCCGGTGCCGTCCTGGCGCTCGTACATGTTCGTGTCCATGTCGCGGACGATCGGGTACTCGATGTCGCCCTTCGTGCCGGCGAACCGTGGCATCGGGCCGATGTCGATCATCTGGTGCACAGCCGGCGTCAGCGGGATCGACGCGCCCGCCATCCGCGCGAGCTTCGGGCTCCAGACGCCGCAGGCGATGACGACGATGTCGGTCTCGATGTCGCCGCCGGTCGTGCGCACGCGCGCGCACGCGGCCGTGCTCGACGTCGATGCCGAGCACCTCGGTGTTCGCGAGCACCGTGAGCGCGCCCGACTGCTGCCCGCGCTCGCGCATGATCGTGCCGGCGCGCAGCGAGTCGACGACGCCGACGGACGGGCGTGTAGAAGCCGCCGAGGATCACGCTCTCGTCGATGAACGGGACGAGCTCCTTCACCTCGGCCGGCGTCACGAGCGAGACGGGCTCGATCCCCCACGCCTTGGCCGACGCCATGCGCCGCGCGCAGCTCCTCCATCCGCTCCTCGGTCCGCGCGACCTCGATGCCGCCGGACTCGGTGAAGACGCCCATCTCCTCGTACTGGCGCACGCTCTCGAGCGTCAGCTGCGTCATCTCCTTCGAGTGGTCGACCGGGAAGATGAAGTTCGACGCGTGGCCGGTCGAGCCGCCCGGGTTGGGGAGCGGGCCCTTGTCGAGCAGGACGAGGTCCGTCCAGCCGAGTCGGGCGAGGTGGTAGGCGACGCGAGTTGCCGACGATCCCGCAGCCGATGACGACGGCGCGGGCCCGGCTGGGGAAGGTGCTCATTCAGTGCGCTCCTGCTGATATATGAGTTCGCGGATCGGAAATATATGAGACTCAGAGGACGCGGCGGATCGCGTCTCTCGAAGCCCGTCGACGTGCGGCGCATCGCCTGCCTCGGCCGGTCGCCGTCGACCGTCGCGGATCGCCAAGAGCAGCTCGCGGTGCTCGCGGATCGCGTCCTCGAGCCGGGCGACCCGGTCGAGCGCGAGGAACCAGATGCGAAGCGTGAGGACGTAGTACTCGTTCAGCGTCTCCGCGAGGAACGGGTTGTGCGTGCAGCCGTAGACGTGGCGGTGGATCCGCTGGTCGAGGTCGATGAGCGCCCGCTCGTCGGGCTCGTCGCGCGACGTGCTCGAGCTCTTCGAGGAGGTGGTCGAGCGCCGCGCGGTCGGCTTCGTCGCGCGCTCGGCGGCGAGCCGCGCGGCCCTCGGCTCGAGCGTGCTGCCGGACCTCCGAGAGCCCTGCGAGGTCCCGCACGTCGACGCTCGAGACGAACATGCCGCGCCGCGGGTACACCTCGACGAGCCGCTCGCGCGCAAGCGCGCGCAGCGCCTCGCGCACGGGCGTCCGTCCGAGCTCGAGCCGCTCCATCAGCTCGCGCTCGCTGACGAGCGACCCGGGCGGCGAGCTCGAGGGTGACGATCAGCTCGCGGATGCGGTAGTAGGCCTGGTCCGAGAGCGACCGCGCATCCGCCGCCTCGGGCTGGTGGATGGAGAGCGCGGAGTGCTCATGCTGGCGCGATCGAGCGGGCGGCGGGACGGTGACGCCCCCGCCACGCAGCTCGGCTCACTTCGAGCCAGGCGTTGACCTTGGCCTTGTTCTTTGCCACCCACATCGCGGCGGCCTTGTCCTTGTCCATGTGCTTCCCGGCGATGATGTTCGCGACGAAGTTCTGGTCCGCGGACGTCCAGCTTGAACTTCCTGATCACCTTGAGCGCCGGCGATCCGCTCTTCGCGAACTTGCTCGTGACGAGCTTGTCGAGACCGTACGACGGGTACTCGCAGGCGTGCTGTCGCCATCGATCTTCTCGTCGTCCAGGCAGCCCTTGAACCGCTTCGGCAGCTGGATGCGGTAAGGTTGTAGACCGCATTCAGGTACTGCGGGTCGTACCAGTAGAAGATCACCGGCTTGTGCTGCTTGTAGAGCTGGTCCAGCGCGCGACCTGCGCCGGCTCCGCGCCCGAGACGACATGCTTCAGGTCGAGGCCGAGCTCCTTGATGAGCGCGCGGTCCTTCTGGACGTACGAAGGGTCGCCGCCGAGGAACGTCCCCGCGTTGGGCGACGACTCGGCGGTCTTGAACACGCTCTCCTTGCCCTTAGCCCCTTCCACGTCTTGAACATCGGGTACTGCTTGAGCAGGTAGCGCGGGATGTACCAGCCGATCACGCCGGTGATCCCGTTGGGGCCGACGGGAACGACGCATGGCTCGTCAGGTACTTCTTGTTCGACGGGACGAGCGTGTTGTCCCAGTCCTCGAGCACGACGTCGATCTTGCCGTCGGCCATTGCCTGGAAGCTCGGCTGGTTCTCGGTGATGTTCGTCACCTTGACCTAGCACTTGAGCTTCTTCTCGAGCACGTTCTTGACGACGTAGACGTTCGCCGTCGAGCCGACCCACGAGTTCTCGTTCAGGGTCACCGTGCCGCACGCCGCCGCCGCGCGCCGCCGGCCGAAGCCATGCGACGCGACCAGCGCCGCCGCGCGGCGGCGGCCGAACGCGACGAGGCCGATCCCCTGCCCCGCTGACGATTCGACATCCGACCCTCCTTGTCGTCTGACTTTCCTTGGACTCTCACGCCATGTCCTCCTTTCTCGCCTGCCGTGCGCCTTGCGTGACTCGGTCGAGCGCGATGCCGAGCGCAAGGATGGCGATCGAGGCGATGACGCCTTGCCCGAACTGGCCGCGGACGAGCCCCTGTGCGACCTCGTAGCCGAGGCCGCCCGAGCCGACGAGCCCGCCGATCACGACGACGGCGAGCACCATGATGATCCCCTGGTTGACGCCCAGCATGATCGTGTCGCCGGCGAGGGGGATCTTGACCTTCCGAAGGATCTGCCCGCGGGTCGCCCCGAATGCCCCGGCCGCCTCGACGCGTCTCCGGTGCGACATCCTTGAGGCCACGCTCCACGAGACGGACGACGACAGGGAAGGCATAGAGCACGGCGGCCACGATCCCTGGGACGATCGAAACGGGCATCAGGTAGATGAACGGGATGATGTAGACGAGCTGCGGCAGCGTCTGCAGCACGTCGTTGACGGGGCGCACGACCCCCGAGACCGTGCGGCTCTCCGAGGCCCAGATACCGAGGCTGAAGCCGAGGATCACCGCGATGACCGTCGCGACGATGACCTGCGAGAGCGTGTCCATCGCGAGGGACCAGACGCCAATGAAGCCGATGAGCGCGAGCATGAGGAACGCGGTGATCGCGGGGCGGAGGCCGGAGATCACGAACGCGATGAGCGTCAGGCCGCCGAGCGTCTGAACCACGGTGCCTCCATCAGGAACGCCTGGAGCGGCAGCAGGAGATGCTCGAGGATGAAGTTGCCGATCGGCTCCGTGATGTGGAAGACGAAGGAGGTCGGATCCTGCACGTAGTCGAGCACCTTCTGGATCTGCGCCAATATCCAGTCCTGCGCCGTCACGGTGCGCTGCCGCACGCCTGCCGCGTTCGGGAAGTCGCCGCTGACGCCGATCACCTTCGCCACGACGACCGTGCCCACGATCGCGGCGGTGACGGCGAGCGATTGAGCGCGCAGCCGCCGTTTCGCGGCGGCGTCGAGGTGGCGCTTCGTCGGGTCGGTCTGATCGGCGACGGCTTCGGTGATGCGGTCGAATGCCATCGCCATCACGACGATCACGGTGCCGGCGAGCATCGCGAGCGCAGGGTTCGAGAACAGCCCCGAGTTGACGACCGCGCCGAGCCCGCCTCCGCCGATGAGCCCGGCGATGACGACCATCGAGAGCGCGAAGAGGATCGTCTGGTTGAGGCCGAGGAGCAGCATCCGCCGCGACAGCGGGAGTTGCACCTTCAGCGAGCATCTGGCGCCCGGTCGCGCCCATGGACGCCGCGGCCTCGACCGTGTTCGAGCGGTACCCGACGGATGCCGAGCGCGGTGATGCGGATGCACGGCGGGATCGCGTAGATCATCGTCGCGACCACGGCAGCGGCATAACCGATCGAGAAGAAGAGGACGACCGGCATCAGATACGCGAACGCCGGGACGATCTGCGCGGCGTCGAGAATGGGCGTGATGCCGCGGTTGAAGCGGTCCGACCTCCCGGCGGCGACGCCGAGCGGGATGCCGATCGAGCGATCGAGATGCCGACTGCGGCGAGCATGAGCGCCAGCGTCTCCATGCTCTCCGCCCAGAGGCCTGAGAGGGCGAACGTCGCAAACGCGGCGAGCGCCCAGACGCGCGGCGCGCAGTCCTCCGAAACGCCATGACGAGGAGCGTGCCGGCAACGGTCGTGCCGATCCACGTGAGCCAGATGAGCAGGTCGTTGAACCAGGTCGACGAGGTTGTCCGCGAAGATCGCGGAAGCCGTCGAAGATCGTGAAGAGCAGCCCGCCTCCCCCTCCAGGCGCTGGTCGAGGAGCCACGTCTGGATCGCGTCGAACTTGCGCCTGCAGCCCGTTCCAGACGAGGTCGTTCGGCCACGGGTACTCGCTCTTCCAGCCGCGGTAGGCGAGCCACATCACGCCGATGATCGCCCCGACCTGGACGATCTTCCCGCGCCACCACGGGACGTGCGAGACGGCCGCGGATGGGCAAGGGGGTCTCCGTGATCGTCGACACGCGCCTAGCCCTCCTCTTCGGCGATCGCGCGCAGGACGGCGTCGCGGTCGACGATGCCGACGATCTGTGCCGTCCTCCATGCAGCAGACCGGCTTCTCGCTCGCGGCGAGCGACCGGCAGCGGCCTTCCGCATCGTGGTGGTCGACGTCGAGCCTCGGGCCGTCGGTCGTGTCGCCGGGCCGGGCGTCGCGCATGATCCAGCGCAGGGTCAGGACATGGCTGCGCGGGATGTCGCGCGTGAAGTTCTCGACGTAGTCGTCTGCCGGCGAGCCGACGAGCTCCTCGGGCGTGCCGAGCTGGACGATAGCGCCGTCGCGCATGATCGCGATCCGGTCTCCCAGCCGGAGAGCCTCGGGCAGATCGTGCGTGATGAACATCGTCGTCTTGCCGATCTCCTGTTGGAGCCGCATGACCTCGTCCTGCATGTCGCGCCGGATGAGCGGGTCGAGAGCGCTGAACGGCTCGTCGTAGAGCATCACCTCGGGGTTGCCCGCGAACGCGCGCGCGACGCCGACGCGCTGCTGCATGCCGCCGGAGAGCTGATCGGGGAACTGGTTCGCGACGTCCTCGAGACCGACCAGGCGCAGCACCTCGTGCGCGCGCTCGTGCCGCTCGCGCTTGCCCACTCCCTGCACCTCGAGGCCGAAGGCGACGTTGTCGATCACGCGGCGGTGCGCGAGCAGGCCGAAGTGCTGGAAGACCATCGAGACGGAGTGCCGGCGCAGCTCACGAAGCTCCTCGCGGTCGGCGGCCATGACGTCATGACCGGCGATCTCGATCTCCCGGCGGTCGGCTCGATCAGGCGGATGAGCGTCCGCACGAGCGTCGACTTGCCCGAGCCCGAGAGGCCCATGACGACGAACACCTCGCCCGGCCAGACCTCGAGCGAGACGTCGCTGACGGCGACGACGCAGCCCGTCTTCGCGCGCAGCTCACCGCGCGGAAGGTCGGCGTCGGGTGAGCCGACGAGCCGCTCCGGGTTCGGCCCGAAGACCTTCCAGATGCCCTCGGCGCGGATGACGGGTGCGCTCGTGCGATCGACGCTATGCCGCGTTCCTGCAGGAGCGGTCTCGGCCGTCTCCGTCATGCGCGCGCCGCTGATATATCACTCTGCTTCGCGCCTGTCTACCAGCAGAAGGAACGCGACGATACGCCCAGCTCGATCTCACGAAGCTCTGTGGCGCGACACGACTCTAGATCGTCTTGAACTGCTCGAACGGCTGGCGGCAGTCCTCGCAGTAGCGAATCGAGCGGCACGGCGTCGGGCCGAAGAGGTTCTCGAGCTTCGTCTCCGTCGAGCCGCAGTACGGGCAGCGGAAACCGCGCTGGAGCTGCACGAGCTCCAGTCGTCCGGCCGGCCTCGGGGTGGGCGGCGCGAAGCCGGCCACGCGAAGCTTCTCGCGGCCCTCGGCTGTTATGTCGTCCGTCGACCAGGAGTCGTCGAGTCGGACACGGATGTCGGGGGTCGCACCGAGCTCAGCGATCGTCGCCTCCATCGCTCGTTGCATGACCTCGAGCGCGGGGCAGCCCATGAAGGTTGGCGTGAAGTCGACCCGAACCGTGCCGTTGTCGACAGCGACGTCCTTCACGACGCCGAGGTCGACGAGCGAGATGACTGGGATCTCCGGGTCGGGAATGTCGGCGAGCGCCTCCCAGACCTCGTCGGCCGTCACCATTGCGACCCGGGGGGAGCGGAGCGCCGCACCATCGTCATCTCCTCCCACAGCTCCGCAAGCTCCGCTTCGTGGACGCCGCGCGGGACCGCCTCGACGTCCGGGAGCGCACGTCCAAGGCGCTCGCCGGCGCGGGCCTTCAGCTCGGGTCGTAGCTCGGTCATCGAGGACGCCAAGGGCATAGGGCCACAGCTCGTCGACCGCTTCGTTCAGTCGCGAGCTTCCCTCGTCGGTCGCGAGCAGGCGGTCGATCCACATCTCCGCGTGCATCCGGTGGTACGCCTCCTCGCGATCGATCTTCGCGGCGAGGCCGGCGATCTCCGGGTCGTCGGAGGCCTTGAGCGCGGCGAGGCGGATCTCGTCGGCGGTCTCGTAGAGCCAGTGCCGCGCGATCGTGCGCGCCCACTCGAGACGGCGGAGCTCGACGAGCGGAGCCGAGCGGTACTCGTCCGGCTTGCGATCGAACGCGAGCTCGTCGGCGGTCGTGCCGAGCTCCGCGGCGGCGAGCTCGTAGAGCGCGCGCGCATGTCCGATCTCGTTCTGCGCGATCGACGAGAACGCGACGTCCTCCTCGAGGAAGGGCGCGATCCCCGTCCACTCCGAGTTCCGCCAGCCGAGGATGAGCTCGTCGTCGGCGAGCGAGAGGAGGAGGTCGGTGCGCTTGCTCACGCTGCGTCCCCTGCTCCCGGCGCCATGTCGAGCGTCCCGGCGCGCTCGCGCGCCTCGTGCAGCCGAGCTTTGATCGAGTAGCCGTCGACCCGGCGGTACTTCATCTCGAACTCGTCTGGGAACTCGTCGATCTCGCTGACTGCCTCCCGCGGGACGAGCCAGAGGGCGACCGACTCCTGACGGCGCGCGTACTGCTCGCGCGCGTAGATCTCCGCGAACTGCTCGTCCGGCGCGTCCACCGAGCCCGCATGCTGGAAGGCCTGCCCCTTCCGCTCCTGCCGGAAGACCTCGTAGATCACGCGGCCTCCGCGAGCACCGCCTGCTCGACCCAGGCCACGTCCTCGCGTGAGAGCCTCCGAAATGCGAGCCGCTCAGCCGACGCCGGGCCGTGCCCGGTCACGACCGCGCGCAGCTTCTCCCAGTCGGGCTCGGTGTAGAGCCACGTCCCCGTTTCCGCGTCCTTGCGCAACGCGGGATCCGGAATCGTGAGGCCAAGCTCGCGGATCTGCGGCACGTAGCCCTCGAGGAACTGCTGGCGCGCCTCTTCGTTTCCCTGGCTCTTGATCCGCCAGAGGACCATCGGATCCTCGTCCGCCGGAATCGGGTTTCCGTGGAACTGCATGAGCGGCGCCCACCAGCGGTCGAGCGCTTCCTGCACGAGCCCGAACTGCTCGTCAGTGCCGGTCACCATCGCGAGGATCACGTCGCGACCGTGGAGGATGTGGAACGACTCCTCCCAGCAGATCTTCTTCATGATCCGCGCGTACGGCGCGTACGAGCACTTGAGGAGCGCCTTCTGCGAGACGATCGCGGCGGCGTCCACGAGCCACGCGATCACGCCGACGTCGCCCCACGTCTTCGTCGGGTAGTGGAAGACGTTGTGGAACTTCGCCTTGCCCGAGACGAGATCGTCGAGGCAGGCGCTGCGCGGCTTGCCGAGGTCCTCGACCACGCGGTAGATGAGCTGCGCGTGCCCGACCTCGTCCTGGATCTTCGCGGTGAGCGCGAGCTTCCGCTGCAGCGTGGGCGCGCGGAGGATCCAGTCGCGCTCGGGAAGCACGCCCATCAGCTCCGAGTTGCCGTGCATCTCGATGAACTTGACGAGCCGGGCGCGGTACTCGTCCGGCATCCAGTCTCCGGTCTCGACCTGCCCGCCGGACTGGACGTAGTCGAGGAACTCCTGCGTGCGCGTGTCCACGATGGTGGCCTCCCTACCGAACGGTCGTTAGCATCGAGTGTAATGGCTACGAGACGGGAAGCGCTGACCCGGGAAGCCGCGCGGCTCTTCGCCGAGCGGGGCTTCCACGGCACGTCGATGGACGCGCTCGCCCAGGGTTTCGGTGTCCAGAAGGGCTCGCTCTACTCGCTGATCGGCTCCAAGCAGGAGCTCCTCTACGAGGCGATGCGCGAGGGCGCCCGCGCCTTCCACGCTGCTCTCGACGCGGTGCCCGAGGATGCGCCGGCCATCGAACGCGTGCGATCGGCGCTGCGTGGCCATCTGCGTGTCGTTGCAGAGCAGCTCGACGTCGCCACGGTGTTCACCCGGGAGTGGCGTTACCTCGAGGGTGAGCACCGCGACGAGATCGTCGCCGAGCGTCGGCGCTACGAGGAACGATGGCGCGCGCTCTTCCGCGAGGGCGTCGAGTCTGGAGACCTCCGCACCGACCTCGACTCGGGCGCGGCGACGCTGCTCGTCCTCTCGGCGGCGAACTGGGCATACACATGGCTCGAGCCGGGACGCGACACCGACGAGCTCGCGGATCGCTTCCTGGCGATCCTCGTCGACGGCATTCGCGGCTACGCGACGCCGCGGTGAGCGCCCTTCTGATCGTCAATCCGTTCGCGTCCGGTGTGGACGAGCATCGGCTCGCTGCCGTGCAAGCGTCGCTTCCGGAGGGAACCGAGACTCGCCTCACCACGGCGGCCGGTGAGGCGACGGAGATCGCCCGCGAGGCCGGCGGGGCGACAGCGATCTACGTGCTCGGCGGCGACGGCACGTACAACGAGGTGCTCAACGGCGTCGTGGCCGACGTGCCGCTCGGCTTCCTCCCGGGCGGCGGCACGAGCGTGCTCCCGCGAGCGCTCGGACTGCCGCGGAGCCCGGTCAAGGCCGCGCAGCGCGTCTCTCGAGGGCACGACACGGCGGATCGGCCTCGGGCGCGTCAACGGCCGCCGTTTCGGCTTCAACGCGGGGCTCGGCTTCGACGCGGAGCTCGTTCGCAAGGTCGACCAGATCGGCCGTACTCCGGACGGGAGACGGCCTGGTGACATCGCGTTCATGAAGGTCGCGGCGAGCGTGCTCTGGACGCGGAACGCGCGTTTCGACGAGCAGCTCGAGGTCGAGGGAGCCGGACGCGCGGCGTTCGTGCTCGTGGCGAACTGCTCGCCGTACACCTTCGCGGGCGCCAGGGCGCTGGACCTCGTTCCGGGTGCGGACTTCGACGCGGGCCTCGCGTACCTCGCGCCCGTGAGCCTGCGAGCTCGGGACCTCCCGGGCGTCCTGGTTCACGGCGTACGAGGCTCCGGTCTCAAGGAGGGGAAGGCGCTCTCCGCTCGCGATCTCGACCGCATCGTCGTCCGCTGCGACCACCCGCTTCCGCTGCAGGTGGACGGCGAAGACGCGGGGGACGTCACCGAAGCCGTGTACGAGGCCGAGCGCGACGCCGTGACCGTGCTCGTCTGACACACTGCCGCGCCGATGAGCAGCGTGCTCCCTGCTGAAGGAGACCTGCGCCGCGTCATCGGTGACGGTGCAGCCATTCCGGACGGTGAGGTCGACGGTCTCTCGCACGACGACCTGCTCGCGCTCTACCGCAACCTCGTACTGCTGCGGACGTACGACGAGCGCTCGGTGATCTATCACCGGCAGGGCCGCATCGGCACGTACGCGATCTTCTGGAACCACGAGGCGATGCAGGCCGGCTCCGTGTTCGCGCTCGAGGATCGCGACTGGATCTTCCCGAGCCTACCGCGAGTCGGCGATCGGGCTGCTCCGCGGCATGCCGGCGTCGACCGTGCTCTCGCTGGTGGCGGGGACATCCGGCGGGGTGGTGGAACCCACGGGAGCTACAACGTCGCGTCGATCTGCGTCCCGATTGGGACGCACGTCCCGCACGCGGTCGGATTCGCGTGGGGCTCGCGGCTGAAGGGCGAGGACCGGGTTGCGCTCACGTTACTTCGGCGACGGCGCGACGTCCGAAGGTGCCGTTCCACGAAGGCGGCGACGTTCGCCGGGGTGATGAAGGCGCCGGTCGATCCTGCTTCTGCAACAACAACCAGTGGGCGATCTCGACGCCGATCTCGGAGCAGACCGCGGCCGACGAACCTCGCCGACAAGGCGATCGGCTACGGCATGCCCGGGGTGCGCGTCGACGGAGGCGACGTCCTCGCGGTCTACGAGGCGACGCGCGACGCCGTCGAGCGGGCGCGAGCGGGCGACGGGGCGACGTTCATCGAAGCCGTGACTTATCGCGCCGCGCCGCATGCAACCGCGGACGATCCGTCGATCTACATCGACCCCGAGCGAGTCGAGGAGGAGACGCGAGAACGAGTGCGTCGGCCGATACGAGCGGTACCTGCGGCGCGTCGGCGTCCTCACCGACGAGCTCGCGGAAGCCGTGAAGGCCGAGGCGCTCGAGCTCATGCGCGCCGGGATCACCGCCGCCGAGGCAGAGCCGCCGGCGGACCCCGCGCTCGTCTTCGAGCACGCGTACGCCGACCCGCCGCCGTCGCAGGCGCACGACCTCGCCGAGCTCAGGAGGATCCTCGGCAGATGAGCTGAGCGTCTTCTCGTCGAGGCCGTGAACGACGCGCTCCACGTCGAGATGGAGCGCGACGCGACCGTCATGGTGATGGGCGAGGACGTCGGCAAGCTCGGCGGCGTCTTCCGGGCCACGGCGGGGCTGCAGGAGCGGTTCGGCGTCGATCGCTGCGTGGACACGCCGCTCGCCGAGGCGGGAATCCTCGGGACGGCCGTCGGTCTCTGCATGGCGGGCTGGCGCCCGGTCGTCGAGATGCAGTACGACGCCTTCAGCTATCCGGCGCTCGATCAGCTGATCAACCACGTCGGTCGCTATCGCTGGCGGACGCGCGGGGCGATGTCGTTCCCGCTCACGATCCGCATGCCGTACGGCGGCGGCGTGCGCGCGCCCGAGCTGCACGACGACTCGCCGGAGACGTACTACGTCCACACGCCTGGGGTGAAGGTCGCGATCCCGTCGAACCCCGCGGACGCGAAGGGCTTGCTCGCTGCGGCGATCCGCGATCCGGATCCCGTCGTCGTCCTCGAGCCGAAGCTCCACTACCGCACGTCCAAGGAGGACGTTCCCGACGGAGAGCACATCGTTCCGCTCGGCGAGTCGCGGATCGCGCGCGAGGGCTCCGATCTCACGATCGTGGCCTACGGGGCGATGGTGCACGTCGCGCTCGCGGCTGCAGACGCCCTCGTGGACGAGGCGTCGTGCGAGGTGCTCGACCTGCGCTCGCTCAAGCCGCTCGACGAGGACGGCCTCCTCGCGTCGGTCGCCCGAACGGGGCGCGTCGTCGTCGTGCAGGAAGCTCCGCGCGTCTGTGGCTTCGCCGCCGAGGTGGCGGCCGTCCTCGCGGAGAAGGCGATCTTCGACCTGCGGGGGCCAGTGGTGCGCGTGACCGGATACGACGTTCCGTATCCGTACTGGCAGATCGAGGACGCGTACATGCCGTCGGTCGAGCGCGTCGTCGACGCGGTTCGCCGAGTTCTCGCCGCCTAGTGGCGCTGCACGAGATCCCACTCGAGCGGCGCACGCTCCACGGCCACTTCTCGCGCGACCTCGAGCCGATCCTGACGGTCGAGCCGGGAGACTCGATCGCGTTCTCCTGCCTGAACGCGGGCTGGCGCACGGCGGAGCACGAAATGTATTCCGGCCGCCTGGAAGGCGAGCTGGACGCCGGACATGCCCTGATCGGGCCGATCGAGGTCCGCGGTTCGCGAGCCGGACAGACGCTCGCGGTCGAGATCGACGAGGTTCGCATCGGCTCGGGCGGCGTCACGCAGGCCGGTGGCTGGTCGACGCCGCTCAACGATCGGCTCGGTGTCGGCGAGGGTGAGACGACCACTCTTCACTGGGAACTCGACGCAGACGCGGGGATCGGTCGCTCCGACTCCGGTCGAGAGGTCGCGCTCCATCCGTTCCTCGGCGTCATCGGGATGCCGCCCGACGAGCCCGGCATCCACTCCACGCATCCGCCCCGCCCGTCTGGTGGGAACATCGACTGCAAGGAGCTCCTAGCGGGGACGACGCTGTTCCTGCCAATCGCCGTGGACGGCGCGCTGCTCTCGGCGGGCGACGGGCACGCTGCCCAGGGCGACGGCGAGGTCTCGCAGCTCGCGATCGAGGCGCCCGTCGAGCGGGCGCAGCTCACGCTCTCAGTGCGTGACGACCTCTCGCTCACGGCGCCGATCGCATGGACGCCCGAGGCCTGGTTGACCTTCGGGTTCGACGAAGACCTCGACGAGGCAGCCGCGCTCGCGATCGACGGGATGCTCGAGCTGATGGGCCGCGAATACGGGCTCGAGCGACGCGAGGCGCTTGCCCTCGCGAGCGTCGTCGTCGACCTGCGCGTGACCCAGCTCGTGAACGGAGCTCAGGGAATCCACGCACGTCTCGCGCACGAAGCCCTCCGCTAGACGACAATTAGACGCGATGTCCACGTGGGTCGTCCAGGTTGCCATCGTCGCGATCTTCGCGCTCGTCTGTGGCGCGCTCGCGGCGGCGTGGATGCGCGGCCGGCTCGGCGTCGCGGCGATCGCCCTCTTCACGCTTGCCGTCGTGACGTGGGCCACTGCGTTCGCGGCGATCACGGCGGGGTTCCACGGCGCCGACGAGTTCGCGACGTGCGACACCGAATGCGGCACGGTTCACTACGCCTCGGCCATCGCATTCATCGCGCCGCCGCTCCTCATCTCGCTCGCGGCGCTCGCCATGCTCGTGTCGCGTGGTAGCCGGTGGCGTGCGCGACGGGCGACCGCGCACGAGAATCACGGCTGACGATGGCGAGCGCGTTCAAGCTTCCCGACCTGGGGGAGGGTCTCACCGAGGGCGAGGTCGCCCGCTGGCTCGTCGCGGAGGGGCAGGAGATCGCTGAGGACGACCCGCTCGTCGAGATCCAGACCGACAAGGCGACCGTCGAGATCCCGTCGCCGTACGGCGGAACGGTGCTGAAGATCCTCGTTGCGGAGGGCGAGATCGCTCCGGTCGGGGCTGAGCTCGTCGTCATCGGCGCAGCCGGCGAGAGCTTCGACGCTGTCGGCGCGGCACCGCAGGCTGACGGAGCGGCTCGAGTGACACTGACGGCGGCTCCGGTGGAGAGGGTCCAGGCGACACCCGTCGTTCGGCGAATCGCGCAGGAGCTCGGTGTCGATCTCGCCGCCGTGACGGGGACCGGACCGGGCGGACGAGTCACCGAGGACGATGTCCGCGCCGCCGCCGGAGGCGGAGAGGGACGTCGCGAACCCCTGCGCGGAGTCCGCCGCGTGATCGCCGAGCACATGGCGCGCGCCCACCGTGAGGTGCCTCCCGTGACCTGGGTCGAGGAGTGCGACTTCGAGGACGTGCCTCTCGACCGGCTCCTGCCGATCGTCGTGAAGGCGTGCGCGGACGCGCTCGTCGAGTTCCCCGAGCTCAACGCGCGGCTCGACGGGGACGCGATCGTGCTCCTCGACCGCTACGACATCGGCGTCGCGGTGCAGACCGAGGAAGGGCTCGTCGTGCCGGTCGTGCGCGGCGCCAACGAGAAGACCATCGACCTACTCGCTTCCGAGATCGCCGAGCTCGCCGAGCGCGCCCGCGCGGGCTCGCTGGGCGCGGACGAACTGCGCAACTCGACGTTCACGGTGTCGAGCGCCGGCAAGCTCGCCGGCCTCTTCCAGACCCCGATCGTGAACTATCCCGAGGTCGCGATTCTCAGCATCGGCCGCGTCGCGCCGCGCCCGGTCGTGCGCGACGGCGTGGTCGTCGTGCGGCGCACCGGCGCGCTTGCCCTCACGTTCGACCATCGGGTGGTGGACGGTGCACGCGCAGCCGCGTTCGGGCTGGCCGTCATCGCTCGGATCGAAGGCTCGCGCTAGTCCGCTCTCTACACTGGGCCCGCGTGGGGAGCTGGTACACGATCGGGCTCTGTCTCGGCCTCGGGCTGGGCTTATCGGTGGCGATCACCGGGATCCTCGGGACGAACGTGCTCGGGATCGGCGCGGCCGCGGTCGTCGGAGCCGTTCTCGGCGGAGCGATCGGCCTCGCCATCGGAGATACGCCCGAGACGATCGCCGGTGCGGTCGGGGGCATTCTCGGAGCTCTGTCGGCGGCAGCTGTCGTCGTCGGCGCGCTTCGGCGCGGCGCGACGCGGTTCGGCGTCGGCGCGTACATGGGAGCGCTCGGCGTGCTGATCTGCCTGATCGCGCTGATCCCCGTGGCCGGCTACGTACTCGCCGTGGCGTTGCCGATCCTGGCCGCTCGGATGCGCGGGCGGCAGGCGGCGCGGTTCGCGGGGCTGCGAACGCTCGCGAAGTGACCTCGTCCGTCGACGCCGCCGTCGCGCGCGCGGAGATGGTCGAGCTCCAGCTGCGCCGACGCGGCATACGCGACGAGCGCGTCCTCGAGGCGATGGCTCGCGTCCCGCGCGACCGCTTCGTGCCGGACAGCCTGAGCGCGCATGCCTATGGCGACGGCGCGCTCCCGATCGGACACGACCAGACGATCTCGCAGCCGTTCGTGGTCGCCACGATCTGCGCCCTCCTCGGCCTGCACGGGAGCGAGCGCGTCCTCGATGTCGGCACCGGGTCGGGCTACCAGGCAGCCGTACTCGCCGAGCTCGCTGCGGAGGTGGTCACGATCGAGCGCATCCCCGAGCTCGCCGAGCAGGCACGCGACGACACTCGCCGATGTCGGATACGGGAACGTCGAGGTCACTGTGGGCGACGGCTCGCTCGGCGTACCCGAGCGCGCGCCGTTCGACGCCATCGCCGTCGCGGCGGCAGCTCCGACGGTCCCCCCGGCGCTCTTCGATCAGCTCGCCGAAGGCGGCCGTCTCGTCGTCCCACGCGGCTCGCGGTTCGGGCAGGAGCTCGTTCTCGTCGTGCGGACACCCGACGGCCCGACGGAGCGCACGTCGATTCCCTGTCGCTTCGTCCCGCTCGTCGGCGACGAAGGGTTTGGTGAAAACTGATCGTATGGGGGACGGTGATGATTCTGCCCCCGAGTACCCTGCGATGACCGTGGAGTCCTCGTCCGCCCAGATCGACGCTGGTTTCTCGCCTTCGCGCGTGCGCGCGGGGATGCGCAAGCGCAAGAACTGGGAGCAGCTCTTCAAGTTCTGCGTCGTGGGAGTGACCGGCTACGCCGTCAACCTCGCCGTGTTCGCGTCGCTCGTGCAGGGGTTCTCGTTCCACTACATCCCGGCTGCGATGGCGTCGTTCCTCGTCGCCGTGACCAACAACTACACCTGGAATCGCATCTGGACGTTCCGCCACCAGCGAGGGGACGTCGCGTACCAGGGCGCACGCTTCTTCGTCGTCTCGTCGCTCGCGCTCGCCGCCAACCTTGTCCTGCTGGAAGTGCTCGTCTCGCTGACGTCCCGTCCGGTCTTCGCGCAGGCGATCGCGATCGTGCTCGTCACGCCGGTGAACTTCGTCGGCAATAAGCTCTGGTCGTTCGGACCTCGAAGCTAATCGCGCTGGCCGCGCTCGCGGCTCTCACGCTCGTCCTTCCCTCGACCGGGGCCGCGCGGCCGAACGACGACCGCCTGGCGCGCCTGACAGAGGAGAAGGCCGTGGAGCTCGCGCTCGATCATCCGAAGATCGCGCGCTGGCTCGATCGCTACCCGCCCGATCCCACGACGTCCGGCGACTACCGCGAGGACTCGGGCACGTGGCTCGTGAAGGCGTGGTCGGGCGAGGCGGGCCAAATCGTCCAGGCCGTCGTCGAGGACTCCACCGGACGCGTCACCGAGGCGTGGACGGGCCCGCAGGTCGCCTGGAAGATGGCGCGCGGGCGCGAGGGCGCGTTCGGCGGGAAGACGCTCCTCAAGCCGTACGTGTGGCTCGCGTTCTGCCTCGTCTTCCTGCTCGGACTGGCCGATCTGCGGCGGCCGCTCTCGACGAGGAACCTCGACCTGCTCGCGCTGCTCGGCTTCACGGTCTCGCTCGCGTTCTTCGACCGCGGAGAGGTCTTCCGCAGCGTCCCGCTCGTCTACCCGGTGCTCGCGTATCTGCTGGCCCGTGGACTCTGGGTCGGCTTCGGCCGGCGCTCGGGAGCGCTCGGGTCGGTCTGGCCGACGTGGGTGGTCGCCGCCGCCGCGGTCTTCCTCCTCGGGTTCAGGGTCGGGCTCAACCTCGAGGCGCCTCGCGGTGTCATCGACGTCGGCCTCGCGGGTGTCGTCGGCGCCGACCGGATTCTCGACGGCGAGGCGCCGTACGGGAACATGCCCCAGCGCGGCACGCTCGAGCCGTGCGGCCCGAAGGACGCGGAGGGACAAGTACGCGAGCGCATCCAGACGAACGGGCGCTGCGAGGCGGCGATCGAGCGCGGCGACACGTACGGCCCCGTCTCCTACCTGGCCTACGTTCCGGCGGTCGCCGTCTTCGGCTGGAGCGGGAAGTGGGACTCCTTGCCCGCCGCGCACACGACCTCGATCGCGTTCGACCTGCTCGCGGTGCTCGCGCTCTTGCTGATCGGACTGCGCTTCGGCGGCCGCCGGCTCGCGGTCCTGCTCGCGTTCGCGTGGACCGCCTATCCGTTCACGGCCTACACGCTCAATGCGAATACGAATGACGCGATCATGCCGGCGTTCCTCCTGCTCGGGTTCTGGCTCGTCACCTCGGACTGGGCGCGCGGCGCGTCGGTCGCGCTCGCCGGCTGGACGAAGTTCGGGGCGCTTCTCGTCGCGCCGTTGTGGGCGACGTACCCGACCTACGAGCTTCGGCGTGTGCTCCGGTTCGCTGCGGCATTCGCGGTGGCGACGGTGCTCGGCTTCGCGCTTCTGCTGCTCGAGCCGTCGCTCTGGGAGGCGCTCCGGACGTTCTGGGACAGGACGATCGGGTTCCAGTCCGAGCGCGATTCGCCGTTCTCGATCTGGGGCTGGGGCCAGTACCACGCCGAGGGGATCCCGGACCTCGGCTTCCTGCAACCGGTCGTCGCGACGCTCGCGGTCGCACTCGCAGCGCTCCTGGCGTTCGTCCCGCGAAGGAAGGGGCCGGTCGAGCTCGCCGCTCTCACCGCGGCCGTCCTCGTCGCCTTCCAGCTGACGCTGACCCACTGGTTCTACCTCTACCTGCCGTGGGTCGTTCCCTTCGTGTTCCTGTGGCTGCTCCTCCCGGAGCCCGAGCCTCAGGAGACGCGGACGCGGACGGCTTCGATCGAGGAGGCCTTGCCGGTCTCGGCGTCGCACTCGACGAGCGCGCCCTCGATACGAACCCCGCCCTGAGCGGTCTCGAACCGGACGGGAAGCCCTGTCCGCATTCGCCGGATCGCGAGGTCGGCTTCGACGCCGATCACGGAGTCGTGCGGGCCGGTCATTCCGGCGTCGGTGATGAAGGCGGTTCCTTTCGGCAGGACGGTCGCGTCGGACGTCTGCACGTGCGTGTGCGTGCCCACGACCGCGGTGACGCGACCGTCGAGCCAGCGCGCCATCGCGGCTTTCTCGCTCGTCGCCTCGGCGTGCACGTCAACGAGCACCACAGGCGTCTCGCGCCGCACCTCCTCGACGAGCTCGTCGATCAGCTCGAACATCGACGTCGCCGGGTGGAGAAAGAGGGAGCCGAGCACGTTGATCACTCCGACCTTCTGCCCGCTCGCGGTCGACACGACGGTCGCTCCGCGTCCGGGGGTGTTGCGCGAGGTGTTCGCGGGCCGTACGACGCGATCGGACGATTCGAGATACGCGCCGATCTCGCTGCGGCGGAATGCGTGGTTTCCGAGCGTGATCGCGTCGACCCCCATCCCGAGGATCTGGTCGGCGAGCCGCGGTGTGATGCCGATGCCGTCCGCCGCGTTCTCGCCGTTCACCACGCACGCGTCGACCTCGAGCTCGGAGCGCAGCCCGGCGAGGCGCTCCTCGAGCGCCTTCCGGCCGGGAGCGCCGACGACGTCGGCGATGAAGAGGATGCGCAAGCCGCGAGGACTCTTACGGAACGCCGAGCGTCGCCGACGGGAAGACCTGGATCGAGACGTTGTTGCCGCCGTCGGCCGCGTATCGCTCGAGAGCCTGTTGCTCGAAGCGGCTGATGTCGGTCACAGTGCCGAGCTTGGACGATCCGGCGGCGATGTTCGCGCCGATCGTCAGCGACGGATCGGGCCGCACGTTCTGGATCGAGACGACGAGCGACGGCGCGGACGACGGCCGCAGCTCGATCTCCGACCCGACCTTGCGCCCCGAGACGATCTGGTCGCGAAGCGCGACGACGGTCCCGTCGATCGGCGAGTAGACGTCGGTACCGGCGACGGCGCCGACATCGAGCGTGCGTAGCGGGCCTCCCGAGAGCTGGTACCACGCCAGGCCGCTTCGCTCTGCCCCCGTGATTCGTCGCCAGAGTCGCGCGAGCAGCCCTTCGTTCACCTGCGGGCCGACGGGCTTCAGGACGAGCGCATCGTCTTCACTCCCGTGGAGGCCGATCGCGGTGACGCCGCCCTGCGCCACGGGTGACTGGACCCGAAGGTTGCCGACGGTCGCCAGCACGAGGGCATCCGGGGGCGCTGAGGTGACCGGCGCCGGAGCGGGCCGGCTGACCGCAGGGGCGCGTGCGCTCTGGTTGTCGAACGCGGTCAGAGCAAGCGTCACGACTGCGAGCACCGCGATGACTGCCCCAACGGCGATTCGCCTTGCCCGAGCCTGCGCCCGTCGTCGATCGGCACGAAGTCGCGCAGCGTGACGGGAGCGCGGAGTCTCCATTGCACGGACCGTAGCAAGGTCTCCGCCGAGCGCTCTCCAGGCTCAACTGTACGATCCGCGCGATGGCCGGCTCCGGCCCGACGATCCAGATCCCACGGTGGATCCAGCTGGTCGTCCTCCCCGTGGCGCTCCTCCTCGCGTTCCTGCTCGCGTCGACGCTCGGCCACGTCCTCTTCCTCTTCCTGACCGCCAGCGTGATCGCTTTCACCCTCAATCCGCTCGTCCGCGACCTCACGCGACTCAGGGTGCCGCGCGCGCCGTCCGTCTTCATCGTGTTCGCGATCTTCCTCGCCGTCGTCTCGGCGCTCCTGATCGCGATCGGGGCGGTCGCCGTTCGAGCAGGCGCGCCACGCTGCGGATCGCATCGACGAGTACGTCACCGAGGACGTCACCGGCAACCAGACCGCTGCCGAGCTGGACATCGACCGTCTGCAGGCCTGGCTCGACGACCACGGGCTCGAGCAGATCCAGGTGCGCCAGCAGGTGAACGACTGGCTGGGCGGGCTCAGCGCGGGCGAGGTCTCCGGCTACGCGCAGAACGCGATCTCGTTCGCACAAGGGGCGGCGTTCTCGGTCGTCGTCCTCCTGTTCTCGGTGATCCTCATCGTGGTCATCGCGATCTACATGCTCCTCGACATGCAGCGGCTCGAACGCTCGATCGACGAACGCTTCCCGCCGTACGGCGGCGTGCCGCTGACCCAGCGGATCGAGAGCGCGCTGTGGGGGTACCTCAAGGGCCAGGCGATCCTCTCCACGGTCATCGGGACGAGCGCCGGGGTGGGGATGTACATCCTCGGCGTGACGGGTCTCGTCGAAGGTGCGCAGGAGTACGCCTTGCTCTTCGGCCTGTGGACCGCGTTCGTCGAGGTGATCCCGTACATCGGGCCGTGGCTGTCGGCCGTCCCGCCGCTCCTCTTCGCGATCTTCGCCGATCCGCCATGGGGAGTCCTGTGGGTCGGGATCCTCTTCCTCTTCATCTACCAGGTGGAGGGGCACATCGTCGTGCCGAACGTGATGGCGAACGCGCTGCGGCTGCATCCGCTGCTCGTGATCTTCGGCCTGCTCGCGGGCGGTGAGCTCTACGGGATCGCCGGAGTCCTCGTCGCGCTTCCCACAATGGCGGGCGGTCGCGCGATCTGGGAGTTCTTCCGCGAGCGGGTTCGCCTCGAGAGCTGGGACGACGGCGGTTCGGAGGTACCGGTAGAGGTCGAGCTCGAGCCGCCGAAGGCGGCCAGCGGATCGCGGTAGCGTCTGCGCGCGTGTGGGAGACGATCACCGCGGCCGCCGCGGCCGAGAGCGCTCTCTGGGCAGAGGCGCTTCGTCCGGAGGCCGACCAGCAGCGTGAGCCGGTGTTCTCGGCGCTCGCTCCGCCCGAGCACGCGATCGGCCTGGAGACGATCTACGAGGGCTATCTCGTCCACTACGGCCGTTCGCGGCTGTTCGCACCCGCCGACGGGGACACCGCGCTGCTGCTCGGCGACTACCTCTACGCGCACGGGCTCGTACGGGTAGCCGAGACGGGCGACGTCGCAGCTGTCGCCGATCTCGCCGAGCTGATCTCGCTGTGCGCACAAGCGCGCGCGGAGGGCCGCGACGGCGACGGGCAGGCCTGGGCCGCGACGGCTGCCGAGCTCGGGGTCGGCGGGCTCGAGCTGGCACGTCGCGCGCTCCGCGAGCGCGGCGACGCGAGCGTGCTCGATGCGGCTGCACGCCACGCGGCCGGCGACGCTGCGGTCGACGCAGGGCTCGCTGCGCATGCTCGATTCGTCGGGTAGCATCGCCGCGATGCTGGCCACGTTCCTCCACCTCCTCGCGCAGACACCGGTCGAGCAGGCTCAGAAGAAGACGGCCGCCGAAGAGGGCCGCGACATCGTCCTCATGATGCTCCTGGTCGGAGTGATCTTCGTCGGCTTCGCGCTCCTCGCGGATTTGTGGAACTGGCGCTCACGCAAGCGCCACAACGCGCGTCACTAGTCTCCGAGGAGCTATAGCCGCGTTGTTCGTGTCGGGATTGGTCGCGGACAGTCACCAAGGTCGTGGTTCTGCTTTCGCATCCTTAGACTGACTCCGCCTTGGCGCCGCCCCGAGACCTCCGCGAGTGGATCGCGCTCCTCGAGCGCGCGGGCGAGTTGCGACGCATCTCGGCGGAGGTCGACCCCGACCTCGAGATCACCGAGATCACCGATCGCGTCGTGAAGTCGGGCGGCCCGGCGCTTCTGTTCGAGAACCCCAAGGGCTCCGAGCATCCGCTGCTCATCAACCAGTTCGGCACGGAGAAGCGCATGTGCATGGCGTTCGGCGTCGAGCGGCTCGACGACGTCGCGGCCAAGCTCGGCGACATCCTCGACATGCAGCCGCCAGAAGGGCTCCGCGAGAAGGTGCGCGGGCTCCTCAAGCTCAAGTCCGTCGCGGACTCGCGGCCGAAGACGGTGTCCAAGGCACCCTGCCAGGAGGTCTTCTTCGAGGGCGCAGACGTCGACCTCGGTCGGCTCCCGATCCAGCGCTGCTGGCCGGGCGATCCGGCGCCGTTCATCACGCTTCCCGCGGTCATCACCAAGGACCCGCAGACGGGTGCGCGCAACGTCGGCATGTACCGGATGCAAGTGATCGACCGCTCCTCGACCTTCATGCACTGGCAGATGCACAAGGACGGCCGGGCGGATCTCCTCGCCGCCGAGGACGGTCGAATTCCCGTCGCGGTCGCGATCGGGCTCGATCCCGTCACCGCTTACTCGGCCAGCGCGCCGCTCCCGAAGCACCTCGACGAGCTGATGCTCGCCGGCTTCCTCCGCGGAGAGCCGGTCGAGCTCGTCAAGTGCAAGACCGTCGACCTCGAGGTGCCGGCGACATGCCGAGATCGTCCTCGAGGGACATGTGTCGAAGGACGACGTCGGCATCGAGGGCCCGTTCGGCGATCACACGGGCTACTACTCGCACGCCGAGCCGTTCCCGATCTTCCGGATCTCGGCGATGACGATGCGGCGGAACGCGATCTATTCGTCCATCGTCGTGGGCAAGCCTCCTGCCGAGGATGCGTGGCTCGGGAAGGCGACCGAGCGGATATTCCTGCCCGCCGTTCGCATGACCCTCCCGGAGATCGTCGACTACGACCTGCCTGTCGCGGGAGCGTTCCACAACTGCGTGATCGTCTCGATCCGCAAGACGTTCCCCGGCCACGCGCAGAAGGTCATGCATGCGCTCTGGGGGCTCGGAATGCTCTCGCTCTCGAAGTCGATCGTGGTCGTGGACGAGCATGTCGACGTGCATGACTACGCCGACGTCTTCTTCCGCGTGACCGCGAACGTCGATCCGAAGCGGGACATCCTGATCACCGAGGGCCCGCTCGACCACCTCGACCACGCTCCCGGACGCCAGTTCTACGGCGGCAAGCTCGGTATCGACGCCACCCACAAGCTTCCCGAGGAGGACGCGCGGCCCTGGCCCGAGGAGATCGTGATGAGCCCCGAGGTGCGCGACCTCGTGACCCGTCGCTGGGCCGAGTACGGGATCGGCGCGTTGTCCTGACGCCCATCCTTCGCAACGTGCAGAATCCCCGCGTCGCGACAGACGGCACGTCGTTGACACACGGGACCGTCGGGAGATTGAATCCAGCGCAGGGCGCGAGTTGAGCGACACGAACAACGACACCCCGCACGCACCTGGGCCGAGCCTGTGGCCGATCGCTTTCGCGATCGGGGTTGCGTGCCTCCTCGTCGGGTTGATCATCAGCTGGATCGTCGCCGCGATCGGCGTCGTCATCGCGGTCGTGTTCGGGATCCTCTGGGCGCGCGAGGTCACGCGCGACGTGCGCGACGAGGTTCCGGCCATCGAGCCCGAGACACGGACCGTCGCCGACCAGGCAGTCGCCGAAGCCGCTCCAGCCGCCGCGGCGCCGGCGCCTCTCCCCGCCTATACGCGTTCGCGATTCCTCGAGGCCTCGACGCTCGGCCTCGGCGCGGCGATCGGCGTCGTGGTCACGCTGCCCGTGCTCGGCTTCACGGTCCTGCCGTCGTTCACGAACCTCGGCGAGACCGACGCCGACCTCGGGCCGATCGAGAACTTCCCGGAGGGGACGTTCGTGATCGCCACCTACCTCTCTCAGGCAGACCTGGGGGAGGTGAGCCGGCGCACGTCGTTCGTCCGGTACAACGGCATGGTCGAGAACCCTGCGAACAAGGGCCGCCTCGAGCCGAGCTTCACGATCCTCTACAGCCGCTGCGTCCATCTCGGCTGTCCGGTGCAGCCGAACGGGCCGATCGACGAGGAGGCGGCGAAGAAGGTCAAGGGCGTCGAGCTCAAGCCGGTGCTCGCGCAGTCCTTCGGATGCCCGTGTCACGGCGGGTTGTACGACGCCGAGGGCAACCGTCGCGCCGGCCCTCCCGTGCGCTCGCTCGACCGCCAGGAGTACTCGATTCGCAACGGGCATCTCGTGCTCGGCCCCAACTACGCAGTGGGGAACGTGTCGGGCACGGGTGCGAATGCCGCGATCTCGCGCTATCCATGGTCGGTTCCCGGCACACATGTCGACGGCATCGAGGCGTGGCTGTATCCGATCGTTCCGAGCCAGGTGACGGGGTAAGCCGGCGTGGCCGTCAAGTCGAAGCGGCAGCAGATGGTCGACCTGGCGGTCCTCGCCCCGCTCGACTGGGTCGACGAGCGCACGGGCGCCGTGCGCGGCACGAAGTGGTTCCTCTTCCGCAACGTCCCGCGCGACATCAGCTGGCTGCAGACGCTCGGGTCGGCCGCGCTCACGGCGTTCATCGTCCAGACGCTGACCGGCGGGATCCTGGCGATGTACTACGAGCCGTCGTCCTCGATCGACCCGGTGACGGGAAAGCCGATCGCCTACTCCACCATCGAGTCGATCACGAGTGAGCTCACCCTCGGCTGGCTCGTGCGCGGCATGCATCGCTGGGGCGCGAGCGTCTTCATCATCCTGCTGTTCCTGCACATGGGCCGCGTGTTCCTGTTCGGCGCGTACAAGTACCCACGCGAGCTCACCTGGATCACCGGTGTGCTGATCCTCGCGACCGGGATGCTCATGGGCTTCACCGGCTACCTGCTGCCGTGGGACCAGACCGCGTACTGGGCGTCTGCGGTCGGGATCAACCTGAACGGGACGGCGCCGTTCGCCGGCCCCTGGCTCGCGCAGTTCCTCGCGGGCGGGCCCGGAGATAGGCACCGAGACGCTGCCGAAGTTCTACGCCATGCACATGCTGCTGATACCCGGGCTGCTCATCCCGCTGATCGGGATTCACATCTATCTCGTGACGCGGCTCGGCGTCTCCTCGCCGCCATGGTCGGGCGAGGCCGCGGGCCGCGAGCGTCCTCCGGCGCAGCCGACGGGCGCGCGCGCAGGCCTCGTGCGTGGCGCGGGAGGCGGTGACTGATGGCCCGCGACCTCGGCGAGCGCAACCGGGAGGACTTCGCCCGCTACAAGGACGACACGAAGAAGGAAGGGAAGCCGTTCTTCCCGCGGGCGATCTACCACGACACGGTGATGTCGCTCATCGTCGTCTGCGTGATCGTCGCGCTGGCGGCGATCTGGTACTACGACGCGGACGGCGTGAAGCCCGGGATCCTGGGGCCGTGGTACACGGAGCCTGCCGATCCCGGGACGACCAACTTCATCCCGCGGCCGGACTGGTACTTCTACTTTCTCTTCTATCTCCTGCGGATCTTCAAGTGGCCGGAGACCGTCTTCATCGCCACGGTCGGCATTCCGACGATCGGCCTGATCCTCCTCCTCGGGCTCCCGTTCTACGACCGCCGGCGCGAGCGGCGCCCCCTGCACCGGCCCGTCGCGATGGTCGCTGCCGTTCTCACCGTGCTGTCGATGGCGGTGCTCACGTGGAAGGGTGCGACCGCGAAGGAGGCGCTCGGCTCCGAGCTCATCCTCCTCGTTCCCTCGTGGGCCGAGCAGCAGGGATTCACCGGGAACAAGGAGGCCGAAGCCGGCGCGAAGCTCTTCGCGCAGTCGGGCTGCCTCAACTGCCACACGTACCTAGGACAGGGAAACGGGATCCTCGGCGCGCCGAATCTCTCCGCGATCGGTGAGTCCAACGACGCCTCCTACTTCGTCCAGTACCTGACGAACCCGGCGGCGTTCGGGAACCAGGTGATGGGCTCGTACGCCTACCTCGGAGCCGACAACCTCGCGTCGCTCGGCGCGTTCCTGGCTGCTTCCAAAGGCCCTGGAAACAAGTAAGACGTAGCCTTCGGGCGTGCGTGTCTTCCTCGGCGTGACCGGCGCCTCCGGTGCTCCCTACGCGGAGCGACTGCTGCGCGCGCTCGCGGCCGTCGACTGCGAGATCGGCCTGTGTGCGTCGCGCTCGGGGATCGAGGTGCTCGCGACCGAGCTGTATCGGGATCCGTCGCTCGCGCGGGAGGAGGTGCTCGAGCGCTTCGTCGGGGCCGCTTCCGCCCAGGTCACCGTGTACGGCGAGAACGACTTTCGGAGCCCGTACGCCAGCGGCTCGGCACGTGTCGATGCGTACGTCATCTGCCCGTGCTCGATGGCGACGGTCGGCACGCTCTCCTCGGGTGCCATGCAGAACCTCATCCACCGTGCCGCGTCGGTCGCGCTCAAGGAGCGGCGCAAGCTCGTACTCGTGCCGCGAGAGACGCCGCTCTCGTCTATCCACTTGCGCGGGCTCGCGACCCTGAACGATGCGGGCGCCGTGATCCTCTTCGCCGCGCCGGGCTTCTACCACGGCGCTGACACGATCGACGATCTCGTCGACTTCGTCGTCGCTCGCTGCCTCGATCAGATCGGGATCGACAACGCGCTCGTCGAGCGCTGGGGCCAGCCCGTATGACCTACGAGACCGGACGGCTCGAGCCCGAGACGGTGCGCGGGATGTTCGATCGCATCGCTCCCGTGTACGACGTCATGAACCGCGTGATGACGGCCGGCCTCGATCAGCGATGGCGCAAGCTCGCGGTGAACGCGGTGGTATGGCCGGGAGACCGCGTGCTCGACGCGTGCTGCGGCACCGGCGATCTCGCCGTCGAGGCCGAACGGCGCGGCGGTCGCGTCGTCGCGCTCGACTTCTCGCCGAAGATGCTCGAGCGCGCCCGCAAGAAGTCGGGCGCGATCGAATGGGTGCAGGGTGACGCGCTCGCGCTTCCGTTTGCGGACGGCGACTTCGACGCCGCGACGGTCGGCTTCGGCGTGCGGAACCTCGCGGATCTCGAAGGCGGCTTGAAGGAGCTCGCGCGCGTGCTGCGGCCCGGCGGCAAGCTCGCGGTTCTCGAGATCACGCGGCCGCAAGGCATCCTCCGGCCGTTCTTCCGGCTCTGGTTCGACGTGCTCGTGCCGTTTGCGGGCCGCGTGCTCCCGGGCGGTGAGGCCTACACGTACCTGCCGGCGAGCGTTCGTCGATTCCCAGGCCCGAAGGATCTCTCCGCGCTCTTCGAGCGCGCCGGCTTCGAGGGCGTCCACTATCGCCTCCTCGGCGGTGGGATCGTGGCGCTGCACGTCGGCAGCAAGCCGGGGGCCCGCTCATGACCGCGCTCGAGGTCGTGCGCGCGGCGCCCGGGCTCGACGACTACCTGGCCGAGGTCGAGGCGGAGCTCGGACGCGTCGTCGAGCGCTACCCAGGGCTGGTCGCCGAGGTCGGGGCGAGCGCTCTCGCGGCGGGTGGCAAGCGTCTGAGGCCGGCGCTCGCGTTCCTCTCCTCGTCACCTCACGACCCGCCGCCGCTCGCCGCCGGAGTCGCGGTCGAGCTCGTGCACATGGCGACGCTGGTCCACGATGACCTGATCGACGGAGCGGTTATCCGTCGCGGTCATGCAGCGGCGTGGAGCGAGCACGGTGAGGAGGCGGCGAAGGCAGCGGGCGACTACCTCTTCGCGCGAGCGTTTTCCGTGCTCGCTGCGACGGGCGATCCGGGCGCCGTCGCGGTGCTTGCAGACGCAGCGCTCGCGCTCGCTCGCGGTGAGGCGATGCAGCGCCGACAGCGTCACGACCCGGACACGACGATCGAGGACTATCTCGAGCGCTGCGCACTCAAGACGGGAAAGCTCTTCGAGGCGGCGTGTGTGCTCGGCGGCGGAAGCGGCGAGTACGGGAGGCTGCTCGGGATCGCGTTCCAGATCGCCGACGACGTCCTCGATTGCAGCGGCGAGACGATCGAGACCGGAAAGGTGCCGGGCACCGACCTCCGAGACGGCACGCCGACGCTGCCGCTCCTGCTGGCCGCGCAGGAGGACGTGCTTGTTCGCGAGGCGCTCGCGGGCGGACCGAACGAGGGAGCGCTCGTCCGCGTCGCAGCGAGCGGTGCGCTCGACCGGTCTCGCGAGCTGGCCCTCCACTACGCTTCGGAGGCCAGGTCTTGCCTCGACGGCGCGCCTCGTCGGGACGAGCTCGAAGCGCTGACGTTGGCCGTCGTGGAGAGGAGGAGCTGATCGCCGTTCTCGAGCTACGGACGCTGGAGCCGATCCGGGAGAAGATCGAGGCCGGAGAGCGCCTCGACTTCGACGACGGCGTCGCGATCCTCGAGTCCGATGACCTGCTCGAGCTCGGTGCGCTCGCCGACCTCGCGCGCCGGCAGCGCGGCGGCACCGACGAGGTCTTCTTCGTCCAGAACCTGTATCTGAACCAGACGAACGTCTGCCGCGTGAAGTGCAAGTTCTGCGCGTTCGCAGCGACGCGGAAGCAGGAGCACGCCTACACGTTCACGAGCGAGGAGCTCGTCGAGGACGTGCTCGGCCAGCGTGAGATCACCGGGTTCACGGAGATCCACATGGTCAACGGCGAGAACCCGCACGTCGACTTCGCGTTCTACCGCGACACGATCGCGTCGCTGCACGACGCACTGCCCGACGTGCACCTCAAGTGCTACACGGCGTCCGAGATCCACCACATGACGACGCTCTCGGGCCTCACGCACGAGGACGTGCTGCGCGAGCTCCAGGCAGCCGGGCTCGGCTCGCTTCCGGGTGGTGGCGCCGAGGTCTTCGCGGATCGCGTGCGGCGCCTCGTCGCACCGGGCAAGGAGTCGCCGGAGATCTGGTTCCACGTGCACGACACCGCGCACCGCCTGGGGATCCCGACGCACTGCACGATGCTCTACGGACACGTCGAGACATACGAGGAGCGCGTCGACCACATCCTTCGCCTGCGCGACCAGCAGGACCTCTCGGGCGGCTTTCTCGCCTTCATCCCGCTCGCGTTCCATCCGGAGAACACCGTGTTCGAGCGCCGCGGTTGGCGGCACACGACCGGCTCGGACGACCTCAAGATGCTGGCGTTCTCGCGGCTGATGCTCGACAACGTCCCGAACATCAAGGCCTACTGGATCATGATGGGCATGCCGCTCGCGGCCGTCGCGCTTCACTTCGGCGCGAACGACGTGCAGGGGACGGTCGTGCGCGAGCAGATCTTTCACGCAGCGGGCGCACGTACCGAGACCGAGCAGAAGATCGACGAGCTCGTCCGCTTCGTGAGCGATGCCGGCCGCGTGCCCGTGCAGCGCGACACGCTGTACAACGAGCTGCGGCGGTGGTGAGTGAGTCGCGAGGGCGCCGGTGACAAGAAGTCCAAGCAGCCGCCCGCGGCAGGCACACCCATCTGGGTTTGGGTCATCTACGGCTTCGGGATCCTCGCCGCGACCGTCTTCGTCTTCTCGGCGCTGTTCACCTTCGGTGCGCTCTATCTGTCCGATACAGGAGGCGGCTTCTCCTGGCGCGCATCGATTCCCGCAATCACACTCTGGGGCGCTCTCATCCTGGCCGCGGTGATCACCTGGGTCGTGCGCCGGAGGCAGCGGCGGTGAGGCTCGGACGCATCTCGTACGTCAACATGGCGCCCGTCTTCTACGGGCTCGAGGCCGACGTGGAGGAGGTGTCGGGAGTTCCGACGGAGCTCAGCCGCATGCTGCTCGACGGCGAGATCGACATCGCACCGATTCCGTCGATCGAGTACGCGCGGAACGCCGATCGCCTGCGGATCCTGCCGCGCGTGTGCGTCTCCTCGGAAGGCGCGATCGACTCGATCCAGCTCGTGACGCGGATGCCGTTCGGCCAGGTTCGCTCGGTTGCCGTCACACCTGAGAGCGCAACCTCGGTCGTGCTCACGCGCATCCTCTTGCCGAAAGCAGAGATCGTGCCGCTCGGGATGGACGCGGACGCCAAGCTGCTCATCGGCGACGCGGCGCTCCGTAGTGCGTTCGAGGACCCGACGCCGCACTTCGATCTCGGCAAGCTCTGGCTCGAGCGGACGGGGCTACCCGATGGTGTTCGCCGTCTGGGCTGCTCCCGAGCCCGTCGTGGAGGGGCTGATCGAGCTCGAGCACGCGTTGGTTGCCTCCGTACGGCTGGCGCGCTCCGAGCCCGAGCGGCTCGCGCAGCAGGCCAGCGAAGCGTACGGCTATCCGCCGGGCTTTCTCGCCCGCTACTTCGAGAAGCTCCGCTACAGCTTCGGCCCGCGCGATCGCGCCGGCCTCTACACCTTCCTCGAGATGGCACGCGACGCCGGGGAGCTCGCTCACGTTCCCGAGCTGCGCTTCGTGCGCGAGGAGGTTGCCGCGTGACGGTCACCGCCGAGCCCGATCCCCTCCGTCGACGAGGTGCTCGAGAAGGCGCTCGACGGTGAACGGGTGACGGACGAGGAAGCGATCGCGCTGCTGCGGTCGCGCGATCTCGTCGCTGTCGGTCGCGTGGCCAACGAGATCCGCAGGCGCCTGACGGATCCGTCGAAGGTCACGTTCATCATCGACCGGAACCTCAACTACACGAACGTCTGCGTCACCGACTGCGACTTCTGCGCGTTCTACCGGCGACCGGGAGACGTGCGCGAGGGCTACCTCCTGCCGAAGCCGGTGATCTACAAGAAGATCGAGGAGACCCTCGCGATCGGCGGCACGGGCCTCCTCATGCAGGGAGGCCACCATCCCGACCTCGGGATCGACTACTACGAGGATCTGTTCCGCTCGATCAAGGCGCGCTACAAGATCCACCTCCACGCGCTCTCGCCGCCGGAGATCCAGCACATCGCGCGGCGCTCGAAGCTCACGATCCCCGACACGCTGACGCGGCTGCGCGATGCCGGTCTCGACTCCGTCCCCGGAGGCGGTGCCGAGATCCTCGTCGACCGAGTGCGTCGGATCATCGCGCCGAAGAAGACGAAGTCGGACGAGTGGCTCGACGTCATGCGTCAGGCGCACCGCCTCGGCATGTCGACGACGGCGACGATGATGTACGGCCACGTCGAGACGCTCGAGGAGCGCGTCGAGCACATGAGGAGGATCCGCGACCTCCAGGACGAGACGCGCGGCTTCCGCGCCTTCATCTCGTGGACGTTCCAGCGCGACGGGAACCGGATGGACGACATGGTCTCGGACGAGGACATGCCGACGTCCTTCGACTATCTGCTCACGCAGGCCGTCTCGCGGATCTATCTCGACAACGTCCCGCACATCCAGTCGTCGTGGGTGACGCAGGGCATGAAGATCGGGCAGGTCGCGCTCGGCTTCGGCGCCGACGACATGGGCTCGGTGATGATCGAGGAGAACGTCGTCTCGGCCGCGGGCACGACCCACCGAACGACAACGGACGAGCTCGTGCACCTGATCAGGGCGATGGGGAAGACCCCGGTGCAGCGCGACACGCTGTACCGCGAGGTCAAGGTCTTCGAGTAGCTCCCCGAGGCTCGCTGTTCGGATCGTGTAAGACCCTGCAAAGGCGCATTTCGCCTTCGGCTACCCTCGTCCAGCCGTGCTCCGCCTCGCGCTTCTCGTCGCGCTCGCCGCGTTCCTCAGCCTGGGGTTCGCCGTGGCGTCGGCGGCTGCTCAGACCACGCCACTCTTCCCCGGCGCCACCTACGAGCGGAGCGTCGAGTTCACGCCGCACGGGCCGGTTGCGATCCACGTCGTCCGTGGCCCACGCCCCGTCGGGCTCTATCGCCTGAGGCCTGTCCTCTCGAACGAGTCGATCGTCGGGCGGGAAACCGTCTCTGCGATGCAGAGGCGGCTGGCCACGCAGGCCACGTCGGTCGGCGTCAACGGTGACTTTTTCGCGGTCGCCGATGGGCGACCGAGCGGCATCCTCCTGAGAGACGGCGTGCTTGCGTCACCGCCGACGCCGTCTCGTTCCAGCGCAGGGATCACACTCGACGGACTCCTCGACGTGCGACGGGTGAGCTTTCGCGGGACGTGGCGCGGATCCGGTCAGCGCCGGGCGATCAACTTTCTGAACAAGGCCCCGGGGACGAACGGCGTCTCGCTCTTCACGTCCGACTGGGGTCCGTCTACCCCACGTGTCGCTGGAGCCTTCGCTGCCGTGCTCGGTTCTGTTCCCCCCGCCACCCCCAACACCGACCTTGCGGTTCCGGTGACGTCCACGACGCCGGGTAGCTTCGGTCCGGCTCGAGCCTGGCACGGCCGTTCTGGTCGCGCGTGGCACTGCTGCCGCGAAGCTTCAGGCGGAGGCGCAGCCCGGCACCGTCGTGACGGTGCGGCTGATCCTCCAGCCGGATTGGTCGGTCGTGTCGGATGCGATCGGCGGAGGTCCGGTTCTCGTGCGCGACGGAGTGCCCGTCTACCGGTCGAACGAAGGGTTCACGACCTCGCAGCTCGCGCCGCGAGGGCCGCGAACGGCCGTCGGGCAGCGCGCGGACGGGGGGATCGTCCTCCTGACGACCGACGGTCGCCAGCCCGGCCTCTCGGTCGGGATGACGAACTTCGAGCTCGCGCAGGCGCTCGTCCGCTTCGGCGCCGTTCGTGGAATGGCGCTCGACAGCGGCGGCTCGTCGACGCTGGCGTTCGAGGGAGCGGTGCTGAACTCGCCGTCGGACGGAAAGGAACGGGCCGTCTCGACCGCGCTCATGCTGCAGTACTACGGCGTATATGCGCCGCCGCCGCTCGAGGCGGTCGTGTCGCCCAACGGTGACGGCGTCGCCGAGACGCAGAAGCTGTCGTACAAGCTCGTGCGTCCCTCCACCCTCACGGCGACGCTCACCGCGCCGGACGGCACGATCGCGTGGCAGGAGTCGGGCGGACGCGAGCCGGGCATCTACGACGTCCCATTTCCGCCGGTGCCGCCGCCTCCACCGGAAGGGCAGCCCGTTCCACCGCCGACCGAGCCCACTCCGCCGGCCGAGGGCCGCTGGACTTTCACCGTGTCCGCGACCGACGACCAGGGTCTCTCGTCCACGACGACCCGGCGATTCGCCGTCAACTCGACCCTAGCGGCGCTTCGCGTCGCACCTGCGCTGGTCGTCGTCCGGAAGGCAGGCGGGAAGGCCGAATTCCGCTGGTCGCAGGCGCGCGCGGCGCGCGTGAAGGTGTCCATCGAGACGCCCGAGGGAATCGTCGTGCGCACCGTGTCGAATGGATCGCTCCAGCCGGGCCAGCAGACCGCGGCCTGGGATGGCCTCGCCGGCAATCGCAAGCCGGTCGCCGGAGGACGCTACGTCGCGCGCGTCACGGCGACGAATGAGCTCGGTGTCGTCTCGTTGACGCAGCCGCTGACCGTTCGTCGGGCCAAGGGCTAGCCAGCACCGCCAGTACAGTCCGCCCGTGCTCGTCGCCTCTGTCATCAGCGGGATCTCCGATGCCGTGACGTCCGCAATAGGCGACTACGGCCTCTACGCGATCTTCCTCTTGATGCTGATCGACGCGGTGCTGCCGGCCGCCAGCGAGCTCGTCATGGTGTACGGCGGCGCGCTTGCAGCAGGCGCGTTCGTAAACCAGGACGTGACGCTTTTCGGACGCACGATCGACGAGGGGCTGCCCGCTTACGTCGCCGTCGCGCTCGCTGGAACGATCGGGTACACGATCGGTGCGATCGGCGGCTGGGCGATCGGCCTCTATGGCGGACGTCCCTACCTCGAGCGGCACGGGCGCTGGCTGCACCTGAGCAAGGAGAAGCTCGATCGCGCCGAGCGCTGGTTCGAGCGCTGGGAGGACTGGGCCGTCTTCCTCGGGCGGCTGACGCCGCTCGTTCGCTCGTTCGTCTCCGTTCCGGCCGGTGTTTTCGAGGTGCCATTCGTCCGCTACACGCTCCTCACGCTTCTCGGGTCCGCCATCTGGTGCTTCTCCTTCGCAGGCGCCGGCTATCTCGCCGGGTCGAACTGGGAGGACGTCCACCACGCGTTCGGCTACGTCGACTACGTCATCGCAGCAGCGATCGTCGTGGGGGTGGCGTGGCTCGGCTGGAGGTATGTGAAGAAGCGCCGTCGGCGGCTTGCCCAGGAGTCTTCCGCCGGCTGAGGAACGTGAACCCGGAGCTACACTCGCCCGCGTGAACCAGCAGATCCCACTCATCGACGTGAAGGCGCAGTACGCGCCGCTGATCCCGGAGCTCGAAGAGCGGTTCTCGGCCGTGCTCGCTTCGGGCAGGTTCATCTTCGGGCCCGAGGTGGAGGCGTTCGAGCACGAGGCTGCCGCGTTCCTCGGCGTGCCACACGCCATCGGAGTCGCCAACGGCACCGACGCGCTCGTCATCGCGCTCGAGGCGCTCGGGATCGGTCGCGGCGACGAGGTCGTCTGCCCGTCGTTCACGTTCTACGCGACGGCCGAGGCGATCGCTCGTGTCGGCGCGGCCCCGGTCTTCGCCGACATCGACCCCGTGACGCTGAACCTCGATCCGGAGGACGTTGCCGCGCGGATCACACCGCGCACCAAGGCGATCATGCCCGTGCACCTGTTCGGCCGCCCGGCGCAACTCGCCGATCTCGCCGCGCTCGGCCTGCCGCTCGTCGAGGACGCGGCGCAGGCGTTCGGCGCTGACGGTGTCGCGCAGACGGGGATCTGCTCCACGTTCAGCTTCTTCCCCACCAAGAACCTCTTCGCCTTGGGCGACGGAGGTCTCGTGACGTGCCTCGATGACGAGGTGGCCGAGCGCGTTCGGATGCTGCGCTTCCACGGCTCGCGCGACAAGAAGACCTTCGAGCTCGTCGGGACGAATTCGCGCCTGGATGCCGTGCAGGCGGCAATGCTGCGCGTCTTTCTGCCGCGCCTCGCGGGCTGGAACACCGCACGGCGTGACGCCGCGGCGCGATATGCGGAGCTTGGGCTCGGCGAGCTGGTCGAACTGCCCCTGGACGAGCCCGGTCACGTCTACCACCTGTACGTCGTCCGCTCGTCGCGCCGGGCCGAGATCGCGCAGGCGCTCGGCGAGGCTGGGATCGCGTGCGCCTCGTACTACGTGACGCCCACCCATCTGCAACCCGCGATGAGCTACCTCGGAGTCCCGGAAGGCTCGCTGCCCGAGACCGAGCGCGCCGCGGCTGAGAATCTCGCTCTCCCGATGTGGGGAGGCATCGACTCGGAGCAGCAGGAGCGCGTGGTCGAGGCGGTTCGCTCGGTCGCCGGCGTTCCCGCGTAAGTCATGCGCTCTCCGGTCAACCGGCATCGTCTGTGGCAGGTCGCCGTCGACGCTGCGCTGATCGCCGCCGCTTGGGTGCTCTCCTGGTACGTCCGCTTCGACGGCGACTGGCCCGTCTACTACGACCGCTACCTGGAGTGGGACGTCGTCGTCCTCGTCGTCGGGATCATGCTGCCTGTCTTCATCGCCTTCGGGTTCTACAACCGCTGGTGGCGGTACGTCTCGACACAGGACATGTGGGGCGTGCTCCGCGGCGGGACCGTCGCCGTGATCGCCGCATTCGTGGTGTTCGCGATCCTCGACTTCCATCCCGCGTCGGTTCCGCGCGGCATCTGGGTCATCGATTTGCTCCTCCTGCTTGCCTTCGTCATGGGCGTGCGCCTTCTTGTGCGGACGATCATCGAGCGACCGTCGACGGGCTCGATCGTGGCTCGCGGCAAGGAGGTGCTGATCGTCGGCGCAGGCGACGCGGCGCAGCTGATCCTCCGCGAGATGCTGCGGAACCCGTCGCTCGGCTACACGCCGATCGGGCTCGTCGACGACGACCCGCGCAAGAAGAACCTCCGGCTCCACGGCATCCGCGTCCTCGGCACGACGGACGAGCTCCCCGCGCTCCTGCGCGGCCGGCGCCCGGACGAGCTTCTCATCGCGATTCCGTCCGCCTCGGGCGACGTGCGCGAGCGGATCGTCGCGATGGCGCGCGCGGAAGCCGTGCCGGTGAACACGCTCCCGGCCCTGCACGAGCTCATCGCCGGAGACTTCAACCTCGCCCGGCAGATCAGACCCGTCGGAGTGGAGGATCTTCTCGGCCGCGAGCCCGTCGAAGCGGATCTCCAGTCGATCGCCGGCTATCTCGCCGGGGAGGTAGTGCTCGTGACCGGCGCAGGCGGCTCTATCGGCTCCGAGCTCTGTCGCCAGATCGCGCGCATGAGCCCCACGCGGCTCGTTCTCGTGGACAACGGCGAGCCGGGCCTCTTCGAGATCGAGCGCGAGCTCGTCGACGAGCGCGAGTTCCACGCCACCGCGGCGGTGCTCGCGGACGCCGGCAACGCAACCAAGATGCGTCAGGTCTTCGAGAAGTACCGACCCGCCGTCGTGTTCCACGCGGCCGCGTACAAGCACGTCCCGCTCATGGAGGCGAACCCGCTCGAGGCGGTACGCAACAACACGCTCGTCACGCGCACCGTCGCGGACATCGCCGTCGAGTTCGGCGCGAAGCGCTTCGTGCTCGTGTCGACCGACAAGGCCGTGAACGCGAAGACCGTCATGGGCCAGTCGAAAGCGCTGTGCGAATGGATCGTCGAGTCGTGGGGCTTCCGCGAGGACACGCCGACGAGGTTCTGTGGCGTGCGGTTCGGCAACGTGCTCGGCTCCTCGGGCAGCGTGATTCCCATCTTCCGCAAGCAGATCGCCCGCGGAGGCCCGGTCACGGTCACGCACGCCGAGATGACGCGCTTCTTCATGACGATCCCTGAGGCCGTACAGCTGATCATCCAGGCGGGCGCGATCGGCGGCCGCGGCCAGGTCTACGTGCTCGACATGGGCGAGCCGGTGAAGATCACGGACCTCGCCGACACGATGATCCGGCTGTCCGGCAAGGAGCCGGGGAGAGACATCGCGATCGACTTCGTCGGCGCGCGGCCAGGCGAGAAGCTGCACGAGGAGCTCTGGTCGGAGGCGGAGACGGTGTCACCGTCGACGCACGAGGCGATCATGCTCGTGACGCGCCCGCCGATAGACGCCACGTGGCTCGAGGACGAGCTCGACGATCTCACTCGGCTGGTCGAGGCGGGCGAGACCCTCGAGCTCATCGGCCGTCTGACGACCATCGTCGCCTCACCGAAGCGGAACGGCGACCTCGCCGGAGACGGCGCGGGCGTCGCCGAGGCGACGCCCGCATCCGAGACCGTCTAGTACAGCCCGTTGCGGTCCGGCGCCCTGGATTCCGCAGGATGGGATACTGCGCGCGCTAGGGGAGTAGGAGTCCGATCGAGGAGGTTCTCATGAGGGGACGTTTCTTGCGGCGTTCGCCGCGTCTTGCAATCGCGTTCGCCGTCGTCGCGCTTGCGATCGGTGCCGTCGCCGTCGCCGGCCTGCAGCCCGCCGACCTTTCGTACACGCCCAACTCCGAAGGGCAGATGACCAACATCGACGTCGCCCGGGCGTACGCCAAGAACTACTACGGTGCCCCCGGGGCGGCCACGGGGCCGAACGGCGGCTGGAGCGCCGTCCTGAACCCCGACAGCAACTATGCGAAAGAGGCGTGCTCGGTCGCCAAGGACGGCGCGAACTGGCTGAAGGCGCGCTCGAAGGTGGCGAACCGCGCGATCGTGCTCGATGTCGACGACACGACACTCACAACGTGGAACTACGAGCTCTTCAGCAACTGGGACTTCAACGGGACGACCAACGCCTACTTTGTCGGCCTCGGCAACCCTCCGGAGTCCTCGTCGACGTTCACCGGGAACATGTTCCCGGCCACGCCGTGCATGCTCGACCTCGTCGAGCAGGCCGATGCAATGGGATATTCCATCTTCTGGATCACCGGTCGGGGCGACTCGCAGCACAAGGCGACCATCGCGAACCTCGTGAGTGACACGGCGGCCGGTTTCCAGGACATCACGACCGTGACTTACACGGGGGTGTTCCCGTGGGCAGTGGCCAATCCGGCCAATCCGATCACGGTCCCGGAGATCGATGCCGAATACCCGACCGCGACACCGATCGACACCGGTCACGGCAAGGCTCAGAACGGTGGCCAGAACTTCGCCGACGGCCTATTCACCAAACCGGTGGCCTCGCCGGTCAACGACTATCCGAGCTACCTGAACAAGCCGGAGTTCTGCGCTGCGGCGATCGCGAGCAAGACCTCCTGCGCCACGATCCCGTACAAGTCGGGCACCCGTGCGTACATCGAGTCGCAGGGGTACGACATCGTCGCCGACTTCGGTGACCAGTTCAGCGATCTCATCGGCGGCTTCGCGGACAAGACGTTCAAGATGCCGAACCCGAACTACTACCTCCCGTAGCCGCGGAGGAGTACCGATCGACGACGCGCTCTCCCGGCAAGTCCGGGAGGGCTCGTCGTCACGGCGGCGTCACTACTCGAGTGCGCTGAGCAACAGGTCGAGCATGAGTGCCGGATCGCGCTCGGTTGGGGTCCCGGCCGTCGTGCGCTTCTCGACCCGCAGCTCGTCGACCGAGGTCAGGACGCGCAGTCTTCCTTGCTCCACGAGACCCCTGTCGACCGCACCGAGCCGACCTGCAAACGTCGTGTAGACAGGCACGCCGAGGGCCACAGCTTCACGGTTCATCGTCCCGCCCGCCGACACGACGAGGTCGGAGAGCGCGACGAGGCTCTGCGCGTCGACAGCGTGCTCCGGCACGAGGACAGACGGAAGCCCGCGTCCGACGATCTCGGCCCGCTGCTCCGCTGTTCGCGGCAGCAAGATCGTCTGCACCTCGGGGTCGCGCCCGAGCCGTTCGACGACGTCGCCGAACAGCGGGTTCGCCTCGCGGTGGTAGAGGGAGACGTCGGGCGGCGTCCGAACGATCACGAGCGCCCGCTCGCGCTCGACGCCGAGCTCGTCGAGAACACGCGGGTTGGGAACGAACCCGTGGAGGTAGTACTCCTCCTTCAGCCCCGGATAGCGGCGCACTTTCGCTCGCGCGGGCACCCAGGCGGTCGAGCCGATCCTGCGGGATTGCGTCCGGGACGACGACGCGGCGTGCAGCGCGGCAGCCGAATCCGTGTTGGACGCGCGCGAACTCGTAGTCGAATGCGTATGCCGAGGGGACATTGAGAGAGCGGGCGACCATCGGCAGCTCGTGCGACGCGTGCGCGAGCGCGATGTCGAAGTGCTCGCCGCCGCGCGTAGCTGCGCAGCGCTCGTAGCCGACCGCCCATCGCACGCGCCTTTCCGGCGGCGCTCGCTCCTCCGTGTCTCGGCCCGACGACGTCGTGCTCGATGCCGTGGAGCGAGAGGAGCTCCGTCGTCTGTGCGTACTCCCGCGTCGTCACGCTCACCTCGTGGCCGCGATCGCGGAGGAGCGCGATCAGCGGACGGAAGAACGGCACCTGTGGCGAGTTCGAGACGTCGATCCAGACGCGCACGGCCGGACCCTAGCTTCTCACGGATAAGGTTCGCTTATGGACACGCGCCAACTCGCGGCGTTTTGCGCGGTCGTCGAGCGTCGCAGCTTCTCGCAGGCGGCGGATCGCCTCGGCGTGACGCAGCCCGCCGTCTCGCTGCAGGTGCGCACGCTCGAGAAGCGCCTCGGAACGCAGCTTCTCGACCGCTCCGGTCGGCGCGTGGAGCCGACGGAGGCGGGCTGGCGCCTGTACCGCGGCGCGCAGCGCATGCTGGCGCTCGAAAGTCAGCTCGTAGCCGACGTGGCGGCCACCGGCGAGGGAGATCTGGCGGGGGATCTCCTGCTCGGCGCGTCCACGGGGCCGGCCGCTGTCGCCGTCCCGGTCGCGCTCGCCGAGTTCCAGCGCCAGAACCCGGATGTTCGCGTCTTTCTCACGGTCTCGGACACGCACTCGATCGTGGAGCGAGTCGCCGCGCGCGAGCTCGAGCTCGGAATCGTGGGCGCGGCGCGCCGGCATCGGGGCGTTCGGTTCGAGGCGTTCTTCGCCGACCAGGTCATCCTCGTCTGCCCGGCGGACCACCCCTTCGCGAACCGCACCGTCACGCTCGAGGAGCTGCGTAGCGAGCAGCTGATCCTGATGCAGGAAGGCGCCGGAGTCCGGCAGATCGTGGAAGACGCGCTCCGCCGCCAGGGCGTCAGATTGCGCGACCTCGACGTGCGGCTGGAGCTTGGCCTGCAGGAATCCGTGCGGAGAGCCGTCGAGGCCGGGTACGGCGTGACGTTCATCTCACGTACCGCGGTCGAGGCCGACCTCGCGGCAGGCCGGCTCGCCGAAGCTCGGGTCGAAGGTCTCGACGCGACCCGCGAGATCTCGCTCGCGTCGGCGACGGGACGCGCGCGTACGCGAGTAGCGGACGCGTTCGTCACATTTGCGCGCGAGCTGCTGGCCTCGTGATCGTCCGCTGGGGTCTCGACGAGCTCGCGCCGTTGCTCGAGGAGCTCGGGCTCGAGCGGCCGCTCCTCGTGACGAGCGCGCGCTTCGCCGAGCTCGAGGTTCCGGTTGCCGATCGCTTCGCCGGCGTGCGGCGGCACGCGCCCGTCGAGGTGGTCGCGGCGGCGACCGACGCTGCGTCGCGAGGCAGACGGCCTCGTCGCGGTCGGCGGCGGAAGCGCGATCGACACCTCCAAGGCGGTGTCGGCCGCAACGGGCCTGCCCGTGGTCGCGGTGCCGACGACGTACTCCGGCTCGGAGTGGACGCCCTATTTCGGGATGCGCGACGAGGCACGCCGCGCGAAGACGGGCGGCTCGGGCGCCAACACGGTCGCCGTCGTCTACGAGCCGGCACTCACGCTCGACCTCCCGCGCGAGGAGACGGTCGGCACCGCGATGAACGCGCTCGCCCACTGCGCCGAGGCGCTCTACGCAGGGCCGTGCGCAGGATGCGTCGATCGGAGCAGAGCTGATCGCCCGCTGGCTCCCTGCGGTCGTTGCGGACGGACGCGATCTCGAGGCGCGAACGAAGCTGCTCGAGGGCGCCATGCACGCCGGCTCGGCCCTCGCGGAGCGCGGGCTCTTCCTCGCTCACGCGATGGCGCAGGCGCTCGGCGGCCGGTACGGGGCGTCACACGGCGCGCTGAACGCGCTCTGCCTGGCTCCGGCGCTGCGGTTCAACGAGCCGGCCGTTCCCGACGCAATCGCGGCTCTCGCAAGGGCGATGGGAACCGACGGACGCCCCGGCGCGGGTCGAGGAGCTGGCCCGGCTCGGCGGCTTCGAGCGACTCCGCGACCTCGGGATACCGGAGGACGAGCTGGCTGCCGCGGCGGCCGAGACCGCCGAGCGGCCTGCCGCACGCTCGAATCCGCGGCCGGCGACGCCGGCGGACATCGAGGCGCTGTTCCGATCGATCTGGTGAGTCGTTGACGAATCGGCTTCGCGGGCGGACGATGTAGTCATGGCTGTCGAATACGCAGGGATCCTCGCCGCCGTCAGCCTGATGGCGATCACGTTGACGGGCGCATACGGCAAGAACGTCTCCGCCGTCTTCGAGTCGAGCGGCGTGGGGATCACGGCGGTGGGCAAAGCGGCCAAGGCGCAGAAGGTCGCCCCCGCCGGAGCGAAGGCGGCCTACAAGCGCGCTCCGTACGTCAAGCCCGCGATGAAGTACCTCTACGCCCTCGGCTGGATCGGCGGAACGAAGAACCCCGGCGCGTGCGGCCTTACCCTACTCGGGCCAGGTGCGGCGAAAGACGAGGCGGCGCGCCAGATGCGCTCGAACACGAAGCTCGTCGCGCAGCTCAAGAAGCGCGCGATCAGCGTCTCGGCGGCCGCAAACGCGGTCACCAAGGGCGTCGTCTCGGCATGTGCCTGAACTCGCGCAGAGGTCATGCGACCCGGCCGCGTAGCGGCCGGCTTGAAGATCCTCGGCGACCGTGCAACTCCGCGCTAGCGAATTTCGAGCCTCGCTAGTCCGAGTAGGTCGCCGGCCGCCCATGATCCGCCGCAGGCTGACGATCCCGAGGATCGTCTCGCCGTCGACGACGGGCAGGTGCCGGAAGCCCTTGTCGAGCATGATCTTCGACGCCTCGTCGAAGGTCGTGTCCGGCGATGCCGTGATCGGGTCCTCCGTCATCCACTGACGCACGCGCGCGTCGCTGGTGTGGACGCGTGCCGCCATCGCGCGAAGCATGTCGCGCTCGGTGAGAATGCCGATGAGGCGGCCGAAGTCCTTCACCACGACCGCGCCGACGTTCTGCGCGCTCATCCGTTCCGCGACCTCGCCGAGCGTGTCCTCGGGAGCGACGGTGATGAACGTCGGCTTGACGATCTCGCCCAGGGTTCCCATGAGCGGAGGAGTCTAACCCGCTCGCCGTTCAGGTCGCTATCCGATAACGATCAGTAATGACAGAGATAAGAATGTCCGCTACGATCCGGCCTATGCGCGGCAGCGGCCAGCTCGACGTGCTCGTGATCGGAAGCGGCGCCGCCGGGCTCGCAGCGGCCGTGTCGGCGTCGAGCGCGGGCGCTCGTGTCGCCATCGCGACGAAGACGACGCTCCAGGCCTGCAACTCGGCCAAGGCGCAAGGCGGCATCCAGGCGTCGTTCGGCGAGGACGACTCACCCGAGATTCACGCCGAGGACGTCATGCGGAGTTCGCACGAGACTGCCGACCCGAAGCTCGTCGAGGTCCTGACGAGCGAAGCGCGGTCTGCGATCCATTGGCTCGAGGAGCTCGGCGTCGAGTTCACGCGCTCGAATGGCGGCTTTCGGCTCGCGCGCTGTGGGGGCGCGACCAGGCAGCGCCTGCTTCAGGTCGGCGATCGAACCGGGCACGCGATCACGAAAGCGCTTCGCGAGACGTACGAGGCGGGCTCCGGCGACGAGCTCCCGCACCACAAGCTCGTGGAGCTCGAGCCGTCCGACAACGGGTGGTCTGCTGTGTTCCTGACGCGGGAGGGTACGGCCGCGGTCGCCGCCAGCGCCGTTGTCCTCGCGGCCGGCGGTCGCTGCTTCGCGGTAGCCGAGACCCAAGGCGAGCTCTCCACGAACCACCCGAACGCGACCGGCGAAGTCACGCGGATCGCGATGAACGCCGGCGCCGAGGTGCGCGATCTCGACGCGCTCCAGTACCACCCGAACGGCGGCGCCTGGCCGTCCACGATGCAGGGGTACTCCATTCCCGAGACCACGCGCGCCTACGGCGCCGTGCTGCGGAATGCCGACGGCGAGGAGTTCACCGACTCGCTCGGGCCGCGCGACGCGGTGTCTGCCGCGATCGTGGCCGAGGTCGAGAAGGGCAAGGGTGTTGTCACGCCCGACGGGCGACCGGCAGTCTGGCTCGATACGACCAAGATCGCGCCCGAGGACGCCGCGATCTCGCTCCCCTACATGCTCCGTCGCTATCGAGGCTCCGGCATCGACCCGCTCGCCGAGCCGATCTACACGTATCCCGTCCTCCACTACCAGAACGGTGGGCTCGTGATCGACGAGCACGCGGAGACGACGCTCGAGGGCGTCTTCGCCTGCGGCGAGATCGCGGGCGGCACCCACGGAAGGAATCGCATGATGGGCAACTCGCTCCTCGAGTGCGTCGTCTTCGGGCGTCGCGCCGGTCGAGCCGCAGCGGAGAGGGCGCGCGCATGAGCGACGCACCTCCTCAGCTCGACCCTGAGACGGTTCAGTCCTTCGTCGCCAACGCGCACGGCGATCTCGAGGTCGTCCGCGCGCTCCTCGCCGAGGAGCCCGCACTCGTGAACGCTGCGTGGGACTGGGGCGCGGGCGACTGGGAGACCGGCCTCGGCGCCGCGGCGCACATGGGTCGACGCGACATCGCTCTCTTCCTGCTCGAGAACGGTGCTCGCCTCGACATCTTCGCCGCTGCGATGCTCGGTGACGTGGAGGTCGTGCGCGCGATGCTCGCCGCCTATCCGGCGAAGCGAGACGAGCTCGGTCCACACGGCATCCCGCTCGTCGCGCACGCTCGCGCCGGTGGGGACGACGCACGTGCTGTGCTGGAGCTGCTCGAGACCGCGGACGTCGCCGGATGAGCGTCGTCGCGACGGATCTCGACGCGGCTGTCTCGGATGCCGCCGCGCACCTGTACGTGTGGGCGCTGAAGGACATCCCGCAGGACCTGCGCGATGCGCTCGCGGAGGCCGCGGGCCGCGAGACCTCGGTGACCGGCCAGCGCGTCCTGCAGACGATCCTTCGCAACGTCACGGTCGCCGAGACCGAGAAGAACCTCGTGTGCCAGGACACCGGAATCGCCGTCTATTACTGCAAGGTGGGTGAGCACTTCCCCCTGCACCCGGCGCGGATCTACACAGCGCTCAGGGAGGGCACCGAGCGCGCGACCGTCGAGCATCCGCTGCGCTCGAACACCGTCCACACGCTCACGCGCGAGAACACGGGGCCGAACGTCGGCTATCGCGTCCCCATCGTGCACTGGGATTTCGTCCCCGACTGGGACGGCCTCGACGTCAAGTGCGTACCCAAGGGCTCGGGCTCCGAGAACATGAGCTTCCTCAAGATGTGCGTCCCGGCCGACGGCGTGATCGGGATCAAGAAGTTCGTGCTCGAGTCGATCGTCGGCGCGGGCGGCAAGCCGTGCCCTCCGGGGATCGTCGGTGTCGGGATCGGCGGCTCGGCCGACTACGCGATGCACCTCGCCAAGGAGGCGATCGCGCGGCCCGTCGGCACGCACAACCCCGATCCGCTCGTCGCGCAGCTCGAAGGGGAGCTCAAGGATCTCCTCAACGAGACCGGGGTCGGCCCGATGGGTCTCGGCGGGGACGTGACGGTGCTCTCCGTGCACGTCGAGCACGCCGACACGCACATGACCCTCAATCCGGTCGCGGTGAACTACCAGTGCTGGGCCGCGCGGCGCGCCTCGGCGCACGTTGCTGCCGACGGGTCCATCGAATACGAGAGGGACGCGTGATGGCGACGCACGAGGTCACTTTCCCCGTCACCGATCCTGCCGAGATCCTGAAGCTTCGCGCCGGCGACGAGGTCGTCGTCCAGGGACACATCATCGGAATCCGCGACCGCACGCAGATCCGGATCTTCGACCAGGGGATCGAACCGCCGATGGATCTCTCCGGCGCGTTCCTCCTGCACACGGCGCCAAACGTGCGCAAGCTCGGGCCTGGCAAGTACGAGAAGCTCTGCATCGGGACCACGACATCGGCGCGGATGGTTCGCTTCACCGAAGGGCTCGGCGCGCAGTACGGCGTCCGCGCGATCTGCGGCAAGGGCGGCTTCCCCGACGAGGCGATCGAGCCGATGCAGCGCCTGGGGATGGTCTACTTCGCCATCGTCGGCGGCGCGGCGGCGCTCGAGACGACCCAGATCGAGGAGATCGAGGAGGTCGCCTGGGAGGAGCTTATGCCGGAGTGCCTCTGGAAGTTTCGCGTGAAGGACTTCGGCCCGCTCACGGTCGGAATCGACGCCCATGGCGGCTCGCTGTACCGCGACGTCCAGAGCCGTGCCTTCGAGAAGCTGGAGGAGATCTATGCACGACTCTAACGAGCACACGTTCCTCGACATCCCCTCCCGTGAGGGCAAGCCGCGCGAGCGTGGTCTCACGCACGTCATGGACAAGGGCCTGAACCTGCGCGAGATCGAGGGCCTCTTCGACACCGCCGGCGAGTACGTCGACATCGTCAAGCTCGGCTGGGGCACGAGCTACGTCACGAACAACCTCGAGAAGAAGATCGCGCTCTACCGCTCGTTTTCGACGCCGGTCGTCTGCGGAGGAACGCTCTTCGAGGCCGTCTACGGCCAGTCGAAGATGGACGAGTTCAAGCGCTGGCTCGAGCACTTCCGGTTCTCGCACGTGGAGATCTCCGACGGCACGCTCGAGATTCCGCGCGAGCAGAAGCTCGAGCTGATCGCCGACTTCTCGCGTGACTTCGTCGTCCTCTCCGAGGTCGGCTCGAAGGACGCGGACGTCAACATCGCGCCTTACCTCTGGGTGCAGTGGATCCGCGAGGAGCTCGACGCGGGCTCGTGGAAGGTCATCGCCGAGGGTCGCGAGGGCGGCACCGCGGGTATCTACCGCCCGACGGGAGAGCTGCGCACCGGCCTCGTCGACGAGATCGAGCACTCGATCTCGTTCCACGACCTCATCTGGGAGGCGCCGACCAAGTCGTCGCAGGCCTGGTTCGTCCGGCACTTCGGTCCCGAGGTCAACCTGGGGAACATCCCGCCCGACGAGGTGATCGCGCTGGAGACGCTTCGCCTCGGGCTCCGAGCAGACACGTTGAAGGAGGTGCTGCTTGGCCGTCCGAGCGTTGAGCCAGCCGCAACTCCCTGATCTCGACTTCGAGGCCATGACGGCCGAGGAGCTGATCTCGTGGACGCACCAGTTCTTCTGGCCGCGCGTCTGCCTCACCTGCTCGTGGCAGAAGCAGTCGTCCGTCCTCGTGCACATGGTCGCCGACCTCGGCCTGCGGATGGACACCGTCGAGCTCGACACGCACCTCTTCTTCCGCGAGTCCTACGACACGCGCGATGCGCTGGTCGACCGCTACCAGCTGAAGCTGATCCAGCCCTCGATCCCGACGATCGCCGAGCAGCATCGCGCCGAAGGGCCGAATCTCTGGGAGCGCGATCCCGACCGTTGCTGTCACATCCGCAAGGTCGAGCCTCTCGTCCAGGCGCTGCAGCCGTACGACGCGTGGATCTCCGGGATCCGCCGCGATCAGTCGCCGAGCCGCGTCGACACGCCGAAGGTGCAGTGGTCGGAGCGCTACCAGGTCTTCAAGATCCACCCGCTTGCGGACTGGGACGAGAAGCGGGTGTGGTCGTACATCCAGGTGAACGAGATACCCTCCAACCCGCTGCACGACGCGGGGTACCGCTCGATCGGCTGCATTCCGTGCACCCGCCCGACGACCCCCGACGAGGAGGAGCGCGCCGGTCGCTGGGCCGGCTCGGACAAGCTCGAGTGCGGCATCCACGAGTCGACGAACATCGAAAGGACGACATGAGTCAGCACATCTACGCGCACGAACACCCCGAGTCGGAGACCGACCGCGGCGGTGGCTTCACCCTCTGGTTCACCGGTCTCTCCGGCTCGGGCAAGACGACGATCGCGCATCACGTCGGCCCCGAGATGGATCGCCGCGGCCTCATCGTCGAGTACCTCGACGGCGACACGGTGCGCACGCACCTCTCGAAAGGGCTCGGCTTCTCGAAGGAGGATCGCGACGCGCATGTCGAGCGGCTCGGCTGGGTGGCGTCGCGCATCACGCGTCACGGCGGCGCCGTCATCGTCGCGGCGATCTCGCCCTACGAGCAGGCACGGGCGAACGCTCGCGCGCTTGTCGAGGAGCATGGCCCGTTCATCGAGATCCACGTCCAGACATCTCTCGACGAATGCGCTCGTCGCGACGTGAACGGGCTCTATGCAAAGGCGTTCGCCGGAGAGATCAAGGGCTTCACCGGGGTCGACGATCCGTACGAGGTGCCGGCCAAGGCCGAAATCGTGGTCGACACCGAGGGCCTGGAGCCAGAGGAGTCGGCTGCTCAGGTCATCGCCGCGCTCGAGCAGCTCGGCCTCGTGCCCGCAAAGGTGACCGCATGACGGTCGAGACGACGGATCGTCTGATCGCGCCGCACGGCGGCACGCTCGTCGATCGCACCGGCGACGCACCCGAGGATCTCGACTCGCTCGAGGTCGTGACCCTTGCGTCGCGCGAGCTCTCCGATCTCGACATGCTCGCGTCCGGGGCGCTCTCGCCGCTCGAGGGCTTCATGGGCAAGGCCGACTACGACCGCGTCGTCGAGGAGATGCACCTCGCGAGTGGCCTTCCGTGGGCGCTACCCGTGTGTCTCGCCGTCGACTCCGCGCCGAGCGGAGACCGCGTCGCGCTCGCCGACGAGAGCGGCCGCGCTCTGGCCGTCCTCGAGGTCGAGGAGACCTACGAGTACGACCGCGAGCACGAGGCCGAGCACTGCTTCCGCACGACCGACGAGGCGCACCCCGGCGTCGCGCGGCTGTACGCGCAGAAGCCGCTCTACCTCGCCGGTCGCGTCACCGTGTTCGAACGTGCCGGCGCGGAGTTCCCGGAGCTCGCGCGCGATCCGGTCGAGACGCGCCGCATCTTCGCGGAGCGTGGGTGGAAGCGCGTCGTCGGCTTCCAGACGCGCAACCCGATCCACCGCGCGCACGAGTACCTCACGAAGGTCGCGCTCGAGACCGTCGACGGGCTCCTCGTTCATCCGCTCGTCGGCGACACGAAATCGGACGACGTCCCGGTCGATGTTCGCGTCGACTGCTACCGGACGCTGCTCGACGGCTACTACCCATCTGATCGCGTATTGCTTTCCGCATTCCCAGCCGCAATGCGCTACGCGGGTCCGCGCGAGGCGGTGTGGCACGCGATCTGCCGCAAGAACTACGGGTGCTCGCACTTCATCGTCGGTCGCGACCACGCCGGAGTCGGCGACTACTACGGCACGTACGACGCGCAGCTCATCTTCGACGAGTTCGCACCGCACGAGCTCGACATCGAGCCGATGTTCTTCGAGCACACCTTCTGGTGCAACGTCTGCGGCTCGATGGCGAGCACGAAGTCGTGCCCGCACGGGCCGGAGGATCGAGTGTTCCTCTCCGGAACGAAGGTGCGTGAGATGCTCGGCGAAGGTGATGTTCCACCGGTGGAATTCACGCGGCCCGAGGTCGCAAAGGTGCTCATCGACGCGTATCGCGCGAGCTAGGGAGGCAAGGAAGGATGAGGCGCTGCGGCAGCGACCGCGAAGCGGGCGCCTTCAGGGGTCTTGGCGCGACCGGAATCCGCGCTCGCGGATTCCGGTCTTGCGCAAGGAGCTGACGTGGACTGGAAGCTGACGGTCGCCGGGCTCTTTACGGGTCTTCTCGTGGGGATGACGGGGATGGGGGGCGGTTCGCTCATGACGCCCATCCTCGTCTTCCTCTTCGGGATCCCGCCGTCGACGGCCATCGGCACCGACATCGCGCACGGGGCGGTGTTCAAGAGCGTCGGCGCCGTGCAGCACCGCCGGATGGGGAACGTCCGCGCGCGCCTCGCCGGCTGGATGTTGATCGGCTCGATCCCGGCATCCCTCACGGGCGTCTGGCTGAACGTGCAGCTGACCGAGCGCTACGGCGACGAGGCGAAGTCGGTGATGGGGCAGGTGCTCGGCGCAGCCTTGCTCTTCGGGGCAGTCGGCTTGATCGCGAAGAGCGTCGTTCAGACAAGCGGGCCGGCAGGGGACCCGGACTGGGAGCTGACGAAACGCGACAAGGTCGCCGCCATCGTGATCGGGCTCCTCGGCGGCTTCATCGTCGGGCTGACGTCAGTCGGCAGCGGCGTGTTCTTCGGCCTCACGCTGCTCGTCGTCTTTCCGCTTCGTGCGCACAAGGTGGTCGGGACCGACATCTTCCATGCCGCGATCCTCCTTTACGTCGCGGGTGCCGCACATTGGGCGGCCGGGAATATCGACTTCGGGATCTTGGTCTGGCTCCTGGTGGGATCGATCCCGGGCGTGCTCATCGGCGGACGGCTGACCTTGTCCTTCCCCGAGCAGCGCCTCCGGATGCTCCTTGCCGGTGTTCTCGGCCTCGCGGGAATCAAGCTCTTGAACGTTCCCTTTGCCGGCACGATCGTCGTCGTCGTGCTCTCGGCCGGCGGGGTGGCGCTCCTCGTCTGGCTCGCACGCCACAGCTGGATTCGCTTCGTGCGCGACCGCGGCGGAACCGCCGTCACGTCCGCTGCGGAGTAGCGGCCGCAAAGCGGACGCCTTCAGGGATCTTCGCGCGACCGGAATCTGCGATCGCAGATTCCGGTCTTGCGCAGAGCAGATGGAGTAGCGCGGTAGCATCGCGCGGCGATGCGCACGGTCTGGGTGAGCTTCGACACGATCGGCCGCGACTGCCTCGAGGCGGCCTCCGATGCGGGCGCCGAGATCGTGGGCGTGGTCACGTTGCCGGGGCCGATCGACCCGAATCGCTCCGGCCAGTGCGCCTTCGACGACGTCGCGGCTCGCCTCGGCGCCGTGCTGCACGAGACGCGCGACATCAACGCGGAGGACACACTTGCCGCCGTCCGTGAGCTCGAACCGGAACTCGTCTTCGTCGTCGGCTGGTCGCAGCTCGTGCGTGATCCGTTTATCGAGCTTGCGAACGAGGGTGTCTTCGGAATGCATCCGACGCTGCTGCCACGCCATCGAGGGCGCGCGCCGATTCCCTGGGCGATCCTCACCGGGCTTGCACGCACCGGCGTGACGTTGTTCGAGATCGTCGACGCGACAGCGGATTCGGGGGCGATCGTGGGACAGCGCGAGGTCGAGATCTCACCCGACGAGACGGCGACGACGCTCTTCGCTCGGATCGCCGATGCTCACGTCGAGCTGGTCAGGGCGCTGGTGCCGCAGCTCCTGGCGCGGACGGCACCCCGCATCCCGCAGGATCCCAGCCGTGCGAGCTCCTGGCCGAAGCGCAGCCCAGCCGACGGGATCATCGACTGGGAGACCCGCGCCCCATACGTGTACGACTGGGTGCGCGCTCAGACGCGTCCCTATCCCGGCGCATTCACGTTCCTCGGAGACGAGAAGGTGATCGTCTGGGGCGCACGTCCCGTGTCCCTCGCCGATGCGGCTCCGGCTGGGACGATCGTCGAAGTTCTCGACGAGGGGCCGGTAGTCGCGTGCGGCGAAGGCGGTCTCGTCCTTGAAGAGGTCCAGACCGATGCCGCCGAGCTCGCGGTGGGAGCTCGACTCGGATGACGCGCGTCCTCGTACTCGCGGCGCATCCCGACGACGAAGTGCTCGGAATGGGCGGGACGATCGCCGTTCACGTCGATCGCGGCGACGAGGTGCGCGTCGTCGTCGTGACAGACGGGTCGTCCACGCAGTACCCGGACGACGCGGAGATCAGAGCGCGCAAGGAGGACGAGGCACTCCGTGCCGCCGCCGAGCTGGGTGTGACGGACTACGTGCACCTCGACCTTCCGGACATGCGCCTCGACACGCTGCCGCACGTCGAGGTGAACCGCGTCGTCGAGGAGCACGTTCGCGACTTTGCCCCAGAGCGGGTCTACACGCCGCACCCGGACGTGAACCGCGATCATCGGGTGCTCTTCGACTCGGTGGCCGTCGCCACACGACCCGTCCCCGACGGCACGGTCCGGCGGCTTCTGACCTATGCGCCGACATCGAGCACCGAGTGGACTCCGGCTGCGCTGAACTGGTTCGTTCCGAACTGGTTCGTCGAGGTGACCGGCACGATCGAGCGGAAGGTGGCTGCGTTCGCCCACTACGAGACCGAACGCCGCGAGTATCCGCATCCGCGCAGCGAGCGCGCGATCCGTGCAGCATCGGAGTTCTACGGCGCGAGCTGCGGCTGCGAGCACGCGGAGCCATTCGTTCTCGTACGCGGGCTCGAGCCGCTCTAGCTGCAGACTCGTGGCGCGGTGGCCACAGCTCTTGCTCGTCCTTGCGCTGCTCGGAGCAACGGCTGCCGCATTCGCCGTCACGGAACGGTTGAAGCTCGAGCGGAGCCCGATCACGGGCACCCAGGTCGATCGTGTCTTTTCGCCGGTATGTGAGTGCGCGCGCGACGTGGCGGTGATCTCGTTCATTCTGCGCCGGCGCGAGACCGTGACGCTCGACATGCTCAACAAGAACGGCCGCTCGATTCGAACCGTCGTTCGGAAGACGCGCGAGCCCGCAGGTCGCGTCTCGTACACGTGGGACGGGCGTGACAACCTCGACCGCGTCGTCCCCGAAGGGATCTACCGGCCGCGCGTGCAGCTCGAGCGTAACGGGAGGACGATCGTCCTGCCGAACCCGATCCGCGTCGATACGACGGCTCCGCGGATCACGCTCGTTCGCGTGTTCCCGCGGGTGTTCTCTCCGGACTCCGACGGCAACCGAGATCGCGTGACGGCGACGTATCGCATCGACGAGCGTGCGCGCGCCGTCATGCTCGTCGACGGGCGGCAGCGCGTGCAGAGCAAGTTCCGCGCGCTCGAAGGCAAGCTCGTCTGGTTCGGGCGGCTCAACGGCCGCGTGGTCGGGCCGGGAACGTACGAGATCCGATTGCGGGCGGTCGATCGCGCGGGGAACCGCTCTCTGCGCACGCGTGCGGTGCCGGTTCGCGTCCGCTTCGTCGAGCTCTCGCGCGAGCGGATCGAGGCGGTAGCAGGGAAGCGGTTCTCGGTGCGCGTGCGCACCGACGCCGACTCGTACGGGTGGCTGTTCGCGGGACGGCGAGGGGTCGGGAGTCGCCAGGTGCTCGTCCTCCGCGCGCCCGACGAGCCTGGCGCGTATGCGCTCTACGTCATCGTCGGCGGTCGTGCGGCACGTGCGGCCGTCGAGGTCACTGCACCCGAGTGAGCGGCGTCGCGCCGCTCATCCCGACGACGCCGGAAGTCGTGGCGCTGTCCGGCGACGTGCAGGAGCATGCCCACGGGGTCGGCTCCGAGAGGATGTGCGCGGAGACGATCTCGTCCTGCACATTGAGTTACCGACAGCACCGGGCACGCGAACCGAGGCCGCGAGAATCGCAACGCCCGCGGCGGCACCCAAGTCCTTGGCGTCTAAGCCCAAGCGAGAGAGTCTGGCTTACGACGCGAGTAGGCGTCAGCTCGTCGTTGCGTCGCGCCCGCGAACGGCGATGAGGCGTCCGTTCAACGAGAGGAAGTAGGTCCTCGGTCGCGATCCCCGGTGAGTACGGCCCAGCGGCAGCCGCCACGCGATGCGCCGTCCGCGACGCGCAAGGCGAAGGTCCGCTTCCGGCGTGGAGAAGAAGACGTACGGGCCGATGACGACTGGAGCGCCGAGGATCCGGCCGTCCACTTCGGTGCTCCAGAGCTCGTCGCCGCTCGTCGCGCGGAACGCGCGCAGACGTCCGTCGAATCCTCCCGCGAAGACCCTGCCGTCGGCGACCGCGGGAGTGGTGTAGCCAAGACCGCCGAGCCTGCGGCCGTCCAGACGATCACCTTCCGCTCGAGGCGTCGAGAGCCGCAACCGTTCCTGAGCGCGCGACGGAGTAGAGACGCTCGCCGTCACTGGACGGGCTCGCATAGAAGCTCTCGTAGCGAAAGGCATCGCGCTTCAGGTACGTCGTCCAGCGCTCCTCGCCCGTTCGCCGGTCGAGGCAGACGAACGATCCGGCGTACGTGGTGACGCACACCCTGCCTCCGAAGACCGACGGGCTCGAATTGATGCGCCCACCCGTCTGGTACGCCCACACGACCTTCCCGACTTCCGAGCGCACCGCGAAGACGCCTCCGTCGTGCGAGCCGAAGTACGCGATGCCGTCGACCACGACCGGCGAGGACTCGACCTTCCCCGCCGATCCGCACTTGCCAAGTAGAATGCCGGACTTTCGGCGTCGAGCGCGGTCACGGTCCCGTCCTGGGATGCGACGAGGATGCGCGGACCGTCGATCGCAGGGCTCGAGGGGAGCGTCCCTCCGACCCGATGCGTCCATTTCGTGCGTCCCGGTGGCGGCGTCGATCGCGAACGTCGTTGCCGGAGAACCCGTTGACGTACAGCTCGCCCTCGCAGTAGACCGGCGGGAACTCGATGTAGCTGTGCAGCCCGCGCGCCCAGGTGAACTTCCGCGCCGGGAGACCCAGCGTCGGCGTCGGACGTGCGAGCGAACGCTGCGGGTCTCCACCGAACGTCCGCCAGCAACGGCGATCTCGGGTCGGCTCGACAGGCGGCCTGGAGCTCGGTTCCGGCGTGGTCTCGGTTGAGACGGTGACGCCCTCGAGATCGGTGTCGAGCGCCCCGGACGGGCGGTCTGGGTGGTCAAGCGCGACGCCGATTGCAAGCCCGAACAACGCGAGTACGAGCACGGTGACCGCAGTCGAGGATCCAGGCGAAGGCTTTCGGCATAGCGGAGCGGCGGCTTTCGCCGGCAGCGAGTCAGTGTGCCAGCGGGAGGCCCAGGCGCCGAGGGCTGGAGCCCGGCGCGAGATCGAGGCCGCTTTCGCCCGCGATACGCGAACGCGCGCAAGTACGTACGCCTCATGGGCACGAGCGAGTCCATGCCGTGTGGTTGTCGCGCCGAGATATCCCGCCGCCTTGACCGCTGAGACGACGACGTCGTCGTACCGGCCTGACGGGTAGCAGAAGAAGTCCACTCGCGTTCGAAACCGCCGCTGCAGCACTCGCCGGGATCCCGAGACCTGCGCCTCGAGCTCCTCAGGAGCGAGCTGCGTGAGATCGGGGTGTGTCAGAGAGTGCGAATCGAGCTCCCAACCAGCTGCGAAGAGCTGGTGGATCTTCCAGGTCGACAGGCCTCCGACTCCTCCGTTGTTGCGCACGGTGAGATTCAAGACCCCACTCCACCGGTGTGATCGCAAGATCGGCAGCGCATTCGTATGGACGCTGCGATAACCGTCGTCGAACGTCAGGACGATCGGGCGTTGCGGAAGCCGGCTCCGGCCGCGCCAGCTCTCATAGACCTCGTGCAAGGTCACAGCGTGGTAGCCATGGCTCGCGAGCCATCGCATCTGCGCGGCGAACTCCGGCCGTGAGACGAAGAGAGCCGGATACGTCGCGCCGGGCGGTGCTGCGGTGATGACGTGGTACATCAGGATCGGTACAGCGGTCGGCTCGGATGTGGACGCGGTGGAGCGCGCAACGAACGCTAAGGCTGCTAGGGCCGCACAAAGACTCGTCACCGCCCCTGCAATGGCGGTCGTGCGGCGCGTCATCGTAGTTCCTGCACAGGGCTCGGACGTGCCGCCGACAGCGCCGCCGCCGTCAGTCCGAACACGCCCCACGTGAGCGGGTCCTCGAAGAACCCGGCGTACAGAAGCGAGTGCACGAACAGCACGAGAAGCACGGCAGCAAGCCCGATCCCGAGTGTCCGATCCGTCCGGGTGACGAGGATGAGCCCCCAGCAGACGGCCGTGAGCATCCAGACGTAGAGCGCGAAGCCGACGACTCCGAGGTCGGCGAGCACGGTCAGTGGCGTCGTGTGCGACGCGCTCCGCTTCGAAGTGCGCCGGCCGACGGCGTCGGCGCTCGCACGTGGCTGTCCGCCGATGCCCACGCCTGCGAGCGGTCGGAGCTTGAAGGCGTCGAAGGTGATCGAGACAAGCCGTGAGCGTCCACTCGTGACGTCGCGCGCCGAACGTCCCTCGGTGGCCGTCGCTGCGAATGCTCCCGCTGCGAGCGTCGCTGCGACGGCGCAGGCGATCAGGATCATCCGAAAGCGCTTGTCTCCCGTGACGAACGCGACCGCCGCCGTCGCCGCGAAGAGCGCGACGAAGCTCGACTGCGAGTACGAGAAGAAGAGCCCGGCGAAGAGAAACGCGATCACGCCAGTGAGCACGGCCGATTCGGCGATGCGATTCCGTCGTCCGAGCACGATGACGAGGAGCACGACGATCGGAACCACGAGATAGCGCCCGTACAGGCTCGGATCCTTGAAGAGCGACGTGACGCGGAAGAACGTCGTGTACGCGTTCGCGACCTCGAGGCTCGGCGCGAAGAACAGCGTTCGCGTGTTCGCCTGCCACAGGCCGATCGCGGCGAACAGGGAGCCGAGCGCGACCAGCGTGACGACGAGTGCTCGCGGGAGCCACGCCGTGAGCGGCGAGCGGCAGACGATTCCCAGTCCGGCGACGAACGGAAAGATGAAGAACGCGAGCACGATGCCTCCCTCGCGGTCGTCCCACGTCCACAGGAACGAGATCGAGGCAAACGTGACGAAAGCGGCGATCGGCAGTGCCAGCAGGAACGGTGGCGCGGGTGGATGATCGCCCCTCAGCATCCGAACGGCGAGCGCGACGGCTGTCGCCGCGAGGACGACGTACAGCGGGAGCAGCAGGAATGCGTCCTGGTCACCGAGCCCGACCGGGATCCGGAAGGGCGCCGCGGCGAGGAGCACGACGGGGGTCACTCCCGGGTAGCGGACGAGCGGAACGGCGCCGAGGCAGACCACGACGGCGCCGATGGCGAGCGCGGCGAGCGCCGCCGGCTCCTCGATCAGGAGCTTGACGTCGTCTCTTCCCACCAGCGATACGGCGAGCCCGACGGTGGCGGCTCCCAGGAGAGCGAGCCCAACGATTGCGAAGACCCGGCCCCGTGGGACGAGCGTCAGGACGGCGCCGAGCGCGCCGACGAGCGCAGCGATCTGAGCCGCATCCGTGTGCACCACGACGCGGAACGTTACGTCGCTTTCGCTGCTAGATGGGGTCGTACCCGAGTTGCTGTTCGATCTCGGCGACGAGCGGCAGGATCCGCTCGATCGCGTCGGGGTTCTGGTCGCGCCACTTCTCGGGTCGTGGCTCCGTCAGCGAGGTGGCAGCAGGAGCCTGGGCGAGGCCGCTCGCGTAGGCACGGGCGTGCTCTCCGAAGTCGACTCCGAGCTGGCCGCAGATGCGCTCGAGCTCGTCGACCGGCGCACGTACGAGGTCCTCGTAGGCGACGTCGACCCAGCGGGATTGCGGCAGGTCTCGTCGCGCCTCGAGGACAGCTTCGTTGCACGCCACGTACTGGCGGGCGCAGATCTCCTCGAGCGGAGCTGCGACGAGCGTGCGCCAGTCGGGCACGAGAACGAAGCTCCAGAGATTCCCGCTCAGCGGCCCGAGCCCGGTGAGCTGCTCCGGAAGGCGGTACTTGACGAACCGCGGCCTTGCCCTCCACGCCTCCATCAGCGAGCTCACGTTGTCTGCCGCTCGCCGTCGGAGGAACACGAAAGATGCATCCGGAAAGAGCGCGTCGAGATACGTGACGCGGAGACAGCTCTCCGGCGTCTTGTCGACGAAGCGCGAGCCGCGCGTCCACAGGCGAGTCGCGGCGTGGACGTACTCGCGCTCGCGCACCGTGATGTCCGCCGCGGTCAGTGCGTCCGAGTCCCAGCCGCGCTCACTCGGGTGGTGGAACTCGTCCCAGAGGATGTGCCCCTCGCTCTGAACCGAGCGCAGGCCGGGGCACCGAAGCAGCGCCTGCAGCAACACCGTCGTCCCGGACCGCGGGCAACCGAGCACGAGGATCGGGCTCTCGGGTGGATCGAACGCGGGGAGCACCCGCGAGAGCGGTCGTGCGATGCGCGGGACGCTGCGCCGAACGCGCCAGATTCGGCGGCGAACGCCGAAGAGCTTGGTCGTCTTCACGCGCTGGAACTTACGCGCTGGTAGGAATAGCCCGGTGATCGAGGCCTGGAAGCGCGCGCTCGTGCTCGCGCCGCACACGGATGACGGCGAGCTCGGCTGCGGCGGGACGATGGCGCGGCTCGTCGATGGCGGCTGCGAGGTGCGTTACGTCGCGTTCTCGATCGCGACGCGCTCGCTTCCGCCCGGGTTCGAGCCGGACACGCTCGCCCGCGAGGTGCGCGAGGCGACGGGCGAGCTCGGCATCAAAGAGGAACAGCTCACCGTCCACGACTTCGACGTCCGAACGTTTCCGGATCGCCGGCAGGACATCCTCGAGCTCCTCGTCGCCCTGTGGGAGGAGTGGAAGCCGGACGTCGTCTTCCAGCCGTCGCATCACGACGTCCATCAGGATCACCAGACGATCGCGCAGGAAGGGCTACGCGCCTTCAAGCGCACGACGATCTTCGGCTACGAGGTCCCCTGGAACAACTTCGACTTCTCGTACGGCGCGTACATCGCGCTCGAGAAGCGGCACATCGAGCGCAAGGTCGCCGCGCTCGCGCGGTATGCCTCGCAGCAGCACCGGCGCTACGCCGATCCCGAGTACATCTGGAATCTCGCACGCGTCCACGGCGTCAACGTGAACCGCGAGTACGCGGAGTGCTTCCAGGTCTACCGGATCGTCGCCTAGAGCTCAGCGCGCGAGGCGGAGGCGACCGCCGATCGCGCGTCGCTCGGCCGGCAGGTAGAAGCCGAGCGGGAGCAGCGCGAGCGGGTAGAGCAGCGGCGAGAGGAGCGGCAACCGGGAGACCGCCACCGGCCAGCTTCCCGATCGCGACGAGCGCAATTCCCGTCCCCGCCGCTGTGACGACGCGACGCCACTGGTACGCGACCGGGTAGATGCGCTGCGACCACCACACCATCCCGACGAACATCACCGCATAGGCGGCGATCGTCGCGATGGCAGCACCCATCATCCCGTACGGCGGGATCAGGATCAGGTTGAGACCGATGTTCACGGCGGCGGCCGCCCCGGTCACGACCCAGTTGAACTGCGTCCGCTTGGCGCGACCGACGCCGATCGCGACGACGATGTAGCCGGCGAACGCGACGGCGGAGAACGCCAGCGGCCCGACCACGCGCGACGACTCCTCGTACGCGGGAGCCGCGAGCCACTGCACGATCCACGGAGAGAGCAGGGCCAGCGCGGTCGCGACCCAGGTGGTGACGAGCGTCACGTAGGTGAGGACGTACGCGTACGTGCGCCGGGCCTCTCCGTCGTCCTCGATCGAGTACGCGAAGGCGGGCCATGCGAGCCTGAATGCGGTGAGCATGAGAACCATCGCCGAGGCGATGCGGACGCCGACCGAGTAGAGGCCGACTTCATGAGTGTCGGCGAGCTTCGCGAGGAAGATGCGGTCGGAGAAGTTCGTCACCCACAGGAAGAGCGCACTCGGAACGAGCGGCAGCCCGAACCTGTTCATCTGGCGTAGCAGCTTCCGGTCGAACTCGAGACCGAGCTGCTCACGGCGGTAGAACACGAGCACGGAGTAGACGGCGAGCGTTCCCGTGAAGTTCCCGACGATGACGCCGATCGGGCCCTTGTCGAGCGCGACGACGAGAATCAGCGTCGCTCCGACCGTGACGAGGATGTTCGCGACGCTCGCCGACACGAAGGCGACCGAGCGTTCCTCGACGCGGAAGAGGTTGGTGAGCTGCGCCCAGTTCATCCCAGCCCAGAGACCGACGAATGAGGCGGCGACGAGCTTGGAGTCCTTTGTGGTCCCGAAGAGGAACTGCGAGAGCTCGCCCGCGAACGCGACGCCGACGACCAGTCCGAGCGTCGCCACGGCCATGATGAACCAGAAGGACGTGCGGAGGACGCGACGCCGGGCTGCCGGTTCGTTCGAGTCGAAGTAGAAGCGGAAGAAGGCGCTCCCGATTCCGGCGCTGAGAGCGATGCCGACGACGGTGGTGAGGGCGATCAGTGTCTCCACCACGCCGTAGTCCGAGGGCGAGAGATAGCGCGTGTAGAGCGGCAGGAGGAGGACGGCGAGGATGCGCGAGATGAGCGGCCGAGCCCGTAGATCGCCGAGTGCTTGCCGAGCCTTCTGAGCTCTGCGCCGAGCGCCATCAGAGGCGAGCGTAGAGAGCGAGCAGGCGGTCGGCGACGCGTTCGAGGTCGTGCACCTGCTCGACGTACGCTCGCGACTCGGCGCCGATCCGACGCCGCTCGGCTGCTGAGGCGACGAGCGGCTCGAGCTGCGCGCGCAGCGTGTCTTTCGTCGCGCTCACGATCGGCACGCGCGTGCCGAGCTCCTTCTCGGTTCGCGTGACTGCTTCCTCGTGGAGGAACGTGACGACCGGTTTCCCGAGCGCCATGCACTCGATCGCGAAGAGCCCGTACCAGCCTGCGTTGAGCTGATCCACGACGATGTCGGCCTCGCGGTAGCGCTCGAACGCCTCGTCGTGATGGAGACCCTCGACGAGCATGAGGTCGGCATCGAGCCCCTCGCAGGCGGCGATGACCTCCTCCGTTCCCTTGCGCCGGCGCGACGACGGCGCGTGCAGGATGACGGGCCGCGCGCGGTCGGTCGGCGGCGCGGGCTCGATCGCCGACACGTCGATCCCGGGTGGGATCATCTCGGCCTCTGGAACCCAGCGAATCGCGTCGTACGAGCCGACGACCTCGGCGCCGGCCTTCTTGCCGAACGCGAGCTCCTGCGGCGACTTCCCGCGGATGTCCGAACCGAGGTAGTGCATGACGGACTTCTTGCGCAGAGCCCCGAGGATCGGGAACTGGAGTGACCGGGGCACGAGGGTGAGCCCGAAGTAGAAGTGGAAGACGTCCGTCCGTGGAGCGAGCCGCGCGAGCGCTGACCATTGCGTGAGCTGCCTCCGGACCAGCCCGCCGTGCCGGTCGAGCGAGACGTCGGCCTCGGAGTGGAGCTTGTAGCGGTTGAAGACGACGAGCTGGGCATCGACTCCGCGCCGACGGAGCGCCTGCACGTTGGCCCAAGGCACGCCCGCCGTGTTCACCGGGCAGTGGACGACGCGTAACGGCTCAGCCAAGTTCGATGCCGTCTGCGGCGAGCTGGTCGAGGCGGCGCGCTTTCTCGGCGTTCAGCATCGATCGCATGGTGAGTCCCATCGCCGCGCCTTCGTACACCCAGATCTCCGGATGCACGAGGATCTGGAGCCACGGAAAGCCACCGCCGCGCAGCTCTTCGTGCGGACAGCCGGAGCGCCAGTGCTGATTCGAGTCCGAGCGATACGTCGGTGGGTCGAAATACGGCTCGGCGTAGACGTTCGTCGCTCCCGGAATCGTGGCCGACATGTACTCGGCGCTCGGGTTGTGCCACGAGACGACCGGATCGAAGCGCTCGTCCAGCTCGACGTTGGGATGCACGGCGTGCAGGCCGACCGCGTGGCCGAGCTCCCGGAGCCGCGCGATCGCGGAGACACCCTCGCTCGAGGCCAGGTTGTAGAAGACCGACTCGGTCATGAGCAGGTAGGTCGTCTGCGACTCGTGCTCCGCCTCGAGCTCGGCCATCCGAAGCGCGGCGTCGAGTGAGAGGTCGATGTCGTGCCGGAGGAACAGGTGACCCGGCTCGGGACTCTCGTCGAAGGTCGTGAAGCGGTACCCGCCCTTCTTCGCCGCTTCGAGGATCTCGGAGTAGTGCGTCAGGTCGAAGGAGCAGCTCAACTCGCGACCTCAACGTGGAGTCGCGTGGAGGCGGTCTCTGCTCGTCGCAGCGCCTCTTCGGACGTGTCGGCGATCGCGATCACATAGCCACGGCGATCGCCGTCACGGCGGACGGGACGGATGGTCTCGCCGATCTGGAGGTACGTGTCCGCCTGCACGACGCCCTCCGAGGCGAGCACGGCGTCGAGCTCTCCGATGCGCGTCACGCGTCCCGTCGGGAGCGGGCCGGGCTCGGCGGTGAAGAAGCGGATCGCGAGGGGCTGCGCGAAGCGCGGCAGCGCGAGGTCGTCGGGCACGTACTCGGCGAGTGCCTGCAGCAATGCGACCTCGACGAGATCCACGCCGACTGCGTGGCGCACGAGATCGGCCATCTGGCCGCCAGGAATCCGAGCAGCGACCTCGACGACGGCGACGCTGCCGTCGGGAGAGGCGATGAGCTGCGGGAACGCGATGGCGTCGGTGAGGCCGAGCGCGCGCACCGACTCGACGGCGACCTGCCCGGCGAGGCGCAGCTGCTCGGGCGGGATCGACGGCGGGTAGACGTGGATCCAGCCAACGCCGAAGCCGATTCCGGGAGGGCGGAGGCGGTCGCTGAGTGTGATCAACGCGGGCTCGCCGACGCGCGCGATAACGATGCCGTTCAGCTCGATGCCATCGACGAACTCCTCGAGGAGCGCCTCGTCGGTCGGCGACTCGGCGATCGCCTCAGCGAGGTCGCGCTCGAGCTCCTCGCGCGACTCGATGCGAAAGACTGCGCGCTGGCCGCCCGAGTCGACAGGCTTCAGGACCGCAGGGAAGGAGACCTCCTCGAGCGCGGCATCGATATCCGCAGTCGAGCGCAGGCTCGCGTACGGAGGTTGCGGAAGGCCGGCCGCACCGAGGGCGTCGCGCATCGCGCGCTTGTGCGTCAGGAGGTGAGCCGTCTGCGTCCCGATGCCGGGAAGCCCGAGCTCCTCGGCGACAGCTGCGACGACCGGAACCGCCCGATCGGCGGAAATCGTGAGCACGCCGTCGACGCCGATACTGCGCGCGACCTCCACCACGGCGCCGACATCGCTGAAGTCGACTACCTCTGCGACATCGGCAGACGTGAGGCCGGGGGCGTCGGCATTGCGATCGACGGCTGCGACGCGCAGGCCGCGCGCGCGGGCCTGCTCGATCGCGCGGCGCTGGTGGCGCCCGGCGCCGACGAAGAGGACGGTCTTCACGGCCGCCGATGGTAACGAGGCTGGTCGTTAGCTCGCGACGCCGCCCGGAGGCACGAGCCAGGGCGAGATGCGCTGCCAGCGGCCGATCTGGCAGCCGTTCGTCCGGGTGAAGGTCGACCACACGCGCTTCCCGTCGACCACGCCGACGACTCGCGCCTTCTGTGGCCCGCCGTAGATCTCGGTGCAGACGACGTTGGGCGGGAGTGGTGCGAAGACCTTCGTCCCGCCCGCGGCGAGCCGTGCGCATGCGCGCGCCGGGCGGGCCAGCGTCCCGCGTGCCGGATCGCAGCGCAGTGTCCAGGTCACGCTCGACGAGGCGTTCGCAGAGTCTTCCCAGTAGGTGATCCGAAGCGCCGTGCCGGCAGACGTGCCGCCGAGAGCCGCTCCGGCGCTGATCACCAGCGCCGATGCACGTCGCGGCGAGTGTTGCACGCATGTACCCAGGGTACTGTCCTGCGTCGTGGCCAAGGCGCCCGGACGGCGGACCGCAGTGATCGGCGCGTGCGTAATCGCCGCCGCGATCGTCCTTCCGCTGGCCTGCGAGAGCGGTCTCGCGAAGCTGGCACGACGACACGCTGTGGGCGAACTCGCTTCGCTCTCTCGGTGGCCTCGAGATGCCTTTCGACTTCGCGATCTTCCTGCACGCCGCCGAGGAGGTGCGTGCCGGAGACAGCCCGTACGTCGATCCGGACGACATCGGCGAGGACGCGGCGGCACCCTATGCCTATCCGCCCGTGCTGGCCATCGTGCTGATCCCAGCGACGGCGCTCCCGGATACCGTCGCCGGGTCCTCACCCGTCGGCGTTCTCGTATCGCTTCTTCTCGTCGGGTGTGTCGTCGGGACGCTTCTCGTGCTCGACGTGCGCGACTGGCGCTGTTACCCGGTCGCACTTCTGTATCCGCCCACGCTCGAGAACATCGAGTACGGAGCCGTCGGCCCGGTGCTCGCACTGCTCGTCGCGCTCGCGTGGCGCTATCGCGCCCGAGTCTGGCCCGCGTCTGCGGCCGTCGGTGCGGCTGTGGTCCTCAAGGTGTTCCTCTGGCCGCTGCTCGTGTGGCTCGCAGCGACTCGCCGCTGGAAGGCGACGGCCGGAGCGCTCGGCGTCGCGCTCGGACTCGCGCTCGTCTCCTGGGCCGCAATCGGCTTTCGCGGCCTCATCGAGTATCCGGAGCTTCTTCGGCGGCTGTCCGACCTCGAGGCGGAGAACTCGTATTCCGCCTACGCGATCGCCGTCACGGCGGGCTTACCCGGAGCTGGTGCTCACGTCGTGGTCGCCGCCTTGGCAGGCGGCCTCCTCGTCGCCGCGTGGCGCGCAGCTGGAAGCGAGGGCGACGTCGGCGAAAGCGACCGGCGTGCGTTGACGCTCATGCTCGCTGCCGGATTCGTGCTCACGCCGATCCTGTGGCTCCACTACCTCGTGCTGCTCGTGGTTCCCATTGCGCTCGCGCGACCACGGCTGTCGGCTCTCTGGCTCGTTCCTCTCGGGCTCACCGTGTTCGAGGCTCTCGACTGGTATCGGGGCTGGCCGAGCGGAGATTGGCGCGCGCTTGCGAGCGTCGCCATCGTGACCGCCATCGTCTTCGGCGTGTCGTCGCTTCCTTCGAGGACGGCCGAACGTAGACTCGCCGCGTGGCTCTGACGGGTAAGCGGGTCGTCGTCACGGGCGGCGCAGGGTTCATCGGCACGACGCTCGCGCGGCGCCTCGTCGACGAGAACGAGATCGTCGCGGTCGACAATCTGCACCGCGACACGCTCGGCGGCACGACGCTCGGTGACCATCCGAACTTCAGCTTCGTGCAGGGCGACGTGCTCGACGCGCGACCGGCTCTCAGAGGTTCTCGCGGGCGCGACGCATGTCGTCCACTGCGCCGGCATCGCCGGCGTGGACACGGTTCTCGAGAGCCCCGTCCGCACGATGCGGGTCAACGTGATCGGGACCTACAACGTCCTCGAGGCCGCGCTGCGGACGCGAGACACGCTCGAACGGCTCGTCGACTTCTCCACGAGCGAGGTGTTCGGTCAGCACGCCTTCAACGTGCACGAGGCCCACGTGACGACGATCGGCTCGGTCGGCGAGGCGCGGTGGACCTATGCCGTCTCGAAGCTCGCCGGCGAGCACATGGCCCACGCGTACCACTCGGAGCTCGGCTTGCCGACGACCTCGGTGCGGCCGTTCAACGTGTTCGGGCCGGGTCAGATCGGCGGCGGCGCGATCCGCGCGTTCATCGAAGCTGCTCTCGCGGGACGCGACCTCGCGATCCATGGGGACGGCTCGCAGATCCGGGCCTGGTGCTACGTCGACGACATGGTCGACGGCGCCCTCCTCGCCCTCGAGCATTCGAACGCCGTCGGCGAGAGCTTCAACATCGGCAACGCGCGCTCTGCGGTCACGATCCACGATCTCGCTCAACGGGTGAAGCGCTTGACGGGCTGCCCCGGTCAGATCGTCTTCCAGCCGCTTCACTACACGGACGTCGAGCTCCGCATTCCCAACATCGACAAGGCGCGCGAGCTGCTCGGCTTCGAGGCGAAGGTCGACCTCGACGAAGGGCTCGAGCGGACGATCGCGTGGTACCGCGAGAGATCGGACAGATGACCGATCCGATCCGGCTCGCGCGGCCGGACGTTGGGGACGCCGAGCTCGCCGCGTTGGCAGAGGTCGTGGGCACGGGTCAGCTCACGATGGGGCCGAAGGTCGAGGAGTTCGAAGCCGCGATCGCGAGCGCCGTCGGCACCGCGCACGCAGCCGCGGTTTCTTCCGGAACCGCGGCCCTGCACCTCGCGCTGCTCGCTCTCGAGATCGGTGCGGGCGACGAGGTGATCGTCCCTGCCTACACCTTTCCTGCGACGGCGAACGCCGTCGAGCTGTGCGGCGCACGCGCCGTTCTCGTCGACGTCGATCCCGACACCTTCAATCTCGATGTCGCCGCCGTGGCGGCTGCTGTCACATCGCGAACGCGGGCGGTCATGGCAGTCCATCTCTTCGGGAGACCCGTCGAGTGGGAGGCGCTGCAGACCGCCGTGCCGCAGGAGGTGGTGCTCATCGAGGATGCGGCCGGCGCGCTCGGCGCGAGCTACCGCGGCACTCCGTGCGGCGCACTCGGCGTCGCGGCGTGCCTCTCGTTCCATCCACGCAAGATCGTGACGACCGGGGAGGGAGGCGCGGTCACGACGGACGAGGCCGATCTCGACGCCTCCGTCAGACGGCTCCGTCATCACGGTTGGGCGACGCTCGGCGACATGCCCGTGCCCGGCTTCAACTACCGGCTCCCCGACCTTCTCTGCGCGATCGGCATCCCGCAGCTCGCGAGGCTCGAGGAGCTCCTGTCGGCACGCGAGCGCGTCGCCGGCTGGTACGCGGAACGCCTCGAGCACCTCGTGCTCACGCCGTCTGCGGCCGAGGGAGACCGTCACGGCTGGCAGGCGTACGTCGTGCAGCTCGACCGCCGCGACGAAGCGCTCACCGCGCTTCGCAGCGCTGGCATCGAGGCGCAGATCGGGACGTGGGCGTTGCACCACCTTGCGCCGTATCGCGCTCAGGGTGACTTCCCGGGCGCCGACCGCGCGTTCGTCCGAGCTCTGGCGCTCCCGTTCGCGACGACGACGACCGAGGAGGAGGTCGAACGCGTCGCGAATGTCTTGACCTCGATGTGAGTGAGTGCTAACTTACAACACCATGGCTCAGACGACGACCACCAGACAGACCGCAGACGAGCGCCGCGTCGCCGTCCTCGCGTGCGGCGAACGTCGAATTCGCTCTTCGCGGTCTCCACGGCGCGTCGACGGACACGATCGCACGCAACGCGGGCATCTCGCAGCCCTATCTCTTCCGCCTGTTCGGCTCCAAGAAGGAGCTCTTCATCGCGGTCATCGAGGACTGTTTCGCGCGCACGCTCGAGTCGTTTCGTGCCGCCGCTGCCGGCACGTCCGGCGCGGACGCGCTGCGGGCGATCGGGCAGACGTACGCAGATTCCATCGAGGAAGATCACACCATGCTTCAGGGACAGCTCCAGTCCTACGCAGCCTCGGTCGAGGACGACGACATCCGCGAAGCGACGGCACGCGGCTACGGCCGACTCGTCGACTTCGTCGAGACCGTGTCCGGCGCGGACCGCGTCACGATCGCGCGGTTCTTCGCCAAGGGAATGCTCATGAACGTGCTCGCGGCGATGCATTACTCGATCGCGAACGACGCCAACGATCCCTGGGTCGTGCGCCTGGCCGAGGGATGCAGGGAGGACGACGCATGACGGCTCCTCTCTTTTTTCTTCAGCAATTGAGTAATCAGTCACTAGATCGCAACCAGACGAACACCGGGAGGTCACGATGAAAACCGGGACGCGCACGCTTTGGACGTTCGCCGTCACGTCGATCGCACTCTTCATGGTCGTGCTCGACAACCTCGTCGTCTCGACCGCGCTGCCCGTGATTCGCGTGGATCTCGGCGCGACGATCGAGCAGCTCGAATGGACCGTCAACGCCTACACGCTCACGTTCGCCGTCTTCGTCCTCACCGGCGCCGCGCTCGGCGACCGCTTCGGTCGCAAGCGCATGTTCATCATCGGCGTCGGCATGTTCACCGCGGCGTCGGCGGCGGCCGCGTTGGCACCGTCGGCGGACTGGCTCATCGCGGCGCGCTCGGTGCAGGGGCTCGGCGCGGCGATCGTCACGCCGCTCACCCTGACCATTCTCAGCGCAGCAGTCGCCCGTGAGAAGCGCGGTCTCGCGCTCGGTGCGTGGTCGGGAATCGCGGGGCTCGCGGTCGCGATGGGGCCGCTCGTGGGCGGAGCCGTCGTCGACGGCATCTCGTGGCAGTGGATCTTCTGGCTGAACGTCCCGGTCGGGATCGTCCTGCTCCCGCTGGCGCTGATGCTCCGCGAGAGCAAGGGGCCGGACAAGGCGCTCGACATCCCCGGCCTCGCGTTGGCGAGCGCTGGCCTGCTGGGGATCGTCTGGGGCCTCATTCACGGGAACGGCGACGGCTGGACGAGCCCGTCGATCGTCGGCGCGTTGGTCGTCGGCGCACTCCTGCTCGCGGCGTTCGTCGCGTGGGAGCTCCGAACGCCGCAGCCGATGCTCCCGATGCGGTTCTTCCGCAGTCGCGCGTTCGCCGCCGCCAACGGCGCGTCGCTGCTCATGTACTTCGGGATGTTCGGCTCGATCTTCCTGCTCAGCCAGTTCTTCCAGACTGCGCAGGGCTACTCGCCCCTCGAGGCGGGGCTGCGCATCCTGCCGTGGACGCTCATGCCCATGTTCGTCGCTCCCGTTGCGGGTGCACTCTCCGATCGCATCGGAGGAAGGCCGCTGATGGCGACGGGTCTCGCCCTGCAGGCCCTGGGGCTCGCGTGGATCGCGTCGGTCTCCTCGGCGACCGTCGGCTACGCCTCGCTCGTCGGGCCGTTCATCGTGTCCGGCGTCGGGATGGCGCTGTTCTTCGCCCCGGTCGCCAATGTCGTCCTGTCCGCCGTCCGTCCGGCCGAAGAGGGGAAAGCGTCGGGAACGAACAACTCGATCCGCGAGGTCGGCGGAGTGCTCGGTGTCGCCGTGCTGGCGTCGATCTTCGCCCGCTACGGCGGGTACCAGTCGCCGCAGACGTTCGCCGACGGGCTCGTCCCGGCGCTCTGGGTCGGGGCTGCAGTTCTCGCACTGGGGTCGGTCGTCTCGTTGTTGATCCCCCGAAAGCGCCGGTCGGAGGCCGTTCCGGTCGTCGAGTCTGACGGGGAGCTCGTTCCGAAGCTCGAGGCGGCGTAGTTCGGCGCACGCTGGGTCGGACCTGGAGTCCGACCCAGCCAACCTCGTTGGTACCGTCGCCGCGTGATGCGCGCGGCGATACGAGTGCATGACGCGTAGGACGCGACAGGTCGGCACGCTCGTCCTGACGGCCTTCGCGATCGCGTATCTCATCTGGAAGGTCGATCTCGGGACGACGCTCGACGTCCTCGCCGACGCAAACCTCGCCTGGTTCGCGCTCTCGGTGACGATCATGGTCGCGACGGTGCCCGTGCTCGCTCTGCGCTGGGGTTGGCTCCTCGCCGCGCACGCGATCCATGAGCGAGTGCCATGGCTCACACGCGCCTACTTCGTCGCGTATACGGCAGGTCAGGTGCTCCCGACGTCGCTCGGCGGCGATGCGGTGCGCGTCGTCGAGACGACACGACGTCATCCAGGGCGAGCAACGGTCGTGACCGGGACGGTGCTGCTCGAGCGAGGGTTGGGCGGCGCGGCAACGGTCGCGCTCGGCGGCATCGGCTTCCTGCTCTCGATCGGTCAGTACGACGTGAGCGCCTACCTCTGGCTCGAAGGCGCTTTCGTGCTCGGGACGCTCGTGCTCGGCTTCCTCTTCTTCGCACGCTCGGCTCGTCCGCTGCTGCGACGGACGCAGTCCCTGCTTGCCCGCTTCCGGCTGGAGCGGCCGTTGCGCCACTTCTACGAGGGCATCCATCACTACCGAGGGCGTCCTGCGCTGCTCGCGAAGGTGCTCGCCGTGACCTTCGCCGTGCAGACGGTGCGGATCCTGGCGATCTGGGCGGCCGCGAAGGCGGTCGGCATCGAACTCGACCCGCGCATCTACTACGTCTTCGGGCCGCTGCTCTTCCTCGTGATGCTCGTCCCGTTCACGCTGAACGGGCTCGCGGTGCGGGAAGCGTTCTTCGTGAGCTTCCTCGGGAGCGTCGGTGTCGGCGCGAGCCAGGCGTTCGCAGCCGGCTTCCTCTACTTCCTCGTCACGCTGCTGCTCGCGTTCCCCGGCGCGGTGATCATGCTCCGCGACGGCATTCGCGGCGGGACGCGCGCAAAGATCGAGCATGGCTGACGCGGCGCGCGTCGCCGTCGTCGTGGTGACCTACGACGCGCTTCCCTGGATCGAGCAATGTCTTACGTCGGTGCGCGGGGTCGAGACCGTGGTCGTCGACAACGGGTCGAGCGACGGCACGGTCGCGTTCGTGCGCGAGCGGTTTCCGGACGTCCGCGTGATCGAGGCCGAGAACCGCGGTCTCGGCGCCGGCTGGAACATCGGGATTCGGGAGACCTCGAGTGCGTATGTGTTGCTGCTCAACGCCGACGCGTGGCTCGCCGAGGGCGCGCTCGAGCGGCTTGTCGAGTTCGCGGAGCACGCGACCGCGAGCGGCGGTCGTCGGGCCCCGACTCCTCAATCCCGACGGGACGCTCCAGCGCTCGGTGCGCGGCTTCCCGACGGTGTGGAGGCTCGCGACCGAGTACCTCTTCCTTCGGAAGCTCGCACCGGGATCGTCGGCGCTCAACGCCTTCTACGCAGGTGGGTTCGACCACGACGAAGTCCGCGACGTCGAGGTCGTCATGGGCGCCTGCATGCTGTTGCGGCGCGAGGCGATCGAGCAGGTGGGTGACTGCGACGAGGACTACTTCCTGTTCAGCGAGGAGACGGACTGGTGCTACCGGTTCCGTGAGGCCGGCTGGCAGGTCGTCTTCTTCCCCGGCGCCGAGTGCGTCCACGTGCGTGGCGCCTCGCACAGCGGGCGCCTCTACCGCGAGAACCTCCGCGGCCATCTCCTCTTCCTCTCGAAGCACCGCGGACCGAAGGTGGCCGAGCGCGCGCGGCGCTTGCTGCTCGTCTCGCTACGGCTGCGTGGTCTCGTGTTTCGCGGGGATCGCGGCCGCGTCTATCGCGACGGAGCGGCGTGGCTCGCCTCCGGCGACGTGGCGGAACTCGTCGCGTCCAGGCCGTGATCATCCTCTACCTCAAGCTCGCGTTCGCGACCGCGGTGGTGCTCGCGCCCGGCTGGTTGTTGGCGCGCACGCTTGGCGTCCGCAGCGTCTCGGCGACGCTTGCCTGGTCGCTCGTCACCATCTTCGGCGCGCTCGCGGTCACTTTCGCCTTCGGCTCGACGCTGACCCTGACGCTCATGCTCCTCGCGGTCGTCGTGCTGGCCGCCGTCGCTGTGCGGATCCAGCGCGGGTGGCGACCCGCGGAGGCGGTGCCCGGCCGGGCGTGGGCGTTCTTCTGGGGCGCGGTGGTCGGGCTCGTGATCTGGGTCGCTGCGCCCTCGGTCCAGGGTGATGGACTGTTTCATCTCGCCCGCGCACGGAAGCTCCTGAGCCTCGATGCCCTCTCGCTCGACCGCGTGTCGGAGTTCGCAGACGGCAGTCTTCATCCCGGCTACGCCTTCCCGCTCTGGCATGGCTTCATCGCGTTGATTGCGAAGGTCGCGGGCGAGGATCCCGAGCGCGTCATCGTCCACCTCCCGTCGATCCTGGCGCCGCTCGCGGTCGTGGTCGCGTTCGAGGCGGGTTGGGCGCTCTTCCGCCGGACGTGGGCGGCGGGCGTCACCGCCGGCGCGCAGGTCGCGATGATCTGCTTCGCGCCCGGCCTCGGCGGCGCGTACGTGTTCCTCTCTCTTCCGGCCACGGCGGCCCGCCAGCTCCTCGTGCCGGCCGCGCTCGCGCTGGCATTCGAGTCTGTGCGTTCGCCATCGGTGGGACTCGTCGCATCGACGGCCGCCGCAGGTCTGGCTCTGGCCGTCGTCCATCCGACCTACGCGATCTTCCTCTGGATTCCGTTCGTCGGCTTCCTCGCGACGCGCGCTCTGTGGGAGCGAAAGGACCTGCGCAACGGGACGCTCGCGCTCGTCGCGCTCGTCGTCCCTGCCTCGCTCTTCCTGCTCTGGCTTCGTCCAATCGTGAACGACACGCGCTCGGTGTCGCCCGACGCCGACGAGCTTCGGCGCGCATTCGAGCAGTACCGAGGCCAGCTCGTCGTCCACTCCGACACCTCGTACAACCTCGCGCCCGAGGTGTTCACCCGAGCAGGTGCGGTCGCGATCGCGGCGCTGCTCCTCATTCCGCTGGCCGGGCTTGCGGCCCGGCGTCGGTGGGCGGCGTACGTCGTCGGAGGGTCGCTCGCGGTCTTCGCCGTCATGCTGCTGCCGTTCCTCTTCACATCGCTCGCCGACCTCGTCTCGATCTCGCAGGCGCGCCGAGCAGCAGGGTTCCTTCCTTTCGCGTTCGCGTTCGCAGGTGGCTTCGGCGTGCTCGCCAGGCTCGTCGGGCCGTTGCTCCTCCCGCTTGCCCTGGGCGCCGGCATGTTCTTCCAGATCGTGTATCCCGGCGACTTCGACTACGTGCTCAAGGATCCGGCGCCCGCCTGGATCGCGTGGTTCGCGGTGATTGGTGCTGTCGTCGCGCTCGTCGTCGGGCTCATGCGGCGACGCCCCGCGCTCGAGACGGGCGCCGCGCTCGCCTCCGCCGCGTTCCTCATCCCCGTCGTCGGCGGCGGACTCCTGGATTGGCGACCGCCTCCGCCGCCCGCAATCGCGACGTTGTCGTCAGGGCTCGTCGATGCCGTGCGTAACGAGGTGGAGCCAGGGACGATCGTCTTCTCCGATCCCGAGACGAGCTTTCGGCTTGCGGCCTTCGCGCCTGTCTACGTGGGCTCGGCGCCGCCGGGCCATGTCGCGGATACGGAGGAGAACGATCCGTACGAGCGTGCGCGCGAGGCTCGTCGATTTCTTCGAAGCGGCGACGTCTCGATCCCGCGAGCCGCCGGTGCCGAGTACGTGATCATCGACGGCATGCGTTCGGATCTCGAGCTCGACCTGCCGATCGTCTATCAGGACGGGCGATTCACGCTCTACAGGCTCTGATCGCGCGCACCCCAGCCGCCGCCACCGGGAGACTCGATCCGGAGGAGGTCACCGGGCGCGAGATCGAGGTTCGCGAAAGCGGGAAGCTCCACGCCGTTCAGGAAGCTGCGACCCGGTAGCCCGTCCTCGCCGCCGTGCGCTCCGCGCGGCGCGAGCGCCCGGCGTTGCGTGAGCAGCGAGAGCCGGCACGGCTCGAGGACTCGAAGCTCGCGAACGACGCCGTCTCCGCCGCGCTGCCGTCCCGCGCCGCCAGATCCGAGACGGAGCTCGTAGCGCTCGACACGGAGCGGATACGAGAGCTCGAGCGCCTCGGCCGGGGTGTTGAGGGTGTTCGACATCGCGACGTGGACGCCGGATGGGCCGTCAGCGTGCGGGCACGCCCCCTGGCCGCCGCCGATCGTCTCGTAGTAGGTGAAGCTGTCGTTTCCGAAGACGACGTTGTTCATCGTCCCCTGACCCTGGGCCGGCACGGGTATCGCCTGCGCGAACGCGTCGAACACGACATCCGTGATCCGGCTCGACGTCTCCGTATTGCCCGCCGCCACCGCGGCGGGGGATCGGGCGTTGACGAGGCAGCCTGCGGGAGCACGCACCGTGACGGGCACGAAGGCGCCACCCGAGGCAGGCAGGTCGGGTGCGGTCAGGCAGCGCACGACGTAGAAGCACGCCGAGCGCGTCACGGCGAGCGGGCAGTTGAGGTTCCCGTCGTACTGCGGAGCCGTTCCCTCGAAGTCGATGTCGATCGAGTCGCCCTCGATCGTCACAGCGGCGCGGATCTCGAGCAGCCCGGCGGGAGTCTCCAGCGCGTCGGCGCCTTCGAAGCGCCCGTCCGGCAGTTGGCCGATCGCTGCACGCACGACGCGCTCGGAGTAGGCGAGGAGCTCGTCCATCGCCGCCGCCACGCGCTCGTGCCCGCGGCGCGCGCAGAGCTCCGCCACCCGGCCCTCGGCCAGGCGATGCGCCGCGAGCTGGGCGCGCAGGTCCCCGCGGCGCTCGTCCGGGTTGCGCATCCGCGACACGAGCGACTCCAGCGTCAGCGGCGTCGAGGCGGGTCGGCGGGATGATCACTCCCTCCTCGTCGAGCGTCCGCGAGCTCGGCGGGAGGCTCCCCGGCTCCGAGCCGCCGACGTCCGCGTGATGCGCGCGCGTCACCGCGTAGCCAAGGTCGGTGCGCGTGACGATCGTGAGATCCGGGAGATGCGTGCCGCCCGCATACGGATCGTTGAGGATCCAGGGCTCGCCGGGCTCGGGTTCGTGTGCCATGACGGCAGCGACCGCCTCGGGCATCGCGCCGAGGTGCACCGGGATGTGCTCGGCCTGCGTGATCATTCGACCGTGCTCGTCGAAGAGCGCCGTCGAGCAGTCGCGTCGCTCCTTGATGTTCGCCGAGAAGGCGGACCGGATGAGCACCGCTCCCATCTCCTCCGCGATCGCCCGGAGCGAGGCGCCGATGACCTGCAGCTCGATGTCGATCAACTCGACCTCCGCAGGACGAGCGTGCCGTGGGAGTCCGTCTCGCCAGACCAGCCGGCTGGAATCCAGGCGGTGGCGCCGTCGAGCTCGAGCACCTGTGGCCCGTCGGCGCTCACCACCGGGCCTCTGACGTCGATGGGTGGCGCCGGTCTCACATCGGCGGTTCGCAGGGCCACGAGCTCGATCGCGCGCTCGCGATCGGCGTATCCGTAACGCGCCTCGTGCGCATCGTGGAACCGCTCCGCGAGCCGGCCGCCGAGTGGCACGGTCAGCTCGAACGACTGCCCGGCGTACCGCAGGTCCGCCTCGCCGACGTCGGGAAGCTCGCCGGCCTCGGCGAGCGGAGCGACGTACGTGCGCACGGCGTCCCGTCGCTCGTCGGCGGCAACGAGGCCGAGCGCGGACAGGACTCCGGCGGCAGCGGGAACGAGAACGCTCGTCATTCCGAGCTCGTCGGCGAGCGCGCACGCGTGCAGCGGCCCGGCGCCACCGAAGGCGACGAGGGCGAAGTCGCGCGGGTCGAGACCCTGCTCGACGGAGACGACGCGCAGCGCGCGCACCATCTCGGCGTTGACGACGTCGATCACTCCGGCCGGGTCGATCCCTGCGAGCGCCCGCTCGGCCGCAGCGACATCGAGCTCGATTCCGCCCGGCAGCGTCGTGGGTAGGCGTCCGAGCAGCAGGTTGGCGTCGGTGACCGTCGCTCGGGTCCCGCCCCGTCCGTAGCAGGCAGGCCCCGGCTCGGCTCGCGCGCTCTCCGGTCCGACGCGCAACGCGCCGCCCTCGTCGAGCCGCACGATGGATCCTCCACCCGCCCCGACCGTGTGCACGGCGAGGGTCGGCAGCCGCACTGGAAGGCCGTCGACGAGGCGCTCGTGCTCGCGGCGCGCCTGACCGTCGACGATCGCGCAGACATCCGTCGAGGTTCCACCCATGTCGAACGAGAGCGCGTTCTCGAACCCGGCGAGCGCGGCGAGCTTCGCCGCGCCCACGACGCCTGCAGCTGGCCCCGACAGCAGCGCGAATGCTGCGTGCGCAGCCGCCTCCTCCAGCGTCGCCAGACCGCCCGACGAGCGCATGACGAGCGGCGAGGGGAGACCTGCGGTCATAGCAGGCGTCCGCGAGCCCGCCGAGGTAGCGCGCGAGCACCGGGCCGAGGTAGGCATCGATGGCGGTCGTCGACGCGCGCTCGTACTCCCGGAACTCCGGCGCCACCTCGTGGGATGCGACGACGTGAGCATCCGGGTAGCGCCGGCGGAGCTCGTCCGCCACCGCCTGCTCGGGGGCGTTGTCTCGAAAGCAGAAGAGCAGCGAGACGGCGATCGCCTCGGCGTCGATGGCCGGCAGCGTGCTCAGGTCGAGCGGGACGAGCTCGCCGTCCGGGCCGGTTCGACCACGGACCCCCACGCAACGATCCAGTGGCACGAGCGGCGGCGGATGCTCGGCGCACGGCCGATAGAGATGCGCGCGGGTCTGCCGACGGAGATGCAGGACGTGCTCGAAGCCCTCGTTCGTGACGAGAGCGGTGCGCGCCCCGCGACGCTCGAGCAGCGCGTTGGTCGCAATCGTGGTGCCGTGGGTGAAGCGGCCGACGGAGGTCGCCCCGACGGCGAGAGCAGCGGCGACGACCGAGTCCTGCTGACGCTCGGCCGTGGGCACCTTCGCGATCCGGATCTCGCCGTCGGAGACGAGCACTGCGTCCGTGAAGGTCCCGCCGACGTCGATCCCGAGCGCACGCATCGCGTCATTCTCGGTCACGGCGCGGAGTAGGATCTCTCCCGCCGTGCACCGCCTCGTTTGTCTCGGGCTCAGTCATCGCACTGCTCCGGTGGAGCTGCGCGAGCGCATCGGCGCTCTCGGCCTTGGCGCAGAGCGCTGCCCGGCGGTGCTCGAGCACGCCGTGCTCCACACGTGCTACCGCGTTGAGCTGTATGCGCGATTGACCTCCGGCGTCGAGGAAGCGCGCGACGAGCTCGTCGACGCGCTCTCGACGGCGCACGGCGCTCCGCGCGAGCTCCTGCTCGACCATCTCTACGTTCACTCGGGTGAGGACGCCGCACGGCACCTATGCCGTGTCGCAGCAGGTCTCGATTCGCTCGTGCTCGGCGAAGCCGAGATCCTCGGCCAGGTTGGAGAGGCGTACAGGCTGTCGAGCGAGGACGGAACGGCCGGTGCCGGCCTCGCTGTTCTCTTCCGCAGCGCGATGTCGGCGGCGCGGCGCGCGCGCTCGGAGACTGCGATCGGGGCGAACCCGGCGACGGCGAGCTCGATGGCGCTTTCACTCGCGGACGGCGCTCTCGGCGGTATCGGCGAGGCGCGCGTCCTGGTGATCGGCGCCGGGCGCATCGGGCTTCAGACGCTCGAGGCAGCACAGCGTCGCGGTATCCGACACGTTGTGGTCGCCAACCGGACAAAGGCGCACGCCGAGGAGGTCGCCGGTCGCTTCGATGCCGGAGCGCGGGATCTCGAAGAACTCACCGACGCGCTCGCGTGGGCTGACGTGGTCGTCGCGGCAACCTCGTCCGAGGCGCCTGTCGTCGGTGCGGAGAAGGTGCGGGCTGCGATGAGCGGTCGAGGAGGCCGCCATCTGGTCATCGTCGATCTCGCGGTGCCTGCCGACGTCGACCGCCAAGCGGGCGAGGTCGAAGGCGTCCGCCTTTTCGACGTCGACGACCTTCGAGCGGGGCTCGACGAGGCGATGTCGGCGCGTCTTCGCGAGGTGCCCAAGGTCGAGGCGATCATCGAGGAGGAGGTCGAGGCTTTCGGTCGCCGGTACCGGGAGCTGGAGGTCGAGCCGCTTCTCTCCGAGCTGCGCAAGCAAGCCGAGTCGATCCGGGAGCGGGAAGTCGAGCGCGCGCTTCGCGACCTCGGTGACATCGACGACGATGTCGTCGCGCGCGTCGAGCTCCTCTCGCGGTCGCTGGTGAAGAAGCTCCTCCACGATCCGACCGTGCGAGCCCGCGAGCGCGCAGGCGCCGGTGAGGCGGACGAGGTCGCCGACGCAGTTCGCGACCTGTTCGGCATCTCCGCCTCGACGGACCGGTGACGGCCCCGCCGCTTCCCGCGGCGGTGACACTCGGCACGCGGGCTTCGACGCTCGCGCGTGCCCAGACCGACCTCGTGGCCGCGTTGCTGGCGGCGGCGAGCCCGGGTCTCCAGTGTGAGCCACGCGTGATTTCCACGGCCGGGGATCGGACGCAGGAGAGCGGCGAGCCGCTGCCCGAGATCGGAGGCAAGGGGCTCTTCACCGCCGAGCTCGAGCGGGCACTGCTCGACGGCGACGATCGACGTGGCGATCCACTCGCTGAAGGACCTCCCGACCGAGGATGCCCCTGGCATCGTGGTCGGCGCCGTCACCGGCGCGCGAGGACGTTCGCGACTGCCTCGTGGCCCGGGCGGGTGTCTCGCTCATGGAGCTGCCGACGGGCGCCGTCGTCGGAACGAGCAGCCTTCGCCGGGCAGCGCAGCTCGCGGCGCTCCGACCGGATCTCGAGATCCGGTCGATACGCGGCAACGTCGACACGCGGATCCGCAAGGTCGAGGAAGGGCAGTTCGACGCAGTGGTGCTCGCCGCCGCGGGTGTGCGCCGGCTCGGACTGGAGCAGGCCGTCGCCGAGTGGCTGCCGGAGGAGACGATGCTGCCGGCGCCCGGCCAGGGGGCGCTCGCGGTGCAGTGCCGAGCCGACGACGACCCGATGCGGGCACTTCTCTCGGCGCTCGACGATCCGGCCGCACGCGCCACGACTGCGGCCGAGCGCGCGTTTCTGGCGGGCCTCGGCGGCGGCTGCGCCGCGCCCGTCGCGGCGCTCGCGCTGGCGACCGCGACCCCTCGGGTGCGTCTCCAGGGCCTGGTCGCGTCGGTCGATGGTCGTGAGGTGGTGCGCGTTCGAGGCGACGGTGAGCCGCTCGAGGTCGGTCAGCGGCTCGCCGAGGAAGCACTTTCCGCGGGCGCGGACCGCATACTGGCGGCCATCCGTGATTAACCAGCCCCTCTACGGACGCCGCATCGTCATCACGCGCCCCGAGGCCAAGCCGCTCGCCGAGGAGCTCGAGCGTCTCGGCGCCGAGGTGACGATCGTGCCGCTCATCGAGATCCACCCGGCCGAAGGTCGAGCTCTCGAGGAGGCGGTCGAGAGCTTGTCCAGCTACGACTGGATCGTTTTCACCAGCGTGAACGGCGTGGCCGCCGTGGCTTCGGCGCTGAGCGCGCTTGCCGGCCCCACACGTGTCGCAGCAGTCGGCCCGGTGACGGCCGACGCGATTCGCGAGCTGCGGCGTCGAGCCGGCGTTCGTGGCCTCGCGCGCGTCGGACGACATCGCCGGCGGGCTCGGCTCGATCGAAGGCATGCGCCTGCTCCTTCCGCAGGCGGACATCGCCGACCCGCGACTCGCGGAGGAGCTTCGCGGGCAGGGAGCGGACGTGGATGTCGTCGTCGCGTACCGCACGGTGCTCGTCGAGCCGCCGATGTGGGGGATCCTCCCGATGCGGATCGCCGATGCGGTCGTCCTCGCGAGCGGGTCGGCTTGCCGCAGCCTCGCGGCCGCGGGTGGCGCGGGCGGCGGCGCGATGCTGGTCTGCATCGGCCCGAAGACGGCGAAGGTTGCGCGCGAGGTCGGCCTCGAGGTCGGTCTCGTCGCCGACGAGACGACCTCCGACGGCATCATTCAGGCGCTCGTGTCGCAATTCGGAGACTCCGCATGACGTCGTTCCACTCGGATCCGCTCGAGGCATTGCGTCTCGGCCCGGGGCCGCGTCGCCCGCGCCGCCTGCGACGCACTGCAGCGCTTCGCGATCTCGTCCGCGAGACGACACTCGAGCCAGACGACCTCGTCCAGCCGTTGTTCGTCGTTCCCGGCGCCGACGTGCGCCGGCCGGTGTCGTCCATGCCGGGCGTCGACCAGCTCTCGGTCGATCAGCTCGCAGGCGAGGCGGTCGAGCTCGCGGCGCTCGGCGTCAAGGCCGTGCTCCTCTTCGGAATCCCGGACTCGAAGGACCCGCTCGGCCTCGAGAGCCACGCCGACGACGGCGTGGTCCAGCAGGCCATCGCGGCGCTCAAGGACGCGCGTCCGGACCTCGTCGTCATGACCGACGTCTGTCTCTGCGAGTACACGGATCACGGCCACTGCGGGCTGCTCGACGCCGACGGCTACGTGCTGAACGACGAGACGCTGGAGGTGCTCGGGCGGATCGCGGTCTCGCACGGCGAGGCCGGCGCGGACGTCGTCGCGCCGAGCGGGATGATCGACGGCATGGTCGGCGCGATTCGCGGACGCCCTCGACGCCGAGAGCCTGCAGGGCGTCGCGATCCTCTCCTACGCGGTCAAGTACGCATCCGCCTTCTACGGCCCGTTTCGCGAGGCGGCGGAAGGCGCTCCTGCTTTCGGTGATCGGCGCTCGCATCAGATGGATCCGGGCAACGCGCGCGAGGCTCTGCGCGAGGTCGCGCTCGACGTCGAGGAGGGCGCGGACGCGCTGATGGTCAAGCCTGCGCTCGGCTACCTCGACGTCGTGCGATCGGTTCGCGACCGCTTCCCGGAGCTTCCGCTGGCCGCGTACAACGTCAGCGGGGAGTACGCGATGGTGAAGGCGGCTGCGGCGAACGGCTGGCTCGACGAGCAGGCTGTCGCGCTCGAGGTGCTCACCGGGATCCGCCGGGCCGGCGCCGACCTGGTCGTCACGTACCACGCGAAGGACGCCGCGGCGTGGCTCCAGAGCGGGCGGTGAAGGCTCGGGTCGACGATCGGCCCGAGGAGACCGAGCCCAACGTCGTCGACGTCGCGGAGCACGGTCGCTCCGCCGACGGCGAGACGATGTCGCTCGACCGGCGGCTGTACATGCAGCTCCACGCGTACGGAGGCGCCCGCGACACGCCGGCGCTGATCGCTGCGCTCGAGGGCGAGGGTGTCGTGGGGACGCTGTACGAGGACGTGAACGATCCGACCGGTGTCGCGCTGCTGACGCTCAGCGAGTCCCCGGACGCATTCGTGTCGCAGTACCGGGAGTTTCTGCAGTCCGAGCCGTTTGCCGCGCTCGAGCCGAAGCCGGCGTTCACGATGCTCGGCCGCACGTATGCGATCGGCCACGAGCAGGATCTCGAGGAGACGCTCGTCGAGCGCCCACGTCGGCGCGTCCTCGACCCCGCGCACCCCTGGGCGATCTGGTACCCGCTGCGCCGAGCCGGTTCGTTCGAGCAGCTGTCGCGGCGCGAGCAGGACACGATCCTCATGGAACACGGAGGCATCGGGATGGCCTTCGGCCGTGCCGGGCTCGGCTTCGACATCCGGCTCGCGTGTCACGGCCTCGATCGCGACGACAACGACTTCGTCGTCGGCCTCCTCGGGCCGGAGCTCCACCCCCTCTCGATCATCGTCCAGCGGATGCGCAAGACGAAGCAGACATCTCTGCATCTCGAGCGTCTCGGGCCGTTCTTCGTGGGGAGAGTGGCGTGGCAGAGCAGTCTCTGACGACGCCCGCGGACACCGGTACGGAGAGCGCCGAGCCGTCGTCCGTCTTCCTGCGCGCCTGCCGTCGTCTCCCGGTCGAGCGGACTCCCGTCTGGTTGCTCCGCCAGGCCGGTCGCTACCAGCCGGAGTACCGGGCGATCCGTGAGCGCCACTCGATGCTCGAGGTGATCCGCACGCCCGAGCTCGCGGCCGAGGTGACGTTGCTGCCGATCGACTCGTTCGATCTCGACGCAGCGATCGTCTTCTCGGACATCCTGCCGCCGCTCGTCGGAATGGGCCTCGAGCTCGACTTCGTGAAAGGCGACGGGCCGCGGATCGGCAATCCGGTCTCGACACCGCGCGACGTCGATCTCCTCGGAACGCCTCCGGCGGAGGAGACGATGACCGGGACGCTCGAGGCGATCCGCATCGTTCGGCGCGAGCTCGAGGCGCGGGACGTTCCCGTCATCGGCTTCGCCGGCGCCCCGTTCACGCTCGCGAGTTACGCGATCGAAGGCGGGACGTCCAAGGACTTCACGCGGACGAAGGCGTTCATGCTCTCCGAGCCCGCCGCCTGGAAGCGCCTCCTCGGGAAGCTCGTCACCGTTCAGGCCGACTACCTGCTCGCGCAGGCCGCAGCCGGTGCGCAGGCGTTGCAGGTGTTCGACTCGTGGGCGGGTCGCGCGCTCGGGCGTGAGGACTATCTGCGCTATGTCGCGCCGCACAACCGTGACCTCTACGCGAAGGTTGCGGCGGCCGGTGTGCCGGTGATCAACTTCTCGCTCGGCGTGAGCGCGTACCTGTCCGAAGCGGCCGGGTGCGGCGGCGACGTCGTGGGGCTCGACTGGTCGCTTCCGCTCGACGAGGCGTGGGAGCGCGTCGGCTTCGACCGGCCGGTGCAGGGCAACCTCGACCCGGCAGCGCTGCTGGCGCCATGGCGGGAGCTCCGGTTCCGCATCGACGACGTGCTCGAGCGGGCTGCCGGTCGCCCTGGGCATGTCTTCAACGTGGGTCACGGCCTGACGCCGCAGACCCCCGTCGACAACGTGCGGCGCCTGGTCGAGCACGTGCGGGAGCAGACGTCCGCGTGAGCGTGCGGCTCCCGATCGGCGTGCTCGTGATGGCGTATGGCGGTCCGGCTTCGCTCGACGAGATCCCCGGCTACCTCGCGGACATCCGGCACGGGCGCCCGACGCCGCGCGCGGTGCTGGAGGAGATCACCGAGAACTACCGTTCGATCGGCGGCAGCTCGCCGCTTCTCGGCGTCACTCGGAGCCAGGTCGACGCGCTGCAAGCCGAGCTCGGGGACGGCTACCGCTGCTACCTCGGCATGCGGCACTGGTCGCCGTGGATCGAGGACGTCGTCGGCGAGATGGCCGAGGATGGAGTGACCAACGCTGTGAGCCTCGTCCTCGCGCCGCACTTCAGCGCCATGTCCGTCGCGCGCTACCAGCAGAAGGTCGCCGACGGGCTCGACCTCTACCGGGCGCGGATCCACTTCGAGCACGTGCCGAGCTACCACGACGCTCCCGGTCTCGTGGAGGCATTCGCCGCGCGTGTGGACGATGGGGTCTCGCGCTGGCCGGAGGGCGAGCGTGAGCGGGTTCACGTCGTGTTCAGCGCTCACAGCCTGCCGCAGCGGGTATTCGCGTCCGGCGACCCGTACGGCGATCAGTGCGTCGAGACGGCGCGGCTCGTCGCGGCTCGCGCCGGACTGCCGGACGAGCGCTGGTCGTGGGCGTATCAGTCCGCCGGCCGCACCCCGGAGCCGTGGGCCGGCCCCGATCTCGGCGAGCACCTGGCCGAGCTTGCGTCGCAGGGCGTGCGCGATGTCGTCTCGATCCCGGTCGGGTTCGTCTCCGACCACGTGGAGATCCTCTTCGACATCGACCACAAGGCGGCTGCGGTTGCGGCCGATCTCGGGATCCGCCTCGAGCGGCCGCCCGCGCTGAACGACGACCCTGTCTTCATCGCGGCGCTCGCGGAACTCGTTCGTGACCGTGCGGCACCGTGGTCGGAGGGAGCACAGGCCGCGTGAGGGTCGTGGTCGTCGGCGGCGGGATCGCGGGGCTGGCGGCCGCGCGGCGGCTGGAGTCGGCGGCAGCTCGTGATGTCGATGTCGTCCTCGTCGAGAGCGACGACGTGCTCGGCGGGAAGATCCGAACGGAACGCGTCGACGGGTTCGTGATCGAGGCCGCGCCGGACAGTTTTCTGTCGCGCAAGGAGCGCGGTGTGGGTCTGTGCGAGGAGCTCGGCCTCGGCGACCAACTGATCGGCCGCAGGCCCGAGAACCACCGCTCGTTCGTCCGGCGCGGACGCGACCTCCATCCGCTTCCGGAGGGGCTGACCGGGATGATCCCGACGAACCTCGACGCGCTCGAACGCAGCGCGCTGCTCTCGGACGAGGGCAAGGCGCGCTTCGCGGCGGAGATCGACGTCCCTGCGGCATCCGGCGACGAGGACGAGTCGGTCGCCTCGTTCGTCACGCGCCGGTTCGGGCGCGAGGCCTACGACGGGCTCGTCGAGCCGCTGATGACGGGGATCTACGGCGGTGACGGCGAGCTGCTGTCGCTGCGAGCGACGTTCCCGCAGCTCCGCGTCCTGGAGCTCGAGCACGGGAGCCTCCTCCGTTCGCTCCCGACGCAGTCGGTGACCGGCGATCGCCCGCCGTTCGTGTCGCTCCGCGGCGGGATGGACACGCTCGTGGCGGCGCTTGTCGCGAGTCTTGGGCGTACGAGGCTGCTTCTCGGCAGGCCTGCTCAGCGCGTCTTTGCGCGCGCAGGTGGCTACGACGTCGAGCTGGCGGATGGCGGCGAGACGATTCGCGCGGACGGGGTCGTCGTTGCGACTCCTGCTTTCGTGGCGGCGGCGCTGCTCGAAGAGCTGGACGCCGATCTCGCCGCCGCCCACGCCGAGATCCCGTACGCGTCGTCGGTGGTCGTCACGCTGGCGTTCTCTGCGCAGGACGTGGCAGCGCTCGACGGCTACGGCTACGTGATCCCGCGTGCGGAGAGCCGCGACGTGCTCGCGTGCACGTGGACCTCGCAGAAGTGGGAGGGGCGCGCTCCCGCCGGCGACATGCTCGTCAGGATCTACGCCGGACGCTTCGGCGGACGCGACCTGACGCTCGATTCCGACGACGAGCTCGTCGCACTCGCGCGCGCGGAGATGGCTCTCCTCGGGGTCACTGCCGAGCCCGCGTTGATCCGCGTCCAGCGCTGGCCGCTCGGAATGCCGCAGTACGTCCTCGGCCATCTGGAGCGACTGGAGCGGATCGAGGGGGCTCTCGCCGAGCATCCAGGCCTCGCGGTGGCCGGGGCCGCGTACCGGGGAGTCGGCATCCCGGACTGCATCCGGTCGGGCGAGACGGCCGCGGAGTCGGTCGTCCGAGCGCTCGCCGGAGCGGGCGTGTGAATCGCGCGAGCGTCCGAGCGGCTCTTCGCGGAGGCGACGGGCCTGATGCCAGGCGGCGTCAGCTCGCCCGTCCGCGCGTTTCGAGCCGTGGGCGGCTCGCCGCTCTTCATCGAGCGCGGCGAAGGCCCGTACCTCGTCGACGTCGACGGCAACCGCTACCTCGACTACGTCCTCTCCTGGGGACCGCTCATCCTCGGCCATGCCCATCCGCGAGTCGTCGGCGCGCTCGAGGAGGCGTTGCGCAAGGGGACGAGCTTCGGCGCGCCCAGCCCGCTCGAGCTCGAGCTCGCCCGCCTCATTCAGCAAGCGATGCCGAGCCTCGAGCTCGTCCGGTTCGTCAGCTCCGGGACCGAGGCCACGATGAGCGCGCTGCGCGTCGCACGGGCGTTCACGCGGGCGGTCGAAGATCGTCAAGTTCGTCGGGTGCTACCACGGCCACGCGGATCTGCTCCTCGTGCGGGCGGGATCGGGCGTCGCGACGCTCGGGCTTCCCGACTCCCCAGGGGTCACCGCGGGCGCGGTCGCCGACACGCTCACCGCGCCGTACAACGACCTCGAGGCGGTCGAGACGCTCTTCGCCCGGCACGACGACATCGCGGCGGTGATCGTCGAGCCGGTCGCCGGGAACATGGGCCTCGTCCTTCCCGAGCCGGGTTTTCTCCAGGGGCTGCGCAAGGTCACCGACGAGCACGGCGCCCTGCTCGTCTTCGACGAGGTGATGACCGGGTTCCGCGTGCATCCGGGCGGAGCGCAGGCGCTCTACGGCGTCACGCCCGACCTGACGACGCTCGGCAAGGTGATCGGAGGCGGCCTTCCGGTAGGGGCGTACGGCGGTCGCCGCGAGATCATGGAGCTCGTGGCTCCGGCCGGCGCCGTGTACCAGGCGGGGACGCTGTCGGGGAACCCGCTCGCGATGACCGCGGGGATCGAGACCTTGCGCGCGATCGCCGAGCCGGGCGTCTGGGATGGACTGGAGCGCGCCGGCGCGCGGCTCGAGGAGGGTCTCGCGGCGCTCGGTGCCGGAATCCAGGTCGTGCGCGCAGGAACGATGTTCGGCATGTTCTTCTCGGACGTGCCCGTCACGAGCTGGGACACGGCCGAACGGGCCGATACCGACCGCTTCGCCGCGTATCACCGCGCGATGCTCGAGCGTGGCGTCTACCTCGCTCCGTCGCAGTTCGAAGCCGGCTTCCTGTCAACGGTTCACGGTGACGCCGAGATCGACGCGACGATCTCCGCAGCTGCGGACGCGTTCGCCGGTATCTGAGCCACGGGTCTACGCTTCGCGGCCGTGAAGGTCCTGCTCGTGACGATGTACTTCCCCCCGGCGGGAGGAGGCGGCGTCCAGCGGTCGCTCAAGCTCGCGCAGTACCTTCCCGCGCTGGGTGTCGAGACGCACGTGCTCGCGCCCGACGACCCGAAGTGGGTGCACCGGGATCCCGAGCTGCGCGTGCCGACACAGGCATGGATCCACCGCGCGCGCTACATCGGCCCGCGCGGGCGCAAGCCGGCGGAGGAGCTTCGTGCCACGGACGGGCTCCAACGCGCGCTCGTCCAGGCGCAGGTGACGGCACGTCGCCTGCTCGTCCCCGATGCGAGCGTGACGTGGAATCTCACCGCCATCCCGGCGGCGATCCGGATCGCGAAGCGGGAGGGCATCGACGTCGTGATCACGACCTCCCCACCGGGCTCGGTGCACTTCGTCGGCGCGGCGGTTCAGCGCGCGTCGGGAACCCGCTGGATCGCCGACCTCCGGGATCCGCTCGTGGCGAACCAGCACAGGCGCGACGACACGGCCGCGGCGCGCGCGCGTCAGGCCGCGAACGAGCAGGTCGCGCGCCTGGTTGCGCGCAACGCGGATGCGGTCACGTGCGTCTCGGAGGCGATCGCGGACGAGGTTCGAGGGCTCGGAGCACGTGGCCCCGTCCGCGTGATCGCAAACGGATGCGACTTCGACGACTTCGCCGGGCTCGAGTACGAGCCTGCGCCGCGCTTCCGCATCACGCATACGGGCAGCTTCTTCGGGAAGCGCGATCCCAGGCCGTTCCTGCAGGCATTCCACGACGCCGGACTGGATGCCGTAGCCCGCTTCGTCGGTGACTTCCGCTCGTCGGACCGCGAGTGGGCCGAGGCGCTCGACCTCGGCGATCGGCTCGAGATCGTCGACTACCTCCCGCGGGCCGACTCGCTCCGGCTCCAGCGCGACTCCGAGGCCCTGCTCCTGCTCGTGCCGGATGCAGGTGGGAGAGGGAAGGGTGTCCTCTCCGGAAAGGTGTTCGAGTACATCGCGGCGGGACGGCCCATCCTCGCCGTCGTGCCGCCCGACGGCGCCGCCGCCGACCTGGTTCGCGAGACGGGCTCGGGCGTGGTGGTCGCGCCCGACGACGTCGATGGGATCCGAGCGGCGCTGGTCGAGCTCCACGCGCGGTTTGCCGACGGCGGGCTCCCGTCGGTCGAGCTCGCAACGAGAGACGAAGAGCGGTTGTCACGCCGCGCACGCGTCGAGGAGATGGCCGCGCTCATCGAGGAGCTCGCGTGACGAGCCACGCGCTTCCCGTCCCGCATGCCGGTCAGCGCGAGCGCGTCCTCGCGCAGCCCGCTCTCGAGGGCCTCTTCCTCATGACGATCTTCACGGTGACCTTCCACAAGTTGCAGTGGGAGCTCGCCGGCTCGCTGACGCTTTCGGACGTGTTGACGTCGGTCTTTCTCGTCCTCTTCGTGTGGGACCGCGTCGAGCACAGCGACGGACGCTTCACGCGCACGGCGGCCGTCGCGTTCGGCTTCTTCGCGGCCTTCGCGCTCCTCTATCTCGCCGGCTTCTACAGCCTCGATACGGCGCAGGCGCTCGCGCAGTGGGCCAAGGGCATGGTCAAGTTCATCCTCCACTTCGGATTCCTCGTCACGGGCGTCGCGCTGCTCGCCCGTCGCGGGATGCGGTTCTACTGGATCGCGCTCGCCGCGTTTCTCGGTGGGATCGGTCTGGATGCCGTGTACGGCGTCGTTCAGCTCGTACTCGCGGAGGGCGGCGTCAATCTCGATGCGCTCCTGATCGAGCCGATCACGTCCCGACAGACGGGAATCAACGTGTTCGGTGCGGTCGGCGGTACGCAGGAGGTGTTCCGGCCGAACGCGCTCACGGGCGACCCGAACCACCTCGGGATCGAGCTCGTCATCCCGTTGCTCGTGCTGACGCCGCTGTACCTCCGGCTGGAGGCGGGACACCGGTTGAAGACGCCGCTCGCGATCTCGCTGGCGTTCCTCCTCGTCGTCGAGCTCGCCACGCTCTCGCGAAGCGCGCTGCTCGGCCTCGCGTGCGGTGCGCTCGTGCTCGCGCTGCCGTACCGCCGCCACCTGCGCCGCCCGGCGCTCCTCGTGCCGCTTGCGGCTGTCGCCGTCCTCGTCGCGACCGTCGTCGTCGTGCGCCTCGACTTCTTCCTCACCGTGCTCCGCGCGCGCACGAACACGAGCCGCGGCGCCGCGTCGCCTCACTTCGCCGTGTACTCGTTCGTCCCCGACATCCTCTCGAGTCACCCGTTCCTCGGTCTCGGCCTGAACAACTTCGCGGTCTACTACGAGTTCGTGACCGGGCGGCCGGACTTCGGGCCGCACTCGTTCTACGTCGCGACGATCGTCGAGACCGGCATCGTCGGCTTCGCACTCTCTCGCCGTGTTCGTCGTCTGGATCTTCCGGCAGCTGGGCGCCGCGCGTCGGATCGGAAGAGCTCTTTCTGCTGCCGGAGATCCGCTCGCGGCGCGCGTGCGCCCGCTGGCGTGGGGAATGACGGCAGCGCTGGTCGCCACGCTCGTGGCCAACGTCTTCTACCTGACGATGACCTTCTACTACTTCTACGTGTTCGCGACGCTCGCGGTCGCCCTGCCGGCGGTGGCCGTCGGCGCGCGGCGCGAATGAAGGTCGCCGTTCTCACGACGTCGTACCCGCGCGGGCCGGACGACGTCGCCGGTGCCTTCGTGCGCGACGCGGTGCTCGCGCTTCGGTCGGCGGGCGTCGACGTCGAGGTCGTCTCTCCCGCGTCGTTCCGCCACTTCGGGCTCGCGTACGGGGACGGGATCGTCGGAAATCTGCGGCGCAGGCCCTGGAAGGTCGTGGTGCTCCCGGCGTTCCTGGCGTCGTACTCGCTCGCCGCGCGTCGCGCTGCCCGGAATGCGGATCTCGTTCACGCGCACTGGCTTCCCTCGGCCCTGCCCGCGCTGAAGACCCGGAAGCCGTTCGTGCTGCAGCTCTGGGGAACGGATGTCGAGCTCGCGTCTCGTGCCGAGTGGTTGGCGCGAAGGCTCGTTCGGCGCGCTCGCATCGTGGTCTGCCCCTCGAAGGCGCTCGCTGCGCGCGCACGCGAGCTCGGCGCACGAGACGTGCGGATCATCCCGAGCGGCGTTGCGATTCCCGACGAGGTGGGCGAGCCGGACGATCCACCGCACGTTCTCTTCGTCGGGCGGCTGTCCGAGGAGAAGGGCATTCTCGAGTTTCTCGCGGCGACGGAAGGCATCGCTCGCGTCATCGTCGGAGACGGCCCGCTGCGCGATCGTGTCCCCGAAGCCGTCGGTTTCGTCCCGCCGCGCGAGCTCGGCGCGTACTACGAGCGCGCGGCGGTCGTCGTCTGCCCCTCGCGCCGAGAGGGCTACGGCGTCGCCGCGCGCGAGGCCATGGCTCACGGGCGCCCGGTGGTCGCGACCGCCGTCGGCGGCCTCCTCGATGCCGTCGACGACGGGGTGACGGGCCTTCGTGTTCCTCCGCGGGACCCCGTGGCGCTGAGGTCCGCGATCGAGAGGCTCTTGGGTGACGGCAAGCTCAGGAGCGCGCTCGGGGCGTCCGGGCGAGAGGCAGCGCGAGAGCGCTTCTCCTCGACGGCAGCCGCCGAGGCGACGATTGGCGCCTACCGCGACGCATTGACCTGATCCTGACGCGACCGAGCGTCTGGGTAGATTCGCCGACGATGTCGCAGGAGCGCATGCGGACACTCGTCGCGCTCGTCGGCGTGCCGGTCGGCGTCGTGTTTCTCTGGCTCGCGGTTCGGAACGCAGACCTCGACGCCGTACGAGACACCCTGCGCGAGGCGGACGCCGGGCTCGTCGCCCTCGCGATCGCCGCGTTCGGCGTCGTGTACCTCTTCCAGGCGGCACGCTGGCGACGGATTGCAGCGACATTCGCGGTCCGACTCGCTCGCTTCTACGAGATGACCGTCAGCGGTGTCGCGGTCAACAACGTCCTGCCCGGGAGGCTGGGAGACTTTCTGCGCGCGCGTTGGCTCGGGCTCGACTCCGGGATGGCCGGCGGCAAGGCGTTCGGCACCGTGATCCTCGATCGTGCGTTCGACCTTGTCGTCCTCGTGGGGATGCTGATCGTCGGGATCGCCGCGGTCGCGAGCTCGACGTGGCTCGCTCAGCTGGCGGCTGCCGGGGCGTGTCGTGGTGCTCGGGATCGCCGGTGTCCTCCTCTTCTCGAGGGTCTACATCGGTCGCCGCGAGCGCGATCGACACGAGCGTGGGCTCGTGCGCAGACTGGTACGCGATACCGTCGAACGGCTCGCCGAGCCGCTCGGGCGCCGCCACCTGGTCATCTGGCTCGGGCTCAGCCTGGTGGCGTGGGCGATCTGGGCGGTCGCGGCGCTCCTCGTCGCCCGCTCGCTCGGGATCGACCTCTCCTTGACGGAGGCGCTCTTCGTCACCGCCGTGCTCAACCTGGGGTCGGCCGTGCCCTCGTCGCCCGGCTACGTCGGAACCTACGAATGGCTCGGCGTGGCGTCCCTCGGCCTGCTCGACATCGACCACGAGTCCGCTCTCGCTTTCACGATCCTCGTGCACGCGGCCTGGTACGTGCCCACGACGCTGTTCGGCGCGGTCGCTCTGGGAACGCGCGCGGCGGTGCGGCTTCGCGAGCGCCGGCTGGCACGCTCGTCGAGCTAGCTCGCGGCTTCCGTTCCGGCCTCGCTAGTACCATCGCCACGTGCTCGAGCTGGTCGTCGACGGCAGGGTCATCGCGCGGGACGGCCCGGCCTACGTCATCGCGGAGATCGGCCACAACCACCAGGGCGACGTCGAGAAGGCGAAGGCGCTCGTGCGTGCCGCGCGGGAGTGCGGCGCGGACGCGGTCAAGCTGCAGAAGCGCGACAACGCGCAGCTCTACACGCGCGCGCTCTACGACGCGCCCTACGACAACGAGCACTCCTTCGGCCGGACGTACGGTGAGCACCGTGAGGCGCTCGAGCTCTCCGCCGCCGAGTGGCTCGAGCTCCGGGAGTTCTCTCGTGAGGAGGGGATCACGCTCTTCGGGACGGTGTTCGACGAGCCGAGCGCGGACTTCCTCCACGAGCTCGACCTGCCGGCGTTCAAGATCGCATCGGGTGACCTGACGAACACCCCGCTTCTCCGGCATGTTGCCGCGCTCGGGCGGCCGATCTTCCTCTCGACCGGCGGCGGCACGATGGACGACGTCGAGCGCGCGGTCGACACCATCCTCCCGCTGAACGCGCAGCTCTGCGTGATGCAGTGCACCGCCTCGTACCCGTGCGAGGTCGAGGAGCTGAACCTCGGCGTGATCGAGAGCTACCGCGAGCGCTTCCCCGATCTCGTCATCGGGCTCTCGGACCACCAGAGCGGGATCGCGATGTCTCTCGTCGGCTACATGCTGGGCGCGCGCGTCATCGAGAAGCACTTCACCCTGAACCACGCCTGGAAGGGGTCCGACCACGCCTTCTCGCTCATGCCCGAAGGGATGAGGCGCCTCGTCCGCGACCTGCACCGTGTCCCCGACGCCGTCGGTGACGGCGTGAAGCGGCCGCTCGCGAGCGAAGCGCGGCCCCTGGAGAAGATGGGCAAGAAGCTGGTGGCCACCCGCGACCTGCCAGTCGGGCACGTCTTGACCGCGGACGACCTCGCGGCGCGGTCCCCGGCCGACGGCGGCCTCCCGCCCTACGAGCTCGACGACCTGCTCGGGAGGAGGCTCACGCGGCCACTCATGGTCGACCAGGCACTCGTCACGGACGACGTCGAGCCAGTCGCAGAGCCCGTCGCCGCTCGCGAGGCGTGACCTCCCTGAGCGAGATCCGCCTCGTCGTCTTCGACTTCGACGGCGTCTTCTCCGACAACCGCGTGTGGACGAACGATCGCGGCGAGGAGAGCGTCGCGTGCTTTCGTGGAGACTCGGCCGGACTCAGACGGCTCGACGAGGTCGGCGTCGACTACTTCATCCTCACCTCGGAGACGAACGACGCCGTGCCCGCGCGTGCGCGGAAGATCCGCATCGAGTGCGTCCGGGGAGTCGAAGACAAGCTGCCGGTTCTTCGCGAGGAGCTCGAACGGCGCGGCGTGTCGCTCGGCGAGACGGCGTACGTGGGCAACGACATCAACGACTCCGAGTGCCTCGCCTCGGTCGGGCTGCCCGTCGTTCCGGCCGACGCGTGGGCCGAGGTGATGCCGCTCGCGGGCATGGTGCTCACGCGGGCAGGCGGGCAGGGTTGCGTCCGCGAGTTCTGCGACGCCGTCTGGAACGCAAAGCGAGCGGTCGCCGCGTGACCACGGATCCTCTCTTCGATCTCCGAGATCGCGTCGCCATCGTGACGGGCGGCTCGGGCCAGCTCGGGCAGGTGTACATCGCCGGCCTCGTCGAGCGCGGGATGCGGGTCGCGAGCTTCGACCTCTCGTCTGGCACGGTGCCGGAGGGCGCTCGCGCGTACGACGTCGACATCACCGATCGTGCCGCCGTCGTGCGTGCGGTCGACGTCGTCGTCGCAGAGCTCGGCGTCCCGCAGTTGCTGATCAACAATGCCGGCCTCGACTCGCCGCCAGACGCCCCCGCCGAGGAGGTCGGGCCGTTCGAGGAGTACCCCGAGGCGGCGTTCGATGCGGTGATGGACGTCAACGTCAAGGGCACGTTCCTGTGCTGTCAGGTCGTCGGCGGGCTGATGGCGCGCGAGGGACGCGGGTCGATCGTCAACGTCTCGTCGGTCTACGGGATGCTCTCTCCCGTCCAGGACCTCTACGAGTTCCGTCGTGCGCGAGGCGAGACGTTCGTCAAGCCCGTGGCCTACTCGGTCTCGAAGTCTGCCGTCCTGAACCTCACCCGTTACCTGGCCACGTACTGGGCGAAGGACGGCGTGCGGGTGAACACGCTCACGCTCGCGGGCGTGTGGAACGACCAGGCGCAGGAGTTCCTCGATGCCTTCGCGGCGCGGTCGCCGATGGGCCGCATGCTCGACGCGCGCGAGGCGCTAGGCGCAGTGGTGTTCCTCGCCTCGGACGCATCGTCGTACGTGACCGGCTCGAACGTCGTCGTGGACGGCGGCTGGTCGGCCTGGTGATTCCGGCCGAGATCGAGAACCTCATCGGAGGGCGGACGCTGCCGGCGCAGTCGGGCCGGTGGCTCGACAAGCTGCGCCCGACAGACGAGACGCCTCTGTGCCGGGTCGCGCGGTCTGATGCCGCCGATGTCGACGACGCGGTGACAGCTGCGCGCGCCGCCCAACCGGCATGGGCCGCGCGGACGGCCGTCGCTCGCGGCGACGTCGTGCGCGAGCTCGCGCTTCTCCTGCGCGAACGTCGCGAGGAGGCCTCGGCGGTCGTCGTCGAGGAGACCGGCAAGCCGGAGGAGCTCGCACTCGGTGAGACGGACGCCGCCGTCGAGATGGGGCTCTTCGTCGCGGGAGAGGGTCGCCGTTCGTACGGACGGACGACGACCGCGAGCATGGAGAACAGAACCGTCCTCACGACGCGGCAGCCGCTCGGCGTCGCCGCGCTGATCATGAGCTTCAACACGCCGCTTCCGAACGTCGCGTGGAAGGCGTTCCCTGCAATCTTCTGCGGGAACGCCGCCGTCGTGAAGCCCTCGGAGCACACGCCTGCATCCGCCTCGTTCTTCGCGCAGCTCGCGCTCGAGGCGGGCGTCCCCGAAGGGGTGCTCAACGTGGTGCACGGGCTCGGCGAGGAGGCGGGCGCGCCACTCGTCGCCCATCACGATGTCGATCTCGTCAGCTTCACCGGTTCCGCCGCCACCGGGCGCGCGATCAACGAGGTCGCGGCGAGACGCCTTGCGAAGACCTGCCTCGAGCTCGGTGGCAAGAACGCGCTCGTCGTCTGCGACGACGCGGACCTCGACAACGCCGTTCGCTGGGCGCTCGCGTCCGCATTCTCGAATGCGGGGCAGCGTTGCGCGTCTGCGAGCCGAATCGTGGTTCAGGGCGAGGTCTACGAGGACTTCCGCGAACGGCTCGTTACCGCTGCGGAGACGCTCGATCCGCAACCGGTGATCAGTCGCGAGGCGATGGAGCGCATCCTGGCGAGCGTTGCCAGCGCGCGGGAGGACGGCGCAGAGGTGCTCACCGGAGGGCTCCGCCTCGAGCGGCCGGGCTGGTACGTCGGGCCGACGATCGTCGAGGGTGTCGGCTCTGCTGCGCCGATCTCGCGGACCGAGCTCTTCGGGCCGGTCACCGTCCTCTACCGCGTGTCGAGCCTCGACGACGCGATCGAGCTGGTCAACGACTCGCCGTACGGGCTGACGGCGGCGATCCACACGGCGAGCGTGCATCGGGCGATGCTCTTCGCCGAGCGCGTGCAGGCCGGAGTCGTCGTCGTCAACGCCGGGACGCACGGCTCCGAGCCGCACATGGGCTTCGGCGGCGTCAAGGACTCGGGGACGGGTTGGCGCGAGGCAGGGATCGAGGCGCTCGACGTGTATTCCGACCTGAAGGTCGTGAATCTCGTGGTCGACCCGGCGAAGGCATGAACAACACTGCGGCAATCCTCGGTCCCGGCGCCGTCGGAGGATCGCTCGCCGTCAGGCTCGCGAACGCCGGCGTCCAGGTCATCTGCGTCGCTCACCCCGAGGCCGTCGGGCTGATCGCGCTCGCAGGTCTCGTCGTCGAGTCCCCCGAGGGAACGCTGACGGCCCGCGTCGAGGTGACCGAGCACCTCGCGAAGCCCGTCGACCTCCTGCTCGTGACCGTGAAGGCGCCGGCTCTCGAGGATGCGATCGAGCGCGTCGATCCGAGCGCGGTCTCCGACGGAGTGGTCGTGTCGTTGCTCAACGGCCTCGAGCACATGGACGTGCTTCGCGCTCGATTCGACGGGCGGGTTGCCGCCGGCAGCATCTCCCACTTCCAGGCCTACCGGGCCGGTCGCGTCCAGATCGTCGAGGCGACGCTCGCACCCGTCATCACGATGGCTTCCGAGAGCCTCTCGCGCGCGCGGCTCGAGCAGGCGGCCGACATGCTCCGACGTGCTCGCATCGACGTCCGCGTCGGTGAGAACGAGCGTCGAGTGCTGTGGCACAAGCTCGCGCGCATCGCGCCACTTGCGGCCGTGACGGCGGTCTCCGGACGGCCGGTGGGCGAGCTGCGGGACGACCCGAAGTGGCGCCCGAAGCTCGAGGGCGGGATCGTCGAGGCATGCGCCGTCGCGGAGGCGGACGGCGTCTCGCTGCGGCCGGCGGCCCAGTGGGCCATCATCGACGAGATGGCCGACGAGACGACGACCTCGGCGGCGCGCGACGTCGCTGCCGGGCGGGGCTCCGAGCTCGATGCGCTCCTGGGCGGCGTGCTGCGCGCCGCCGATCGCCTCGACGTTCCGTGCCCGACTCTCACCGAGCTCGCAACCGCCGCCGGACTTCGGTGAGCGGGCACTCGGCGGTCGCGTTCGTCCCGGCTCGCTCGGGCTCGGAGCGCGTTCCGCACAAGAACGTGCGACCGCTCGCAGGACATCCCTTGCTCGCCTACGCCATCGAGACGGCGCTCCAGAGCGGCTGCTTCGAGCGCGTCGTCGTCTCGACCGACTCGGAGGAGATCGCCGACGTCGCCCGCTGGTACGGCGCCGACGTGCCCTTTCTCCGCCCCGCCGAGTACGCGACGTCGACGTCACCCGACATCGAGTGGCTCTCGTACACGCTCGAGCACCTCGACGGGCGGTACGACCTGTTCGCGCTCGTCCGGGCGACCAATCCGTTCCGCGGCCCCGATGCCGTGCGGCGCGGCCTCGAGCAGCTCCTGGCGACGCCCGAGGCCGACTCGCTCCGCGCGGTCGAGCTCGTGAAGCAGCACCCGGGGAAGATGTGGCTGGTCTCCGACGACGGCCGCACGATGATCCCGCTGCTCGATCAGTCCGACCTCGACGTCGCCTGGCATGCGGGCCAGTACCAGGCCTTGCCCGAGATCCACGTCCAGAACAGCGCGCTCGAGATCGCCTGGACGCGTGTCGTTTCGGAGACGCGGACGCGCGAGGGCGAGGTGCTCGCGCCGTTCCTCACGCGCGGGCTCGAGGGCTTCAACGTCGACGACGAGGAGGACTGGGAGCGGGCCGAACGGCTCGTCGCGAGCGGGGAGGCGACGCTGCCCGAGGTCGGACGGCCTCCGTATCCTCCGGCAGCGTGAAGGTCGCCTCTCTCGAGACGCTCTTCTGCGACGCCGGCTGGCGCCCGTGGATCTTCCTCAAGGCGACCACGGACGACGGGCTCGTCGGGTGGGCCGAGATCACCGACTCGCACGGCTCGCCGCGCGGGCTCGCCGGCATCGTCGAGGATCTCGCGCCGCTCGTGGTCGGGCGCGATCCGCGACCCGTCGAGGCGATCTACTGGGATCTCTATCGCGCCACCCGGCAGAGCCCCGGCTCGGTCATCGCGAAGGCGCTCGCAGGGATCGAGAACGCGCTCCTCGACATCAAGGCGAAGGCGCTCGGCATCCCGGTGTACGAGCTCTTCGGCGGACCGACGCGGGAGTCGATCCCGATGTACTGGTCTCATTGCGGCACGACGCGAGCGCGCGCGTTCGAGGTGACCGGGACGCCGAAGCTCGCCTCGTACGACGACGTCGCCGCGCTCGGGCGCGAGGTCGTCGAGGGCGGATACGGCGCGTTCAAGACGAACGTCGTCGTCCCCGGCGACGAGCCGAAGGTGCTCATGCCCGGCTTCAACGAGGGCGGTGGCACGCTGCGTGCCGACGAGATCGCGGATGCGCTCGTGCGGCTGCTCGAGGCGTTCGCCGAGGGCACCGGGGGCAACGCGCGCCCGATCGTCGACCTCAACTTCAACCTCGAGCCCGAGGGCTGCGTGCGCGTCGCGAAGGCGCTGGAGCCGTTCGACCTGCTCTGGCTCGAGGTCGACCTCTTCGACCCGGGCGCGCTCGCGCACGTCCGTCACGTCGCGCCGATGCCGATCTGCTCGGGCGAGAACCTCTACTCGAGCCGTGGCTTCCGCCCGTATCCTCGAGGCGGGCGGCGATGGACGTGGCTTCGGTCGACGTCATCTGGAACGGCTTCCACCAGGCGAAGAAGATCGCCGACCTCGCGGAGACCTTCGAGGTCAACTGCGCGCCGCACAACTACTACTCGCACCTCGCGACGTTCATCGCCGCGCAGTGGTGCGCGGCCATCCCGAACGCGCGCATCCTCGAGTACGACGTCGACGACGTGCCCTGGCGCGACGAGCTCGTCACGGCGCTTCCCGAGATCTCGGCCGGCGAGCTCCGCGATCCCTTCCGGCCCTGGTTGGGGCGTCGAGCTGAACGAGGACGTGCTGGCGGAGCACCCCTGGACGAGGTCGTGAGCCGGGTGCGCGGCTTCGCGAAGAGAGCCGCCTGGTCGGCCGCCGTTCGCATGGGTCTCCAGGTCTACGATCCGAATCCCGAGAACCTGCCCCGCCTCGACGAGCTGACGGAGTACGTCGAGGATCCGCGGCCGATCGGTGACGAGCGGCCGACGACCGCCACCGACGACCTTCCCGATCTGACGCTCGTGCCCGAGTCACTGGGTCGCGTCGTCGATGTCGAGCGCTTTCGCGGGGCGCGCGTGCTCGAGGTCGGGCCGAAGTACGGCGTCCACGCGCGCTGGATCGACCGCGAGCTGCGCCCTTCCGAGCTCGTCTTCTCCGACTTCGAATCGGACACACAGCTCCACGCCAAGTGGGTCGACTCGCTCACGCGGCCGCACCGCTTCGTGTACGGCGACCTCCGCAGCGCCCAGGGGCTTCTCGAGCTGGAGCCGTTCGATCTCGTGTTCTTCCTCGGCGTCCTCTACCACTCGATCCATCACCTGCCGTTGCTGGGAATGCTCAATCGCGTCACCAAGCCCGGCGGGACGATGCTGTTCGAGACGACGATCGACTCGCGCCCCGACGCGCTCGTGCGCCTGCGCTGGCCGGAGACCGGCAAGGCGAAGGGTGTCCCGACGATCCAGGCTGTCAGGCTCGAGCTTGCATGGACGGGATGGCGTAAGGTCACGCGGCTCACGGACTACCGACCCGGTTCGAGCGAGGCGCTCTTTCTGTGCGAGAAGACCGATGAGCTTGCCGAGGGAACGGACCTCTCGGACGTCGTGACTCCACACCGGCCGCGGTAGCGTCCCCGCTCATGCCGGATCTGTACCTGGCGCCCAAGGCCGAGCTCGATCGAATTCGCGAAGCTGACATCGCGCGCGACGACCGCCTCGCGCTCCTCGCAGACGCGTGCCGGCTCAACGCTCTCGTCGCGGTCAAGCGTGCGGGGTCGGGTCACCTCGGCTCGACGTTCAGCGCGATGGACGTCGTTGCGTTGCTCCTCTTCGAGGAGCTGAACACCGCCGCGGTCGGGTGGGACTCCGTCGATCGCGACGTGTACTTCTCCTCGAAGGGTCACGACGTGCCCGGCCTCTACGCGGCGCTCTACGCGCTCGGCGTGATTCCGCGTGAGCGTTTGTTGCGGCTCCGCCGGCTCGGTGGTCTCGACGGCCATCCCGACGTCGGCGTCCCCGGCATCGAGGCGAACTCCGGCTCGCTCGGCATGGGGATCTCGAAGGGACGCGGGATCGCATGGGCGAAGCGCCACCTCGGTCGGGGTGGCCGTGTCGTTGTCATGGTCGGCGACGGCGAGTTGCAGGAAGGTCAGAACTACGAAGGGCTCGCGGCGGCGGCGCAGGAGCGGCTGGCTGGTCTCACGGTCGTCGTGGACCGCAACGAGTTGCAGTCCGACAAGCCAACGGACGAGATCGTCTCGCTCGGCGAGCTGCACGAGCGATTCCGCGCGTTCGGCTGGCACGTCGAGAGCTGCGACGGCCACGACTTCGACGAGCTCCGTGCCTGTTTCGCTTCATTCGGCGGCGTCGGCGATCGTCCGCAGGCTCTCGTCGCGCGGACGATCAAGGGAAAGGGAGTCTCGTTCATGGAGCATCCGCGCGCGCTGCGCGAGGGAGGCGGGACGTATCGATGGCATGCGGGGGCACCTGACGACGAGACGTTCGAGGCAGCATTCGCGGAGCTCGTCGGTCGCATCCGCGGGCGGCTGGACGCCGCCGGTCTCGAGCCGCTCGCGCTCGAGCTCGTCGAGCCCGACGAGCGCCACGTCGCGATCCTCGAAGCCGAGCCCGAGTCCGGAGCGGGCTCGCGCCGTCCTGCGGTGACCGACGAGTACGTCGTCGATGCCTATGGCGACGAGCTCGTGCGCCTCGGCGCAGAGCGCGACGACCTGGTCGTTCTCGACGCCGACCTGGCGTCCGACTGCCGCGTGCGGTCGTTCGAGCTCGCGTATCCCGACCGCTTCGTCGAGTGTGGGATCGCGGAGCAGGACATGGTCTCGACGGCTGCGGGGCTCGCGCGGCACGGCTTGCTGCCGGTAGTCAACTCGTTCGCCTCGTTCTTGGCTTCGCGCGCGAACGAGCAGATCTACAACCAGGCGAGCGAGCGGACGAAGGTCGTCTACGCCCTCCACTATGCAGGCTTGATCCCGGCCGGTCCCGGCAAGTCGCACCAGTCGATTCGGGACATCTCGTTACTCGGAGCGCTCCCCGACCTGACGATCGTTCAACCCGGGAGCCCGGAGGAGACCCGTGCCGTGCTTCGTTGGGCGGTGACGCGCGCCGAGGGGAGTGTCGCGATCAGGCTCGCGATCGGCCCGTCTCCTCGGCGGATCGAGCTCGGCGGGGAGATCGAGCCCGGAAAGGGACGTCCGGTGCGCGACGGATCCGACGCCGTTCTGCTGGCGTACGGGCCTGTGATGCTGCACGAGGCGCTCGTTGCGTCCGAGATCCTCTCCGAGCGAGGCGTTGACGTGGCGGTCGTCGACATGCCGTGGCTCAACCGCTTCGACCGCGAGTGGCTGGGGACGCTCGACGCGTTCCAACGCATCCTCGTCCTCGAGGATCACTCACCCGTCGGCGGCCTCGGCGACGCGCTCAGCCGGGAGCTTCCTCTGCGCGATGTCGAGGTGTTCGGCGTCGACGGCTGGCCCGCCTGCGGAACCCCCCCTGAGGCACTCGGCGCTCACGGCCTCGATGGCGCAACGCTCGCCTCACGCATCTCGTCGAAATGAGCGTTGGATCGCCGTGGCTCGTCCTGCCAGATCCCTTCCCGACGCGCGTCTTCGTCGACTGCGGGATCGTCGCCGAGCTCGACACACGCCTCGCGGGCGAGCTCGAGGTCGTGCTCGCCCTGCCGCGCGACGAGGCGACGGGTTGGGCTGAGCGGATCGGTGGTCTGCCGTGGATCCTCGGTGCCGATCTGTTCCCGAAGAATGTGGGCCTCGCCGAGCGCGTGAGCCGGCGAGTCGACCTCGCGATCGACAGGAACGCCGGCTACTACCCGCTCTCCGTGCGCCACAGCCTCGCGCATGGATTCCACAAGGAGCGGATGCGCCCGGGCCACCCGAACCATTTCCTCGACTCGTCGCTGACGGGACGCCTGCCGCGGTCGGAGGCGCTGGACAGCTTGCTTCGGCGCTGGCTGTTCTCCGAGCATCGGTACGTGTCGCGGGCCTTGCTCGCGCGGATGACCGGCGCCTGCTCCGGCCTGGTCGTGGCAAACGTGCAGAGCGCACAGGCCGTCCCGTACCTCAACGCCGCTCGTCGACTGAAGATCCCAGTCGTCGGCTATGTCGCCAGCTGGGATCACACGGTCGGCAAGGGGATTGTCTCGCCGCACGTGCATCGGTACATCGTTCAGAACGACGTCATGCGCGACGACCTCGTTCGCTTCCACGGCATCGCCGGCGAGCGCATCGTCGTGACAGGGTGGCCGCAGACCGACGTCTTCAACGCTCGGCGCGAGCGCGGCGCGTATGACGCGCTCCTCCAGGGCTACGGCCTGGATCCGTCGCGCCGCGTCGTCCTCGTTGCCGGGAACACGCCGACGAATGCGCCGTACGAGGGTCGCTTCGTCTCCCGCCTGGTCGGCTGGGCGGCGGCGCTAGATGAGGACCCAAGACCCCAGCTTCTCTTCCGCCCACACCCTCGTGATCGCGAGTGGCGCGATCGGTTCGGAGCCGCGCTCGACACGCAGGACATGGCCGTCCAGGAACCGTCGTACACCGACATGGACGTCCTGGCCACGATCCTTCAGCACGTCGACTGCGTCGTCGCGAACGCGGGCACGATCCTTCTCGACGGCCTCGTCAACGACCGCCCGACGGTCTGCGTCCTCTTCGACGAGGGAGCGCCCGAGGGAGCGGCGTACGCCGCGCTCAACGTCACCGGCCGACACTACGAGCAACTTGCGCAATCCGATGCGTTCCTTCGCGGCCACGACTTCAACGAGGTCGTCGCCGGCATCGAGCGGTCGCTCAGCCAGCCCGGCGAGCTGGCTCAAGAGCGACGCAGCGTCGCGGCCAAGGTGGTGGGTGAGGTAGACGGACGAGCGGCGCAACGCGTCGCGGACGCGATCGTCACGAGCTCTGAGGCCGGGTCGCGTAGACTGGCCGTACGAGCGGTGCGGTACCTTCTCGGTCCGTGGGTCATACGACGCAGGGCCGGTTGCGGGCGCGGCTTGCGTCACGCTTGTCCTTGCATCGCGCGGCGATCGTTCGACTGGGAGTGGTCGCATGCGTGGTGACCGCTGGCGCTTTTGGCCTGATCAGACTCAACGATGCGCTCGGTCTTCTCGATGCCCGTGCTGACAGGAACGCGTCGTTGGACTACACCGCTCGTACGTACCTGAGCGATCACGTTCTTGGCAGCGCTCGGGTAGTCGAGGACGCACGACTATGGATGCCCAACGACGTGACTTACAGGGTCGTCGTCGGGCCAACGCTCTGACGACTGACCAGCGCTTTGCGCACCTCTTCCTCCTTGGCTTGATGTTCCCGCGGCGTCAATCTGACTCCAAATCAGCCCCATTCGTTCTCTGCTTCGAGTGCGACAAGACATCACTCGGCTCGCACTTTGACGTGCTCTCGGACAACGGACACGGACTGACCTTCGGGCGGGTTACGCCGTGAGTCTGCGAGCGATCGGAGGGCTCGTCGTCCTCAACCTCGCGCTGTTCGGCGTCGGCGGGTGTCTGCTGTGGGGTCTGCGTGCCTGGCGATGGTGGGTGGAGCTCGGACGGCTCGCCGGCCTGGCCTACCTTCTGGGAGTCGCGTCGATGGTCACATTGCTCGCGTTTGAGCTCGCCCTTGGTATCGCGTTCACGCTGGCGACGATCGTCGCCAGCGCTCTAGCGCTTGCCATCACCGGCATAGCTGTCGGTCGTGCGCGAGGCGTGGAGAGACCTGGGCTGCGGCCGCCCGGTTGGCGTGTTCCTCGCCTATCGATCGTCGCCGCTGTCTTTCTTGTCGGCATCGTTGTCTATTTCGAAGCGCTCTTTCGGGAAGCGCGACTCGAGAGTCTCGTCGAGGAGTGGGATGGGTGGGCTTTCTGGGTGCCGAAAGCCAAGGCGATTTATCACTTCGGTGGTTTCGAACCGGCGGCGTTACTCGGACTTCCCGGAGTCTCGGTGTCGTATCCGCCGGGTGTGCCTCTGCTTCATGCGATGGCTTTCTCGGCGATGGGCTCGGACGACGTTGTGACGCTGCACCTCCAGTACTGGTTTCTAGCGCTCGGATTTGCGGCCGCCGTTGTCGGCGTTCTCGCACATCGCGTTCGTCAAGAAATCCTGCTCGCAGGGCTCTTGGCGACACTCGTGATGCCGAGCTACGTGCAACGGGGGATCTGGGCCTACGCAGATATCCCGCTCGGGTATTTCGCCGCAGTGGCGGCCGTGCTTCTCGTCGTCTGGATCGACGAGCGCATGGGATGGCAACTTTGGGCGGCAACACTGCTCCTTGCCGGAGTGATGCTGACGAAGCGAGAGGGGACCCTGGTGTTCGCTTGCGTCATAGCTGCGACGCTGGTTGCTTCGTGGCGAGAGCGTCGTTTGCTTTGGCCGGCGATCGCCGCATCTGCTCTCGTCGCATTCGCATTGGCACTTCCCTGGCGTCTCTGGACGCACGTCCATGCACTACCGAGCGACGGTCCGAGTGCCGGGTACTTCGGGAGCTTCCGCCACCTGGATCGGGTTTGGCCTTCGGTGAAGCTCGTGTACGCGACGATGTTCGACTCGGACTTCTGGCTGGTCGTTCCTTCGGTCGGTCTTGTGGCTGCAGTGCTTGCACTTCTGGCAGGCGATCGGCGTTCCGGCGTCTTTGCACTGGTCTTCACCACTTCGGTTCTCGGGGCTGCCTCTTGGGCGATCTGGTCAAACGTCGAGCTCGAGTTCACCAAGCTCGATGCTCTCAACCCCGTAATGCGTCTCACCGGCACGCCTGTGCTCGTGCTCGCCGCGTTGACGCCACTCATGCTCGACAGAGCCTGGACGCGCTCCACGCATCTTCAGCTCGAGCCCGGGGTGGCAGCGAGACACCACCTAGCGTCTTCGATCGTGCGGCGCTCGACGCTGTTGTGGTTGGTCGTCCTGATCGGCGCGTTGACCTATCCGGCATCGATGCTCGCCGGCTACCGCGGTCAGACGCTTCCCGGCGCCCCGCCTCATTTTCCCCGAGCATCAGACTGTGTGGAGGCTCCAGTGGAGGTAATGCCTGTGCGCGTTGTCTTGGGGTACGCCGCCTCTTATGCCGAGGCGTTCAAGCTTCGCGCACGTGGACAACGTGCAGGCTTGGGCAACGCGCGCTTCGAGCAAGACGGTTGTGGACGACTTCGCGTCTTTCTCGAGGGTGCATCATCGATGTCGCCGACAGAGATAGTCGCCGCGGCGAAGGCAGCTGGATTGCAAGCGACGCTTGAGCTTAACCGTCGTCGTCCGGCATAACGACGTGTCAAATTCGACATGTTCTCAGCTCAGTGTTGGCTCTCGGTGCGCACGCAAGCCCGACCAACCCAGCGCCGCCGAGGAGGATGAAAGCCGGGGCGACGGGCAGGAGGAAGTGGAGGTCGGCGAAGAGGCCGAAGGCATTCAGCGCCACAACGAGGAGGGCGGCAACGGCGAGCGCAACCAGTGTCGGCCACCCGTTCGGGCGCCGCAGCGCGATGCCTATGAGGCCTAGGAGGATCCACATCCAGGGTCGCGGTACCCAACGCGAGAGCTGGTTGCCGCGCAGCGCGAGTCGCGCATTCCCGTGACGATCGGGAAGCGCGCCGAAGAGCTCGTTCATCCTGCGCTGGATGCGCGCAAAGCGGGGTCGGTCGCGCGCGTGCGCGAACTCGAAGTGCCAGGCGGTCGGCGACGTCCAGACCTGTCGGATGCTCTGATCGGGTCGCGAGATCCACACGACCTGCCCGGCCGGGATCGGCTCGCCTTCGGTAGGAGCCGGCAACGTCGTGCCGGCGATGACGACGGTCTTCGGCCGAGCGGGATCGGCTCCGTCGTCGGCAGAAGGAGGCGAGACGACGCGAAACTGCGCCTTCGCGAGCTCGTCCCACAACGTCCGCCCGACGCCGCGCGCATACGTTCCCGGGTTCGCACGCACACCCTCGATACCCGCCTCCCGGAGGACGCGATAGTCGTCGTCCCAGCCGAACACCTGATCCGAGAGCAGGTACAGATCCTCGTGCACTCGGAAGCTTCCCTCGTCGGAACAGCTCGTCGAGGGTGACGCCGTAGGAGCGATACGGCTCGCGTGTGAGGAGATGGCGTTGCATTGCCGCCGCGAGCCGGCGCGACTGCTCGCCATTCGCCGGCGACACGATGTTGTCCGTGATGAACGCGCGGTAGAAGGGGATGATCGCGTTGCCGCCGCGCGCAAGCGCATACGTGTCGAAGCGGATGCCGTTGTGGACGGACCAGGCCGCTAGCGGCAACGTCGCAGCGAGTGCGAAGGCCGCGACCCGGGTAACGCGCTGCCGCCACGAGCCGGCGACGAGAAGCGGCACGAGCCCGAAGACGAGTAGCACCGCGTTGCCGGGGCGGATGAGTGCGAGAACGGCGACACCCCCACCGACGAGTGCGAATCGTGCTGACGTGGGGTGGGCGGTCGCCCGCACGACGAGGAGCGCCCAGCCCGCGAACGCAGCCGCGAACACGGGCTCGCTCGAGACCTCGTGGAACATCAGCGCGTAGCCCGGATACAGAAGCAGCGCAGCGGCAACGGCTAGCGCAACCCGTGGCCCGTAGCGGCGCGCCGCAACGGCCCAGCAGACGATCGATCCCGCGTACAGGATCGCCATCGCGGGCTCCGCGAGCACTCCGCCCAGCGGATCGAGCAGGCCTCCCGCGACCAACGGCGCAATCGGCGTGCGGAAGAGCATGGACCACGGCAGGAGCACGTCGTGATCGAACATCTGCGTGTACGCGAGCAGGTACTCGTCCAGGTCACGGCCGGCTGTGAGCGGCCACGCAACCGCCTGCACTGCGTAGCCGACAAGCGCAACCAGGAAGAGCACGAGCGCGCCGAGTGGCCTCGACGCCAACCGCTCGAGCCACCGGAGCAGCAGCCCGACGCGGCTCGATTGCTGGCGATCTCCGGAGATGCGGGAGACGGTAGCTAGCCTGTCCGCCGGTGCGCCTGCTGCAAGGGGTATTCCGTCTGCTCGACTGGATTGCCCATCGGGTTGAGGAACGCCGCGCCCCGCTGGCGGTCTTCCTGCTTGCGGCTGCTGTCTGGTGGCTCCAGGCACTCGTGTGGCCCTTGGCGGCCGGCAGAGACTTCGGTACCTACGCCGGGGCGTATCTCCAGCTCTTCGACTCGCACGCCATTGACCTCGGCTACGTGCTCGGCCGGACGCCGATCGCGCCGATTCTCATCGGGGTGCTTCTCGACCCTCTCGGCGGAGCGCTCGCGGAGCCCGTCGTGTCGCTCCTCTACGCGGCGACGGTCACGGCCTGGTTTCTCACTGCGCGCGTCTTCGGTGGGAGAGCTGCGCTCCTTACCACCACTGCGCTGCTCCTCTACCCCGGCTATGGGATCCTCATGCACGAGCTCTCGTCCGACCCCGTGTTCGCGATGGGGTTCGCAGGGTGGTCTCTGCTTCTCGTACGCGTCCTGCTCCGTCCGTCGACCGCGCGCTTCGCCCTCGTCGGAGCGGGCGTGGGGCTTCTGGTTCTCATCCGGCCGGGTAATCAGGCGCTTCTCGTCCTCGCCCTCCTGCCGCTCGTGCTCGCTCTTCCGTGGCGCGCGAGGATCAGCGCGTCGGTCGCGTTCGCCGCTGCCGCGATCGCACTCCTCGGGGTATGGACCGTGCACAACGGAGTGCGGTACGGGGACTACACGGTCGCAAGGGGCGGCAACTCTGTGCCGTTCAACCGGGCGTTCCTCACCGATCGCATCGTCTCGCCGGACAACGGCCCCGCCTCCCGTCGACTCGCGCGCGCGGTCGAGCTGGAGCTGCTTCCCGAGGAGCCGTATCGCTCATACGGCGTCGGGCTGGAGGACTTCTTCTCAGACCCGAGCCCGCGAATGCTGACCGATCTCGGCGTGCTCGCGGATCGCCTCTCCGGGTGGAGTAGCGATGGTCGCATCCTGCGCGATGCGGGGGTCGAGGCGGTCCGGACTCATCCGGGGCCCTATGCCCGCGGTGTCGCGCACAGCGTCTGGGGGTCGCTACACCAGTCCGTCTTTCGACCGCTCCCGACGGGCGAGCAGGAGAACGCGACGTCGGCGGCGAGTCAGCCGACGGACGAGACCGATGATCGAGGGCTCCCGGAGCCGACCGAAGGCGAGCGGATTCCGGCGGCGCGTCAGGGAGGACCGACGAGCCCCGACGGCAGCATCTACACGGTTTGGACGTCGCCGACCGAGCACCACCTTGTCTTCGTCCACCCGGGAGACGCACGGCGCCTGGCGACGTTGCATGCTCGAATGGCCGAGCTCGAGAGCCATCTGCCCGACCGTTCCGAGAATGCAACGGTCGTGCTTCGGCTCAACCAGCTGTCGAAGGCGTTTCCGCCACCGGTCGTGTGGCTGCTGCTGGGGATCGCGGGCATCGCAGTCCGGCGGCCGCGAAACCTCCTCGCACTGACGGCCCCCGCCATTGCCGCCGTCATCGTCATTGTCCTGAGCGCACTGGCGGTGGCCACCGTCCCGCACTACTCGGTTCCGGTCGTACCCGCATTCGTGCTCCTGGCGGCAGGTGGCTTGTTCGGCCCACGTCGGGCACTGCCAGGCCCTGACAGCGGCACGCGGCGTTAACCTCGCTCGTTGTGAGCCCGCGTACCGCCCGTCGGATGCCGGGTCGCGGCGCGCTCGTCGCGCTCGTCGAGAGCCTGAAGCGCCGCCGACTGGGGATTCCGGCGAACCTCGGCGACCTTCGCCGCGCGACACCCATCAACACGAACTGGGGCCGTGGCCGCGGAAAACCCATCGACCGCGTCTACATCGAGCGGTTTCTCGACGAACACCGAACCGACATTCGGGGACGCGCGCTCGAGGTTCTGGGTTCCGAGTACGTCCATCGGTTCGGGAACGCGATCGAACACGTAGACGTGCTCGATCTGAACGCCGCGAACCCGCGAGCGACGATCGTCGCCGACCTGGCCGACGCGTCCGAGATTCCAAGCGAGTCGTTCGACTGCGTCGTACTCACGCAGGTTCTGCAGTACCTCTTCGATCTCCGCGCTGCACTGTCCACGGTGCGCCGGGTGCTCGCGCCCGGCGGAGTCCTTCTCGCGACCGTGCCCGGCATCACGCGTAGCAACACGAACGAATCGGACCTCTACGGCGACTGGTGGCGCTTCACTTCGCAGGGGGTCCGACGGGTTGCCGCGGAGGTTTACGGGAGCGCGAGCGTCGAGGTGATCTCGTACGGCAGCGTGCTCACGGCCGCAGGCTTTTTGTACGGGCTCGGCTCGGACGACTTCAGCTCGGCAGAGCTTGCTTTGCGTGACCCCGACTTCGAGGTCGTCGTGGCGTTGCGCGCGACCAAGGCCTGATCGTGCCCGCGGTGCCGGCTCTCGTGGGCAGAGTGGTCGTCGTCTCCCCGCATCTAGACGATGCTGTCTTCTCGCTCGGCTCCGCCATCGCCCGGGCTGTCCGGACAGGGGCTCGAGTTGAGGTTCTCACAGTGCTCGCTGGCGACCCGACGTCCGAGGCTCCGGTCGGCCGATGGGATGCGCGAGCGGGTCATGAGACCGAAGGGGAGGCGGCTCGCACACGGCGAGAGGAGGATCGCCGCGCGTGCGCCGTTCTCGGAGCGACTCCGTGCTGGCTTCCCTATGGGGACGATCAGTACGAACGCCATGCCGATGACCCGCTCATTCGCGAGCAGATCGCTTCGCGTTTGCACGGCAGCGACGTTACGTTGGTCCCCGGCGATCCGCTGAAGCACCCCGACCATCTCTGGCTGGCTCGGTTGCTGCTCAGTCAGAGCGTTCCGTGCGGGGCGCTCGGGCTCTATCGCGAGTGGCCATACGCGCGCACTGCGAGCGGGCCGGGGCCCAGTGAGACGTTCCGGCCCTTTGCGGTTGGTGCGCGCGATCGTCTGGCCAAGTGGCGAGCGGTCCGGAAGTACGCGACGCAGCTGCCGCATCTGGGCTCGCTCCTCGGAGGTACTCGGGCGACCGCGACGAGGCTCGTCGTCGCCGACTGGCGTGCCCGGGGTGAAGCGGTTTTGTGGGTTCCTGATGGGTACCGTTGGGTTCCTGATGAGAGTCGTCATGACATTGCTCGTGCGGGACGAGGCTGACATCGTCGACGCCCAGCTGGCGTTTCATCTCAACGCGGGAGTGGACTTCGTGATAGCGACCGACAATGACTCGCAGGACGGCACGACCGAGATCTTCGAGCGTACGAGCGCGACGGGCTACCTACACCTCTTCCGAGGTCGACAACGCAGGGCTACCGTCAGCCGGACGATCGTCACGCAGATGGCACGCATGGCGGCAGCAAGTTCGGTGCCGACTGGGTGATCAACAGCGACGCGGACGAGTTCTGGTGGCCTCGCGGCGCGAGTCTGAGCGGTGATACTCGTGCGAGATTCCGCTCGATTACGGTGTCATCCGGGCCTCCATGCGGACGTTCGTCCCGCGTGAGGCTGAGCGTGGAGCACTTCGCCGAGCGAATGATCGTGCGCGCGTGCCGCACGCGCCGCTGTTCGAGCCGACCAGCGCCTACCGGCCAGTCTCGAAGGTCATCCATCGCGCGCATCCGGCATCGCGTTGGCGGCGGGAGTCATCAGGTCGCCGGCGGTCAATGATCGCGCCATTGCGCGGTTGGTATCCGGTCGAGGTTCCTCCACTTCCCGTGGCGCTCGGCCGAGCAGGTGGACGCGAAAGGCGAGGATTCAGGCGGCGACAGTCGAGCGAAGATGCGCAGGCCACCCCGTGGCTACGAAGGTTCTGTTCGTCGAGGTGCCGTCAACGAGTGGTTCGCGAGCCTGGCGGTCGAGCAGAGGACGCGCTCGAGCGAGGTCTGGCGGAGAAATCTCTGGCGGTCGACACGCGCCTGCGCGACGCGCTGCGGGTGCTCGCAGGATCTGCCGGGTCGCTCCCCCGGGAGCCCGCCTTTGCTCGACCCGGCGATGGCGTGGAACGGCTCGCTTTCCGCCACCGAATCTCGTCGAGGATGGCGCGTACGCGGTCGATGACGGCGTTCTCGCGGAGGCGGAGGTCATTCGCGCCCAGAAGCGCCTGGACTCGCTCGAACGACGAATCGGGACGCTGGAGCGGCGGGTCGGCCCACGCGATCGCTGCGTCGACTGAGACGTATTGCCCACGGCTCGAATCGGCCGCCCAGGACTTCATGAATCTCGTGATGACGATGCACGTCCGAGACGAGGCGGACGTGATCGGCTCGCAGCTCGCCTATCACCTGGCGGCAGGCGTGGACTTCGTCATCGCCACCGACCACAACTCGAGTGACGAGACGACGGCGATACTCGAGGCGTACGCAGCCGCCGGGAGTCTTCGCCTCATTCGCCGAGGGACGACGTCATGCGGGCGGCGGAGTGGCGTTCGGAGATGGCCGAGCTCGCGATCGTCGAGCACGGCGCAGACTGGGTGTTCTCCGCCGATGCGGACGAGTTCTGGTGGCCGCACGGCGGCTCGCTCAAGGACATCCTCTCCGTCGGTCCCGGAGCGCTGGGGCGTGGTGCACGCGGTTTCGCGCCATTTCGCTCCACGTCCGCATGAAGACGATCACTTCGCGGAGCGAATGATCGCTCGCGTCTCGCCTTACTCGGAATGGACCAAGTCTGAGGATCCGTACCACATTTGGGTCAAGGTCGCACACCGCGCCAGGCGCGGCGTCGACGTGCACTTCGGCGGTCACGCCGTGAGTGGCGGAGATCTCTTGACGCTCCGCGGCTGGTATCCAATCGAGGTTCTCCACTTCCCGCTGCGGACCCTCGCGCAGAGCCGGCGAAAGTACCTCGCGCTCAGCAATGGCGGGCGTCCATCCGGCGAGACTTCGGTCCATACGGAGCGAGCTCGAAGTGCCATCGAGACCAACACATGGGAGGCGCGCTATGCGCAGTACCTCGTCGCCGACGTCGACGAGGCGGGGACCGGACGTCCAGGTTCGCCGACCCGCGACACACGCCTTCGCAATGCTCTCCGCCAGCTCGCCGGCGCCGCCTCTCTTCCTTTCGACGAGAGCCTGTTCGTTCCGCCGCTAGCCGCCTCCAGCGCCCTCGAGTTCCCAGCGTTCGACGTCGCCGAGAGCGCGCTCTTCTGGCACGACCTTCAACCGTTCGTGATCGGCGGACTCAGCAACGCGCGTAACCGATCGCCAGGTCGAGCTGGACGCGCGGGTGCGAGCTCTCGAGCAGGCGCCAGGCTCTGCGGTGCGGAGCAGGCTTGCTCGGTCTGGCGGCGAGCCCGCGCGTGACGCTCGAAGGCAGGCGCCTTGTCTTCGTTCTCCCGTGGGCCGAGCTCGGCGGTGCCGAGCGCCAGGCCCTCAATGCGGCTCGTCACTTCGCCGTGGCAGGCGCGGCGGTCGAGGTGTGTTCGCTCACGGATCGGAGCCGGCCCGGCCCGTGACGCGTTCGGCGACGCCGGCATCCCGTGGGTGTCGTCGACGGTTCACTGGTACGGCAGCCGCGTTACCAAGGCACGCGAGCTCTCTGCGCTGGCGAGGGCTCTTCGCGCCTTGCGCCCCGACGCTCTTCTTCCGTACTGCACGCCCGCCAACATCTTCTGCGGGCTCGTGTGGCGCGCGACGGGTGCGAGGACATGCGTCTGGCACCAGCAGGACGTCCTGCCGAGCAGATACGGCCCGCGGCTGATGCGCCGTGCGGTGCGGGCAACGCCGCGTTTGGTCGCGAACGCACGCCATGTCGCGAGCTTCATGCGCGAGCTCGGAGCGGACAGCCGTCGCATCGCCGTCGTCCCACCGCTCGTCGAGCTCGCCGAGCCGGCAGCAGACCGTGCGGAGTGGCGGTCGCGGCTCGGCGTGGGCTCGTCCACGCGACTCGTCTGCATGCTCGGCACGCTCGGCCCGAAGAAGGACCACGCGACGCTCTTGCGCGCATGGGCCGACGTCGTGCAGAAGTCGACGGCATGCGGTGGCGACGTGACCTTGCTGCTCGCAGGGCATGCTGCCAGGCACGGCGACGCCGCCGCCAAGGCTCTCGCGTACGACCTCGAACTCGGGCGCTCAGTGAGGTTCCTCGGGCGCATCGACGACGTGAGCGGGCTCCTCGCCGCTGTCGACGTCGCTGTCCTGAGCTCACGTAGCGAAGGAATGCCGAACGCGGTGCTCGAGCCGATGGCCGCCGGCCTTCCGGTCGTGGCGACCGACATCGAGGGAGTTCGGGAGGCCGTCGGCCCGACAGGTGTGGCTGTGCTCGCTCCGCCGGGAGATCACCGAGCTCTTGCGAATGCTCTCGACCGCGCCTTGACGGACGAGAGCGCTTCGCTCCGATGCGCGAGCGATCAACCCGGCGTCGATCGCTGAGCGTTTCGGGAGCGCGCCTGCCGTGGACGCCCATGCGAACGTCGTCGCGGACGCGATCGCACAGGGCAGGCGATCGCAAGGCTTCGACACACCCGCTCGCTAGCATCGCCGGGGTGACCAATGCAGGCACACCCGTCCAGGAGGTCGCAGCCACGCCGTCGGTGGAGCCCGAAGTCGAGAACAGGCCGGCCGCTCGTACGAGCGTCATCCGCCCGCCTCGGCGCGTTCCCCACCTCGACATCCCGGAGCTCTGGCACTACCGGGAGCTGCTCGGGACGTTCGTCTGGCGCGACATCACGGTCCGATACAAGCAGACGTTCCTCGGCATCGCCTGGGCCTTGCTCGTTCCCGTGTTCACGGCGACCGTCTACGTCGTCATCTTCGGAAAGTTCGCGAACTTCCCGTCGGGGGGTATCCCGTATGCCGTCCTCGTCCTCGCGGGTCTCCTTCCGATGCAGTACTTCACGTCGTCGGTGACGAGCTCGTCGACCAGCCTCGTCGCGAACGTCAATCTCGTGACCAAGGTCTACTTCCCTCGCGTGCTCCTTCCGCTGGCGGCGGTGATAGTGCCCATCGTCGACTTCCTGCTCGGTCTCGTCGTTCTCGTCGTCCTCATGGCGATCTACGACACCTGGCCTGACGGGCCGCAGTTCCTGACGGCGCCATTCTTCCTCGCGATCGCATTCGTGACCGCTCTCGGCGCCGGGCTCCTGCTCTCGGCCGTAAACGTTCGCTATCGCGACGTCCCGTACGCGATTCCCGTCTTCCTCCAGGTGCTGCCGCTGCTGTCCGGCGTGCCCTACTCGGTCAGCGAGATCCCGGTGAAGTGGCAGTGGATCCTCGCGTTCAATCCCATGACCTCCGTCATCAGCGGGTGGCGCTGGGCGATGCTCGACGGCCCGGCTCCGGTCGCCGGTCAGGTGGCCGTCGGCGTCGGTGTCGCGCTCGTGCTCTTCGCGAGCGGGCTGGTCTACTTCCGCTCGTCCGAGCCGCGGTTCGCGGACACCATCTGATGCCGGCGGCGATCGGCGCGCAGGCGCTCTCCAAGAGGTATCGCATCGGCGAGCTGCAGGCGAGCTACGGGACTCTCCGCGAGTCGGCCGTACGCGCCGTGAAGCGAATGGCGAGTCGCGAGCACGCACATCGCCACGAGGAGATCTGGGCTCTTCGCGACGTCTCGTTCGAGGTCGCGGAGGGCGAAGTGCTGGGAGTCATCGGCCGAAACGGGGCAGGGAAGTCGACACTCCTGAAGCTGCTCACCCGCATCACGGCACCGACCTCGGGGAAGGCGGAGATCCGGGGCAGGGTCGGGAGCCTGCTCGAGGTGGGGACCGGGTTCCATCCGGAGCTCACGGGGCGTGAGAACGTCTACCTCAACGGATCGATCCTCGGCATGAAGCGACGGGAGATCGCCGGCCGGATGGACGACATCATGGAGTTCGCCGGCATCGAGGCGTTCATGGACACTCCCGTCAAGCGCTACTCCAGCGGGATGTACGTGCGGCTCGCGTTCGCGGTTGCGGCGCATCTCGAGCCCGAGGTGCTCCTGGTCGACGAGGTCCTCGCCGTCGGGGACGCCGAGTTCCAGAGACGCTGCCTCGGCCGCATGGAGGATCTCGGCCAGTCCGGTCGGACCGTCCTCTTCGTCTCACACCAGATGCAGGCGATCGCGCAGCTCTGCGACCGCGCGTTATGGCTCGACGGCGGACAGGTCGCACTCGACGGCCCCAGCGGGGACGTCGTCGCGCAGTACCTGCAGTCGGGAATCGTCGGTGGGTCGAGTAGGGAGTGGGAAGACCTGGACATCGCGCCCGGGAACGATCTCGTGCGTATCCGCTCGGCTCGGGTCGTTCAGGACGGCTCCGAGGCCGCTGCGGTGGACGTTCGCCGGCCTCTGGGAATCGAGATCGGCTTCAAGGTGCTCAGGCGCGGAGAGCCGGTGTTTCCGAAGATCAAGGTCGTCGATCAGCGCGGTGACGTGGCCTTCAACGCCATGGATACCCATCCGCGTTGGCTCGAGCCGACGCGTCCGGGTGACTACGTGGCGACCGCCATCGTTCCTGCGAACTTTCTGAACGAGGGTCTGGTTTCGGTCCACGTCGCCGTGTGCTCGCTCGGCACGCACAGGCTCGAGCACCACTTCCAGGTCCATGACGCGGTGTCGTTCCACGTGCAGGACCCGGGTGAGGGCGACTCGGCGCGTGGGATGTTCGCGGGGCAGTGGAAGGGCGTCGTCCGTCCGCTCCTCGACTGGACCTGCGTCAGCTCCTGACGCCGCTGCGTCGAACGTGAGACTCGCTTTCGTCCACTTTCCCGGACGCCTCGCACGTCTCGCGCGGCTGCGTGCTGGTGATGAGGTACCGACCGAGTTCCTGTTCGGCGCGGTCGAGCTCGAACGCAGCGGTCACGACGTCGCGCACTACGAGGTCGACCCCTCCGCGCGGACGTCGCGCGTCGCACGTCGTGCGATCGACGACCTTGCGGCGCGGGGCGTTATCCCACCGCACCTGTCGGCGGCCGCGCTCGGAGGGACGCGACGTCTGCGGAGCGACCTCGCGCGCGCCGACGTCGTCGTCGCGACGACGACCGGTACGGCCATGGCGCTCGCAGCGTGGCGCGGAGCACGACTCGTCCGCGTCCCTCTCGTGGGGATCGTGGCAGGGCTCGTCAACGACCCATGGCGCTCGTCGCGTCGCGTGACCACGCGCGGGTCGTTGCGCCGGATGCACGCAATGCTCTACGGACCGGGCGAGCTCGAGCAGCTCCTTGCTCGAGCTCCGGACCTCGCCGAACGTGTTCACGTGAACACGTTCGGCGTCGACACGTCGTTCTGGGCGCCGGAAGAGGTTGGCACCGCGGACGAGGTCGTGGCGATCGGAAACGACGGCCACCGTGACTGGGCGACATTGGTCCGTGCCGCTTCGTCGATCCCGGCCACGGTCCGGATACTCACGTCGCATCCACAACCGGCGGATCTCCCGGCGAACGTGACATGGGAGCGTGCCAGCTGGCACGACCAGATCCTCAGCGACCCAGAGGTTCGCGACATCTACCGGCGAGCAGCGGTTGTCGTCGTCCCGGTTCGCGACGTCGTCCAGCCCTCGGGGCAGAGCGTCACGCTCCAGGCGATGGCGTGCGCACGACCCGTCGTCCTGTCTCGGACCCGCGGCCTCTGGTCGCAGAGCGTGCTTCGTGACGGGGAGACTGTGAGCCTCGTGCCTCCGGGCGATGCCGCCGCGCTTGCAGACGCCGTCGCTCGTATCCTCGCCGATCCGAGCGTTGCCCGCCGACTCGGAACCGCTGCTCGCTATGAAGTCGAGCAGGCCGCGCAGATCGACGGGTTCGCCGAACGGCTCCTCGCAATCTGCAGTCGCGCGATCGAGGCTCCGTGACGCCGATGCCCGTCGGGCTGTTCTAGCGTTCGGTCCGTGGACGATCGCAGCACACGGCGCACGGGGCTCTCCGCAGCTCGTGCCGGCGTTCGACGGGCACTCGAGATCGGACGAACGCAGGTCGACTGGCTGGCATCGCGACGAGGACGCGCCGATCTCGCGATCTTCCACGAGTTCGTCGTCGGCCCGTGGGGCGGCGGCAACCAGTTCCTGCGCGCGCTGGTGGGCGAGCTCGAGCGTCGTGGGCTCGTCGTCGAGGTCAATCGCGTGTCTCGCGGTACGAAGGCGTGTCTCGTCAACTCGTTCAACTTCGACAACGCACGCCTTCGTCGCTTCGTGCGCGACGACGTTCGGGTTGTCCATCGCGTCGACGGGCCGATCGGTCGTTACCGCGGGTTCGACGACGGCACCGACGCGCGCATAGCCGAGATCAATCGGAACCTCGCAGACGCGACGATCGTCCAATCGCGTTATAGCCTCGACGCTCACCGAGAGCTGGGCATCGACCTCGTCGCTCCGACGCTGGTGCCCAACGCGGTCGATCCGGCGATCTTCCATCCTCCGGAACCTGCGCGCGAGCCCATCTCCGGGCGTCGCGTTCGCGTCATCGCGACGAGCTGGTCGGACAACGAGAACAAGGGATTCGACGTGCTCTCGTGGCTCGACGCGAATCTCGATCGCGATCGCTTCGAGCTGACGTTCGTCGGTCGGACGCCCACTCGCTTCGAGAACGTGCGCGCGCTCGGTGCGCTCCCGCTCGACCAGCTCGCGGCGGAGCTCCGACGAAGTGACATCTACCTCGCGGCGAGCCGGAACGATCCGTGCTCGAACGCGCTCCTCGAGGCGCTCGCGTGCGGGCTCCCTGCGGTCTTTCGCGCGAGTGGCGGTCATCCGGAGCTCGTGGGCGACGGCGGAGTCGCCTTTCACGATCCCGATGAGCTTCCCGCAGCGCTCGACACGCTCGTGGCGGAGCTCGACGAGCAGGCGGTCGGCGATCCGCATCACGCCACTGCGAGACGTTGCCGACAGCTACCTCGGCGTGCTCGACGGATGAGCGTGCGTGCGCGTCTGGCCCGCCCCGTTCGCGTCGTCGAGGGTGGCGTGGCACGCGCGCGGATGCGCGGCTGGCCCGACCACTCGCGGCTCTTCGCCGTCGGTGAGCGGTCGGGGTGGTCGGTCGACGAGGACGCCGCCCACCTCGAGGCGACGGCGCGCAGACTTGGCCACGACGGTCGCGCCGACGAGCTGGGCTCGGGCCGGACGTCGACAGTCGGTGTTCCTCACGAGTCACTTCGAAGCGCTCAGGCCGGCATGGGTCGAGTCGACGCACAGGCTCGCCACCGCCTACTTGCACGGTCGACCGGGAACACCGGGCTATCCGGAGTTCGACCGAGCCTACGAAGCTCTCCGCGCGGCACCGGCACGGTTCGCGCGTATCCAGGTGACACACGCCGAGATGCGCGACCTAGTACTCGGTGCCGGGGTCGATGCGAGCACCGTGCACGTGATCCCGATCGGGATCGACATCGAGCACTTCCCGACGGTCGATGCCGAGAGCCGTTCGTCCGCGCGTGGCGCGCTCGGGATCCCCGACGGCGCGTTCGTCGTCGGCTCGTTCCAGAAGGACGGCGTCGGCTGGGCCGAGGGCCTCGAGCCAAAGCTCGTCAAGGGCCCGGACGTGCTCATCGGGGCGCTCGACCGAGCCCGTGTGAGCATCCCCGAGCTCCACGTCCTGCTCACAGGGCCGGCGCGCGGGTACGTCCGCGGTGAGCTCGAGCGCGTCGGCATCCCGTATCGCCACGTGCGACCGAAGGACCGAGCGGAGCTCGCGCATGCGTATCACGCGCTCGACGCCTACGTCGTCGCGTCGCGCCAGGAGGGGGGACCGAAGGGCGTGCTCGAGTCTCTGGCCACCGGGATTCCCCTGCTCTCGACCCGGGTCGGCCAGGCTCCGGACATCGTCGAGGACGGGCGCACGGGCCTTCTCGTCGAGGTGGGCGATGTTGACGCGATCGCGGCCGCGCTCATCCGCCTTCGCGACGATCTCCGCTGGCGGGAGTCTTGACCGCGGCGGGACGTGAAACGGCGGAGCGATTCGCGTACGAGCGCCTCGATCCCTTGTGGGCGAGGCTCCTCGAGGGCTTCGTCGGCGCCGATGCGTGACGGTCGCTCGGATCGCGCGCTACACCCGTGCGGGCGCGCGCTGGGCGCGACTTCTCGCGAGCGGCACGCCGGAGCCCGGTCCTCGCGTGTTCTACGGGCACGATCAGGTCCCCGCTCCTGGCGCAGCGGTTTCCGGCGGATCGGCGAAGATCCAGCGACTCGCCGCGCGGTTCCCGAACTGTCCGACCGACTTCTCGGTGCTCTACCTCGGCTCGAACTGGTTGCCCCGCGATCTGCGCCAACTCCTCTGGCTCGCGCGTCGCCGGCGAATCCCGCTGGTCGTCAACCAGGACGGAGTCGGCTATCCGGGATGGGCAGGCGCCGAGACGGAGACGGTCAATCGTCCGCTGCGCGAGCTGCTGGCCCGGGCCGAGCACGTCCTCTACCAGAGCGACTTCTGCAAGCGCTCGGCAGACCGGTGGGTCGGAGCGCCGTCCGGGGCGTGGGAGGTCCTGCACAACGCGGTGGATGTCGGTCACTTCCAGCCGGCCGAACGTCCACCCGCCGGCGGCCCGGTGCTTCTCCTCGGCGGCGACCAGTCCCAGCCCTACCGGCTCGAGCTCGGGCTTCGCACACTTGCCGCGGTGATCGACTCGTACCCCGACGCGCAACTCCTCGTCACGGGCCGTCTCTCAGCGCCGATCGAGCAGCACGTCGATCGTCTGGGACTTCGTGGACACGTCCACGTGCTCGGCCGCTACACCCAGACGCAGGCGCCGGCGTTGTTCCGGCGTGCCCACCTCCTGCTGCACACGAAGGTGAACGACCCGTGCCCGAGCGTCGTGCTCGAGGCGATGGCATGCGGCCTGCCCGTGGTGTATCCGAAGAGCGGCGGCGTGCCGGAGCTCGTCGGTGAGTCCGCGGGAGTCGGTGTTCCTCACCCCGACGGCTTCGAGCGGGACGAGCCGCCCTCACCCGAGGCTCTCGCCGCAGCGACGGCGCACGGTGCTGGCCCAGCTACCCGCGTACAGCGCGGCGGCACGTGAGCGCGTTGTCGAGCGCTTCGCGCTCGAGCCGTGGCTCGAGCGTCATGCCGAGCTCTTCGAGCGGTTGGCGAAGCGGTAGCCGCTCAAACGTCCTCGCACGCTTGCGACGTAGTAGCGAGCCCGCGCAGGATCTCGTCGCGCGACGGCGAGGAGCGCGCCGCCGGCAGGTCGAACGAGCATTCGGGCGACGACACGGCGCGAGTAGTGGTGCTTGCGGAGCAGGTAGCCGACGCTCGCGCCGTCTCGAGTATCCGACGCGAGCGTCGTCGGCCGAGACGTCGTGCTCGATCACGATGCTTGGGTCGTAGCGAATCCGCGCTCCCGCTCGGAGCGCACGGATGAGGTAGTCGGTCTCCTCGCCCGAGCTCCAGGGCTCCGACGACCCGAGGCCCATCCTCTCGTCGAACTCGCCGATGCGTCCGACCAGCTCACTGCGGAGGAAGATCGAGGCCGCATTCGCCCGGTTCCAGTGATTGTCCTCGGTGAGCAAAGCCGGATCGTGTTTCCACGATGCCGAGGTCGCTCCCGCCGAATCCTCCGTTCGCCCGGTCAGGCCGTCGAGCCCGGGATCGTCGACGAAGCTCGCGGCAACGCGCCCCAAGATCCCAGGCGGATAGATGCAATCGTCGTCGGGGAACGCGACGAGATCTGCCTCGACCTCGCGGAGCCCGACGTTGCGTGCACGCGAGAGCCCGAGCGCTGAGCGCCGGTGGACGAACTGGGAGCCGTCGTCCCGCGAGCACCTCCGCGACGCGCTCGTCGTCGTTCTGGTCGACGACGATCACGCGCACGTCGCGGATAGCTCTGCGCCTCGAGCGATTCGAGGAAGTCTCCGAGCTCGCGGCTCCGACCGACCGTCGCCACGACGAGGTCGAACGACGGAGACGCCTGAGACACGGGCCGTAGGCTACGGGACGTCCATGGCGGACCGTTCCGCTCGTCACTGTGCTCGTGGCCGTTCGCGACGGCGAGGCGCTACCTTCGGACCGCCCTCGCGAGCATCCTCGGCCAGACCGTCTCCGATCTGGAGCTCGTGGTCGTCGACGACGCGTCGACCGACGCCACGCCGGAGCTCCTCGAAGCAGTAGCCGACGCGCGCCTGCGAGTGATCAGGAACGAGGAGCAACTGGGCCTGGCCGGATCGCTGAATCGCGGCCTCGACGAAACCCGAGGCACCTACGTCGCCAGACTCGACGCCGACGACGTGGCGATGCCGCGGCGGCTGGAGCGACAGCTCGCACGCATCCGCATGTCTCCACGTGTGGGCGTGGTGGGCTCGGCCGTCCTCGAGCTCGACGCGTCGGGACGCGTCGGCCGTCTGCATGCGATGCCCGCTGGTGCCGGCTGCGGTTCGCTGGGCGGCGCTCTTTAGCTCGCCCTTCTTCCACCCGACCGTGCTCGTGGAACGCGAGGTGCTCGACCGCAACGCGCTTCGTTACGACGCGAGCTTCGAGGAGAGCGAGGACTACGAGCTCTGGTCGCGCGTCCTCGACGTATCGGAAGGGGACAACCTCCCGGATCCGCTCGTTCTCTATCGCGTTCATTCGCACCAGGCGTCCCAGCGTCGGCGGGAGCTCCAGCGGGCGTACCAGCTGCGCGTCGCGCGGCCGGCGAATCGCGGCGCTCGCGCCCACGCTCTCGGAGGCCGAGGTGGAGCTCGCGTGGCAGGTCGGCAGCGGCGAGCCGATGGAGGCTGCTCTCGTGGAAGCTGGCGTCGACGCCTACCTCGAGCTCGTCACCGCGTTCGAGTCACCGCTGGGGCCAGGTGGACGCGCAGCGTGCTGCCCGCGACGTGATGCGCGCTGCGAGCGACGCATCGCCTGCAGCACGCGCGCGCGCATCGTCGGGCACGCGCTGAGACTCGATCCGGGCCTCCCACTCCACATTGCGTCGCGTCGTCGTGAGCGCCGGCGCGCCATGCCTGCCCGACGTGAGGGCGAGGGCTGGCTGCATCGCCTCGCTCGACGGCAGGGTGCTCCGAGACCGATCAGCGTTGCGGCAGTCGTTCCCGGAGCCGACGCCATATCGGGCGCCGCTCCTCGATCGTGTCGCGGCTCACCCGGAGGTCGACCTGACCGTGGTGTACGCGGCCGAGACCGTCGCCGGTCGAACATGGCGCGTCGAGCCGACGCATCGCGCCGTCTATCTGCGCGGGTCTGCGGCTTCCGGGAGCGCAGCGGATCCTCCACCACGACTACCCGGTGACGCCCGGCGTCGTCGGCGCGCTGAGGCGCTCGGCCCGCGGTCGTGGTCGTCTCCGGGTGGAGCACGTTCGCCGCACAGGCCGCGATCGCCTGGTGCGGGCTGAAGGACGTGCCCGTACGTGCTCGTCGTCGAGAGCCACGACGATGGGCCACGCTCGGGATGGCGGCGAACGGTCAAGGGCACCGTCGTCCCGCCCGTCGTCCAACGGGCCGCGGGGATTCTCGTGACGGGCACGCTTGCCCGCACTCGATGATCGCTCGCGGCGCAGCATCCGGAACGCGTCCATCTCTTCGCGAACACCGTCGACATCGACGACTTCGGTGCGCAGTGCCGACGGGCTCGCTGTGCAGAGGGCGCAGCTTCGCGACAGCCTCGGTGCGGAGCCGGAGGACGTCGTGGTGCTGTGCGTCGCCCGACTCGGGCCGGAGAAGGGAATCGACGTGCCCTCGTGCAGGCGGTCGCCGCTGCGAGCGACCCGAACCTCCTCCTCGTCGTGGCGGGCGACGGGCCGGAACGGCGGCACTCGAGCGGCACGCCGCCGAGTGTCGGCGCTCGACTGGTGCTCGTCGGCGACGTCGACTGGGGTCGGAGTGGTCGAGCTGTACGTGGCCGCGGACGTGTTCGCGCTGCTGTCGGAGCGCGAGACGTGGGCCGTCGTGGTGAACGAAGCGGCGGCGTGCGGTCTCCCGCTCGTTCTCTCCGACCGAGTCGGCGCGGCGCACGACCTTCTCCGCGACGGTGAGAACGGCGCGCTGATCCCGAGTGGCGACGTCGATGCGGCGGCTGTCGCCCTTCGCGCGCTGGCCGCGGATCCTGAGCGCCGCCGCAGCTTATGGAGCGCCGCTCACGCGCGCTTGCGCAGCGACTGGGGATATGGACCGAGCGTCGACGGGTTCCTCGACGCCGTGCGAGAAGCGGCGTCTCGATCTAGCCTGAATCCCGTGTCCCGACAGCGAATTCTCGTCCTGAACCAGTACTACTGGCCGGGCGTCGAGGCGACCGCCCATCTCCTGACCGAGCTGTGCGAGGCGCTCGCGGTCGAGTACGACGTCGAGGTCGTGACCGGCGTGCTCCGCGACCACGAGGACGATCCGCGGCAGCTCGAGCACAACGGCGTTCGCATCACCCGAGTGGCGTCGACCTCGTACGAGCGGTCGGAGCTCGGACGAAGGGCCGTGAACTACGTCTCCTACCTGGGCTCGGCTCTCCGGCATGCGCTGAGCGGGCCGGCGCCCGACCTCGTGCTGTGCATGACCGACCCGCCGATCATCGGCGATCTCGGTGTGCTCGTCGGGAAGCGCGTCGGCGCTCCCGTGCTCGTCATCAGCCAGGACGTGTTCCCTGAGATCGCGACGGAGCTCGACCGGCTCCACAACCCGGCCGTCATCGGCGTCTTGCGAGGCCTCGTCGGCGCCTACCTGCGGCGCGCCGACCGGATCGTTGCGATCGGCGAGACGATGCGCGAGCGACTCGAGGCCAAGGGCGCTCCGCCCGATCGGCTCCGTGTGATCCCGAACTGGGTGGACACGCGCGCGATAACGCCGCAGCCGCGGGACAACGAGTGGGCGCGGAAGCACGACCTCGTCGGCCGGTTCGTCGTCATGCACTCGGGCAACGTCGGGCACGCGCAGGATCTCGACAGCCTCGTGCGCGCGGCGACGTTCCTTCGCGACCGAGCAGACGTGCGGATCGTCGTCGCGGGGTTCGGTGCACGGCATGGTGAGATGGTCGCGCTCGCGGAGCGCCTCGAGGTCACCGAGACCGTTCGCTTTCTCCCGTACCAGAAGCGAGCGCGGCTTGCCCCTCTCGCTGTCGAGCGCGGACGTGCACGTCGTCGGTCTCGCGAAGGGGCTCGCCGGGTACGTCGTGCCGAGCCGGCTCTACGGGATCCTCTCGGCCGGCCGTCCGGTCATCGTCGCGGCAGAGGACACGAGCGAGACCGCCCGGCTCGTTCGCGAGATCGGGTGCGGCATCGTCATCCCGCCCGCCCGCCCGGATCTCGTCGCGCGTGCGGTCCGCGACGCCGCGGAGGGTGTCTTCGACCTCGAGGAGATGGGACGGCGCGGCCGCGCGTACGTGGAAGAGGAGGCGGATCGTGTGGTGGCGATGGAGCGGTATCGCGCGCTCGTCCGGGAGATGCTCGCCGCGTGATCGTGCGGGCCGTGTTCTGGGGCTCGCTCGGCGCGCTCGGCTGGACGCACGCGGGCTATCCGCTCGCGATGGGCGTGCTTGCACGCAGGCGGCCGCGGCCCGTTCACAAGGCGGAGCAGACGCCGTCCGTTGCGCTGGTGGTGTCGGCGCACGACGAGGAGTCGGTGATCCGCCGCCGCGTCGAGAACGCGTTGGCACTCGACTATCCGGCCGAGAAGCTCGAAGTCGTCGTCGCGTCCGACGGCTCGACCGACCTCACCGACGCCATCGTCGGCGAGATTGCCGCCGAGAACCTGCGCGTTCGCCTTCTCCAGTGCCCGCGCGAGGGCAAGGTGGCAGCTCAGCATCGAGCGGTTCGCGAGACCTCGAGCGAGGTGCTCGCGTTCACCGACGCGAACAGCGAGTGGGAGCCGGGGGCGCTACATGCGCTCGTCCGCAACCTTGCCGACGACGAGGTCGGCTACGTCTGCGGGCAACTCCGGCTCGAGAGCCCGGACGGCGCGAACATGGAGGGCGCCTACTGGCGGTACGAGATGTGGGTGCGCGAGCAGGAGTCGGCAGCGAGCTCGATCACGGCGGGTAACGGCGCGATCTACGCGGTCAAGCGCGACGCGTACGTCGAGGACGACCCGAAGTTCGGGCACGACTTCGGCTTCCCGTACCTCATGGAGCAGATGGGGCTTCGTGCCGTCTACGAGCCGGAGGCGGTCGCAATCGAGAAGCCCGCCGCGGAGCCGGAGGACGAATACGGACGCAAGGTCCGCACCATCTCGCGTGCGCTCGGGCACATCCTCACCGGTCGGGCGTTCCGGCCGACGCGGCGGCTCTACCTCGCGCAGCTCGTCTCGCACCGAGTGCTCCGCTACTCGACCGGGATCCTGCACGTCGGGCTCCTCGTTTCGAACCTCATGCTCGTCGCGCGCGCGCCCTTCTATCGCGTGTTCCTCATCTTCCAGCTTGTCGGGCTCGGGCTCGCGGGAGCGGGGAAGGCACGCCTGCCGGTTCCTGGCGCGCGGCTCGCCTACTACTACTACGTCGTCACGAAGGCGACGGTCGCGGCGCTCGTGCGCTACCTGCGCTCCGGCACGCCGCAGACGTGGGACAAGGCCAAGGGCACGCGATGAACCGCGCGGCCGACGTGGCGATCGCCGGAGTCGGTCTCGCACTGACGAGCCCGGTCATCGGCCTCGCGGCGCTCGCGACGAAGCTCGAGGATCGCGGGCCCGTGCTCTACCGGCAAACCCGTGTCGGCAAGGACGGCGAGGACTTCGAGGTGCTCAAGCTCCGCACGATGGTCGTCGGGGCCGAGCGCATAGGAGCCGGCTACGCGGTCGATCGGGGCGACCGGCGCATCACGCGCGTCGGACGCATCCTCCGGCGGACGTCGATCGACGAGCTGCCGCAGCTGTGGAACATCCTGCGCGGCGACATGAGTGTCATCGGCCCGCGGCCGACGCTGCGCTACCAGGTCGAGCAGTACGACGAGCACCAGCGCCACCGGCTCGACATCAGGCCGGGGCTCACCGGGTGGGCCCAGGTGCACGGCCGGGCAGAGCTGCCCTGGGCGGAACGCATCGAGCTCGACGTCTGGTACGTCGAGAACCGCACGCCGCGGGTGGACCTCGAGATCCTCGCGCGCACGCCGCTCGCTCTCTTCCGCGGGACGTACCGCGGTGCTACGGGAGGGTGGCGGCCGAAGGCGTGACGACGCCCTTCGCCGCGAGCAGCGTGCGGTAGAGCCGGTCGACATCGTCGACGAGTCGATCGACCGAGTAGCGCGTACGCGCGTACGCGCGTCCCGACTCACCGAGCCTCGCACGCAGGTCCGGGTCGAGTGCGAGCTCGGCGAGCCGTTCCGCCGCGGCATCGGTGTCTCCAGGCTCGACGAGGAACCCGTCGATGCCGTCGCGTACGACATCCGGCACACCTCCGACGCGTGTCGCCACAACCGGTGTTCCAGAGGCGAGCGCCTCGATCGCGCTCACGGGTGTTCCCTCGTTGACGGACGGCAGGAGGAACGCGTCGAAGAGGCGGTAGTAGCCCGCGACGTCCTCCTGATATCCGACGAAATAGGTCGAGCGGGCGATCCCGAGGTCGTGGGCTAGCTGCTCGAGCCGTTCGCGGTCAGGGCCGTCTCCGACCATGCAGAGCACCGCATCGATGCCGCGCGCGCGCGCGGCGCGGACGATCTCGAGCACGGCCCCGGTGTCCTTCACGCCGGTCATGCGCCCGACCCAGCCGACCACGAATGCGTCCACGGGGATGCCGTACAGGTGGCGGTAGTCGAGGTCGGCGGTCTCGTCGCCGAGTCGCTCTTCGAGCGGGATGCCGAGCCGGATCACGGTGAACTTCTCGGTCGGCGCGATCCCGTGCGCCACGAGCTCGTCGCGCACCTCGGGGCTCACTGCGACGAGTACGTCGGAGCTCCGCGCCAGGTTGCGCTCGACCTGGCGGAAGAACGCGGTGCGGCCGGGACCGAAGTAGCCCTTCAGCACGTGGCCGTGGAACGTGTGGACGACGATAGGTGGCCGGGCCTTGCCGGCGACGAGAGCAGCGGCTCGCGCGAGCGCTCCCGCCTTCGCCGTGTGCGTGTGGAGGATGTGCGGCCGCTCCTCGCGCATGATCGCCGTTAGTCGGCGGATCGACTTCGCGTCGTGCAGTGGAGCCACTTCGCGCTGCATCTCCGGCATGCTCACGACCGACACGCCGAGCCGTTCCGCGACGTACGCCATCGAGTCTTCCCCGCGCGCGAGACTGCCGGCGACGAGGGTCGTGTGGTAGCCGCGCGTCTCGAGCCCGGCGGCGAGGTTGGACACATGGATCGCAGGCCCGCCCATGTTCAGTCGCGCGATGACGCGCAGGACGCGGATCGGCTCGGACACGGCGCTGACCTTAGCCGGGTCGGCGCCGACTCCTCCGAGTACGCTCTCGCGTCGTGGTGGTGCTCCTCACCTCGGTCGGCCAGCGTGTCGACATCGCGCGCGCGTTTCGCGCAGCCGGCGCTGTCACGCTCGGAGTCGATGCCGATCCGCTCGCGCCTGCGCTCTACCACTGCGACAGGCGCGTCATCGTCCCGCGAATTGCGGACCCGAGCTACGTCCCCACGCTGGCCGCGTTGCGCGAGGAGCACGACGTCCGCCTCGTCGTGCCGCTCAACGATCTCGACTTCCCGGTGCTCGCGCGCGATCGCGAGCAGCTCGCGCCGGCGCTCGTGCTCCTGCCCGACGCCGAAGCCTCCGCCCGCATGTCGGACAAGCTCGAGGCGCACCACTTCTTCGTCGCGAACGGGATTCCGTCACCGCGGAGCTGGGCGCCCGAGGACGTTCCGGGCGACGCCCGCTTCCCCGTGCTCGTCAAAGCACGCGAGGGCTTCGGCTCGCGCAACATCCATCGTGCCGCCGACGCCGACGAGCTCGCGTTCTTTCTCGCGTACACGGACGTCCCGTCGTTCGTGCAGGAGGCCTGCCTCGGCGAGGAGTTCTCGATCGACGTCTTCTCGGACATGGACGGGCGCTGCCTGAATGCGATCCCGCGCACGATGCTCCTCTCGAAGGGCGGCGAGTCGATCAAGGGCGTCTCGATCAAGGATCGCGAGCTGATCGAGCACGGCGCGCGGGTCGCAGAGATCGTCGGCATCAAAGGGCCGGCGAACGTGCAGTGCTTCCGCGAGGCGGACGGATCGCTTCCGATCACGGACGTCAACACGCGCTTCGGCGGAGGCTTCCCCGTCCCGCTCGCGGCGGGTGGCCGCTACCCGGAGCTCGCGCTCGCTCTCGCCCGCGGGGAGAAGCCCGAGCCGCGACTCGGCGACTTCACCGAGGGCGTCGCGATGACGCGCTACTTCTCGGAGGTCTGCCTCTCGCCCGACGGCGAGGGCGTTCTCCAGCCGATCCTGCCGCTTCCCTAGCATTCCCTGGCTATGCGCTACCTCGTCACCGGCGCCGCCGGCTTCATCGGCTCACAGCTGCTGCGCGCGCTGCTCGAGCAGGGGCACGACGCGACTGGCTGGGACGCGTACACGGAGTACTACGACCCGGCGCTCAAGGAGGAGAACGCACGCGACCTTCCGGTGTCGCGGCTCGACCTCGCAGCGGACACGCTCGAGCTGGACGGCTTCGACGGCGTCTTCCACCTCGCCGGTCAGCCTGGTGTCGCGAGCTTCGGAGGGGTCTTCCCGGTCTACGTGCGCCAGAACGTGCTCGCGAGCCAGCGCCTCTTCGAAGCGGCTGCAGCCGCCGGCGTGCGCGTCGTGTTCGCCTCGTCGTCGTCGATCTACGGCGATGCCGAGCGCTACCCGACTCCCGAGGACACGATCCCGCGCCCGCTCTCGCCGTACGGGATCACGAAGCTCGCCTGCGAGCACCTCGCGGGGGCGTACGGGTCGGAGTTCGGGCTCGATGTCGTGACCGTCCGCTACTTCACGATCTACGGTCCGCGGCAACGACCGGACATGGCCTTCACGAAGATGGTCTCGTGCCTTGCGGAGGGGCGCGCCTTCGAGCTCTACGGGGACGGCTCGCAGTCGCGGAGCTTCACCTACGTCGACGACGCGGTCGAGGCGACGATCGCCGCCATGGAGCGCGCGTCCGGCGGCTCGATATTCAACGTCGGCGGCGGCAGCGAGGTCTCGATGCTCGAGGCGATCGAGACGCTCGGCAGGATTGCCGGTCGGCGTCTCGAGATCGTGCGTCACGCGCGACGGGAAGGCGATGCTGCCCGTACCGCGGCCGATACGACGCGCATTCGCACCGAGCTCGGCTGGCAGCCGGTGACATCGTTCGACGAAGGCCTCGCGGCTCAGTGGCGCTGGGCCGCTGCTAGGGTCGCGGCCGCATGACGACCAGCCTCGACGAAGAGCAGGAGGTCGATCTCTCCTCAGCCTGGCAGCGCCTCAAGCTGCGCTGGTGGCTTCCCGTCGGCGGTCTCGTCATCGGTGCTGTCGTGGGCATCGCGCTCGCGCTCTCCGGCGGCACCGTCTGGCGCTCGCAGACGATCGTCTACCTCGGGCAGCCCTTCGCGCCGCTCGGCGGCGGCCAGATCCAGAGCCTCGCGACGAACCCGCGCACGGTGGGCGAGATCATCCGCTCCGAGGCGGCGCTGAAACGCGCGTCGGAGATCAGCGGCATTCCCGTGTCTCGCCTGCGCTCGTCGATCTCGACCCGCGAGCTCGTCGCCGCAGGACAGCTGCGAGGAATCAATCCGCTGATGGAGATCACGGTCAAGGGCTCGGGCAAGAAGAAGGTCGAGCTGGCGGCCGCCGCGCTCGCCAGGCGCGTGACCGAGCGCGTCTCGGTCTACGTCACCGAGAAGGTCGCGCTGCTCGAGTCCGATGTCGAGACGGCCGAGACGCAGCTCGACGAGGTCAACGAGCGGATTCGCGCCGCCCAGGAACAGCAGGCAGCCGTTCTCGTCGATCGCTCGCTTCCGCTCGATCAGCGGCTCCTGGTGACCGCCAACCTCAACTCCGTGATCACGACGGCCGACGCAAGACGCGCCGCGATCCAGGACAGCCTCTCCGAGTCGCGTCAGCTCCTCAATCTCGCGGAGAGCGTGGAGTCGAGCCGCGTCGTCGAGCCGGCGGCGGCGAGCAAGACCACAGCGCGGTCGAGCCGCTCGTCGCTGCTCGTCGGCGCGCTCATCGGCCTGATCCTCGGCGCCATCGCCGCGCTCGTTGCCGACCCGATCGCCGCCCGCCGGCGCGGGGCGGCTCCGCCGACGGCCTGATGCTCGACGGCAAGCGGGTCGCGGTCGTCGTACCCGCGTTCGACGAGGAGCGGCTCGTCGGCGAGACGATCCGTGGGATCCCCGAGCTCGTCGACCGGATCGTCGTCGTCGACGATGCCTCGCGCGACGGCACGGCGGCTGCGGCCGAGGCGGTCGGCGACGCTCGCGTGCGGATCATCCGCCATGAGCGAAATGCGGGTGTCGGCGCCGCCATCGCAACGGGCTATCGCCGAGCGCTCGAGGAGGAGATCGACGTCACCTGCGTCATGGCCGCCGACAACCAGATGGATCCGGCCGAGCTACCGGAGCTGGTCGGCCCGGTCGCGCGTGGCGAGGTCGAGTACGCGAAGGCGAATCGCCTCGTGTCGGGCGAGGCCTGGAAGGTCATTCCGCGCACGCGCTATCTCGGGAACGCCGTGCTCTCGCTCCTGACCAAGATCGCGTCCGGCTACTGGCATGTCGCCGACTCTCAGGCGGGGTACACGGCGCTCTCGCTGAGTGCGCTCCGGCGCCTCGACCTCGACGCGCTGTACCCGCGCTACGGGTTCCCGAACGACGTGCTCGTCCATCTCAACATCCAGAACGCGCGCGTTCGCGACGTTCCCTCGCGGCCGATCTACGACGTGGGAGAGCGCTCGGGGATCAAGCTTCGGTCGGTCGTGCCGCGGATCTCGTGGCTCCTGCTGAAGGGGTTCTGGTGGCGCATGGGGCAGAAGTACGTGATCCGCGACTTCCACCCGCTCGTCTTCTTCTACGTCTTCGGCGTGCTCATGCTCGGCGTCGGGCTCGTGCTCGGGCTCGTCGAGCTCGCGCTGCGGATTGCCGGCAACGCGATCACGCCGGCCACGATCGTCCTCGTCGCGGTGCTCCTGATCGCGGGACTGCAGATGACGCTGTTCGCCATGTGGTTCGACATGGAGGCGAACAAGGACCTGCGCTGAGGACGTGGCGCCCGAACGGGTGATGCCTCCCTCGTCCCGGGGCTGACCATGAGCGGATGCCACGCGGGTAGCCGCAGGAGCGGTGGAGCGCGTGTCGTAAGAGGAAAGGCCGGAGCGGAAGTGCCCGGCTAGCATCGAGACAATGCCGACCTCACTCGTCACCGGCGGCGCCGGTTTTCTCGGCTCCCATCTCTGCGAGGCGCTCCTGCAGCGCGGCCACCGCGTGATCTGCGTCGACAACCTCGTCGTCTCGACGCTCGAGAACATCGACCACCTCCGTGACGACGCCTTCACGTTCGTCAACCACGACGTGATCCAGCCCATCGAATGCAACGAGCCGGTCGACTTCGTCTATCACCTCGCCGCGCTCGCCAGCCCGATCGACTACCTGCGCATGCCGCTCCACTCGCTGAAGACCGGCTCGAACGGGACTCACCATGCGCTCGGTCTCGCGAAGTGGAAGCGTGCGCGCTTCCTGCTCGCCTCCACGAGCGAGGTCTACGGCGACCCGGAGGTGCATCCACAGCCCGAGACGTACTGGGGCAACGTGAACCCGATCGGCCCGCGTGGCGTCTACGACGAGGCGAAGCGCTACGCGGAAGCGCTGACGATGGCGTACCACCGCCAGCAGGGCGTGAACACCGCGGTCGTCCGCATCTTCAACACGTACGGCCCGCGGATGCGCGCCAACGACGGTCGCGCGATCCCGACCTTCCTGCGCCAGGCGCTCGAAGGCAAGCCGGTCACCGTGTTCGGTGACGGCTCGCAAACGCGCAGCTTCTGTTACGTCGACGACCTGATCCGCGGCATCGTCCTTCTCGGCGAGTCGCACGAGCACCTTCCGGTGAACCTCGGCAACCCGGACGAGAAGACGCTCGTCGAGCTGGCCGAGACGATTCTCCGGCTCACGGGCTCTTCGAGCGAGATCGTCTACGAAGCGCTTCCCGTCGACGACCCGCAGGTGCGCCAGCCTGACATCACGCGCGCGACGCAGATCCTCGGCTGGGCGCCCGGAGATCGCACTCGAGGACGGCCTGCGCAAGACGATCGCGTCGCTCGGGCACGAGGCCGCCGTCGGCTCCGCGTGAGCTCGCTCGGCGACCGCTACGAAGAGCACCATCGCGAGCGCCGAGACGAGGGCGACTTCGTCTTCGTCCCCGAGCGCATCCCTCTGCTCGTCGCGGCCATCGGGACCGGGAAGCGCGTGCTCGACCTCGGCTGCCGCTCCGGCGCGCTGACGCGCCACTTCCTCGAAGGGAACTCGGTCGTCGGTCTCGACGTCGATGCGTCCGCGCTCGAGAAGGCCGCCGCGCTCGGGATCGAGCCCGTGCAGGCGAACGTCGAGGAGCCGCTGCCGTTCGCCGACGCGAGCTTCGACGCCGTCGTCGCCGGCGAGCTCTTCGAGCACCTTCAGTTCCCGGATGCGCTCGTCGCGGAGATCGGGCGCGTGCTGCGACCTCGAGGAACGCTGGCCGGTTCGGTTCCGAACGCGTTCCGCATGCAGAGCCGCCTTCGCTTCCTGCGCGGCCGTTCGCCCGAGGACGATCCGACGCACCTCCGCATGTTCTCCCCCGACGCGATGCGTGAGCTGCTCGCCGACTTCGAGAACGTCGAGCTCAGCTACGTCGGCGGACGCTACGCGCGGCTGAGCGCCCGGCTGTTCGCCCGCGATCTGGTGTTCACGGGCGTCAAGCCGTAGATCCGGAGCTGCCGAAGGCCGCGCGGCGCGCGATGTCTTCGTCGTCGACCATGTGGCCGTCGCGCTCCACGTAGCCGCCTTTGCCGCCTACGACGAGGATGACCAGGTCATCCGTCTCGCTCGCGTTGGAGACTCTGCGCGGGGTCGTCGAGTCGACGTGGAAGAGCCCGCCCGCGCCGAGGATCCGCTCCTCGTCCTCGACCGTCACTCGCGCCTCGCCCGAATGGACGAAATAGAGCTCGTCCTGCGTGTCGTGGTAGTGGTAGAAGCCCTCGTAGCCCGGCGGATACACGGTGGCGTTGACGCCGAACGCCGTCACGCCGAGCGGCTTGCGGATCTTGCGAAAGCCGTAGCCCTCGCCGAGCTCGTCGAGCGATCCGAATGCGTGTCCCATCGTCAGTCCTTTCCGAGGAGGTAGTCGGCGGTGCGGCGCAGCCCTTCTTCGAGTCCGACCTGCGGCTCGAATCCGAGTAGGTGCTTCGCCTCGCTCACATTTGCCCACGAGTTCCGCAGGTCGCCGGGGCGGGGCGGCAGATAGCGGCACTCGACCGGCTTCCCGAGAAGGCGGCCGATGGTCTCGGCGAGTTCGTTCACGCTCGTCGGAGCTCCGCCGGAGATGTTGACGATTCGCCCGCTCGCTCCGGCTGCGTCCGCTGCGAGCAAGTTCGCCGCGACGACGTTGTCGACGTAGGTGAAGTCGCGCGACTGCTCGCCGTCGTCGAAGATCGTCACCGGCTCTCCGGCGGCGATCGCCGTGATGAACAGCGGGACGACTGCCGCGTACTGCGACGTGGGGTCCTGGCGAGGACCGAAGACGTTGAAGTAGCGGAGTACGACCGTCTCGAATGAGTGGTACACGCGACTGAAACTGACGCAGTAGCGCTCGGCCGCGAGCTTCGCGACGCCGTACGGCGAGATTGGGTCGGGCGCCATGGTCTCGCGCAACGGAAGCTCCGACTGATTGCCGTAGATGGACGATGATGACGCGAATACGACGCGTCGCACACCCTCGTCGCGGGCCGCGAGCTGGACGTTGAGCGTGCCTTCGACGTTGACGGCGCTCGAGGTCAGCGGATCCTGAACCGAGCGCGGAACGGACCCGAGAGCGCCAAGGTGGAACACGACCTCCATCCCGCGCACGGCGTTGTGGACACGCTCGTAGCTTCGGAGCTCTCCCTCGACGACCTCGACGTCGACCCCGTCGAGATTCCGCCTGCTCCCGGTGGAGAAGTTGTCGAGCACGCGTACGTCGTCGCCGCGCTCGAGCAGTGCGCGCACCAGGTTGGAGCCGATGAAGCCGCCGCCCCCTGTGACGAGCGCTTTCATCGCGGTGTCTCGGCGACGACGTGGAAGTTCGCGAACAGGCTGCCCGGGCCGGGCTCCCGTAGGCGCGCTGACCGTCCGTCGATACCCATGGCGACCGTGTTGATGCCGGCGACGAGCGGCCGCGCGGCCAGCCCGAGGCCGATGCGGCGGAATCCGAGGTCGAGATACATCGCGAAGAGCATTCCGAGGCAGGCCGTGGTGCCCGAGGCCGGCGTCACCCTAACCGACGCCCAGGTCCCGTTCTCGGCGAAGAGCTTCTCGAGCCCAGCGTGCGTCCAGCGCCAGTAGTCGGTCGGGGAGGGGTGGTACGGCATCACGCCATGCGTGGTGGCGAGCACGCGGCCACCCGGCGCCGTGACGCGGTTGAGCTCCGATACCGCCTTCAAGGGGTCGTCGCAGTGCTCGAGCACCTGGTTGCAGAGGACGACATCAAAGGTCGCGTCCTCGACGGGGAGATCCTCGACCGGCCCCTTCAGGTCCGCCTTCGGGTTGTCGACCGGATCCACGCCGACGTACGACGCCGCGTGCGGTGCGAAGAGCGGCTCGTAGGGCCGCGCGCCGCAACCGACGTCGAGGACGCGATAGCGGCCGATCGTGCTGCGCGCATCGAGCGCCTGCTCGCGCAGCCACCGGACGAGTGGCTCGCGCACGGCGTAGGTCGGCATCGATCTCGGGGGATCGAGTCGCGGGTCAGCCACTGGCTTCCCTTCGCCGTCGCCGCACCTGCGGCCGCGAGGCCGAGGAGGAGACACGTCGCGGCCTGGAGCGGGATCCCGGCGACGATGCCGAGCGACGACCACTCGCCGGCCAGGGTGAGGAGAGCGCAGACGACGAGCAGGCCGGCGCCGACCGCCCACGGCGTAGGCGCGCGCGCAGCGGCACGCCAGGCGAGCGCGATCCCTGACGCTCCCACGAGGAGCAGCAAGACGAGGCCGACGAGCCCGGCGTCCGCGAGCATCTGGATGTAGAGGTTCTGGACGCCCCACTCGCGACCTTCCGCCGGGAACGCGAGGTCGACGACGTCCGGGAAGCGCTTGCGCGCGTCGCCGACGTACGGCTCGAAGACGTCCGCACGCGACGAGCGTTGCCAGCCGACGCCGACGACGGGATGGTCGGCGAAGATCCTCAGGCCGATGTAGGCGAGGACGGTGCGCTGCGAGTAGCTCTCCACTCCCTGCGCCGAGTCGTCGCCGCGAAGCCCGACGAAGCGGAGGAAGTCCTCGAGCGCCGCGCTCCGCACGAACGTGACCCCGACGACCGATTGCGACTACAAGCGCGGCGAGCGCGAGCGGTCTGCCTGCGCGACGGCCTGAATCGCCGCACGGCAGCGAGCCAGAGCCCGGCGGCGCCGATGGCGAATCCTCCCGCTGCCGCGACGGAGCCGGCCAGGACGAGGCCGAGAACGCCCGCGGCCGCGGCCAGGGCGAAGAGCCGCGCTGCCGGCGACGCGTCGCGTCGCGCGACGATGCCTCCCGCCGCGAGCTCGCGGCGAGCGCCGACGAGCGCGGCGAGGTCGTGGTGGCCGAGGAACGAGGGATACCTCCAGCCGGAGGTCGAGGCGGCGAAGATGTCGACCCCGAAGCAACTGCACGAGCGCGACGCCGACGTGGCCACGGCGCTCCAGAGGACGATCGCACCGACGCACGAGGTCGAGGTCGTGCGCGCGACGGACGAGCAGCGGGACGCAGACCGCGAGCAGCGCGTACTCGACGAGCTTCAGGTAGCTGACCAGGTGGTCGTCGAAGAGCGTCGTCGTCCAGAGCGACGCCGGACGGAACGTCTGGAACGCCAGCCACGCGAGGAGCGCCGCGCCCGTGATCCAGAGCATCCGTGCCCGCGGCGAGCCGGGAGAGCGCCATCTCGAGCGCGGAGACGACCGCGGCGTCCGAGGACGACCACGACGGCGACGTCCGAGAGGCGGATGTCGACCGTCGTCGAGCCCATGCCGAGACCGACCTCGGGTTGAAAGCGCTCGTGCATGAAGAGCAGCGGGATCGACGCGGCGAGCACCAGCGCGCCGACCGACTCGCGGTCGACGAGGCTCCGGAGCCCCGACGACACGCCCGTGTTGTCGAAGGCCTCGGTCGCCACCGGGCCACTATAGGGACGGTCTCCGCGGGATCGGTCCGAGCGACGGCCTCCCTACACTGACCCCCCGATGTCCTCCCGGGTTCTCCGGCGCCGGTCGGCGACGGCTGCGTGGATCTACGCCGCCGTCGCGTGCGGCATCGCGGGGTCGATCGTCGCGGCGCGCGTCTTCGGGCTCGACGACTTCGGCGTGTTCATGACGGCACTCGTCGTCGTGGGGTTCTTCCAGACGCTTCTCGACCTCACCGTCGAGGAGTCGCTCACGAAGTACGGCTTCCGATACGTCACCGGCGAGGACTGGGGGCGTCTGCGTCGCCTCTTCCGGCAGGCGTTGCTGATCAAGGTCGTGGGAGGCGTCCTTGCGACGCTTCTCGTCGTCGCCCTTGCCCCCTTTGCCGACGAGATCTTCGGTGCCGACGGCCTGGAGCAGGCGCTTCTCGCGGCATCGCTCCTCCCGCTCGTCCAGTCGTCCGAGAACGTCGGGGCGACGGCACTGCTCCTCCACAGCCGCTACGACTTGCGGAGCGTGTACCAGGCGGGATCGGCCGTGCTCCGGCTTCTCGCGATCGTGATCGCCGCCCCCATGGGTGTGACCGAGGCGCTCGTCGCGATCGTCGTCGCACAGGCGATCTCGACGATCGTGATCTCGGCGGTCGGGACCGTGGCGCTGCGTCGGTTCCCGTCGGCGCCCGCGAAGGGGCTCGGCGAGGACGTGCGGGAGATCCGGACGTTCGTCGTCCAGTCGAGTCTCGCGACGGGCGTCATCTCGCTGCGCACGACGTTGATCCCGTTGATCCTCGGCGTCGTCTCGGGTACGACGCAGGTCGGTCTCTTCCGCATCGCAACCACGCCGCAGACTGGATTCGCGGCGGCGAGCTCGCCTGCGCGCCTCGTCCTGCTCACAGAGCAGACCCGCGACTGGGAGAAGGGGGCGCGGTCGAGCGTGCTGGCCGGGGTTCGCAGCTACTCGAAGTGGGCGGGAGCGATCATGGTCGTGGCCGTACCGGTGTTCTTCGTGGCGATGCCGTGGCTCATCCGGGTCGTCTTCGGCTCAGAGTACGACGGCGCGGTCCACGCGGCACGGATCGTGCTCGTCGCTGCGGCGATTCACTTCGTCCTCGGTTGGACGAAGTCGCTGCCCGTGACGATCGGCCGGCCGCGACTGCGGATCGTGACCCATGGGCTCGAGACGCTCGTGGCGATCCCGCTCGTGGCCGTGCTCGGGGCCGAGTGGGGCGCGACCGGCGCCGCGGTCGCCGTCCTGGCGTCGACGCTCGTCTTCGCCGGCGCCTGGCTCGTCGTGATCACGCGTCTCCGCGCCGAGGTGCACGCGGCGGCCGACGGGACGGCGCTCCAGTCGTGAGAGTCGTCGTCGTCTCGGGAATCTGGCCGCCCGACCCCGGTGGGCCGGCCAGCCATGCGCCGGCGCTTGCGGACTTCCTCGCGAAGCGTGGACATGCAGTCGAGGTCGTGACGACGGCCGACGTAGCGCCGGAGGCGCGGTCGTATCCCGTCACGTGGGCGGCGCGTCGATCGCCGCTGCGCCATGTGCGGTCAGCGCTGCTCGTTCGCGCTGCCGCGCGCCGCGCCGACGTCGTCTACGCGACGAGCATGATCCGGCGAGCCGCCATCGGAGCCCGGCTCGCGCGGAGGCCGCTCGTCGTGAAGCTCGTGTCCGACGAGGTCTTCGAGCGCGCGACGCGCAGCGGCCGCTACGTCGGGACGCTCGACGAGTTCCAGCGTGTCGGAGGAGGCGGTCGGCTGCGCTTCCTCCGCGCGACGCGGAACGCGGCACTCGAAGAGAGCGCGACACGTCTTCTGCCCGAGCTCGTACCTCCGCGATGTCGCGCTGCGTTGGGGGCTCGACGCAGGGCGCGTGACGGTTCTGCCCAATCCCGCACCCGCGATCCCGGCGATGCCGACGCGCGACGAGCTTCGTGCCGAGCTCGGGCTCGACGGCGACGTCCTCGTGTTCGCCGGACGGCTCGGCCCGCAGAAGGCGGTCGGCGTCCTGCTCGACGCGCTCGTGCACGCGTCCGGTGTGTCGCTCGTGATCGCGGGCGACGGGCCAGAACGGTCTGCTCTCGAGCGGCGCGCGCTCGAGCTCGGCCTCGACGCGCGCGTGCGCTTTCTCGGCAGCGTCCCGCGCGAGACGGTGCTTCGTCTCTTCCGCGCCGCCGACGCCTCCGTGCTCCCGTCCGCCTGGGAGAACTTCCCGCACACGGTCGTCGAGGCGCTCGCCGTCGGCTGTCCCGTGATCGCGACCGCCGTCGGCGGCGTGCCGGAAGTGGTTCGCGACGGCGAGAACGGCCTGCTCGTCCCGCCCGGCGATGCCGCTGCTCTTGCCGACTGCGATCGAACGGTTCTTCGGAGATGCATCCTTGCGAGAGCGCCTGCGCGGCGCCGCTGCGCGATCCGTCGAGGGCTACTCGGAGGAGGCCGTCTTCACGGCGATCGAGGCGGAGCTCCGGAAGGCGGTCGCGTGAAGAAAGCGGCTGCTCATGGTCGGGCGGTCGCGGTACTCGCTTCCGCTGTCTCCCTCGCTCGTCCCAGAAGTTCGACGCGCTCTCGGCCGAGCTCGACGTTCGAGTTCTCGCGAGCTCGGGTGGAGGGCACGGGCAGGACCCGCGTTTCCAGCTCGTGCGCCCGATCCGGCCACGGGCGCTCGACGGAGCGGCGTTCTACGCGCTTCTCCCGTTCCGCGTGGCACGTGAGCTGCGCTCGTTCAGGCCGGACGCCGTGCTCGCTCAGGGCGCGCAGGAGGCGGCGCTCTGCGTGCTCGGACGCACGCTCGCGCGCATCCCGACACGCGTGATCGCCGACATCCACGGCGACCCGGCGGCGCCCGCGCGGCTCTACGGGTCGTCGTGGCGCAGGGCGCTCGCGCCGCTCGCCGACGCGCTCGCCCGCCGTGGGCTGCGCAAGAGTGACGGCGTGCGGACGATCTCGGCGTATACGTCCGGGCTCGTGCGCGCCGCGGGTGTCGAGCCGACGGCCGAGTTCGCCGCGTTCATGGATCTCGAGCCGTTCGTCGAGCGCGAGCCCGTCCCGCTGCCCGAAGAGCCTGTCGCTCTGTTCGTCGGCGTCCTCGAGCGGTACAAGGCGGTCGACGTGCTGGCTGACGCCTGGCGCCTGCGCCGCCCCGCGCGTCCCGGACGCGAGGCTCGCACCTCGTCGGGCGCGGGACGCTCCGCGACGTGGCGGAGCGGCTCGTCGCCGATCTCCCGGCGCAGACGCGATGGACGGAGTCGTTGTCGACGCCGGAGGTCGCGCGGGCGCTCGACGACGCCACCGTTCTCGTGCTCCCGTCGCGTTCGGAGGGTCTCGGGCGCGTCGTCGTCGAGGCGTTCTGCCGCGGACGCGGAGTGGTCGGAAGCCGCGTCGGCGGGATCCCGGACATCGTGGAAGACGGGGAGACGGGCATCCTCGTCCAGCCCGGGGACGCGTCGGCTCTCGCCGACGCGCTCGTCCGCGTGCTCTCGGATCGTGCGCTCGCGGAGCGCCTTGGCGCAGCCGCCCACGCCGCTGTTCAGCCGTGGCTCGCGACGCCGGAGGAGTACGCCCGCCGCATCCGTGAGCTCGTGGACGACGTCACCGGATAGCCCACCTACACTCACGCGATGCGTGCCGACCGAGCGAAGCAGCTCCTGAAGAACGGCGTCTATCGCGCGATCGGAGAGACGGTGACCGGCGCCGGCGGTCTCGACGGAGAGGCCGAGCGGACGCTCCGTGTCCTCATGTACCACAAGGTCAACGACCTTCAGCCGAACTCGACGACCGTGCCGACGGCGGTCTTCGCGGAGCAGATGGGGCTTCTCGACGGCCTCGGCTACACGCCGGTGTCGCTCGATCGGGTGCGCGATCACTACGTCGACGGCGCGCCACTTCCGGCCGGTGCCGTCCTCATCACCTTCGACGACGGCTACCGCGACAACCTCGAGAACGCGCTGCCGATCCTCCAGCGACACGGCTATCCAGCCGTGATCTTCGTCCCGATCGGTTTCCTCGACGGCGACCGCCCGCTGCCGCACGAGGAGGCGCTGCGTACGCTCGGCGTTCGCAACGCGACCGTCGGCTGGGACGAGCTCGAAGCGCTCGAGGCCGGTGGCATCCGCGTCGAGTCGCACGGAATCGGGCACCGGCCCGTGTCGGAGCTCGAGCCCGCCGAGGCGGCTCGCGAGATCGCGCTCTCGAAGCTGCGGCTCGAGCAACGGCTCGGGCGGCAGGTCGACGCCTATGCGTTCGTCAAGGGCTCGCTTGCCGACTACCGCCCCGAGCACGTGAGTCTCGTACAGCAAGCCGGCTACATGCTCGGGTTCACGTCCGTCTCGGGCGCCAACGGACCGTCGAGCGACCGCTACCGCCTGCGTCGCTACAACGTCGAGCCGTATCCGCCACGGACGTTCGAGCTCGTCCTCTCCGGCGCCTGCGACCTCATCTCGGTGAAGGACACCGTGCCCGGGACATACGCTCGTCGTGCTTTCAACAAGGTGCTCGGCACGGCCACTCGATGAGCTTCGAGACCGTTCGCTACACGCCCGAGTGGCGGGCGTCGCTCGTTGCGCTGCTCGCCCGTGTCGGCACGACGCAGCTCTCCGATGAGGAGTTCACCTGGTGGTTCGACCGGAACCCCGGCGGCGAGGGGATCGTCTCGCTCGCCGTCGACCAGGGAGAGGTCGTGGGCGTCGCCGCGATGAGCTTCTTCAACACGCGACTCGAAGGCGTCGAGACGCGCCTCGCGATCCCGGTGAACGTGGCCACGGACTCGCGATATCGCGGGCAGGGTGTCTTCTCGACGATGCAGCAGCAGAACGAGGACGCTGCGGCCGCGTCCGGCTCGCCGCTCACCGTCACGTTCCCGAATGCGAACTCGTACCCGATCTTCATCCGCAGGCTGGGGTGGATCGACTTGCCGCGCCTGCGGCTGTGGGCCAAGCCGCTCCGCGTCGCGGGCGTCGTTCGCTACGCCTTCCGTCGCGAAGGTGAGCAGGGCGGGATGCGCGACCCCGACCCTGCGTCTAGGCCGTTCCACGGCCTCGATGTTCGCCCGATCGATCGCTTCGGAGCAGACATGGACGCGCTCGGCCTGCGTGCCGCCGAGAGCTACGGCAGCCACTTCTCGCGCGACGCCGAGTACTTCAACTGGCGCTACCTCGACTCGCCGCGCGACTACCGCTGCTTCGGCGCGTACCGCGGCGGCGAACTCGCGGGCGTCGCGGTCGTCGGCCATACCTACAAGCACGGCGTCTCGGCGGGATTTCTCGCCGATCTCGTTGCAGCTACCGACGACGGGGAGGCGATTCGCGCTCTCGTCTCTCGAGCCGTGGCCGAGGTCGAGGGAGGTGCGGACGCGCTCGTGCTGCTGCCTCCGCCCTCGTCGGCGCAGCGCCGCGCGCTTCTCCGGGCAGGCTTCGCGCCGACGAACAAGAAGCTCCGCTTCATCGGCAAGGCGCTTCACGACGGTGTCCGGATCGACGAGCGCGCCGACGCGTGGCACTTCACGCTCGGCGACTTCGACTTCTTCTAGAAGGCGCAAGCCCGGAGATCCGCTAGCGCGGAGTCTCCGGGCGCGCGAAGATCCCTGAAGGCGGCTGCTTCGCGGCCGCATCGCAGCTAGCCCCCATCGATCGTCTAGGAGTTCGTGACCAAGCTCGTCTTCATCACCCAGCAGGTCGACCCCGGTCACCCCGCGCTTGCCGCCACGGTCCCGAAGATCCGCGCGCTCGCGGAGCTCGTCGACGAGGTCGTGGTGCTCGCCGACGGCGCGGTCGAAGGCGTTCTTCCGGAGAACTGCCGCGTGCGCACCTTCCGGGCGCCGCACAAGGCACTCCGTGGAGCGCGCTTCGAGGCCGCTCTGACCCGTGAGCTAACCGGGCTTCGGGGTGGCGCTGTCGTCGCGCACATGTGCCCGATCTATGCCGTTCTGGCCGGTCCACTCGTTCGGCCGCTGCGCATTCCGCTCGTCCTGTGGTTCACGCATTGGCGCGCGAGCCGTCTGCTGCGAGCTGCCGAGCGCATGTCGACCGCGGTGACGAGCGTCGACTACCGCTCGTTTCCCGTTTCGTCGAGGAAGCTCCGCGCGATCGGCCACGGGATCGACCTCGACGAGCTTCCGTGCTCTCCGCCGCGTCAAGGGCAGGGGCTGCGCCTGCTGGCGCTCGGCCGCTACTCCACCGCGAAGGGGCTCGACGTCGCCGTCGCCGCAGTGCCGCTCGCAGGCGACGACGTGGAGCTGCACGTCCACGGCCCGACGCTCTCGGACGACGAGCGGGCACATCGAGCGGAGCTCGAGCAGGTCGTCTCCGAGCTGGGGCTCGAGGGACGTGTGACCATCGGGGATGCCGTTCCGCGGGCGGAGATCCCTGCGCTGTTCGCGACCCACGATGCGCTGGTCAACAACATGCGCGCCGGAGCTCCCGACAAGGTGGTCTACGAGGCTGCGGCAGCATGTCTGCCCGTGCTCGCGTCGAACCCGATCTTCGACGAGCTCCTCGATCCCGAGCAGCGATTCACGCGCTGGGATCCAGGAGCGCTCGCCGAGCGGATCCGCGCGCTCGGGGCGCTCACCATCGAGGAGCGCGCGATCCTTGGTCATCGCCTTCGTGAGCGGGTTGCGGCGGGTCATTCCGTGCAGTCGTGGGCGCGTGGCATCCTCGAGGCGGCGGGGCTCTCGTGATGGACGGCGTCGTGCTGCATACGCAGAAGGTCGCGGGCATCTCCGGCTCGGAGGCGCATCTCCTGCAGCTGCTTCCCGACCTGCGCGAGCGCGGCTGGGACGTTCGCTTCCTCATGCTCCACGAGGACGAGCCCGGGGCGTGGGAGTTTGCAGACGCGCTCCGCGAGCGCGGCGTGCCGCTCGACGACATCCGGCTGCGGGCGGACGTCGATCCGATCGCGTTCGGAGAGGTGACGACGTACCTCGCACGCGCTCGCCCTCGGATCCTGCACACGCACCTCGTCCACGCCGACGCCTACGGACAGCTCGCCGGCTCGGTCGCTCGCGTCCCGTTTCGGCTGTCGACGAAGCACGGCTTCAACGAGTTCCGAGAGGGGCGCTGGTTCGGCTTCGCCGATCGCTCGGTGAGCTCGCTCGCGCACGTCCACATCGCCATCTCGCAGGGGCTCGCCCAGTACCTCGCCGAGACCGAGGGCTTCGCCGAAGAGGACTTCGAGATCGTCCACTACGGGATCTCGGCAGACGGCGACGCGACGGCCTACGAGGGATCCGAGCCGCGCCTCCTCTGCATCGGCCGCCTCATCCCGATCAAGGGCCACCTCGTCCTGCTGCGCGCGCTCGCGCAGGCTCGCGCTCGCGTGCCCGGCGTGGCTCTGGACGTCGCCGGCCGCGGCCCGCTCGAGCCGGCGCTGAAGGCGTATGCCCGCGAGCTCGGTGTCGAAGAAGCGGTTCGGTTCCTCGGATTCGTCTCTCCGGTCCAGCGCGCGATCGAGGATGCAGCCGTCGTCGTGGTGCCTTCGCTCGGGCGAGGGCTTCGGGATGGTGGCGCTCGAGGCGATGGAGCGCGCGCGGCCCGTGATCGCGAGCGCGGTCGGGGGGCTCCCGGAGATCGTCGCGAGCGGCGAGACCGGGCTGGTCGTGCCGTCAGCGGATGCCGATGCGCTCGCCGACGCGATCGTCGAGCTGGCGGGCGACCTGCCCCGCGCGGCCGAGATGGGCGCAGCCGGGCGCGAGCGGGCCCTCTCCGAGCTTCACGCCCGAGCGCTGCGTCGAGCGCGTGGAGCAGCTCTACGGCGCGCGCTCGAACGCCGGCGCCGGCGTATAGCCGCTGCGGCGTTCGGCGAATGCGCTCCCAGGCTGAAGCCGATGCCCGCGGCGGCGAGGAGCGCGAGGAGGAAGTCCCACGGCACGCGATAGCGGGTCGCGCCGGCGAAGAGCATCGCGAGCGAGCAGTCTGGTAGGCGAGCAGGAGCAGCGCGAGGACGACGAAGCTGCGCGGGAGCGACGAAGAGCCCGGCGACGGCGAGCGCGTAGAGCGCGATCATGAACGCGGGCTCGACGATGCCACGGGCGGTGTCCCGCCATGTTCCGGCGCCCGGTCGACCCTCCGTCTCGAGGACGCTCGGGCTGCCAAAGCAGGCGGGTGGCCTGCACCGGCGAGACGAGCCTTCTCGCCGGGGTGCTCGCGCCAGAAGTCGACGACCTCTCCGCGGAAGAGCCGCATCTGCGCGCACTCGTCGACCTTGACGATCCGGCCGGTCTCGCGATAGATCTGGCCGGCGTCCTGAGGGCTCGGCGGCGCGCCCGGCAAGCTGGCGGCACGTCGTCGATCCAGCCGCCGCGGTGCGAGCACGTCGTACGTGTTGAGGTTGTTCGCCTTCCACAGCGCTCGCGAGTCGGTCGTGATCGCGAAGCACCCGACGGAGACACGGTTGCGCGCGACCCACGGCGCGAGCACGAGCGCCGTGCTCGCGCAGACGACGAGCAGCGCGGCGAGCCCGTGGTGGGCGAAGCCGAGGCGAACCATGAGCCAGAGTCCGAGCACGAGTGGAAGGAGGATGAGCCGCGCGTTGCCGAGGATCGCGACGCCGACGACGGCGCCGAGCGCGGCAGCCAGCCAGAGCGATCGGCCTCGTTCGGCGGCGAGAGCGCGACGAGGACGATCGCCGCCGCGAGGAGCTGGTCGAGTATCTCGCGGTTGAGGTGGACGTCGTGCCAGACGAGGTACGGATGCAGCGTCGCCAGGAGCGCGCCGCCGAGGCGATCCCGGTCGAGACGCAGCCGCGTCCCGATCGCGATAGACGACGAGCGCCGTGAGCGACGCGACCGACGATCTGCGCCGCTCCCGACGGCGAGCCACGACCGCTCGAACCCAGTAGATCGGGATGAGGAAGAAGCCGTAGAGCGGCTGCGTGTACGCGGACGGGACGCCCGGGATGAAGCCGAACGTGCCGCTGTCGAGGAACGTCAGTCGCGAAGTCGTCGCTCTTGTCCGTGTACGCGGCGAGGATTCTCGCGCTCGTACAGAGCGCCGCAGGCGCGGAGTCCGGCCGCCAGCGCGAGCACGAGAAGCGGATGACGTCGACGGTGCTCACGACGAACGGTACGCGGCGCTCACCGAGCACGCTGGACGTTCGCTCGGAGCGCGCTGTGCGAGCGTCGGTCATCTGAGGTGGGCGAGCCTCGATCAACGGTCGTTCCGCGTGTCGATGCGGTCGCCGCAAGTCGCGGGAACGGTACGCGGTCGTGTCCTGCCACGTTGAGCGACCTCTCGACGACGCGGTGTGGGCGCGCTTCGCGGCGCTGCAGGAGGAGCGACCGGGCGGCTTCGCGATCGCGGCGCTCGTGCGGCCTGCCGATGCCGAGGCGGGAGAGGACGAGCGCGCGTGGGTCGAGCGCGCCACGGATGCGGCGTCACGTGCGCCGCTCGGGCACCACACGCACTGGACGGCGCCCGACCACGCCCGCCCGACAGGCGCTGCGACGGGAGCTCGCGTGCTGGAGGAGGGGCGAGCCCTGCGCGAGCACGGCTTGAAGCCGACGCTCTTCTGCGGCGGCGGCTGGTACACCGACGTCGAGGTGGCGGAGGCCTGCGCCGAGCTCGGCTACGTCGACTGCACGCTTCGAGCCCGCCGCCCGCCGTACCTGCCGGCTGGAGAGCGCTGGGCGACGCTCGCGGCGCCGGCCGTCGTCGAGCTTCCCTCGGGACGCGCGCTCGGTGCGATTCCGACGACGCACTCGCTGGGAGACCTCGCCCGCTCCCTGGCTCGCCGTGAGCTGCCGCCAGTAGTCCACGTGTACTTCCACGACACCGATCTGCTGGATCGGCGCAGACGAACGCTGCTGAGCGTCGTCCTCCGGCTCCTCGCGCGCCGCGCCCACGTCTCCGACCTCGACACGCTCAGTGCCCAGCTGCTGCCGGACGCCCCTCGCGTCGCGTGGGACGACGTGGCTCGGCTCTAAGCTTTCCGGCGTGTCGAAAGCCGCTCCGCCGGCGGAGACGTCGCATCCTGCTCCGACGCAGGGCGCCTCGGGACGTGACGTTCGCGCCTCTCGCCTCTACCTGCTCTCGCGCGGGCCGATCCTCTCCGTCGTACGCCGCGTTCTTTCCGTGGCGGCGCTCGTCGTCCTGGACGTCATCGGGCTCGCGCTCGGGATCTACCTCGCGCTCGTCCTCCGCCAGGTCGTCACCGGCGACGGCGACGTGCTCTGGAGCTTGCTCTGGCGCGAGGGACCGGCTGAATGGCTCAAGTTCGCCGCGCCGATCACCGTCCTCGTCTTCGCCCAGTCCGGGCTATACCGCCAGCGCGAGCTGAGGCCCGGCGCGGGTCGCATTGTCGCCTGCCTCATCGTCGTCGCCCTCATCGTGCTGGCCTTCGGGCTGGGGACGGGGTACGACTTCTCGACGTCCGGCCTCATCCCGACGTCCGTCGTCGCCAGCGCCGTGACGATCGGTCTTCTCCGAGCCGCATACGAGTCCGCATCGCTCGAGGTCATGCGTGCGGCCGGGATCAGACGGCGGGTCGTCCTCGTCGGCGCGGGTGAGAGTCTCATCCGGCTGAAGAGCTCGCTCGCTGCGGCGCGCAGCGGGCTCACCTACGAGTTCGTCGGAGTCGTCGCGCCGGAGGCCGTTCCGGGGTTCCGGCTGCTCGGGTCACGCGCTGAGCTCCCGCTCGTGCTCGATCAGGTGCGGCCCGACGAGGTGATCCTCACGGAGGCCGACTTCGACGAGCGAACGGTCCTCGAGGTCGTCGAGCAGGCACATCGTCAGGGGATCAAAGTTCGTCTCGCGCCCGATACGACCGAGCTCCTCGTTCAGCGTGGCGAGTACGTTCCGGGACAGGGGGCGCCGCTCTTCGAGCTTCGCCCGCCGGTCCTGACGGGCTGGGACTGGGCGGTGAAGCGAGGTTTCGACCTTCTCGTGAGCATCCTCGTCATCGTGATCGGGCTGCCGCTCTGGCTGCTCATCGCCGCTGCCGTCAAGGTCGGCTCGCGCGGCCCGATCTTCTACGTCGACCGCCGGATCGGCGTCGGCGAGCGCGAGTTCGGGATGCTCAAGTTCCGGACGATGGTGGCCGAGGCGGCGACGCTGCAGCCGCGCCTCGAGGCCGAGAACGAGGCCGAGGGCGCGCTGTTCAAGATCCGTGACGATCCGCGTGTCACGCGCGTCGGCAGGTTCCTCCGCCGCTTCTCTCTGGACGAGATTCCACAGGTCGTCAACGTGGTGAAGGGCGAGATGAGCCTCGTCGGACCGCGCCCGCTTCCGCTGCGTGACTACGAGCTCCTCGAGGATTGGCACCGAGCGCGGTATCGCGTGCTTCCGGGGATGACCGGCCTCTGGCAGATCTCGGGCAGGTCGGGGCTCTCGTTCGACGATCTCGTGCGGCTCGACTTCACGTACCTCGAGAACTGGTCGATCTGGCTCGACGTCACGATCATCGCGAAGACCATTCCGGCCGTCATCGCGCGGCGTGGTGCGTACTGATGCGGACACCGAAGATCCTCGCTGCCGCCTCAGCGATCGACCTCGACTTCCGCTACGGCTGCACGCCGGCCTGGTGGCAGCTGTGGAAGGGGATGTACGAAGCCGGGGTCGACCTCGTGGTGACGCCGTATCGCGGGCGCCCGGTCGAGTCGCCGTGGTGGCGGACCGCGCCGAATCCCACATTTCGCGAGGGCGAGTCCTACCAGGCCGTCCGCGACGTGCTCGCGCGCGTGAAGGGCGACCGCTATCTGCGGCGGGCCGAGTCCAACCCGGACGAGTCGGCGCTCGACAAGCTCACTCGAGAGACGATCTCGCGCTGGGTGACGCCTCGCTGGAAGAAGCACCTCGAGACGCCTCGTCGAGACGGAGAAGCCCGACGCCGTCGTCGTCTTCACGATCCCGATGGCGCATCTCCGCGGCATCCCGGATGCCTTGCGCGAGCGCTTCGGCATCCCGATCGTCTTCTACGACGGCGACGTGCCGATGAGCCTGCCGGAGTACGGCGGCATGGACACGGGCTTCAACCCCTACCACGGTGCGGATCCGTGGGAGTACGACCTCGTGCTGTCGAACTCGGAGGGCGGGATCGGGAGGCTGCGCGAGCTGGGAGCACGCCGCGCCGAGGCGCTCTACTGGGGCGCCGACCCGGAGTTCTTCGCTCCCCAGGACGTCGAGAAGGAGGTCGACGTCTTCTTCTACGGCTACGGCGACAAGTTCCGGCGCGACTGGATGAAGGCCATGGTCGGCGAGCCCTCGCGCGTCGCGCCCGAGCTCGACTTCGCGCTCGGCGGTCTCGACTTCCAGGGTGACACCGGGGAGGCGCGGACGATCGGCGACATCCCGTTCAACCTGTTCGCTCGCGCGATCTCGGCGGCACGCGTCAACCTCAACATGACGCGCCGCCCGCACGCCACGGTGGCCGGCTCGTCGACCGCGCGACCGTTCGAGCTCGCTTCGTCCGGCGCCGCGATCGTCTCGAACCCGCACGAAGGGATCGAGCGCTGGTTCGAGCCAGGGCGCGAGCTCGTGATCGTCGAGAGCGCCGAGGATGCCGTGGCCGCGTACCGCGAGCTCGTCGCCGACCCCGGGCAGGCCGAGGAGATGGGGAGACGCGCCCGCGAGCGCGTGCTGGACGAGCACACGTATGCCCATCGCGCGCGGAGGCTCCTCGAGCTCGTCGGGCTCGAGGCCGGAGTCGCCGCGTGAGCGAAGGCCGGCTCGTCGCCATCGTCCCCGCGTGGAACGAGTCCGGCGCGATCGGTGGCGTCGTCGACGAGATCCGCGCCTTCGACGCGCGCATCGACGTCGTCGTCGTGGACGACGCCTCCAGCGACGACACCGCGTCGGTCGCCCGAGCCCACGGCGCGACGGTGCTCGGGCTGCCGTTCAACGTCGGCATCGGCGGCGCGGTGCAGACGGGGTTCCGGTACGCGCGTGACGAGGGGTACGAGGTCGCCGTTCGCCTGGACGGAGACGGGCAGCACGACGCCTCCGAGCTCGGGAAGCTCCTCGGCCCGATTCACGCGGGCGACGCCGACTTCGTGGTCGGCTCGCGCTTCGTCGACCCGGGTGGGACGTATCGGCCGCCCTTCGCGCGCAGAGTCGGGATCGGCGTCTTCGCGCGACTCGTCTCCCTGCTCGGCGGGCAGCACGTGACCGACACGACCTCCGGCTTCGCCGCGCTCAACCGCGCCGGAATCGAGCTCTTCGCCGTCGAGTATCCGCACGACTATCCGGAGGTGGAGGCCACGCTCGTCGCGTTGCGCAGCGGGCTACGGCTGAGGCAGGTGCAGGTCGACATGCGCGAGCGGCAGGCCGGGACCTCGTCGATCACGTTCGTCCGGTCGCTCTACTACATCGTCAAGGTCATGCTCGCCCTGCTCGTGGCCAGCCTCCGGCGCTATCCGCGGCTCGAGACCGCTCGCCGATGACTCCGATTCGCGCGTCGATCGCCGGCGCCGTCGCCTCGATCATCCTGATCCTCGTCGTCGTCGAGCTCGTCCGGGGGCGGCGGCTGAAGGAGCGGTATGCGCTGCTCTGGCTCGCGACGGGAGTCGTCCTGCTCGTCCTCTCCCTCTGGCGCGAGGGCCTGAACACGATCGCCGGCTGGCTCGGCGTGACGAGCTACCCGCCGGCCGTGCTCTTCGCGGTCGCGACGCTCTTCATCTTCCTCGTGCTCCTGCACTACTCGACGGTCATCTCGCGGCTCACCGACGAGAACGTCGATCTCGCGCAGCGGATCGCACTGCTCGAGGAGCGGCTCAGCCGCGAACGGCGACCGGAAGGCTGAAGGCGAAGACGTCCCCGGCCTCCGGGTCGTCGATCCAGTTCGTGCCGACGCCCACGCGGTAGGTCGCCGTCGGCGGCGCGGAGTCGTCGACGAACGAGAGGTCTCGCGTCGTCGCGATCGGCTCGCTGCGCAGCAGGCAGTACCAGGCGACGTCGCCGGAGAGGAGGCACTCGTGTCGTCGCCCGGCCCGTCGTGGCGATAGACGCGGTAGAAGACGTCGGCGCGCCACGGCTCCGCCGCTCGTCCACGTGAGTCGTCGAGCCGAGCCGTCGCGCTCGCACGTCGAACTGCGACGCCGTCGTCGACGGGCGTGAGGATGTTCCCGCCCTCGAAGTCCTGGACGACGGATGTCGTCGGCGGCGGCTCCGAGCGGCGACGAGAGCACGATCGCGACGCCGGGGATGCAGGACGGTCGCGACGGCTGCGACGGCGATCCAGCGAGGCGCGACGCTCGCGCTCGACGACCGGCGTCGCACGCGTTCACCGAGTCGTCGCGCCAACGTCGGCACCAGGAGCGGGATCGACGCGAACAGCAGCAGGTACGCCGGCCAGGCGGGCATGAGCAGGCGCCAGAACGTGTTCGCCTCGATGTCCGCTCGCTCGGAGAAGCCCTTCACGACGAGGAAGGCCCGAGCCACCCCGCGAGCAACGCCGCGATCGCGCCGCGGCGCACGCGAACGACGGCGATGAGGCCAGCGAACGGCGCCCACTGCGCGAGCCGCGCGCTCCAGAAGAACTCGCGCAGGTGAGTCCATCTGCATGCGCCAGTGGTCGAAGTCGAGTTGGAAGTAGCGGTCGAGCTTGAGGTCGAGCGCCAGAGGCCGCGTGCCCGCCGCGAGCCTCGTCTGCTCGAGCGCGAACGCGGGGATCTCACCGAGCCCTCGCACCTTCCAGAAGCAGGAGGACGAGGAGCGCGGGAACGATCGCCGCGCCGCACGCGAGCCCTTCGCGCCAGCGGCGTGCGACGACGTACGCCAGCACGGCACCGCCGGCGACGAGCAGGTTCGGCGGCTTGAGTGCCGCCGCGCGCGCCGATCAGGACGCCGGCGAGCACGGCATCGCGTGACCCGGCCCGGCGAAGCGAGCGCACGACGAAGAGCACGGCGGCGAGCGACGAGCACCATCGAGGGGAAGTCCGCCATCGCCGTGAGCCCGAGCGCCTGCGGGAGGAACTGCTCGCTCCAGCGCTCGTGGTAGCGATCGACGAAGAGCGGGATCACCGCGAACGGAGCGACCACCCACAGCAGCGACGCCCAGTAGCCGAGCAGGCGACCGCCGATGTGCGACGCGATCCCGTAGACGCAGAGCAGCGCGACCGGGCCGAGGACGAGCACCTGCGCGACGACGAGCGCGGGAAGCGCCTGCACGTACGTCGGGCCGGTCGCCCAGGTGACGGGCGCCTGGACGGCAGGCCAGAGGTAGCCGATCTCGGTCGGCGGGAGGTCGCGCTGGCCGAGGAGCCAGCCCGTCGTCGTCATCCAGATCTGGTCGCCGCCCTGGAACCAGACCCAGCCGTTGTGGGCGACCGAGAGCGCGAGGACGAGGGTCGCCGCAATCTGCGCGGCGATCGAGCGTTCCGAGAACCGCGCGCGGCCGCTCGAGCAGGCGATCGACCGTGCGTCCGCCCCAGCGCGCAGCGGCGAGGACGCTACGTCGTGCCGACACCCGCGACCGCCGTGCGGTACCACGCGACGGTGCGCTCGATCCCCTCGCGCAGCGATGTCTTCGCCTCGAACCCGAAGAGCTCCCGGGCGCGCGTGGCGTCCACGCTTCGCCTCGGCTGGCCGTTCGGCTTCGACGAGTCCCAGGTGATGCCGCCCTCGTACCCGGTCACGTCGGCGATCAGCTCCGCGAGCTCGCGGATGGAGATCTCGCGCGCCGCGCCGAGATTGACCGGATCCGCGCCGTCGTATCGCTCCGCAGCCAGGACGAGGCCGTCGACGCAGTCGTCGACGTAGAGGAACTCCCGCGTCGGCGAGCCGTCGCCCCACAGCACGACCTCGTTCTCGGCCTCGACCATCTTCCGGATCAGCGCCGGGATGACGTGAGAGGTCTCGAGGTCGAAGTTGTCGCGCGGCCCGTACAGGTTCGTGGGAAGCAGGAAGATCGCGTCGAGTCCGTACTGCTCGCGGTACGCCTGAGCCCCGACGAGGACGGCCTTCTTCGCGACGCCGTACGGCGCGTTCGTCTCCTCCGGGTAGCCGTTCCAGAGCTCGTCCTCGCTGAACGGCACCGAAGCGAACTTCGGGTAGGCGCAGACAGTCCCGACGATGACGAGCTTCGGCGTCGCGTGGAGCCGCGCCTGCTCGAGGACATTGGCGCCCATCGTGAGGTTCGCGAACCAGTAGCGGCCGGGATTCGCGCGGTTCGCGCCGATGCCGCCGACCTCGGCCGCGAGGTGGAACACGAGCTCGGCCTCGGCATCGCCGAACATGCGGGCGGTGTCGTCCATCGAGGTGAGGTCGTAGTCGGCGCTGCGGGCGACGACGACCTCGTGACCGTCGGCCTGGAGGCGCTCGACGAGGTGGGATCCGAGGAATCCTCCGCCGCCGGTGACGATGGACGCGGCTCACGGCGTGCTGCTGCTGAGCTAGTGACCTTGCTCACGGCGTGCTGAGCGGTGTGCCGGTCGAAAGCCAGTCGACGCGGCCGATCCAGCGCTCGCGGTTCGCGGCGTACCAGCGGATCGTCTCGAGCACACCCTCCTCCCAGGACACGCGCGGCTGCCAGCCGGTCTCCGACGTGAGCTTCTCGTGCCCGACGCGGAGCGCGAGCACCTCGCTCGAGCCTGGGCGGTGCCTCGACGCCGTCGAGACGACCTCGCGGCCGGCGGGCCAGAAGCCCTCGGCCTCCCCGACGCGGAGGATGAGGTCGACCCAGTCGCGCATCGAGATGTTCTCGCCCTGGCCGTAGACGTAGACGTCGCCCGGTGTTCCTTGCGCGGCGACGGTCAGGTGGCCGCGCACGCCGTCCGTGCAGAAGCAGAAGTCGCGCAGCGGATCGAGCGCGCCGAGCTCGATCGTCTCGCGCGTGAGCGCCTGCGTGATGATCGTCCCCGTCACGTAGCGCGGGTTCTGGCGCGGCCCGTAGTTGTTGAACATCCGCGTGACGACGCCCGGCACGCCGAAGGCGTCGTAGTAGTTCATCGTCAGGAAGTCCGCCGCGACCTTCGCCGTCGCGTAGATCGACTTCGGGTTGATGGGCGAGCGCTCGTGGAGGATGAGGCCGCCGTCGTCGTCGAAGTCGTGATGGTCTGAAACTGCCTCGCGCACGTTCCCGTACTCCTCCGACGTGCCGGCGGTGTCGAACTTCTCGAGCTCGAGGCCGGCGTCGACGACCGCCTGCAGGAGGTTGAGCGTTCCGAGGACGTTCGCCGCGACGGTCTCGTACGGCCGGTGCCAGGACTCGCCGACGTGCGCCTGCGCGCCGAGGTGGAAGACGTACGGGCGATCGGCTGCGCTCTCCTTGAGCTCGCGCACGAGGTAGTCGACCGACGTGCGGTCGGTGAGGTCTGCGAAGTGCACCTTCAGCCGGTTGCGCAGGTGCCCGATGTTGTTGAGCGCGCCGCTCGACGTCGCGCGGACGAATGCGTGAACGGTGGCGCCGAGCTCCACGAGCGCATCCGTGAGATGCGAGCCCATGAACCCGTCCGCGCCGGTCACGAGGACGGTGCGACCCTCGTAGGCATCCCCGAACTCGCTGCGGAGGCCGTCGAGCGCGGCGCCTGTCCAGAGGGTGTCGTTCGGCATGGTCCGTACGCTTCCGCGTCGGTGGCCAAGCGTACAGACTCGTCCGGCCTGGGCTCCCTGGCGAGTGCGGCGCTCACCGCGGCGTCGACACTCATCGTGACGGGCTTCGCCGCCGTCGTCGGCGTCGTCATCGCGCACGAGTTCGGCCGTACGGAGGAGACGGACGGTTTCTTCGCCGCGTACGGCGTCTACATCGTCGTCGTGCTCGCGTCGCAGGCGATTCGCGTGGCGGTGCTGCCCTCGCTCGCCCGCGCTCGAGCGGAGCGCCGACTAGCGGGAGCCGTCGCCGGATTCGCGCACGGCGCTCGCCGTCGTCTCGCTTCCTCTGCTGCTCGTCGGCGTGGGCGGCGCGGGAGCGATCGCAGATCTGCTCACGGGCTCGGGCTCGGCTGCCGCCCGAGACGTCTGCGCCGACGCGCTGCGCTGGCTCGTCCCTGCGGCGATCGCGCATCTCTTCGCGGGGCTCGCGGCGAGCGGCCTCGCCGCGCTCGACGACTACGCGACGGCCGCGCTCGGGTATGCGCTCGGAAGCACAGCCGCGCTGACGATGATCCTGACCCGGGTCGACGACGACGGAATCGCGGCGCTGTGGTGGGGCGTCGCCCTCAACGGCGCGATCTCGCTCGCCGTGCCCGTCGTCGGACTCGCGTGGCGGGCGCTGCGGGTCGCGGATGCCGGCGGGAGCGGTTCGCCCGACCGGACCTCCGCTGCGATCCCGGCTCGGGATCTTCGCGACGGCTGCCGCTCTCCCGATCGCGCTCCAGCTGCTCTACGTCATCTGCCTGCCCTTCGCCGGCCGCGTCGAGCCCGGAGCGGTGACGAGCTTCGGTTACGCGTATCTCGCCGCGGCGAGCCTCGTCTCGATCACGGCGTTCTCCATCGGCCTCGTCTCGTCGGTGCCGCTGACCCGCATCGGCCTCGGCGAGGGCGCGGTGGCGCGGCATGTGACGTCGTCGGCATGGGTTGCGCTTGACCCTGATCGGAGCTGCCGTCGGCGCCTTCGCGGTCGCCGGCGGCGCGATCATCGAACACGTTCTCGGCGACGCGTATGGAGGCGACATCGGCGAGGAGGTCAGCCGGCTGATCGTCGTTCTCTCGCCGTGGATGGTCGTCTCGGTCGGCGTGAACGTCTCCTTTCCGCTCGCGTTCGTCGCCGAGCGGCTGCGGGCGCTGCCCGTGATCGGAGCCGCTGCGCTCGCGGCGCAGGTGGTGTTGGCCTGGATCGGCTCGGAGCTCTTCGAGCTCGACGGCCTGGCCGTGGCTCTCGCGCTCTCCACGGGTGTCGTGCTCGTGGCGTTGCTCCGCGTAGCTCGGCGCTCTGGATGCCGGCTTGCGCGGGATCGCGCGAGCCGCCGCCGTCGTGGCGGCGCTGACCGCGGTTGCGTACCTGCCGGTCGGACTTCTCCTCGGGACGGTCGCCGCCGCCGTCGTCGGGAGCGCGGTCTACGTCGCGCTCGTCGCGCTCTGGCGACCGCGCCGACTCACGGAGTCGTGGGGCTACCTCCGGGCGTTGCGCTAGCGGCCGCCCGGTAGACGTCCTCGTGGCGGCGAGCGGTCTCGTCCCACGTGAAGAGGGCCGCACGTGCGAGCCCACGCTCGCGGAGGTCGTCTCGGCGGTCGTCGGCCTCGAGCATGGCGGTGGCAATCGCGTCCACGTCGGTCGGCTCGAAGAGGACGGCGGCGTCACCGCACACTTCCGGGATCGCGCCGGCGGTCGAGGCCGCGACGGGACAACCGCACGCCATCGCTTCGAGCGGCGGGATCCCGAACCCCTCGTAGAGGCTCGGGTAGACGAGGCAGGCCGCTCGCCGGTAGAGCGACGCGAGCTGCGACGCCGGGACCTCACCGAGGCTCTCGACGCCTTCCGGAAGCGGTTCCAGCCGTTCGAGACCGCCGCCGGTGAGGATCAGGCGAAGCTGCGGACGCGTCTCGCGCAGCATCTCGAAGGCTTTGAACAGTCGCGCATGATTCTTGTGCGGCCACCCTCTCGCCGGATACAGGAGGATCGGCTCGCGCTCCTCGTTGCCGGGCCGGTAGACGCCGTGGTCGATCGCGAGCGGCACGACGTGGATGCGCCCGGGATCGAGATCCAACGCATCGCGTGCTCGCCCGCGCACGAACTCGCTCGTGACGATCACGGCGGCCGCCGAGCGCGCGGCGCGGTCGTACGCGAGCCGGCGGAACGAGCGCCGGGCAGGCCCGAAGAACTCCGGCAGGTCCCGATGCTGGATGTCGTGCAGCGTCACGACGGTCGGCACCTGCACCCGGGGCGACGGCACAGTGAGCGGATAGTGGACGACGTCGAGCGTCGACAGCTGATCGCCCACGCCTTTCGTGCGGCGCGCCTGGAGCGCCATCGTCGCGATCCGCAGCGGGCCGCGCTTCCCGACCGGCGGATCCTTGACTTCGATGGCGGGTAGGCCCTCGGCCGCGTCCTTGGCGCGCGCCGGAACCAGCACGGCGTAGTCGAGTGTCCCAACCCGCGCCAGCGACCGCACGAGCTGCCGGGCGTAGGTCTCCGATCCGCCGTGGTCGCCCGGAGAGAGCGTGAGGAGGGAGAGCCCGACGCGCACGTTCTCAGCCTACTGGCCGATCCGGCCAATCCTATGCCCCGGCTAGAATGCCCCGATGCCCTCTGGCGACGCCAAAAACGGCGATTCTGCAGGGGTTTCGGTCGGAGCTTCGGTCGACGTCGAGGAGCTCTTCCGCGCGCTTCGCGAAGAAGTGCGCCGCTCCGGAGCCGATCCTGGCGGCAGTCGCCGGCGACGAGGACGACCGACGTGTGGCACGAGCCGAGGCCGAGCGTCTCTGGCCCGTGTCCGCCGATCGCTCGCTAAGGCTTCGTCCTGGAGTGCGCGGCGGCATCGGAACGCCGGTCAAAGCGGTGCTCCGCAAGCTCATGCGCTGGTACGTCGAGCCGCTCGCATACGACCAACGCTCGTTCAACGCCGCAACGCTTCGACTGATCGACGACCTCCAGGAGCAGGTCGACCGCCTCGAGGCCGAGCTGGCTGCTGCACGCGGTCACGCGGAGCAGCGGTGAGCGTCGTCGCCGCGCCGGCGGGGCTCGAGCTCCTCCGGTGCCCGACCTGTCACGGAACGCTCGGCGGCGACGAGGTGCTGACGTGTTCCTCGTGCGGGCGCAGCTACGACGTGATCGATCGCATTCCCCGCATGCTGGACGAGACGGTTCCGGGCGTCGCGGAGAAAGCGCGTGAGGCCGAGGGGTGGGCGGCGATGGCTCGCGACCAGGGCTGGTACGAGCCCGACGACGAGGTCGACGCCGCGCTGCCGTACCTCACGCGCGACTGCGGATGGAACGACCTCACTTGGAAGGCCAACGAGCATTCGTTCGGGCTGTTGCTCGGACTGCTCGAGCCGGGACAGCGGGTGCTCGAGGTCGGCGCTGCGAAGTGCTGGGGCGCTCAGCACGTGATCGCCGCAGGCTGCACGTATGTCGGGACGGACATCCTCGCCGACCCCAACATCGGGCTCGGGCGCGGGGCGTTCTACGAACGAGAGGTCGGCCCCTTCCTCCGCGTGCAGGCCGACGGCGAGAGTCTGCCCTTCGCGGATGGCGCGTTCGACGTCACGTACTGCGTCGCGACGCTGCACCACGCGCTCGATCTCGGCCTCATGGTTGGCGAGATGGCCCGGGTGACGCGACGCGGTGGGCATGTCGTCGCCTTGAACGAGGGCACTCGAGCGGTCTATCGGTCGGGCGACGCTCCCGACCAGGCCGAGGAGCGGACGTACGGGATCAACGAGCACGTGCACACGCTCTATGCGTACCTGTGGGCGTTCGCCCGCGCGAGGCTCGTCGTTCGTCGCGTCGAGCAGGCTGACGGCTACGACGAGATGGCCGGTCGCCGGATCGGCGGACGGCTCCTGCGGCTGCCGAAGGTCGGTCGTAGCGCGGCGACCTGGTTCACGCAGACCTGCTACGGCTACCAGGGCGCGAGCATCGTGGCACGCCGAGTGCGCGGACCCGGATGAGGATCGCCGTCTGCAGGCCGCAGGTGCCGTTCGCGCGCGGCGGCGCCGAGATCTTCACGGACACGCTCGTCGACGAGCTTCGCGCGCGCGGCCACGAGGCGGACATCGTCTCCGTTCCGTTCAAGTGGTATCCCGGCGCACGCGTGCTCACGCAGGCCTTCCTCTGGCGGATGGTCGACCTCGACGAGGTCGACGGCAGCAGGATCGACATGGTGATCGCCACGAAGTTCCCGTCGTATCTCGTCCGCCATGCGGACAAGCGCGTCTGGCTCGTGCACCAGTTCCGCCAGGCGTACGAGCTCGATGGAACGCCGCTCGGCCAGTTCGGCGACACGTCCGAGGATCGGGCGCTGCGGCGGAAGGTTCACGATCTCGATCGGGTCGCCCTCGGTGAGGCGTCGCATCTCTTCGCGATCTCGCAGAACGTCGCCGGACGGCTCGCCGCTTCGACGGGCCTGGCGGCCGAGGTGCTGCCGCACCCGCCGCAGGAGCTCGACTACCGCTGCCAGGGTTACGGGGACTTCGTCCTCTCGGTGAACCGGCTCGATCGCGCGAAGCGGATCGATCTCCTCATCGAGGCTGCGGCGCGCGAGCCCGGCTTCGAGCTGGTGATCGCGGGCGAGGGGCCGGACCGCGATCGGTTGGAGAGACTGGCTAGCGAGCACGGCCTCAACGGGCGCGCTCGCTTCGCGGGCCGCGTCTCCGAGGGCGAACTCGCGGACCTGTATGCGAGATGCCTGGCCGTCTACTACGCCCCGGTCGACGAGGACTACGGGATGGTGCCGCTCGAGGCCTTCCTCTCGGAGAAGCCCGTGCTGACGACGACCGATGCGGGTGGGCCGCTCGAGGTCGTCTCGGACCACGCGACCGGGCTCGTCGTCGCTCCGGATGCCGCTGAGATCGCCAGGGCGCTCGGCTGGCTCCGCGACCACCGCGACGAGGCCGCCTCGCTGGGCCGTGCAGGGAACGCTGATCGCCCGCGAGGTCACGTGGGATCGCGCCATCGGGAGGTTGCTGTCGTGAAGCTCGCCTACTTCAGTCCGATGCCGCCGGAGCAGACCGGGATCGCCGACTACAGCGCGCTGCTCCTGCCGCCGCTGCGAGAGCGCATCGACGTCGACGTGGTGCGTCGGGGGACGAAGCGGCCTCCCCGCGGGACGGACATCGCGCTCTACCACGTCGGGAACAATCCTGACGCGCACGCATGGATCGTCGACGCACTGCGTCGCGAGCCAGGAGTCGTCGTTCTCCACGACTTCGTTCTCCACCATCTCGTATCGGGCATGACGCTCGGTCGTCGGGACCGTGACGCGTATCTCGATCTCATGGAGCGCGAGCACGGCGTCGCCGGACGACTGCTCGCGTATGGCGTGATCGACAAGCGGGTGCCGCCCTTGTGGGAAGCAAGGCCTGCCGACTTTCCTCTCGCCACGTTCGTTCTCGACTACGCCACGGGCCTCGTCGTCCATTCGCAGTTCGTGCGCGACCAGGCGCGCGCGGCCGGGTACGAGGGGCCGATCTGCGTCGTTCCGCATCCAGCTTGGCCCGTCCCGGCCGTCGAGCCGGAGCGCGTCGCACGAGGCGTCGTCATCGGCTGCTTCGGTGTCGTCAACTCGAGCAAGCGGATCCCGGAGCTTCTCCGATCGATCGCAGCGGTACGGCGCGAGCGGCCGGAGCTCGTGCTGCTCCTGGTCGGGTCGACGTCTCCCGGCTTCGACCTCGATCGCAGGCTGCAGCGGCTCGGCCTGGACGACGACGGGCTGGTTCGCCACGGGTGGGTGGACGAGGCGAGGCTCTGGTCGCTCATGGCCGGAAGCGACGTCCTCGTGAACCTGCGGCATCCGACGATGGGCGAGACGTCGGGCAGCGCTGTCAGGGCGCTGTCGCTCGGTAAGCCGCTCGTCGTGAGCGATGTGGGCTGGTTCTCCGAGCTTCCGGGGGACGTCGCGCTGAAGGTTCCACCTGACGACGACGAGGTGGCGACGCTCACGGCAGCGGTCGAGCTGCTCGCGTCCCGCGCAGACGTCCGCGCCGAGATGGGGGCGAACGCCGCGGCGCTCGCGCACCGCGAGCACGACGTCGAGCGCGTCGCGGATCTGTACGTCGGTGCGCTGGAGCGAGTTGCCGGCGGCGCGGCGGTCGACGACGCGGTGCTCCGCGATGTGAGTCAGGCCGCGGCGGACGTCGGGATCTCGGCGGAGACGGCCGAGGCGAACGAGATCGCCCGGCGCCTCGCCGAGGTCGACCTTGGGTAGCGCTCTACGCCGAGTCCCCGCCTGGGCGTGGCTCACCGCGATCGTCGCCGGCTCCGTGCTCGCTCGCGCGATCCTCGTTCGCGGGATCGTCGCTCCGTTCATCTTCGTCGACGAGGTCATCTGGTCCGAGCTCGCGCGCGGAATCGCCGACGCCGGCAAGCCGCTGCTTCGCGATCAGCCCGATCCCGGGTACAGCGTCGTCTACCCGCTTCTGATCAGCCCCGCCTACGCGCTTTTCGACGGCCTGCCCAACGCGTATGCGGCGGTGAAAGCGGAGAACGCGCTCCTCATGTCCCTCGCCGCGGTGCCCGCGTTCTTCCTCGCGCGACGTGTGGCGAGGGACGGCCTGGCGCTCCTCGCAGCGGTGCTCACCGTTGCGGTCCCGTCGCTCGCGTACACGGGAACGGTCATGACGGAGAACGCGTTCTACCCGCTGTTCCTGCTCGTCGTGCTCGTGCTCGTCGTCGTGCTCGAACGACCCACCGCGCTCTGGGTGATCCTCCTCCTCGTGCTCGCCGGTGCGGCGTATGCGACCCGGGTGCAGGCGGTCGCGCTCGGACCGGCGATCCTGCTCGCGCCGCTCCTGCTCGCGATCTTCGAGCCGCGCGGCCTGCGCTCGACGATCTCGCGGTTTCGCTGGCTGTACGGGCTCGTCGTCGGGCTCGCCGTCGCCGTCCTCGTGTGGTGGTCTCGTCCTCGGACACACGCCGCAGGATCTGCTCGGCGCCTATTCACCGGTCGGCGATCGGAGCTACGACGTCGAGCGATGCGCTGCGCTACCTGTGGTGGCACGTCGCCGAGTTGGCGCTGTACGTCCTCGTGATCCCGCTCGCCGCGACGATCGTGCTCGTCGGGCGGGCTCGCACGCTCGACTCGCGGCTGCAGGCGTTCCTCGCGGCGACGGTTGCTCTGACCGTCTGCATCGTCCCGATGGTGGCCGTGTTCGCGTCGGAGTTCTCCGCTCGCATCGAGGAGCGAAACATGTTCTACGTGGCGCCGCTCCTCTGCATCGCCCTCCTCGCCTGGGTCGACATCGGCGCGCCGCGGCCCCGGTTGCTCGCGACGATCGCTGCAGTCGGGTCCGCGCTTCTCGTCGTTGCGATCCCGTTCGACCGCTTCCTCACGACGTCGGCGATCACCGACACGCTCATGCTGCTCCCGCTCTGGTCGCTGCAGGATCGAATCGGCGAGAGCTGGGTTCCTATCGTCGCTCTCGGATTCGCCGCTGTGCTCGCTGCGGCGTTTCTCTTCGTGCCCGGGCGCTACGCGCTCGTGCTGCCGCTGCTCGTCCTCGGTCTCTGGATCGTCGCGGTGAAGCCGATCTGGTTCGGGAAGCACGGATTCGAGCGATTCTCGCGCGGTGCCTTGTTCCAGGGGATTCGTACCGTTGATCGGGACTGGATCGATCAGAAGCTCCCGAGCGGCGCCCGCGCAGCCTTTCTCTGGACGGGCCGCACCGACCGATTCACCGTGCAGCAGAACGAGTTCTTCAATCGGGCGGTTGGGCCGGTCTACTACGTCACGGATCCGACGCCCGGAGGCCTTCCCGAGACCCGCGTCCGGGTCGACCCGAAGACCGGTCGGGTCACGCTCCCCGACGGGAGCTCCGTGCGGGATCGGTACCTGCTGGCGGACTCGTCGTTCGCTCCAGACGGCACTCCGATCGCAACGGACAAGGGATGGGGCGTCACGCTGTGGAGCGTGCGGCCACCACTCGTGTCCGCGACGCTCATCGAGGGGCTCTATCCGAACGACACCTGGTCCGGCCCGACGGTCACGTACACGCGACGGCGGTGCGCGCCGGGACGCCTCTCCGTCGCGCTGTCCAGCGACGCGAACCTCTTCATCTTCCCCCAGCGGGTCGTCGCGCGCTCGAATGGTCGGGTCATCGGGCGCGTACGGCTGAGCCCCGAAGGAAAGGCATTCCTGAGCGTCCCCGTTCGGCCCGCCCCCGGGACGACGGACTGCCGCGTCGTCTACACCGTGACGCCGACGGCGATTCCGGCCGAGGTCACCGCCGGTGGGAATCCCGACCCCCGCGAGCTCGGCGCCCACTTCAATCGCTTCATCTACAGGCCGCGGCGGTGAGGATCGCGTTCGACGTCAGTCCTCTGAGCCATCCGCTCCTCGGGATCGGGAACTACATGCGGGGCTCGCTCGGCGGGCTCGCCGAGGCGGCCGCGGGCGAGCACGAGATCGTCGCGTTCGCGCCGACGAGCATCAAAGGCCCGCCCCGGATTCGCGCTGCGCTCGCCGGGGTCGATGTCGAGGTGCGCACGTGGCCGCTGCCCTTCTCCCACGCGGTGCGTACGGCATGGAGTGGGATGGGCCACCCGGCGGCGGAGCGACTGCTCGGCGAGTTCGACGTCCTTCACTTCTCGGATTGGATGTATCCGCCCCAGCGCTCGGGCGTGCGTGCGACGACGATCCACGACCTCGTGCCGCTTCACCATCCCGAGTGGACGACCGCCAGAACGAGGTCGATGCACAGTCGCAAGTACGGGAACGCGGCTACGACGTGCGACGTCGTCTTCGTGAACTCGGCCTACACCGGACGAGATGTCACCGCGACGCTGGGCGTCCCGAGCGAACGGATTCGTGTCGCGCATCCCGCGCCGAAGGACGTCTTCCATGCAGACGGGCCTGCCGCCGATCTCGGCGCCCCGTACGTCCTCACCGTCGCGACCCTCGAGCCGCGGAAGAATTTGCAGGTGCTCATCGAGGCGCACAGGCAGCTGGGCGGAGAGCTGCAGCTGGCCGTCGTCGGCGCGGAAGGCTGGGGGGAGCAGCCGCTGCTCGACGCCCCGGACATTCGCCGGCTCGGGTACGTCTCGGACGATGAGCTCGCTCGCCTCTATCGCGGCGCGACCGTCGTCGCATATCCGTCCCGCTTCGAGGGCTTTGGCATTCCGGTGATCGAGGCGATGGCGTGCGGCGCTCCCGTGGTCGTCTCGTCGCACGAGTCGCTCGACGAGGCGAGCGGAGATGCCGCCGTGCGCGCGGACCCGGAGGATCCAGCGGCCTTCGCGGCGGCGATCGAGCAGGCGATCGGCGACCGCGAGCGCCTGGTCGCTGCCGGCCTGGAGCACGTCGGATCGTTCTCGTGGCGCGCGGTCGGCGAGACCTTCCTGCGCGCCTACGGGGAGATGTCGCGATGAGAGGCGACCAGGAGGTCGTCGTTGTCGTTCGTCGCCAGGGCGAGCTGCTCGTCATGCGCCGGGCGCCGGAGCGCCTCGGCTACTGGAGCCTCGTCGCCGGCGGTCTGGAGCCCGACGAGTCGCCGCGCGAGGCGGCGCAGCGTGAGCTGCTCGAGGAGACCGCGCTGAAGGCCGAGGTCCGGCAGCTCCCGATCGCGCTGTCGTACTCGCTCCTCGACGACCCGCCGGCTATTCGGGCGCGGTATGCGCCGGGCATTGAGCGCGTCACCGTCCACGCGTTCGTCACGGACGCACCGGATGGTTGGGAGCCGACACTCGACGCCGAGCACGATTTGTACCGCTGGTGCGCGCTGGAGCAGGCCGTCGAGCTCATGGCTTACGACACCGCCCGTGACGCGCTGCGCGCCGGTGCCGCCGCGTCGTGAGAGTCGGCATCGACACCTCGCCCCTCGTGCAGACCCGCGCCGGGACGGCACGTGTCGTCCGCGGGCTTCTGGCTGCGCTGCGCGATCGACCGGGTGTCGATGTCGAGCTGCTCTCCTTCGGCGGCCCCGGGCGCGCGTCGAGCGTGGCCCGGGACGCGCTCTGGTATCCCGTCGGGCTCGGGCGTCGCGCTCGCTCGCTCGACGTCCTGCATTGCACGACGTTTCGCGGCCCCGTTGGTTCTCGCGTTCCGACGGTGGTGACCGTGCACGACCTCGCGATCCTGCGCGCGCCCGAGGCGTTCCCCCGCTGGCATCGGCTTTACGGGAAGGCCGGGCTAGAGCGTGTGCTTCGGGCTGCCGACGCTGTCGTCGCGGTCTCCGAGTTCACGCGCGCGGAGACGATCGAGCTCGCTCACGTCCCGCCCGAGCGCGTTCGTGTGATCCCGAACGGCGTCGATCCGGTCTTCACCCCGGAGGGTCCGCGTGCCGAGGGCGATTACGTGCTCGCGGTCGCAACGCTCGAGCCACGGAAGAACCTCGGTCGTGCGGTCAGCGCGGCGCGCGAGGCCGGTGTCGAGCTCCGCGTGGTCGGCGCTCGTGGCTGGGGAGGAGTCGAGGTCGACGGCTGGGTCGGCGAGGTCCCGGACACCGAGCTCGCGGCGCTGTACCGAGGCGCCCGCTGCGTCCTCTATCCGTCGTTGTACGAGGGCTTCGGGCTTCCCGTCGTCGAGGCGATGGCGTGCGGCACTCCGGTGGTGACGTCGATCGGCACCGCGATGGAGGAGGTCGCCGGCGGCGCGGCTGTCCTCGTCGATCCACTCGACGTCTCCGCGATCGCCGCCGGCATCGAGCAGGCGACGGCGCGGCGCGACGAGCTCGTTCCGGCAGGTGTCGCACGAGCCCGTGAGCTCACGTGGGAGCGCGCGGCGGACTCGGTCGTCGAGCTGTGGCGAGAGCTCGCGTGAAGGTCGTCGCCGTCGACGCCGACGTCCTCGGCCGCCAGCGCACGGGAGACGAGACCTACGTGCTCAACCTGCTCCGCGAGCTCGGATCTCTCGCGCCGGAGGCGGGCGTCCGACTCGTGGCGGTCACCCGCCATCCGGAGCTCGTGCCGACCGGCGTCGAGCCGTTCGAGCTGCCCACGCGCTCGCAGGAGCTCCGGATGGCATGGACGCTCCCGCGTGCGCTTCGCGCCCTCGGCGTCGATCTCTGTCACACGCAGCACGCGCTTCCGCTGCGCGTGCCGTGCCCGTGTGTCGTAACGGTCCACGATGTGTCGTTCGCACGCGACCCCGGTCTGATGAGCTGGAAGGACCGGACCGTGTTTCGGCTCGTCGTTCCGCGCGCCGTGCGACGTGCCGCACGAGTGCTCACCGTCTCGGAGCGCACGAAAGCCGACATCGTCGATCTCTACGGGGCGTCGCCCGACCGAGTCGTCGTCACTCCGAACGGTGTCGATCCGGCCTTCACGCCAGGTGCCGGTGCGCGGGACTACGTCCTCTCCGTCGGTGCCATCCAGCGGCGCAAGAACCAGCTCGCCGCGCTCGAGGCCGCGACCGCCGTCGGGCTCCCGCTCGTCGTCGTCGGTCCGGAGAAGGACGCCGCACTGGCCGCAGAGCTCCGCAATCGTGGCGCGAGGCTCGAGGGCTACGTGGACACCCCGCGCCTCGCGGAGCTCTACCGCGGCGCTGCTTGCCTCGTCCAGTCGAGTCGATACGAGGGATTCGGGCTCCCCGTCGTCGAGGCGATGGCGTCGGGAACGCCGGTGGTCGCGGTTCCCGATCCTGCGCTGCGCGAGGTCGCAGGCGACGCGGCGGTGTTCGTCGAGGAGGCCGAGCTCGGCGACGGCATCCGCACGGCGCTCGCAGAACGCGAGCGGCTCGTCGCGGCGGGGATCGAGCGCGCGCGTTCGTTCAGCTGGCGCGCGACTGCCGAGAAGACGCTCGCCGTCTACCGGGAGATACTCGGAACGTGAAGGTCTCGGCGGTCGTCGTCTCCCACGGCCACGCGACAGAGCTCGCGCGCTCGCTTCCAGCGCTCCTGCCGCAGGTCGACGAGGTCGTGGTGGTCGCCAATCTGCCCGGCTCGGCCGAGGGAGCGCCGGACGGCGTGCGCGTGCTCGAGAACCCGAGACCACTGCCGCTTGCGGCGAACGTCAATCTCGGTATCGCGGCCACCACGGGTGAGTACGTGCTCAACGTGAACCCCGACGCGATCGCGGAGGAGGGCGCAGTGGCTGCGCTCAGCGCGTTCGCCGACGCGCATGCGCGGTGCGGCATCGCCGGTCCGCAGATGCTCTGGCCGGACGGAAGCTGGCAGCCGTCGCGTCGCCGGTTTCCCACCGTCCGCGGAACGATCGTGCGTCGCACGCCGCTCCGTCGCTTCCGTCCTCCGTACGAGACACAGCGTGAGCACTACGCGCTCGACGAACGTCCGACGCAGCCCGTCCAGGCCGACTGGATGCTCGGGGCATTCCTCCTCATGCGACGGACGATGCTCGACGAGCTCGACGGCTGGGATGCCGGCTACCGCCACTACTGCGAGGACATCGACCTCTGCTACCGCGCCGCGCAGGCGGGCTGGGAGCGCTGGTACGTGCCCGACGCCGTCGTGACGCATGCCTACGCGGCGGTGATCGACGAGCGGTTCCTGTCGCGCCACACGCTGTGGCACGCCCGCGGGATGGCGCGCTTCGTCCGCAAGCATCCCGAGCGCCTGCTCGCGCTGTGAGCTCGAAGGAGGATCAGTACGCGCGGCAGGCCGCCGACTGGACGGAACACGCCTACGCGGACGTTGCGGCATATCTCGCGCATCGCGCCGAGCTGATCGCGACGCTCGGACCGCCGCTGGAGCCGGGAGACGAGGTGCTCGATCTCGCCTGCGGCGACGGCGGGCTCGGCGAGGCGCTGCTCGCGCGCGGGCTCCGCTACCGAGGCGTCGACCTCACGCAGGAGATGGTGGAGGCCGCGCGCACGCGGCTCGCCGGCCGCGCGGAGATCGACGTCGGCGACCTGAACGACTACGAGCCGCCGAGCCCGGTCGCGGCCACGACCGTCTTCCGCGCCATCTACTACGCGCGCGACCGCTCGGCGTTCTTCCGCCATGCAGCCGAGTACACGGAGACGAAGCTCGTCTTCGACCTCAACCCGCGGCAGTACCGCGTCGACGACGTCGTCCAGGATCTCCGGGCAGCGGGGTTCTCGTCGATCGAGTTGCGACCGTTCTTCGTGCCGCAGACCGTGTCGCTCCCGAGGCCGGCGCTCGCGGCCGCGAAAGCGCTCGAGCGCAGCGGTCCACTCGCTCGCCTCGCGCTCCGCTGGCGCTTCACGTACCTCGTCGCCGCGTCGCGCTAGCGGCCGAAGAGCGGCCGGAACCCGGCCTCGACGATCTGCGCGCCGAGCCGGCGGGCCTCGCTGCTCGACGGATCGATCTCCTTCGGCACGAACGTCGGCGCAATCGTGATCTCCATTCGCCACGGGACGTCGGGCGGAGTCAGGGTGACAGCGTTCGCCTCGCAGTCAGGAACATCGAAGTGTCGTGTCTCCGTGACGCGCGCGATCCGCGGCTGCTTGTCGGGGCCGATGCCCACCGGGCCGATGCGCACGGTCGCTCTTCCGGTCTGACGGAGCCCTGGCTTCGGGCACAAGTCGAGTCGCGTCAGCTGGACGAAGGCGACGCCCGGCTTGTCCTTGGAGACGTCGTACCGCGTGTATGACGCTCGCGCGACCGGATCGTCGCTCGTGCCGACCATCCAGCCGTCCGTCTGGCGCCCGATGAGCGCCTCCTGCAGCTTGAGGGGCTTGCCGTCGATCCGGTAGAGAACGGCGTTCTTCTTGCGGGCGACGATCGGAGCCTGCAGCTTCGACGCCGTTCACCGCGAGCGCGTACTTCGTTTCCGGCGACGGTGACAGCGTGCCGTCGACGGCGTTCAGGTCGGGCGTGAGGATCGGGCGCGCCGACCTTGAGCGCCGTTCCGTCGAGGCTCCACATCTTGCGAATCGACGGATTGAAGAACTCCGTCAGCTGGATGTTCGTGGGGTCGGTGATCTGCTGCCCGATGACGACGACGGACTTCCCTCCCGTCGCGTCGTCGACCCAGGCGTACGGATGCGGCAGTCCGCTGTCGAACAACTCGGAGAAGTGCCGCTCCCCTGCGGCGGCGTAGACCTGTCCGGTCAGGCCCCACGCAACCACGACGACGGCAGCGCTGGCGGCAACCGCGGCAAAGCCGACCGACCGGGGCCGCAGCAGCTTCAGCGCGACGACGACGACGAGCGCGACGACGCATGCGGCGATGAGCACGCCTTCGATCGTCCCTTCCGACCAGCCCGAGCTTGCGGTTCGCGAAGGCGGCGATCGAGAGGCCGTGCGCCTCGTAGAACGGGTACTGGCTGAGATGGAGCGGCGTGCTTGCGACGATGAAGACGGTGAACACTCCCGCCGCGGCGATCGCCCACCCGCGTCCGACACCGCGTGCGATCGCCATCGCCGCCGATGCGAAGAGGATCGGGGCGAGGTAGATCACGTTTCGCTCGACGACGACGGTCGAGAAGACGTTCTGGAGGTACGCGCCCTTGATCCCCGCGTACCACACGAACGCGGCGAGTGCCGCGACGCTCGTGACGACGAAGGCGCGAGGTCTCCGGTGTGCGCGGCTCGTTCTTCGGACGGGCGAGCGCCGCAATGCCGAGGAGCGCGGGCAGGATCCCGATCCCGATCGAGAGGGCGCCGAGCGCCCAGACGCCGTGGTCGAAGACCCGGTCCTTGAAGAAGCCGGTCGTCTCGCGCCAGCTCGTCGAGAGGTGCCCCATCAGCGCCGAGAAGCCCACCGCGACTCCGACGAGCAGGATCGCGAAGCCGACCCAGTCCCACGTCCGCCACGAGGAGCGCCAGCGTCTGCCGGTCTCCGAGTCCCACGCGAGCCAGAGCAGGCCGAGCGCAAACACGGCGAAGAGGACGGCGAGCTGCGTCCGCGTCAGTGCCGCAGCGGCCGAGGCTGCGAACGCGGCTGCGGCGCGACCCCAGCTCGGGCGCGCGAGCGAGCGCGCGATGAGCCAGAGCGCGAGCGTCGCCAGCGGGTACGCGAGTGGCTCCTCGACGAGGAACGGCGCGTACGCGAGCGCGGGCACTGCAACCGCCGCGCCGGCTGCGCCGAGCGCGTACCACTTCGGCACGACCATCCGCGCGAGCCCGTACGCCGGAAAGATCGTCGCGGTCATCGCGAGGACGAGGATCAGCTTCGCCGCCGCCCACGACGCGGTCGACGATCCCAGCCACCAGACCGGGGCGAGGGCGTACGCGACGAGCGATGCGAAGCCGCCGTACGGCACGCCTCGTCGCGCCGGCTCCCCGGTGTGGGCGATCGCGCGGGCGAGCTGCGTCAGCTCGAGCTCGTCGGTGAAGAGCGTGGGGACGGGACGACGCGATGCCTGCCAGGCGTAGAGCGCGGCGAGCGCGAAGTAGAGGACGAGCAGCGGCACCACCGAGAGGAAGCGCGCGAGGAAGTCCGGGCGGGGCTCGCCGCCCGCCTGCGTCCCGGTGCTCACGTGCGCGCGGCCTCGACCGTCTCGGGCGCGGAGAGCTCGACGTGCCGGCGGACGAGCCGGCACGGAATGCCCGCGCTCTCGGCGGCGCGGACGACAGCGTCGAGCCGCTCCTCGGGCGCCGACGGAATGCTTACGAGCACCTCGTCGGCGCGAGCGTTCGCGATGGCGCGATCCGCCTCGTCGAGGCTGCCGACGACACTGATCCCGAGAATCCGCCTGCGCCGCACGCGTGGGTTGTCGTCGAGGAATCCGACGACGCGTGCGTCGCGGCCCTCGCGGAGCTCGCGCGCGAGGCTCCGGCCCGCACGCCCGGCGCCGACGACGAGGACGCGCTTCCGCCCTCCTCGTGAGCTGAACGTCTCGGGAAGAAGCCGGAGTGCGAGTCGCGACGCGCCGACGAGGACGGTGCAGAGAATCGCGTCGATCGCGAAGATCTGGACTGCGGGGAACGAGCCGATCGGTCGCAGCGCGATGAGAATCACGTACGCAGCGACTGCCGAGCCGAAGCAGCCGACCACGATGGGGACGACGTCACGCGCCGTCGCGTAGCGCCAGACGCGGCGATAGACGCCGAGCGCGACGAAGAAGACGTAGCGCGACGCGAGCAGGATCGGCAGCGCCGAGAGGTAGACCGAACGCTCGAAGTCCGTTCCCGTTCCGCCGACGGCGAGCGCGTAGGCGACGAGGAACGAGACGCAGATGAGGACGAAGTCCGCGAAGACCTCCACCAGCCGGCGCGGTTCGAAGATCAGCGCGCGCCAGAGTGACGGCTCCGGCCCCTCGATCCCGCGCCGCGAGCGCTCCTCGAGGTCGCTGAGGAAGCTCCCGAACTGCACGAGCAGCACGAACGTCAGGAGGACGCCGATCGCGGTCAGGCGTCCGTTGTCGAGCACGTTGTACGCGAGTGCGGTCGCGCCGATCGCAGACGCCACGATCGCGAGCAGCAGCACGGCCTTCGTCTCGGACAGGCCGTAGTAGACGAGGCGGTGCGAGGTGTGATCGCGCCCGCCCTGCGTCACGGGTCGCTTCTCGACGAGCCGCGCGACCGTCACCAGAGTCGTGTCGAGGATCGGGATCGCGAGCACGAGGAGCGGCAGCAGGATCGTCGCGACCGTCGTTCCCGCCACCGTCCAGCTCGCGGCGAGCGCGAGCGACGCGAGTCCGAACCCGATCAGCTGAGCTCCCGAGTCGCCCATGAAGACAGCGGCCCCCCGCTGCGGCCGCAAGTTGAACGGGAGGAAGCCGCCGCACGCGAGGCCGAGCGAGATCGCCAGCGCGAGCACGGTCTCGTTCTCGTGCGCTGTCAGCGCGTCGATTGCGAAGTACGCGCACGAGACGATCGCCAATGTCGCGGCGAGGCCATCCATGTTGTCGAGCAGGTTGAAGGCGTTCGTGATGCCGACGAGCCAGAGGAGACCGATGGCCCACGCGAGGACGTCGTTCCCGACGATCTCGACGTTCAGCCCGCTCGCGAGCACGACGACAGCGGCCGTGATCTGCGCGGCGAGCTTCGCGATCGGGCTCAGGCGGCGGAGATCGTCGATGAGCCCTGCGCCGAAGACGATCGTGACGCCTGCGAGGATCCCGCCGAGCTCGCCACTCCACTCGATGATTCCGGCGGCGAGCGCGACGGCGACGCCGGCGACGAAGCCCGCGAAGATCCCGACTCCTCCGAACGTCGGCGTCGGCTGCTCGTGCCAGCGCTCGTCCGACGGAACGGCGACGAACCGCGCGCCGATCGGCGAGCGGAGGAGAAGCCAGAGAACCGCGACGGAAAGCGAGAACGCGGCGATCGCGACGATCGCATTCACAACCGGGACAGGGTAATCGAGCCACCTGCCGCCCTAGACTCTCCGCGTGTCCGTTTACGCCGACGTAATTCGCTACCGCGAGCTGTTCGGAAGCCTGTTCCGGCGCGACATCCGCGCGAAGTACCGCGGCTCGTTCCTCGGGCTTGGATGGTCGTTGCTGCACCCGCTCGTCCTCATGCTCGTCTACTTGCTCGTGTTCTCGGTGCTCTGGCGGGTCGCCGAGGTCGGGAGCGACGACTACTGGCTCTTCCTCCTGTGCGGCCTGCCGGCGTGGGTGTTCTTCGCGACCGCCTCGCAGGCGGCGTCGAGGAGCCTTCTCGAGAACGCGAACCTGATCCGCAAGGTCCGCTTTCCCCGTCAGCTCGTCCCGCTCTCGATCGTCGGCACGAACCTCGTCTCCTTCGCGGTGATGCTCGGCGTCGTCGTCGTACTGAGCCTGTGGCGGATCCCCGAGGCGCGCGACACGGTCTGGCTCGCCTTCCCGCTCGGGGCGCTCTTCGCGTGCATCGTCGCCGGGTTCTCGCTCGTGGTCGCGTCACTGAACGCGCTGTACCGCGACGTCGAGCACCTGCTGCAGGCGCTGCTCCTGCCGTGGTTCTTCCTGACGCCGATCCTGTACAGCCTCGACGACCTTCCCGGCGTGGACAAGTACCCGGCCGCGGACTTCTTTCTTCACTGGGTCAACTTCCTCACGCCACCCGTCGAGGCGATGCGTTCCGTGATCTTCTACGGCGAGGCGCCCGGAGCCGCGAACACGATCTACACCGTCGTTGCGGCCGCAGTGGCTCTGGCGATCGGCGCGTACGTCTTCAGCCGCTCGGACGACCGGATCGCGACCGAAGTCTGACGACGGCCCGGCCCTCGAAGAGGCCGTCGTTCCCGTTGTAGGAGGGCAAGCCCTCGTGCACCTCGGGCTCCATCTCGTCGAGGAGTGACGGCAGCAGAAGAGGCTCTCCGAGGCGCGGATTCCGGCCGCCTCCCGGCGCCCAGGCGCGCGAGGCGGCGGCGGTCGCTTCGCGACTCGGCCTCGATCGCCCCTCCGACAGCGCCGTAGCCCTCCGCGTGCGCGTCGAGCAGGAGACGCGACCAGTCGGGCGCGGGGATCGCGCCGGGAACGAGGTGAGCGACGGCGACGGCGCCGTCGATGACGATCGGCTCTTCCTGGGCTGCGAGGGCGGCTTCCAGCTCGGGGTCGAGCTCGCCGTGGATGCGGACTCCGAGCCGCCGTTCGTCGATACGCGGCCGGACGTCCACAGGGACGTCGAGCGGCGTCGAACCGAGCTCCTGGAACCAGAAGCGGAACTCCTCGACGAGATCGAACGCGAGCCGGTAGCTCCCCGGTGGCCTCGGAGCGAGCAGCGATGCCTCGAGCTCGACCGTCTCTCCGGGCCGTACGGCATCCGGAAGGCCGGTGCGCGTCCCATCCCACACGATCGCGTTCCCCAGCGGGTCGAGCCAGTGGTACGCGAGCTGCACCCCCTCGCGTCCGCGCGAGCGCCATGGCGCCGATCCCGCGTTCTCGAGCCGCACGCGCGCGCGGGTCGCGACGCCCGCTCGCTGCTCCTCGATCTCGTATCCAAGCCACCGCACCGCGAGCGGCCCGGCAGGAACGGGGTGCTCGCCGACTCGTTCCATCGCGCGCTCTACTTTCCCTCTTGCACTAGACCGGTATCCGCCGAGTGGCGGATACCGGTCGCGCGAAGATCCCTGAAGGCGGCCTCTTTCGCGGCCGCGTCGCTCCGTAGCATCGGCCTCTACTCTAGGTCGCATGCAAGTCGGCGAGATCGACGTCGAGGGTGTCGCGCGGAGCTTCCGCGTGCACGCTCGCGAGGCGCGGACGCTGAAGGATCTCGTCGTGCAGCGCGGTCAGACCGCCTCGACTGACGTGTGGGCGCTGCGCGATGTCTCCGTCGCCGTCGAGCACGGCGAGGCCGTCGGCCTCATCGGACGCAACGGATCGGGCAAGACCACGCTGCTGCGCTTGATCGCCGGAATCATCAAGCCGACAGCGGGGCGCATCCGGGCAGAGGGGAGGATCGGTTCGCTGCTCGAGCTCGGCGCCGGCTTTCACATGGACTTCACCGGGCGCGAGAACGTCTTCCTGAACGGCGCGATCCAGGGTCTGGCGCGGGCCGAGATCAAGCGCCGCTTCGACGAGATCGTCGCATTCGCCGAGCTCGAGAACGCGATCGATCGGCCTGTCCGCACGTACTCGTCGGGAATGACGATGCGGCTCGGGTTCGCGATCGCGGCGTTCCTCGACGCCGACATCCTGCTGCTGGACGAGGTCTTCGCCGTCGGCGACGAGGCGTTCCAGCGAAAGTGCTTCGGGCGGATCTTCGCGTTCAAGGAGAAGGGCGGGACGATCGTGTTCGTCTCCCACGACGCGGCGGCGGTGGAGCGTCTCTGCGAGCGGTCGGTCTTCCTCGAGGGAGGACGCGTCGCCTTCGACGGGCCGACGAGAGAGGCTGTCGTGCGGTATCGGCGAGCGCTGTCCGATGACGCGAACCCGGCTGAGCGCGGGGTCGGCCTGCGTGAGTGGGGGTCCGGCGAGGCGTCGATCGCGGAGGCCACGCTCGTCGGGCACGAGGGCACCGATCGCATGCAGTTCCTCTCCGGCGAGCCGTTCGAGCTCCGCGTCAGCGTCGCGGCAGATGGCGTGCCGCCACCGCGTCTTCAGCTCGAACTGCGCGACGATGCAGGCACGCTGGTGGCCGGGCACGCGGTCGACCTTCGGAGCATCGGTTGGACGAACGGAGCCGGCACGCGCGACGTCCGCTTGCAGATCGGCTCGCTCCCCCTCGCCGACGGCCGCTTCCACCTGCGCCTCGGCCTCACCGACGAGGCGGGCGAGCACGTCTACCACTGGCTCGACGACGCGCTCGTGTTCGTGGTCTATCCGGGGGATGACGTCCGCGGCGTGGTCCGCTTTGAAGGGACGTGGATGCTCGAGGAGAACTCAGCCACGCGATGAGCGCGCGCACCTGTCCGGACTGGCCGGAGCTGATGGAGCTCGATCCCGACCTCCAGTTCAAGCACTACACGGTCGCCGAGGCCCAGCTCCCTGCCGAGTCGCTGGCGCGCATCTCGCACGCCTCGCTCGACGAGGTCGAGATCTGCTGCGACCTCGACCACCACGTGTTCAACCCCGGCCACACGGACCTCGACGTGGCCGAGGCGCTTCGCGGGACGCACTGGTTCGACGTCCGCGAGTGGGCGACCTCCGGCCCCGGCGCCGACAGCACGTCCTCGAACGCCGCCTGAGTACGCTTCGCCGCGTGCCGGCCATCGTGATCCCGTATCGCGGAGACGCGAAGCGGCGCCTTCCGGCCTCGGTGCGCGCGGCGTTGGCCGTGGCGATGCTCGGAGACGTCGTGGAAGCGGCACTGGCGGTCGGGCGTGTTCTCGTTGTCACGAACGATCCGACAGTCGTCCCTCCTGGCGCCGAGGTCGTCGTCGATCCAGGTTCGGGCCTCGGCGCGGCGGTCGCTGCAGGCCTTGCCCGCATCGACGGACACGCGCTCGTCGTCAACGCCGATCTCCCTGCTGTGACGCCCGCAGCTCTTCGGCAGTTCGCTGACGCCGGGCTCGCGCTCGTCGCAGCGCGCGATGGAACCACGAACGCGCTCTCGCTGCCAGATCCTGGCGTCTTCGCGCCGCTCTACGGCCCTGGAAGCGCCGACCGTTTCCGTGCTCATGCGCCGTTCGCGACCGTCAGCATCCCCGAGCTCGAGATCGACGTCGACTCCGACGCCGACCTCGAGCTCCTCGGCGCTCGCCTCGGCCCTCGCACGCGCGCGCTGCTTGCCGTTCCGGCGTGAAGGTCGTCCTGCTCTCGGGCGGGGGCGGTGGCGCGCGCTTCGCGCGAGGGCTCGACGCGGTCCTCCAGCCGGGCGAGCTGACCGTCATCGGAAACGTCGGTGACGACGTCGAGATCCTCGGCCTGCACGTCTCGCCCGACCTGGACAGCCTGCTCTACGCGCTCGGCGGGCTCATCGACACGGAGCGCGGCTGGGGACGAGCCGACGAAACCTGGAACGCCCTCGAGTCGGCGGCGAGCTGGGGAGGGGATGACTGGTTCCGTCTCGGCGACCGGGACCTCGGCCTTCACCTCGTACGTACGGAGGCGCTACGCAGCGCAACGCTCTCCGAGGTGACCGCGGCGCTCGCTCTCCGAGCAGGCGTCTCTGCGCGGATCCTGCCGGCGACGGACGATCGGCTCCGCACGTACGTCACTACGCCTGCCGGGAGGTTCGCGTTTCAGGAGTGGTTCGTCGGTCGTCGGCACGCCGACGAAGTAGACGGCGTCGACTACGAGGGTGCTGAGAACGCGTCAGCCGCACCAGGGGTCGTCGAGTCGATCGTGGCGGCCGACGCGATCCTCTTCGCTCCGAGCAATCCGTACCTGTCGATCGGTCCGATTCTCGCCGTCAGGGAGATCCGGGAAGCGCTCGAGCGCCGCCAGGCGCGCTGCATCGCCGTCAGCCCACTCGTCGGCGGAGCGGCAGTCACCGGCCCGGCCGCCCGTATGCTCACGCGCATGGCAGGCGGAGCCGAACCACGCCGCGTCGCTGCCTGTTACAACGGCCTGATCGACGCCCTCGTCATCGACGAGTCGGACGCGCCGGCGGAGGCCGAGGTGGATCTCGTCGTCACGCAGACGCTCATGCGCGACGCAAACGCGGAGAAGCGGCTTGCCGAGATCGTGCTCGAGGCCGCATGCGCGTAGCCGTGGTCGGTGGAACCGGGCCGTTCGGACGCGCGCTCGCGCTGCGCCTCCACGAGTCGGGGCTCGACGTCATCGTCGGCTCGCGCGACGCGGAACGAGCGGCCGCGACCGCCCTCGAGCTCGACTGCGTCGGCGAGGCAAACGGCGACGCGTGTGCCGACGCGGACTTCATCGTCCTTGCGGTCAATGCCGAAGCCGCGCTCGACACGGCGCGGGAGCTGCGATCCGCGATCGGCGAGACGCCCGTGCTCTCGGTCGCGTCCGAGCTCCGCTTCTCGAAGGTCGGCGTGCTCCCCGCGACCGACGCGCAATCTCTGGCAGAGCGCATCCAAGCGGAGCTCGCTGGTCCTGTTCTCGCTGGATTGCACTCGTTGGCCGCATCGAGCCTCGGCGCCGACCATCCACCCGAGGAGGACGCGTTCGTCTGCGGTGACGACGCCGACGCGAAGGCGCTCGGCCTCGAGCTCGCCGAACGGCTGACATCCGGCCGCGCGCTCGACGCAGGCCCGCTCGCGAGCGCCCGCGCCCTCGAGGGCCTCACCGCCGTCATCGTGAACATGAACAAGCGCTACAAGGGCCACGCGGGAATCCGGGTCACGGGACTCCCTTGACGGGGGAGCTGCGCGTGATCCCGCTCCGCGGGATCCCGGAGCTCGAGGAGGGAGACGATCTCGCCGCGCTCCTCGTCGAGGCGGCCGCACGCGGCGCGGGCTTCGAGCAGGACGACGTCCTCGTCGTCGCCCAGAAGGCGGTCTCGAAGGTCGAGGGTCGCGTCGTCCAGCTCGCCGGCGTCGAGCCTTCCGAGCGTGCGCGCGAGCTCGCCGGCGACTCCGATCCGCGGCGCATCGAGGTGATACTCGGGGAGGCGCGTGAGGTCTTGCGCGCGCGCCCTCCGCTCGTCATCGCCGAGACGCGCCACGGGTTCGTGTGTGCGTCTGCCGGCGTCGATGGCTCCAACGCGAAAGGGCCGGACACGCTCGTCCTGCTGCCGCTCGACCCCGACGCATCGGCCGCGCGACTGCGGTCGAGCATTCGCGAGCTCGCCGGCGTCGAGATCGGCGTCATCGTCTCGGACTCCTTTGGACGCGCGTGGCGGCTCGGGACCACCGATGTCGCGCTCGGGGTCGCCGGCATCACGGCGCTGGTAGACCTCGACGGCGAGCGCGACTCGCTCGGCTACGAGCTCCATGCCACGCAGATCGCCGTGGCCGACGAGATCGCCGGTGCGGCGCAGCTCGTCATGGGGAAGCTCGACGGCATTCCTGCCGCGATCGTCCGCGGACTCGAGCTCGGAGGCGACGGCCTCGGCAGCGACCTCGTGATGCCGCGCGAGCGCGACCTGTTCCGTTAGCGCGGCTAGACTCGGCCCGTGCGCAAGTACGCCATCTGGGGGACAGCGACGTCTCCCGAGCACGAAGCCTGGGTGCGCGATATCGGCAAGCAGTTCGAGGCTGACGACTTCCTCTACGTCGACGACATCGCCGACGCGGACTTCGTCCTCAACATGTTCGACCCGGAGGATCCGAAGGCGTTCCGGCGCGCGTCGCGAGGGACGTACTCCGCCGCGTTCTACGAGCTCGACGAGGCGCCCGACGACGCCCTGAAGGCGAGCTATCCGATGCTCGTCCGCACGCTGTCGAACGTCGTGTTGCTCCGCGTCCGCGGCAAGGGCGTGTGGTTCACGACGATGGAGCAGGGGACGTACCACGTCGCCGAGGATCCGGCTGAGATCTACGAGCGCCTCGAGCCGCTCGCCACGTCGCGCCTCGTCATCGACAACGAGTGGATCCCCGACCTCGAGCCCGAGCTCTGGGACGGCGACGAGGTGACCGCGGACATCAGCGAGTCCGGTAGGCGACTGGACGAGCTCGACCTGCTTCCCTCGCCGTTCCCCGTCGAGGAGTACCTCTCTGGTCGCGACCTCCGGCACGTCATGCGCCTGTACTCGGTCGGCGGTCTCTCGTACGGCAACCTCTCTGCGCGCAAGGACGAGTCGCGCTTCTGGATGAGCGCGAGCGGCGTCGACAAGTCGAAGCTCGAGTCGGTCGGCCGCGACATCCTCATGGTCAAGGACTTCGACGACGACCGCGGCGTCATCGTGCTGAGCGTTCCACCCGGAATCGAGCCGCGCCGCGTCTCGGTGGATGCGATCGAGCACTGGATGATCTACCAGGCGCATCCCGACGTCGGGGCGATCCTCCACGTCCATGCCTGGATGGAGGGCATCGCCGCCACGGACGTGAACTACCCGTGCGGCACGCAGCAGCTTGCGATCGCGGTGGCGGATCTCGTTGCGCTGGAGCCCGATCCGGCCCATGCGGTCATCGGCCTGCGCAACCACGGCCTCACCTGCACCGGCGACAGCCTGGCGGAGATTCTCGATCGCGTCGCTCCGAAAGTGCTGCGGCAAGTCCCCATGTCCTGACGCGCCGCGCGCGTTACACCGGCCCTTACACCCCCTGACGAATGGCCGTCCCTCGATCGAGGGAGTAGCTTCGTCTCCCATGATGGAGCTTGCGACCGAACGGAAGACGACCCCGATCACGCCTCGGCAGCGAGAGGTCGTCGAACTGATCGCAGCGGGTTGCTCCAATGACGAGGTTGGTCTGCGGCTCGGGATCTCCCCCAGGACGGCGAAGGCCCACTGCGACGTGCTTCGGCAGAAGCTCGGGGTGCGGCGTCGGCGTCAAATCCCGATCGCGTTTCGACTCCTCACGGGAGAGGATCCGCTGTCTGCGGGGCGCCGCCATTGGCTTGCGGCCCGGCTACCCCGCTGACCCCAGGGCGCTCGTGGCCGCCGGTGCTGCCGCGAGCGCCCCTCCGACCTCGGGGGTGCTAGGGTCGCGCGGTCGATCGAGGTGACGTCGGTCAGGAGAGGGCGACGACTGCGACAGTCCCCCAGACACGGATCCGCAAACGCAGGATCGTCGAGCGGCCGAGGCTGTTCGCGATCCTCGACGACTCCAAGGCGCGCGTGCGGATGCTCATCGCGCCGGCGGGCTACGGCAAGACGACACTCGCCGAGCAATGGGTGGTACGCGACGGTCGCGTGGGTGTCTGGTTCACCGCCCGATCGTCTTCTACCGATGTTGCCGCATTGGCGCTCGGAATCGCGCGGGCCGCCACGAAGCTCATCGACGACTGCGATCACCGTCTGCGCGAACATCTGAGGGCGCTTCCCGCGCCTGCCGAGAACGTCCAGACGCTGGCGGAGATCCTCAGCGAGGACCTCGCTGCCTGGCCCGAGAACGCGTGGCTCGTCCTGGACGACTACCACGAAGTCACTCCGGAGCCGAAGGCCGAGGACTTCATCGAAGCCCTCGTCGCGCTGTCGCCCGTTCAGTTTCTGATCGCGAGTCGCGTGCGGCCACGCTGGGTGGCGTCGAAGGA